>NZ_QHCP01000005.1:0-712602 GCF_003182415.1 Actinokineospora spheciospongiae | reverse complement strand
GCTGCGGCGGCGGTGGCGGCGCAGCTCGGGATCGCGTTGGACGCCGAGGCGTTCACCGGCCCGCTGCCCACTGCCAGCCGCAACCACCCCTACACGTTCGCCCCTGGACCGCACAACCGTGCAGGAAAGCCATAACCACCAACCGGAGGCAGTTCACCGCCGCGCTCGGCGCGGGCGTCGCAGGCGCCTATCTGCTCACCCCATGGGCGGGGCCATGCTGGAGGGCGGGCGCGCGGCGCTGGTCGCACGCCGAGGGTGGCAGCAGCCACATCGACGCCTACGGTTG
The DNA here is from genome assembly GCF_003182415.1 of Actinokineospora spheciospongiae. Classification (NCBI taxonomy): domain Bacteria; kingdom Bacillati; phylum Actinomycetota; class Actinomycetes; order Pseudonocardiales; family Pseudonocardiaceae; genus Actinokineospora; species Actinokineospora spheciospongiae. The sequence continues at coordinate 712,316 of NZ_QHCP01000005.1, read as the reverse complement.
CGGATGCAGGCCCGAGTGGTGAGCGAACGCGCCCCGGAACCGATGGCGGCCCTCGACCGCGGCTTGGACGTGGTCGAGGTAACCCCGGTGCCAAGACCACAGCACACCCGGACTGGCAACTCCGCACCCAGCTCGATCCCGAGCAGGTCCGCCGGGCCCGGCTGGTTGGGGACAATATCGGGAAAATCTGCCGAACGAGCGGTGTAACTCTGGGTTGAAAGGGGATTACTCGCGTCCGACGGCGAGGCGGCCGCCGAAGGCGAGGTCGAAGGCCGGGAATGGGACGAACTCGGCCCAGGCGTTTTTCCACAACCTGATGACCGCCGGATAGCGGGCGCCCCAGACTTCGGTGCGCGGCCCAGTGAGCACGTGCAGCCAGCGGCCCTCCCGACGCGGGGTTCTCAGCGTGTTCCACACCGGACGTCATCTCGGCCATCTTTGTGCTGTGGGCGCGACCAGATCACAGGTCGTGGAGCTGTTGTCGTAGTCGGGTCGCTTCGGGGTCTCGGCCTTGTTCTTGGTAGAGCTTGACCGCTTCTTGCCACGCGGTGCGGGCTTGTCGGTGTTGGCCGAGGGTGAGTTGGGAGCTGCCGAGTCGGCTGAGGGTGTTGGCGGTTTCGTAGGTGTTGCCGAGGGTTCGGTAGAGGGTGAGGGCGTGTTGGTAGTGCTCGACGGCTTGGCGGGAGTTGCCGGTTTGGTGGTCGATGTAGCCCAGGTTGTCGTGGATTTCCGCCTCGGTGTTCGCGTCGTGGTGCCTTCGTATGAGGTTGAGAGCCTCTTGGCCGTGGGCTCGGGCGGTGGTGTGGTCGCCCAGGCGGGCGGTGTGCCAGGCGACCGCGTTGCGCGCTGCTGCTTCCCACACCGGTTTGCCGAGGGCCTGGAACGCCTCCAGGGCGCGGTGGGCGTGGTGCAGGGCCCGGTGGTTGTCGCCCTGCTGTTGCCAGGCCCAGGAGAGGCCGTAGTGGGTGTGCGGCAGGTGGGTCGGGTCGGGGTGGTGTCGGGCGAGGGTGAGGGCTTGGTTCAGGTGGTTGAGGCCTGCCTCGTGGTGGCCGAGTTCGGCGTGGGCGTCACCGAGGTAGCGGTGGGTGATGATGCGGGCGGTGAGGTCGGGGGCCGCGCGGGCTGCGGCTTGCCAGACGGCGAGTCGGTCGTGGCGGTGTCCGCGCCTGGTGTGGTGGGTGTCCAGCGCCCAGGCCAGGTGCCAGGCGCCGTGGTGCCGGTGGTGGGCGTCGGCGGTGCGCTGGGCGGCGAGCAGGCACGCGTGTTCGCCGTCGAACCAGGCCGATGCCGCCGCGGCGTCGGGCAGTGGGTGGGCGTGGGCGCCGGGAACGGGTGGGTCGAGTCCGGGTGGGTCTCGGTGGGGGTAGAGGAGGCGGTCGGCGGCGTGGGCGGTGTGGGTGTAGTGGTCCAGCACGCGTTGCAGCGCTGCCTGACGGGTGTGCTCCGGTAGGTCGTGGGCGGTGCGGGTGGCGTAGGCGCGCACGAGGTCGTGCATCCGCCAGCGGCCGTCGGAGTCGCGGTCCAGCAGGGATGCGTCCTGCAGGTCGGTGAGCGTTCGCCGGGCTTGTGCCAACGGCGTGCCCAGGAGGCTCGCGGCGGCGGCCAGGCCGGTGTCAGGTCCTGGTGCTGCCCCCAGGAGCCCGAACGCCTGGCGTTGCCGGGGCTGGAGGGCGTGCAGGGACCAGGACAGCACCGCGGGGAGGCTGGCCCCGGAATCCCCGGTGTCGAAGGCGTCCAGGTCGGCGGCTGTGTCGCGCAACTCCGAGGCCAGGGCGCGCAGGGAGTGCTCGGGGGAGGTTCGACTGCGGGCGGCCACGATGGCCAACGCCAGGGGGAACCCGGCGCAGAGGTCGAGCAGGGTGTCGACCGCCGCGGGGTCGGCGGCGGCGCGGGCGGCCCCCAGCGCGCCGATGAGCAGCGCGCGTGCCTCCGGCGGGGCGAGGACGTCGAGGTGGATCGGGTTGGCGCCGTGCGCCGTGACCAGACCGGGCAGGCGGCGTCGACTGGTCACCAGCAGGGTGCAACCGGTGTCGCCGGGGAGGAGTGGGAGCACCTGGTCGGTGGCGGCCGCGTTGTCGAGGATGATCAGCATTCGGCGGCCCGCGACCAGGCTTCGGTAGAGGGCGACCTGGGCGTGCAGATCGGCGGGGACGCGGGCCGTGTCGACGCCCAGGGCGTCGAGGAACCCCCGGACCGCCACGGCGGGCGGCATCGGCCGACCCGCGGGGGAGAATCCCTGCAGGTCGACGAACAACTGCCCGTCCGGGAACCGGTCGCGGTGGGTGTGCGCCCACTGCAAGGCCAGCCAGGTCTTGCCGATGCCACCTGACCCGCCCAGCGCCGAGACGACGACGATCCCCGCCGCAGCCCGGTCCGCCACCACGCTCAACTCGGCGAGTTCCCCGGCACGGCCGACGAACCCGGATGGCGCCGCGGGCAACTGCTGCGGCACCGGCCGCAGCCCGTCGGCGGGGGGATTGATCGTGACGGCGCCGATCGAAGCGGCCTGGACCACCGAGTCCGCCTGGCCTGACACCGCGTTCCGCACCTCGCGAGCCACCAGGGGCGGTCCCACCTCGGGCGCGTCCCCACCGACCTCGCCGAACCGATCGTGCCCCGTCATCGCATGCCCCCCGGCCGCCGGCGCCTGGATGACCACGATACGAGAGAAACCCGGCACGTGGCTCGGATACCAAAAGAATGCAAACACGGCCAGATTGGTCACGAAGCCCGTCATGGAAACCTCAGCCCGACCGGGGGAAGCGGAGCTGAGCGCCGAACGGCGCGCTGCCCCGGGAACAGATCGGAGGCGGTTGAGGAGCCGACCGGACTTTCCTGATCGGTTGACACTTCCCGCGTTCCGGCCTCCGTGGCAAGAGCGGGTGTTCGGCCACCACCGAGCTGGTGGCAAGCTGTCTCCACTCACTTTTGAGGGGAGTTGACGGAGTGGCACGTCTTCACGTCGGCTGCGCGATGTGGACCCACAAGGCGTGGGCCGGGCGGTTCCTGCCGCAGTCGCTGCCCGCCAAGGAGCGCCTGCGGGCCTATGCGGGGTGGTGCAACGCCGTTGAGGGCAACACCACCTTCTACGCGACCCCCGCTCGGAAGACCGTCGAGACCTGGGCGCAGCAGACCAGTGCGGGCTTCCGGTTCGTGGTCAAGTTGCCCAAGGTCGTCACGCACGAGCGCCGACTGGTCGGGGTCGAGGCTGAGATGCGGGCGTTCCTGGACGCGATCGAACCCCTCGGGGAGCGGGCGGTCCTGTGGACCCAGTTGCCCGGCTCGTTCGGGCCCTCGGACGTCGATGTCCTCGGTCGGTTTCTGCGCAGGCTTCCCGCCGATCTCAGGCGGGCCGTGGAGGTGCGCCACCCCGTGTTCTTCGGCGACGCGGGTTCGACGTCGCTGCTGGAGGGGGTGCTCGCGGGCGCGGGTGCCGAGTGGGTGCCGTTCGACACCACGGTTTTCTTCCAGAGTCCGCCGACCAGTGAGGCCGAGCAGGAGGCTTGGGCCAGGAAGCCGCGGCTGCCTCGGCGGACGCGGGCGCTGACCGATCAGCCGGTCGTCCGGTACCTGGGGCGGGACTCGGTCGAGGAGACGGTCGCGGGGTGGCGGCCGTGGGCCGGGGTGGTCGCCGAGTGGCTGCGCGAGGGTCGGTCGCCGACGGTTTTCCTGCATACCCCCGACAACGACGACGCGCCCGCGCTCGCCCGTCGGTTCCACGACGACGTGCGGGCGCTCGTGCCCGGGCTCGACGCGCTGCCCGAGCCCGAGCCCGTTGAGCCCGCGACCCTGTTCTGAGTGGTGGCGCGGCAGAGCGGACCACAGGGGCAGGCGCGGACCAGCACAGGTGCGGGGGCCTCGACGCTCGCCGTGCGCGGGGACCGCACCCGGAGGACGTGCGCTGGGCACGAGGTCTCCGGTATTCCGGTTGCGACCCGAATACCGGAGACCTCGTGCCATTCCGGGAACCACCACACCTGGAACGCGGCCTGGCGGCTACTTCTTGCGGACGAGCGTGATCCCGTCGGCCACTGTGAGCAGTGAGACGTCCACCCGCGGGTCTTCGCGCAGTGACGCGTTGAGCGCGCGGATCGCTGTGGTGTCCGGGTCCTGGTTGGACGGGTCCGCCACGCGGCCGAAGAAGAGCGTGTTGTCTATGACGATCAACGCGTTCGGTCGGGCCAGTGCGAGTGCTGCCTCGTAGTACGCGCCGTAGTTGGTCTTGTCGGCGTCGATGAAGATGAAGTCGAAACTGGCGGGGCCCCGTTCTTCGGTGAGGGTGGTGAGGGTTCGGGTGGCGTCGCCGATGCGGACTTCGATGCGGTCGGCGACTCCTGCCCGTTCCCAGTAGTCGGTGCCGATCGCGGGCCAGCGGCCGTCCACGTCCAGGGTGACGAGCACCCCGCCCGGGGGGAGGGCGCGGGCCATGCACAGCGTGCTGTAGCCGGTGAAGGTGCCGATCTCCAGCACCGACCCGGCGCCGGACAGGCCCACCAGGAGCGCCAGCAACTGCCCCTCCTCGGCCATCACCTGCAGGGCCGAGCCGCCCGGCAGCCCCGCGGTCACCTCCCTGAGCTCGGCCAGGAGCGGGTCTTCGCGCAGGGACACGGCTCGGACGTACTCGCGGATCTCCTCCGTCGCGACTATCTGGGCTGCCATGCGCGGCTCACTTCCTGGCGACGCAGGCGAACGACAGCGGGATCGGGTCACCCGGGATTCGCCAGTTGTGGTCGCCGTCGGGCTCCATCAGCGGGAGCCGCTGGCGCGCGTCGTACGGGACCTCGCGGAGGCGTTCGATGGTCAGGCCCGCGCCGATGAGGGCGTTCACCACCTCCTCCACGGTCCACCGCCAGCCGTAGATGGAGTGCTTCTCCACCTCCACCTCGTCGGCGATCCTGTCCGCGTAGCTCTTGTCCATCTCGTGGTGGACCTGTCGGGACTGGAACAGGGAGCGGACGACCCGCAGTTGCCCGTCGGCGACGTCGAAGAGGTTGAGGATCGGGTGGATCTCCACGATCGTGACGGTGCCGCCGGGCTTGAGGAACCGCGCCACCACCTCGGCCCAGCGGGGGATGTCCGGCAGGAACGAGAGGGTGCCGTAGCCGGTGAACACCATGTCGAACTCGCCGTCGAGCACCGTGGGCAGGTCGTAGAGGTTGGCCTGGACGAACTTGGCGTCGACGTCGAGGTCCTCGGCGAGGCCGCGGGCGATGTCGATCGCCTCGTCGGAGATGTCGGTCCCGGTCACCCGCGCGCCCATGCGGGCCAGCGACATCGAGTTGACACCGATGTGGCACTGCAACTCCAGCAGGGACCGGCCGCGGACGTCGCCCAGTTCCTCCTGCTCCAGCTTGCGCAGCATGTTGTGGCCCTGCTTGAACCTCTCCACGTCGTAGTACGAGGAATTCAGGTGCGCCCGCGCCCGCAGGTTGAAGCCCTCCTGGTTGGCCGTGATCTTGTCGAGGTCGCTCATGGCGGTCATCGGTGTTCTCCTCTGGCGTGGATCGGTGGTGGTGGCTGGCCGCCGATGACCAGCGGGGCCAGGTCGCGGCGGCTGGTCACCCCGAGCTTCTGGTAGGCGCGGCTCAGGTAGTTGTCGACGGTGCGGGCGGACAGCCGCAGCCGGTGGCCGATGGTGGGGCTGGTGAGCCCGCCCGCGGCCAGCAGCGCGACGTCGCGCTCGCGGCCGGTGAGCTCGACCAGCGGGGCGGTGAGCCGCAGCAGCGGCGTCGTCGCGTCCGGGCACGCGGCTGCCCCGGGGGGAGCCGCGGCGCGGCGCAGCGCGTCCGAGGCGGTGGCGGTCTCCGTGGCGAGCAGGTCCATCCCGAGTTCGGTGAACCTCGCCGTGGCGGCGTCCAGGGCCCCGGGGGCGGAGCGGGCCAGCGCGGCCGCGGCGTCGGCCATGGCGGGCACGACCGGGCCCTGCACCACGCCCGCGAGCGCGGCGAGGCGGTGTTGCGCGGCGTTGGGGTTGCCGAGGCGGGCCACGTCGTAGCGGGCCACGGCCTCGACGGCGTACTGGCCCGAGGCCATGGCGCGGTCGGCCGCGGCGCCCGCCTGCCTGGCCGCGAGGGTGGTGTCCCCGCCCGCGGCCGTGCTCCACGCCTGGCTCAGGGTGAACCACGGGGTGAACAGGCGGCTCGCGGGTGCCCAGTCGGCGGTGAGCCGCAGGGTCTGCCGCGCCCCGTCCCGGTCGCCGAACACGGCGCGGGCCGCGGCGAGGTCGGCCAGGCACTGCGCCAGCACGAGGCGCATGCCGTAGCCCTCGAGCAGGCGCGAAGCGGTCTTCAGGTCGACGATCGCGGTGGCCAGGTCGCCGCGCGCCTTGGCGACCTGGCCGCGCAGCGTCAGCCAGCCCGCGGCCGCCGCGACGTTCCCGGCGGCCACCGCGTCGCGGTGCCCGTCCTCGGCCATCCGGCGCGCCTGCTGCACCCGGCCCGCCACCAGCAGCGCGAAGCAGTGGACGTAGTCGAGCTCGGCGAACCCGAGCCGGGCCGGTCGCGCCCGGTCGATGGCCGCCATGGCCCGGTCGAACCGACCGACGAGGCTGGCGGCGACGACCACGGTGGTCACCGCGGGCGGGATCGCCTCGTCGGGCACCCGCCGGTCGCACAGGACCTTCTCGCCCGCGGCCAGCGCCGCGCGGGGACAGCCGTCCAGCAGCAGGAAACCCGCGCGGTGCCCCTCGGCCACCGGACCGCCGACGTCGCCCAGCACCCGGCACGCGGCCTCGACGTCACCCGCTCCCCAGTAGTGGATGGCCGCCGCGGTCACCGCCCAACGGGTGCGGCGCGCCACCGGGGCGTTGTCCGGTGGTTGGCGGGGCAGCACCGCGCCCGCGTCCTGGTACAGGCCCCGCCGCACCAACACCTCGGCCGCGACCACGTCGGTCGAGCCGCTCCCCCGGGGGTGGGGCGTCGACGTCGCCGGTGCGCCTGCCAGGCCCAGGTCCGACGGGGCGGGCAGGCGCTGTTCCCCGGGGAACAGCCGACCCCTCCGCGGCGCCGTGTCGACGCCACCGCCCCCCGAGTCCCCCGGGGGTGCTGAACCGGTGGCCACGGCTGAACGGGACGACGGGGCGCCGCCGAACTCCAAACCCCCGATCACAATTCCCGTCCGGTCGATAAGTGCGCGATCGACGTCTGCCGAGTACGCGGGCCTGCCGTCGCGGCGGAACCGGATCGGCGTTGTGACAATTCGTCCGCGAGGAACGTGGCGGTGTTGTTGCCGATGGGCACGCCATCAACCCGGTCCACCCGCTTGACGTCGGTCACTGAACCGCACGACATAGAACCCCCTCCGTGCCGCAAGATGAGAAGCCTTCGTTCTGGGCTTGCCGTCCCCTCGGACCGCGCAAGGCGGATTCGCGCCTCGCGGCCCCAGTCGTCACACCCCGGTCACCGAAGGGGGGACCGAGGAACCACCCGGGGAATCGCCGCGCCGCCTTCCGATCGCCGAGCACCCACCTGTGGCGGCGAGGGAATTTTCCGGCCAAGCGCCGATCCTGATCATAGTCGGCAATCGCGATACCTGGATATCCGCCATGCGGCCCCCCAACCGACGCCGTATGCCGTACCGCGTTGTGTTCGCCCGCGAAAACAGCGCCTTCGCGCGTCGTGTTGTGCCGGGCGCGCACACTTCTGGGAACGAGTGGTTTCCCGATATGGGCGGCATTCTTTTCCCTGCGCCACCCGGCCACCCCGAAATCCGGCTACACCGCATCCGGAACACGGCCCAGCCGGACGGCGGTGAGGCGCAGCGTGTCGGGGGCGGGCCTCGGTGCGGGCGTGATGTGCAGTCGTTGCGTTTCCCCGTCGTCCGCCCGCCGCAGTTCACCGAGGCAGGCGCAGTGCTCCTCGGTGAACCCGGTGAACCGGTACGCGACCTCCATGATCCGGTTGCGCGCGGTCGGCCGGAAGTCGGCGACCAGGTGGGCGCCCGCCGCCGCCGCCTCGCTGATCAACCAGTTCAGCACGGTGGCGCCCGCGCCGAAGGACACGACCCGGCAGGAGGTGGCCAGCAGCTTCAGGTGCCACACCGCCGGACCGGTTTCCAGGAGCGCGACGCCGACCGCGCCGTGCGGGCCGAAGCGGTCGCCCATCGTCACCGCGAGGACCTCGTGCCGGGCGTCGTCCAGGAGTGCGCGCAGGTCCGCGTCGGAGTAGTGCACACCGGTCGCGTTCATCTGGCTGGTGCGCAGGGTCAACTCCTCCATCCTGGACAGGTCGTCGGTGGTGGCGCGGTTGATCTCCATCACCAGGTCCAGCGAGCGCAGGAACTCCTCCGACGGCCCGTCGAACGACTCCTGCTCAGCCCGGCGCCGTGCGTTCGCCTGGTAGGACTGGCGGCGGCGGCGCGAGTCGACCGTCACCGTGGGCGGGTTGTACTCGGGCAGCGACAGCAGCTCGGGGATCGCCTCGGCCGGGTGGCAACGCACCTGCGGCAGGTGGAAGGCCACCTCGGCGCGTTCCGCGGGCTGGTCGTCGACGAAGGCGATGGTGGTGAGGGCGAACTCCAGCTCGTCGGCGATCGCCCGCACCGACGCCGACTTCGGGCCCCACCCGATCCTGGCCGCCACGAAGTACTCGGCGACGCCCAGCTCCTCCAGGCGCTGCCAGGCGGGTTCGTGGTCGTTCTTGCTGGCGACGGCCTGCAGGACGCCGCGGGCGTCGAGGGCGGTGATGGTGTCGAGGACGTGCTCGTTGAGGACCACGTCGCCGTCCTCGAGCAGGACGCCCTTCCACAGCGTGTTGTCCAGGTCCCAGACGACGCACTTGACGGTGGTCACCGGATCGGTCACAACTCCCCCTCGGGGCTCACGGTTGCCGGTCTGTGGTGTTCGCGGTCGCCAGGGCGTGCCTGGCCAGCTCGAGCTGGCAGATCTCGCTGCTGCCCTCGATGATCTCCATCAGCTTCGCGTCCCGGTAGGCGCGGGCGACCACGTGCCCGTCCGAGGCGCCCGCCGACGCCATGACCTGCACGGCGGACGCGGCCCCGCGCACGGCCTGGGTCGCGCTCACGTGCTTGGCCAGCACGGTGGCGATCACGACCTCCGGCGAACCCGACTCCCAGCACTCGCCCGCGTGCCCGCACACCGCGGTGGCGACCCGCTCCGCGGCGTAGATCTCGGCGACCATGCGGGCCACGAGCTGGTGTTCGGCGATCGGTTTGCCGAACTGCCTGCGCGACCTCGCGTGCCGGGTCACCGCGTCGAGGCAGCCGCGCAGGATTCCGACGCAGCCCCACGCCACCGACATCCGGCCGTAGGCCAGTGCCGTCGTGATCAGGAACGGCAACGACTGCCCGGAGCCGCCGAGGACGTTCGCGGCGGGCAGGCGCACGCCGTCGAGCCGGACGCACGCGTGCCCGGCGGCGCGGCAGCCCAGCGGGTGCGGGACCTTCTCGACCGTGACGCCCTCGGTGTCCGTCGGCACCACCACCGCCGCCGCGTTGTCGCCCACCTTCCCGACGACGACGATCAGGTCGGCGTAGGCGGCGGCGGTGATCCACGTCTTGCTGCCGTCGACGACCACCGCGTCGTCGACGAACCGCACCTCGGTGCCCATCGCGTCGAGGTCGCTGCCCGCCTCCGGCTCGCTGAAGGCGACGGCCGCGAGCCGCCCCCCGGTGAGCTGCGGCAGGAACGCGGCCCGCTGCTCGCGGGTGCCCATGCGGTGGATGGTCCACGCCGCCATGCCCTGCGAGGTCATCACGCTGCGCAGCGAACTGCACAGGCTGCCGACGCGGGCGGTGAGCGCCCCGCTCTCCAGGCTGCCCATGCCGAGTCCGCCGTACTGCTTCTGCACCTCCGCGCAGAGGACCCCGGCGGCGCCCAGTCCACTGAGGACGGTTCGTGGGATCTCGCCCGCGAGGTCCCACGAACCGGCGTTGTCCCGGACGGACCGCCAGGTGTCCGCGTCCTCGTGGGTGGGCCCGTCAGACATCGCCGTCGGCGGCGGACTCCGCCTGGAGCCTGCCGACGAGCGTGGCCATGCTCTTGACCGTCGAGAAGTTGAAGAGCTGCAGGTCCGGTCCGGCGACCGTCACGGCGAAGGCCTGTTCCAGGAACACGACGAGCTGCATGGCGAACATGGAGTTGGCGAGCCCGGTGGCGAACAGGTCCTGGTCCGCGTCCGGGGTGGTCCTGGTCTGCTCGGCCACGAACCGGGTGATCTCGTCGATGACGACGTCCGTGTTGAGGGGCGCCCTGTCGGTCTGCTGTTCCGGGATCATCTCTGTGCCTCACTGTAGACGTAGAAGCCCCGACCGCTCTTTCGGCCGAGTTCGCCCCGCCGGACCTTGTCCAGCAGCAGCTCGCTGGGTCGGCACCGCTCGTCGCCCGTGCGGGCGTGCAGCGCCCGCAGGGCGTCGACGAGGTTGTCGATGCCGATCAGGTCCGCGGTGCGCAGCGGACCCGTGGGGTGGCCGAGGCAGCCCTGCATCAGGGTGTCCACGTCCTCGACGGTGGCGGTGCCCGCGCTGACCACCTGCGCGGCGTCGTTGATCATCGGGTGCAGGAGCCTGCTGGTGACGAACCCGGGCGCGTCCCGGACCACCACCGCCCGCCTGCCGATCCGGGCCAGCAGCCCGAGGACCGACTCGACGGTCCCGTCCGCGGTGCGCGGCCCGCGGATCACCTCGACCATGGAGATCAGGTACGCGGGGTTCATGAAGTGCGTGCCGATGAGCTCACCCGGGCGGTCCACCCAGTCGGCCATCTCGTCGATGGGGATGCCGGAGGTGTTGGAGATGACCGGGGTCCCTGGCCGGACCAGCGACGAGATGCCCGCGAGCACCTCCCGCTTGCGGTCGGGGTGTTCGGTGACCGCCTCGATGACCGCCGTCGCCCCCGACGCGTCGTCCAGCGACAGCGCCGTGCGCAGTTCCGCCGGGGGGCACCCGGCGGGCAGCGCCCCCGTCAACCGCGCGTGCCGCAGCCCGGTGGTGATCGCCGCGCGGGCGCGGTCCAGCACGCCCTCGTCCACGTCGACCAGGACGACGGGCAACCCGTGCCCGACGACGAGCGTCGAGATCCCGGTGCCCATGACACCGGCGCCTACGATGGAAATGAGTGGCTTGTCCATGACGTCTCCTCCAGACCCAGTGGCTCGTAGCTCCCGGCGTCGGGTCCGATCCAGTACCGGCGCCGCTGGAACGGGTAGCCCGGCAGGGACACCCGCCGCGGTCGCGACGTCCCGTGCAGGGCGGCCCAGTCGATGTCCACCGTGGACTGCCACAGCCTGCCGACGGCGTCGAGCAGGTGGGCCCGGTCGGACCGGTCCCCGCCCCCGGGCGGCAGCGAGGGCACGGCCACCAACTGTGCGGGCCCCTGCCGGGCGACGACCTCGGTCAGCGCGCTGCCCGGCCCCACCTCCAGCAGAATCCGGCCGGGTTGGCGGGCCAGCTCCCGCAGGCCGTCGTCGAAGCGGGTCGGCTCGTGCAGGTGGCGGACCCAGTGGGCGGGCTCCACGGCCTCCTCCGGGCCGATCCAGGTGCCGGTCACACCGGAGATGTAGGGCACCTGCGGCGGCTTGGGCTCGTAGCCCGCCACCCGGTCGGCGAACCCCGCCGCACCCGCGCCGACCTCCGCCCTGGCGACCGCGGCGTCGAGTGCGTCGGCCAGGTCGACCACGCCCGCCAGGCAGGCCGCCACGTACTCGCCGTCGCCCCGGCCGATCATCGCGGCGGGTTCGACGCCCCACGACTGCCACAGCCGCGCGAGGGCCCACTGCAGGCTGAAGACCGCCGCGGCCACACCGCGCGGGTCGTCCGCGCCGCGATCACCCCCGGTGGGCGGGAAGAGCAGCGGGCGGACGTCGTACCCGAGCCGCGGCCGGAGCAGTTCGGCGCAGCGGTCCACCTGCTCGGCGAAGACCGGTTCGTCGCGGTGGACGTCCGCGGCGGCGCCCGGGCGGTGCGAGGCGCTGCCGGGGAACATGAAGACCACCTGCCGGGCGTTCACCCCGCCGCCCGCGTCCGCGGTCCGCGCCAGTTCCCGGAGCGCGGCGACCGCCTCGGCGCGGTCGCCGCACACCAGGTGCCCGCGGCGCGCGAACCCGGACCGGCCCACCTGCAGGGTGTGGGCGACGTCGGCGACGTCCACGTCGTCGTGCCGGTCCAGGTGGCCCGCGAGGTTGTCGGCCGCGTCCGCCAGTGCCTTGCCGGTGCGCGCGGACAGCACGATCAACTGCGGTCCGCGTGCGCGGGGCGCGGCGGGGCGGGGCGCGGGCGCCTCCTCGAGCACCACGTGCGCGTTGGTGCCGCCGACCCCGAAGGCGCTGACGCCCGCCCGGCGCGGCGCCGCGCCCCTGGTCCAGGGGCGGGCGGTGGTCGGCACGTAGAACGGGGTGCGCTCCAGCACCAGCGCCGGGTTGGGCGTGGAGAAGTTGATGCTCGGCGGGATCTCGCCGTGCTCCAGGGCCAGCACCGCCCTGGCGAAGCCCGCCACCCCGGCGGCGGCGTCCAGGTGCCCGATGTTGGCCTTGGCCGAGCCGAGCGCGCAGAAGCCGCGTTCACGGGTATTGAAGGCCTTGGTGAGCCCGGCCACCTCGATCGGGTCGCCGAGCGGGGTGCCGGTGCCGTGCGCCTCGACGTAGCCGATGGTCTCCGACGGCACGCCCGCGACCGCGTGCGCGGTGGCGATCACCTCGGCCTGCGCCTGCATGTTCGGCGCGCTGAAGCCGAACTTCGTCGAACCGTCGTTGTTGACCGCCGTGCCCAGGATCACCGCGCGGATGTTGTCGGAGTCGGCGATCGCGTCGCTCAACCTGCGCAGCGCCACGACCGCGACGCCGTACCCGGGGATGGTCCCGCCCGCGGCGGCGTCGAACGGCCTGCAGTGCCCGTCGCGGGCGAAGATGCTGCCCGCGACCACCGGGTAGCCGCCGATCAACGGGATGGGCAGGGCCACCGCGCCCGCCAGGGCCATGTCGCACTCGTGGCCGAGCAGCGCCTGGCACGCGAGGTGGATGGCGACGAGCGAGGTGGAGCACGCGGTCTGCACGGTCATCGCGGGACCGCGCAGGTTGCACAGGTACGCCGCCCGGGTGGCGAGGAAGTCCTTGTCGTTGTACGGGCGCGCGGAGAAGGCCGCCATCGACCGCCGGAACCGCTCGTTCGCCAGGAGGTTCAGCGGCAGGTACTTGTTGGCGAAGCACCCCCCGTAGACGCCGACGGCGCCGTCGAACCGCGACGGGTCGTGCCCGGTGTCCTCCAGCGCGTGCCACACGCACTCGACGAAGGTCCGCTGCTGCGGGTCGCTGATCTCCGCCTGCTGCGCGGTGTAGCCGAAGAACTCCGCGTCGAACCGGTCGCCGTCGCGGACGACCGCGGCCGCGGGCACGTAGTCGGGGTGGGCCACCATCTCCGCGGGCCACCCGGCGTCGACCAGCTCCCGCGCGCTGAACCTGGTCACCGACTCGACGCCGTCGCGCTGGTTGCGCCAGAACTCGTCGATGTCGGCGGCGCCGGGCAACCGCCCGGCGAGGCCGACCACCGCGATCGGCTCCGTGCCGCCGTCCATGCCGTCCGCCATCACTCCCCCGTCCTCGTGCTGCGCCGCGCGGCACCGCGCCCGGCGGCGCGGCGGGCCGCTCCCCGCGCGGCACCCGCGCCTGCCGCCTCGTCGGACCTCTCGTCCGGCTCGCGGTCCATGGCTTCGGCCAGTGCCCGCACGGACGGGTACCGGAACATGTCCACCAGCGAGAGCCCGCCTTCGCGGTGTTCGAGCAGCCGGGCCCTGGCCACCACCACGAGCAGCGAGTTCCCGCCGAGGTCGAAGAAGCTGTCGTCCACGCCCACCTCGTCCACGCCGAGGACGTCCTGCCACACGTCGGCGACCAGGCGCTCGGTCGCGGTCGTCGGCGGCGCGTACGCCGACGCGCTCTGCGGCCGCGCGCCCGGTGCCTCGGGCAGCGCCCTGCGGTCGACCTTCCCGTTGGGGGTCAGCGGCACCGCGTCGATGGGGTGGAACGCGCCGGGCACCATGTAGGCGGGCAACCGCGTGGTGAGGAAGGCGCGCAGCTCGGGACCGGTCGGGGTGCGACCGGCGGCCGGGACGAAGTGGCAGGCGATCCGCTGCTCGGCGCCCGCGCCCCGGATGACCGCGACCGCCGAGCGGACGTCCGGGTGCTCGGCGAGCGCGGTCTCGACCTCGCCGAGCTCGATCCGGTGGCCGTGCAGCTTCACCTGGTCGTCGAGCCTGCCGAGGAACTCCAGGCCGCCGTCGGGTGCCCAGCGGGCCAGGTCGCCCGTCCGGTAGACCCGCGCGCCCGGCGCCGGGTCGAACGGGTCGGGCTGGAAGCGCTCGGCCGTCGTCCCGGGGCGGTCGAGGTAGCCGCGGGCCACACCACCGCCGCCGAGCAGCAGCTCGCCGGGCACGCCCACCGGGCACAGCCGCATCCCGCGGTCGACCACGTAGGCCCGCGCGTTCGCCAGCGGTCGCCCGATGGACACCGGGCCCCCCGGCTCGACCCTGGCCGTCGTCGCCCACACCGTTGCCTCGGTCGGCCCGTACATGTTGTGCACGGTGCCGCCCACTGCGTCGTCGAGCACGCGGGCCAGGTCGGCGGGCAGCGCCTCGCCGCCCACCAGCAGCCTGCGCAGCCGGGGCAGTTCGGCCCGCGCGTCCCGATCGGTGAGCAGGAGGCGGGCCAGCGACGGGGTGCACTGCAGGTGCGTCACGCCGTGGTCGCGCAGTTGTCCGGCGATCGGCTGCTCGTCGGCCTCCGCCAGCGCGGCGGCCCGGCGCTCGTCGGTGATCTCCCGGACGGTGGTGAGGTGGGTCAGCGCGTCGAGCGCGGCCTGCTCGTCGACCCCGAAGTCGACCAGGCAGGCGACCTCGTCGACGCCGACGGCCTTCATCCGATCCACCATGTCAGCGCAGACCTGCGGTGTGCCGAGCAGGCTGGCGGTGGCGAAGAACCGGTCGAACGCCCGGTCGACCAGCTCGCGCAGTTCCCGGGGGGCCAGCGACTTGAAGTCCTGGGCGCTGGCGGTGGTGGCGCCGAACGAGGCGATCAGGTCGAAGGAGGACTCCAGGTACCGGCTCAGCGGCTCCCGGACCAGTTCCCGCACCTCGTCGACGTCGGTGCCGACGAACGTGTGGACCATGACCGCCACGTGGCCGTCGCCGGGTCCGTGCCCGTGTTCGCGCCAGGTCCGCCGGTACAGCTCGATCTTCTCGGCCAGTTCCTCCAGGTTGTGCCCGAGCAGGTGGGTGAGCACACCGGTGCCCGCCTCACCCGCCATCCGGAAGGTCTCCGGGTGCTTGGCGCTGGTCAGCCACACCGGCAGCGCCTGCTGGACGGGCCGGGGGAACACGCCGACCTCGACCTCGGCGTCGACCCCGTTGCGGCGCGACACCTTCTCGCCCCGCCAGAGCCCGCGGACCTCGGCGAGGCCGTCCATCATCAACTGCTTGCGCTTGTCGAACCGGTCCGGGGCGAGGGCGAAGTCGTTGGCGTTCCAGCCCGACGCCAGCGAGATGCCGACCCGCCCCGCCGACAGGTTGTCCACGACGGACCACTCCTCGGCGACCCGCAGCGGGTCGTGCAACGGCATCACCACGCTGCCCCCGCGCACCTGGACCCGTTCGGTGATGGCGGCGACGGCGGCGGCCACCACCGACGGGTTCGGGTACAGCCCGCCGAACCGGTGGAAGTGCCGCTCGGGGGTCCACACGGCCGTGAAACCGTTGCGGTCGGCGAACTTCGCGCCCTCGAGCAGCAGCCGGTACCGGTCGCCCGAGTTCGCCTCCGAGTCGTTGCCGAAGTAGAACAGGCTGAAGTCGATCGGACGGGTGCGGGCCGCGTCGGTCGCGGCCGACCCGGCGGCGGGCGCGGCCGACGCCCGGGGGGGCTCGCCGCGCAGCACGACCCGGTGGCCGTGCGCCAGCGCCCACAGCAGCTCGACCACGGAGATGTCGAAGGACACGCTGGTCACCGCGAGCCAGGTGCCGGGCTCGTCGGCACCGAAGGCCTCGGTCATCCCGGCGAACAGGTTGACCGCGTTCCGGTGGGTGACCATGACACCCTTCGGCCGCCCGGTGGACCCGGACGTGTAGATCACGTACGCCAGGTTCTCGGCCGTGACCGCCACCGGCTCGACGTCCGGCACCCCGGTCGGGTCGGGCACCACGACCCGGTCGGCGCCCAACCGCCCGGCGGCGGCGGCCCACCGCTCGTCCGCCACGACCAGCCGCACCCCGGCGTCGCCGACCATGAACGCCAGCCGGTCGCGCGGGTAGCCGGGGTCCAGCGGCAGGTACGCCGCACCCGCCTTGAGGATGCCCAGCAGGGCGACCACCAGGAGGGAACCTCGGCCGAGGTGGACGCCGACCGGCTCGTCCGCCGCCACGCCGAGGTGGCGCAACTGGCGGGCGAGCAGTTCGGCGCGCTCGTCGAGTTCGCGGTAGGTCAGGGTGGCGTCGGCGGCCACCACGGCGACCGCGTCGGGCGTCGCGGCCGCCCGCCGCTCCAGCACCCGGTGCACCAGGACCTCGGCCACCTCGGCCCGGGGGCCGACCTGCCAGGCGGACAGGGTGGCCAGCTCGTCCTCGGGCAGCGCGGCCAACCGGTCGACGGGCCGGTCCGGGTCCTGCGCGGCGGCGGTCACCACCCGCGCGTACCGCGCGGCGATGCGCTCGGCGGTCGCGGCCTCGAACAGGTCCGTGCTGTACTCCACCCTGCCCGTGACACCGGCCGGGGTGCGCGCGAGGCTCAGCGTGAGGTCGAACCGCGCCGTGCCGGTGTCGCCCAGCACCTGGCGCACCCCGCAGCCGTCCAGGGACAGCCCCGCGCCCTCCTCCTCGTACCGGTAGCTGAACAGCACCTGGAACAACGGGTTCTGGGCGAGGTCGCGGTCGGGGTGCAGTTCCTCGACGAGCTTCTCGAACGGCAGGTCCTGGTGCGCCAGCGCGCCCCGGACCTCGGTCCACAGCCGCTGGACGAGCTGCCGGAACGTGGGGCCCGCCGCGAGGTCGCAGCGCAGCACCAGGGTGTTGGTGAAGAACCCGATCAGCCCGGCCAGCTCGGGCCGTTCCCGGCCGGACACCGGGGTGCCGACCACGACCTCGTCCTCGCCGACGTGCGCCCGCAGCAGCACCGCGAAGGCGGCGAGCAGGACGCTGAAGAGGGTCACCCCCTCCGCCCTGCTCAGCTCCTCCAACCGCTGGACCGCGTCCGCGGGCAGCTCGAAGGTGTGCGCGGCGCCCCGGTAGCTCTGCACCGGCGGGCGGGGGTGGTCGGTGGGCAGGTGCCGGGTGGGCATACCCACCAGCCTGTTCTTCCAGTACGCCAGCAGCCGGTCCAGCTCGGGCCCGGCCAGCGCGCTGTCCTGCCACTCGGCGAAGTCGGCGTACTGCATGGGCAGGTCCGGCTCCCCCGGCGGCAGGCCGGTCAGGGCGGCCCGGTACTGGACCGCGAGCTCCTCGCCCAGCACCCCCACGGAGAAGGCGTCGCAGGCGAGGTGGTGCACGGTGATCAGCAGGCGGTGCCGCTGCTCGGCCAGGCGCAGCAGGCGGGCCCGGATGGTCCGACCCGCCACCAGGTCGAACGGGGCACCCGCCTCCTCGTCGGCCAGGCGCGCCACCTCGTCGGCCGACCGGCCGGGCGCGGTCAGGTCGACGACGGGGATGGTCACCGGCTCCGGCGGCAGCACCACCTGGTGCGGCGTGCCGCCGGTCGACCGGAAGGCCGTGCGCAGGACCTCCTGCCGCCGCACCACCTCGGTCAACGCCCGTTCCAGCGCCCCGACGTGCACCGGGCCGGTGATGTCGTAGCCGAGCGGGACGTTGTAGACCGCGCTGCCCGGCTGCAACTGGTCGAGGAACCACAGCCGCCGCTGCGCGTACGACAGCGGGACCGCGCTGTCCTGTTCGGACCTGCGCCGCAGCAGCTCGGCGAGCAGCGCCCGCCGCTCCTCGGCCTCCATTTCGACAGCTCTGCTCACTGCTGCACCTCGGTTCCTTCCGCGTCGCGCAGGAGCGACTCGACTCTCTCGTCGCTGAGCTGGTCGAGCTCGGACAGCAGCCGCGCGGCCGCGCGGCGGCTGCTCGGCCTGATCGGACCCGTCGCGGGTCCCGCCGTCGCGACCGCCACCGCGTCCGCCAGGTTGGCCACGGTGGGCCGCTGGAGGAACAGGGCGATCGGCACCGCGACCCCGAAGGCGTCGTTCACCTGGGCGACCAGTCGGGCCGCCAGCAGCGAGTGGCCGCCGACGCGGAAGAAGTCGTCGTCGCGCCCCACCCGCCTGCCGCGCAGCAGCGCGGAGGCGAGCTGCGCGACGCGTTCCTCCGTCGCCGTCCGGGGAAGCTGCTCGGCCTCGGGGACGTCCGGGGCGGGCGGCGCCAGCGCGGCCAGCGCGCCGTGGTCCACCTTGCCGTGTTCGGTGAGCGGCAGGGTGGGGAGCACCACGACCTCGTCCGGCACCATGTACGCGGGCAGGCGTTCGCGCAGGAACCCGGGCAGGTCCTCGGCGGCGGCGGTGCCGCTCTGGGCGTAGGCGATGAGCCGCGTCTCGGCCCCCGCCTCGGGCGCGCGGGCGATGACCACGGCGTCGCGCACCTGCGGGTGTTCCCGCAGCGTCGCCGCCACCTCCTCGGGCTCGATCCGGAACCCGCGGATCTTCACCTGCTCGTCCGCCCGGCCGAGGAACTCCAACTGCCCGTCGGGCAGCCAGCGGACCAGGTCACCGGTGCGGTACAGGCGGGCACCCGGGTGGGCGGCGGACGGGTCGGCGGGGAACCTCGCCGCGGTCAGCTCGGGGTCGTCCACGTAGCCGCGGGCCACCGCCGTGCCGCCGAGGTGCAGCTCGCCCCGGACACCGGTGGGGACCCGCCTGCCCTCGGCGTCCAGCACGTGCGCGTCGACGCCCGCGATCGGCCTGCCGATCGGCGGTCGGGGCCCGGCCGACCCCGGCGGGACGGGGCCCGCCGTGGCCACCACGGTGTTCTCCGTCGGCCCGTAGTGGTTGAACAGCCGGAACGGCAGTCCCTCCGGCGGCGCCGCGGGCAACGCGTCGCCGCCGGTCAGCAGGGCGCGCAGGGCGGTGTCGGCGGGCCACGGCTCGGTCAGCACGGCCGCGGCGACGGGGGTGGGCAGGAACGTCGTGGTGATCCGCTCGGCGCCGATCCAGCGCACCAGTTCCGCGGGCGCCGCCCGGAGCTTCGGCGGGACGACGCACAGCGTGGCACCGGCCGCCAGGGTGGGCCAGATCTCCCACGTCGACGCGTCGAACCCGGGGCTGGCGAACAGCGCGGTCCGGTCCGCCGGACCCAGCCCGTACTCGCCCACGTGCCAGCCGACCAGGTTCGCCAGCCCCCGGTGGGACAGGGCGACGCCCTTGGGCCTGCCGGTCGACCCCGACGTGTAGATGAGGTACGCCAGCCGGTCCGGGGCCACCGGGTCACCGGCGTCGACCGGGCCGTCGGCGACGGGGGCGCCCAGGTCGAACACCCGGAAGCTGCTGTCGGGCGCGGGCAACTGCAACTGCGTCTGGAGCGTGGCGAGGACCTTGCGCACGCCCGCGTCCCGCAGCATGAACGTGATCCGCTCGGCCGGGTAGCTCGGGTCGACGGGCAGGTAGCACCCACCGGCCAGGAGCACGGCCAGCTCGCCGACCACCAGCTCCACCGAGCGGTCGGCGCACACCGCCACCGGTTCCTCGGCGGCGATGCCCGCCTCCCGCAGCTCGTCGGCCAGCCCGCCCGCGCGCCGCCACAGGTCGCCGTAGGTGAGCTGCCCCTCCGACCAGCTCACCGCGACGGCGTCCGGCCGCGTCCGCGCCTGCCGGGCGATCAGCTCCACCACCGGTTCGGTGCCCGCCACCGCGGGACCGCGGGACCAGGTGTCGAGCTGGTCGGCCTCCGCGTCCGGGAGCAGGCGCAGTGCCCCCACCCGCGTGTCCGGCCTGGCCACCGCGTCGGCGAGCAGGGTCAGGTAGTGCGTGACCATCCGCGTCATGGTGTCCTCGTCGAACAGGTCCGACGAGTGCTCCCAGATCATGGCCAGGTCGTCGTCCTCGGGACTGGCCGCCCGGCCGAGGCGCTGCTCGGCGCGCGGGATCACGATCACGTTGAGGTCGGACTTGGCCGAGCGGTTCGAGCGCTCGGTGACCCGACCGGTGAGCCCGCCGAAGTCGATGTCGGGCACCGCGGAGTCGTGGAAGCTGAACATGACCTGGAACAGCGGGGTGCGCGAGGGGTCGCGGGTGGGCTCGATCGCGTCGATCACCGCGTCGACCGGGGTGTCCGACCAGGCCAGGGTCTCGGCCACGCTCTGCCGCACCTGTTCGAGCAGGTCGCTGAACCGCTGGTCGGGCGCCACCTCCGTGCGCAGCACCAACGTGTTGACGAGCATGCCGAGCAGCGGCTCCAGCTCGGGCACGTTCCGGTTCGCCGCACCGGTCCCCACGAGCATGTCCCGCTGCCCGGTGTAGCGGTGCAGCAGCGCCGCGAAGCCCGCGTACATGGTGGCGAACAGGGACACGCGGTGCTGCCTGCTGAAGGCGCGCAACGCCCGCGACAGCTCGGTCGGGAACAGGATGCGCGGCGCCCGGCCGCGGAAGGAGATCACCGGCGGCCGCGGCCGGTCGGCGGGCAGCTCCAGCGTGTCCGGCGCGCCCGCCAGCCGGGCGGTCCAGTGCTCGACGTGCGCCCGCAGCACCTCGCCGCGCATCCAGTCCCGCTGCCAGAACGCGTAGTCCGCGTACTGGACGGGCAACTCCGGCAGCGGCGAGGGCAGCCCGGCGACGAAGGCCGGGTAGAGGACGCGCAACTCGGACAGGAACACCGACAGCGACCAGCCGTCGTGGACGAAGTGGTGCTCCACGTGCAGGAAGGTGTTCTGGTCGTCCTCGTGCCGCAGCAGCACCCAGCGGGCCAGCGGTGGGTTGCCCAGGTCGAACGGCTCGCGCAGGTGCGCGGCGACGACCTCGTCGGCGTCCGCGGCCGGGACGTCGAGCACCTTCAGCGACGCCTTGGCCTCCGCCACCGGCCGCTGGTACCCCACCCCGTCGACCGCGACGTAGGCGGTCCGCAGGATCTCGTGCCTGCGAACGATCTCGTCCAGCGCCGAGCGCAGGGCGCCGACGTCCACCTTGCCCCGCAACGACACCGTGGCCTGGAAGTTGTAGGCCAGGTTGCCCGGCGAGAGCTGCTCGAAGAAGAAGACCCGTTCCTGCGGCAGCGACAGCGGGATGGGCCGGTCCCTGGGGACCCGGCGCAGCGGCGGCGGGATCGGCGCGATCAGCGGGGAGACGGGTTCGCCGCCCCCGGCCGCGGCGACACGCTCGTCGACGATGGCCGCGAGGCTCGCCACGGTGCGCGCGTTGAACAGTTCCGCCACGCTCACCGCGGCGTTCAGCTCGGTCGCGAGCGGGACCGCCAGGCGCCCGACGAGCAACGAGTTCCCGCCCAGGGCGAAGAAGTCGTCGTGCACGCCGACCTCCGCGGTGCCGAGCAACTCGGCCACGATCCCGGCCACCGCGACCTCGGTCGGGGTGCGCGGCGACACGGCCGCGTCGTCCAGGCCCGCCGCGGCCCGGTCGGGCGCGGGCAGCGCGTGCCGGTCGACCTTGCCGTTGGGGGTCAGCGGCAGCGCGGGCAGCGCGACGGTCGCGGCGGGCACCATGTACGCGGGCAGCCGGGCCGCGACGAACTCGACCAGCTCGGCGGGCGCGACGGCGGAGACCACGTAGGCGACCAGGCGCGCGTCCGGGCGACCGGAGCGCTCGACCACCACGAAGGCGTCGTGGACCGCCGGGTGCCCCTTGAGGACCGTGGCGATCTCGCCGGGTTCGATCCGGAACCCGCGGACCTTGGCCTGGTCGTCGTACCGGCCGATGTACTCGAAGACCCCGTCGGGCCCCCGGCGGACCTTGTCCCCGGTCCGGTACATCCGCTGCCCGGGGGCGGTGACGTCCGGCACGAACGCCGCCGCCGTGGCCGCCGGGTCGCCCAGGTACCCGCGCGCCACGCAGTCGCCCGCCAGGCACATCTCGCCCGCCTCGCCGTCGGGCACCGGGTCGAGCCCGTCGAGGACGTGGCAGCGCACGCCGTCGACCGGCACGCCGATCGGCGGCGGCACGGGCCCGCCCGGCAGCACCTCGCAGGCCGTCACCTTCACCGTGGCCTCGGTGGGCCCGTAGAGGTTGACCACGGTGAACGGCAACCCGTCCGGCACACCGCGCTGCATCGCCGAGCCGCCGGTGTGCAGGAACCGGAGCGCGGTGTGCGCGGGCCAGGTCTCGTCGAGGACGGCCTCGGCCAGCGGTGTGGGCAGGAAGGTCACGGTGATCTGCTCGTCGGCGAGCCAGGTGGCCAGCTCCGGCGGGGAGGTGCGCACCTCGGCGGGCGGTATCACCAGCGCGGCACCGGCGGTCAGGGTGAACCAGATGTCCTGGATGGACACGTCGAACCCGGGGCTGGCCAGCAGGGTGGACCTGTCCGTGCGGCGCGTGCCGTAGGTCCTGTGGTGCCAGCGCATCAGGTTCGCGAGACCCCCGTGGGTCACCGCGACACCCTTCGGCCTGCCGGTGGAACCCGACGTGTAGATCACGTACGCCAGCGCGGCGGCGTCCGGTGTGGGCGGTGCGGGGAAGGCCGCCCCACCCGGTTCCCCGGTCAGGTCGACCACCAGGACGTCGTCGCCGAGCGGTGCGCCGCCGGACACCAGCGCCTCGGTGCTGAGCACCGCGGCGGCGCCGGAGAGCTCCAGCAGTTGGCGGATGCGCGCGGCCGGGTGGGCGGGGTCCAGCGGCAGGAAAGCCGCGCCCGCCAACAGGGTGGCCAGTTCGGCGACCACCAGCTCGGCGGACCGGTTGGCGTAGACGGCCACGACGCTCTCCGGGCCCACCCCCCGGTCGGTGAGCCTGGTCGCGAGGGCGGAGGCGTGCGCGGCGAGATCGCGGTAGGTCAGCAGCAGGTCGCCGTCCTGCACCGCGAGGGCGTCCGGCGCCTCGGTCACCTGGGTGTGGAAGTCATCGAGCACCATCTCGCAGTCATCCTTCGCCGTGAGAGGTGGTCGCCCGCTGCAGGGCCCGACGCAGGCTCAGCGGGCGCATGTCCGTCCACACCTCGCCGATGTGGGCCAGGCATTCCGCTTCGGAACCGCTGACGCCGTCGCCGCGCCAGCCGGGGGGCAGGTCGCGGTCGGCGGGCCAGATCGAGTACTGCTCCTCGTCGTTGAGCACGACCACATAGGACTGGGTGTCGCCGTCCATGGGTTCCTCCGGTTCGGCGGGATACGGGTTTCAACCTGCTGCTGGTCGTGCCCCTGCGGCCTGCGCGTCGGGCGGTGCGGCCGTGGGCACGGGGATGACGGGTGCGGCGGGTGCCACGGGAGGGTCGTGGGGGCGAAGTGCGTCGGGAGCCCCACCGAGCCTTTTCGAGTGCGGCTCAGAAATGGCGGGCCACCTCGGCGCCGTCAGGGAAACCGACCGACCCGCACCCCCGGGACCGCGGCTGTCGGAGAACTGCCATCCCCCTTGATTTCCACTCCACCAGCATGGGCCGCATCGGTTCCCAGCAGTAGAGTACGGCAATTACTCTAGCGCTTCAGGGCATTTCACAATCCGATGTCGACCTTGAGTTCCCAGACAGCGTTTCCACCGCGCGGCGCACCCGCAGACGTGGGATTGTTGGTCCATTGGCGAGAGCCGAGAGCTGACGGTATTCCTTTTGACCGAATTGCGCGGTTCCAGTTGCCGCCGGTCGAGCCGATGCACGTGAAGGGCGTGATGGGATCACCCCACGTCGTCCGCCGTCAGGGGTGGAGAAGATCTGCCACCTGATCACCTCTTGACGCGGCACCCACCTCGCGACGCCCAGGACGGGAATAATCGAATTCCAACAAGCGTGTCCCGCGGCTCGTCAAAAGCCGGCAGAAACCTCCGGGTGGTCAGCAGCCAAGACACCGTTCGAAACCAGCTCGCACCGGAATCCGGCGATTGCGGGTTCGCCAGATTTTCACCGAACCCGCACCGGAAGAAAAAATTCGACACGAACAAGGGGTGATTCCACCCATGTGACATGGACTGAAGTGGAATCACCCCTTGTTCGTGCCGGGAGGTCAGACGGTCGGCGTCACCTCGGCCAACTTCTCCGGCTCGGCGACCGGGGCCGCCACACTGCGCCTGAAGTTCGTCGTGACCAGCACGAGCAGGATGATGCCCGCCACGGTGGCCCACATGGCCGAGCGCAGGCCGTCGGCGGTGGCGACGCGCAGCGCCTCACCGGTCAGCCCCGCGTTGCCCGCGTTGGCGACCGCCACCAGGACGGCGAGGCCGACCGCGGCACCGACCTGCTGACCGGTCGAGGCGATGCCCGAGGCGATGCCCTGGTTCTGCTCGTCGACACCGGTGGTCACCGCCGCGTACATCGCGGTGAACACGGCACCCTGACCGAGGCTGAGGATGAGCACCCCCGGCACCAGCGTCAGGTACGAGGCGTCCGGCGAGATGGACAGCGCGAAGGCCACGGTACCGACGGCCCCCATGAGGAGCGCGACGATCAGCGTGGTGCGCACCCCGAAGCGGGTGGCCAACCGCCCGCCGGACAGGTTGCCGATGAGCACCCCCACGCACGGCAGGAGGAAGGCTATGCCGCTCTGCATCGCGGAGTAGCCGTGCACGGTCTGGAAGTAGACGGTGAAGAAGTAGGGCAGCGCACCGAACGTCGCCATGAACACCAGGGTGACGACGGTGCCGGTGCTCAGGTTGCGGTTGCGGAACAGGCGCAGCGGCATCAGCGGGTCGCGGCCGCGGGCCTCGATGGTGAGGAACACGGCCAGCACGGCCACCGCGATGGCCGCGGTGATCAGGATCGTCGGCGACGTCCAGCCCGACACCGGGCCCTGGACGAGGGTGAACACCAGCAGCGTCAGGCCGATCGTCGCGGTCAGCGCACCGGGCAGGTCGAACCTGCGCCCGGAGGCGTCCCGCTCGGTGTCCTTCGGGATGATGGCGAAGGTGAGCAGCATGGCGCCACCGGCGAGCGGGACGTTGGCGAAGAAGATCGACGCCCAGCCGAACGCGCCCGTCAGCACGCCACCGAGCAGCGAACCGAGGACCATGCCGCTGCCACCGGCACCGCCCCAGATCGCCAGTGCGCGGTTGCGCTCGGGGCCCTCGGCGAAGGTCGTGGTGACCAGTGAAAGCGTTGCGGGAGCGAGGAAGGCGCCACCGATCCCCTGCACCGCGCGGGCGACGATCAGCGTGACCGGTTCGGTCGCGAGCGCCCCGGCGAGCGAGGAGACCGCGTACAGGAACAGGCCGAAGGCGAACATGCGGCGGCGTCCGAACAGGTCCGCCGCACGGCCGCCGAGCAGCAGGAAGCCGCCGAAGGCGACGGCGTAGGCGCTGACGACCCACTGGAGGGTCTGCGCGGAGAAGCCGACCCCGGCGCCGATCTCGGGCAGTGCCACGAAGACGATGCTGTAGTCGATGGCGTAGATGCACTGGGCGAAGGCCAGCAGTGCCAGGATCAAGCCTAGGCGTCGGCGGGATGGCGTCTCGGCGCCGGCGACTGCAGGAGGCATTTTCTGTGCCTGCCCTTTCTGGAGTGGGGTTTGTCGGGTGCCGATCGGCAACGCAGGGCGTGGGACAGCGGCGCGGCGTCGACTCTGGCGCTGCGCCTCGGGAAACACGCGGCAGCTCGTCCGGGATCACCCGGAACTGCTCGCTGGTGGGGAGTTCGGCTTCGGTCAGGGGAATTCGGCGGGCAGGTGCACCAACTCGTCGTGCGTCTTCTTCGCGGCGCGTGCCCCGCGGTGGTCACCGCGGGGCGCCGGGGAACCGCCCGGGGCGGGCTTGAGGTGGTCGCGGAACCACTCCACGACAGCGGCGTCGAGCCCGTCCCACTCGTCCCGGTCGTCGGGGAGGTGGCCTCGGGAGAGGCGGATGAACCGCACGGTCTTGCCCAGCCCGGTCAGCGTGTCGTGCAGTTGCTCGGTTCCGCTGATGACGACCGTGGTGTCGTTCTCCGCGTGCGCCAGCAGCAGCGGCGCCCGGATGTCCGCCGCGTGGGTCAGCGGGCTCACCGCCTTCAGCTCCGCCAGGTCCTCGGGGTCGTCGACGTCCCCGATCCACTCCACGACCCGCCTGCTCCACGTCGGCGGCAGGGCCCGGACGTCCATTTCGAGGTCGGCGGGCCCGCAGATCGCGACACCGGCCCGCCAGAGGTCCGGCAACCTGCTCAAGCAACTGAGCGCCGCGAACCCGCCGTAGGACACCCCGTGGACACCGAGCCGGTCGCCGTCCACCCAGTCCAGGCCCCGCAGGAACCCGGCGGCGGCGGCGAAGTCGGCCAGGTCACCGCGCCCCCAGTCGCGGTAGATCAGCCGCTGGTAGGCCAGCCCCCGTCCGGTCGACCCGCGCACGTTCGGCGCCAGCACGGCGATCCCGGCGCGCACCAGCCGCTGGATCAGCGGGTCGTGGACCGGCAGCGCGGCCCACTCGGGACCACCGTGGATCTGCAACACCGCGGGGACGGGGCCCGTCGCCGAACGCGGGCGGTACAGCAGCCCGGATATCTCCAGCCCGTCGGCTCCGGTGAACCAGACCGTCTCCGGAACGACCAGGTCGTCCGGCAGCCCGGCGCTGAAGTCGGTGAGCTGGCGCGACTCACCGGATTCCAGGCCCACCAGGGAGAACTCGGTCGCCCGGTCACTGGCACCCACCTGCACGAGCAGGCGGTCCCCGGCGAAGCGCGGCACGTAGCCGTCGTAGCCGAACGGCTGGGAGGCGAACCCGGGCAGTTCGACCGAGGTCTCCGGCGTGCACAGGACCGTGCGCTGGTCCCGCGGCAGGGCCCAGACGACCCGCGGACCCACGACCACGTTCTCCACGTCGGCGTCCGGCGTGGCGATCCACCGCAACGGCTCACCGGGAACGAGCAGGGCGACACCGAGGAAGTCCCGGCCCTCGGTGGTGCACAGGTAGATCCCGTCCTCGGTCCACCCGCCCGGCTGGTACTTCGCCAGGCCCTCGTGCGGGGTGAGGTGCCGGGTCCGACCGGTCTCGAGGTCGCAGGCGAACAGGTCGTGGTCGGTGTTCTGGTGGAACTTCAGGACGAGCAGGTGCCTGGAGTCCGGCGAGAAGCACATGGGCACGTACCGGTCGTCGCCCTCCAGGACCGTCCTGGACGCGCCGGTCGCCAGGTCCCGCACGTGGACGTCGAGGCAGGTGGCGTCCCGCGCACTGGTCGCGTAGGCGAGCAGCTTGCCGTCCGGGCTGTACGGCTGGCTCGCGCTGGAGTACGGCACGCCGACCTCGCGCCTGATGCCGGGTTCCACCGCGATCCACTCCACCTCGCCGGTGACCGGGTCGAGTTCGGCCAGCCGGTAGTCCTGGCCTCCGGTCACGTCCGCCACGACGAGCAGGCGCGTCTCGTCGGGCCGCCACGCCAGCCGGGTGACCGCGCCGTCGATCGGGAACATCCGCCGCTCCCCCGCCCAGGTCTGGAACCACGGCTGCGGTCGGCCGGACTCGTCGCCGACGTACGCGAAGCCCTCCTTCGCGGGCCAAGCCCCCCAGACGGTCATGAGTGCACCGCCAGCGCGAGCTGGATCGCCGCCGCGGCGACGATCCCGCGGTGGAACCAGTCGAGGTCGAGGTTCTCGTCGGGTGCGTGGTTGGCCTCGTCCACGTTGGCCAGCGGCACGCCGTAGCAGGGGCAGGAGAGCCCGTCGCTGAGCACGGCGATCGGCAGGCTCCCGCCGAGCGAGGGAACCAGCAGCGGCCGTTGCCCGAACGCGTCCTCGACCGCCCGCAGGATCGTTGCCGTGTACCGGGTTTCAGGTAGTGTGGTGGCCGGTGTCATCGCCGCGTCGGGCACGAACTCGATGTCGGGGGCGTGCTTCGCGACGTGCCGCCGGATGGCGTCGGCGACCTGGTCCGGTGTCTGGCCGCCGACCAACCGGGCCTCGCACCGGGCGATGGCGACGTCCGGGATCACCGCCCGGTGGTCACCGGAATCCGCGCAGCTCAACGAGTTCACGGTCAGCGTGGGCGTGGCAAGGCGTTCGTGGAACCCCAACCCGGCCGGTGGTTCCATGCCCACCGCCCCGATCGCCTCGAGCGTCCCGGCCACGTCCACCGGCAGGTCCGCCAGCGCGGCGCGCTGGCCACCGGTCAACGGCGCGACGTCGTCGGCGAACCCGAGCACGGTCACGGCCCCGTCCGCCGACCGCATGGTGGCCAGCAACTGCACCAGCGCCCACGCCGGGTTCGGCGCGACCCCGCCCCAGTTCCCCGAGTGCAGCGGCCGGTTCGAGCCGCGCGCGCGGAGTTCGAACATCAGGATTCCCCGCACGCCGAGCACCACGCACGCCCGGCCCGAGTCGTGCACCGGTCCGTCGCTCCAGATCACCAGGTCGGGCTGGCCGACCTGGCTCACGGCCGCGGCCAGGTTGGGGCTGCCGATCTCCTCCTCGCCGTCGAGCAGCACCGTGACGCGGCAGGGGAAGCCGCCGGTCAGGTCCCGCAGGGCACGCAGCCCCAGCAGTTGCGCGAGGTGCTGGCCCTTGTTGTCGCCCGTGCCGCGCCCGTACATCCGGCCGTTGCGGATCGACGGCACGAACGGCGGCGTCGTCCACAGTTCGAGCGGCCCGGCGGGCTGCACGTCGTAGTGGCCGTAGATCAGCACGTGCGGTCCCGGCCCGTCCGCGGTCCCCACCAGCGCGGGCCAGCCACCGGTCTCCACCTCGCGCGCCCGCAACCCCGACGCGCGCAGCAGCCGGAGACCGTGGGCCGCGGCCTCGGCCATGCCCTCACCGGTCCGGCTCACGCTCGGCCGGGAGATCCAGTCCGCCAGCTCACCGACCAGGTCCCGCCCACCCACCCAGTCCCGGAGCTGCTCGATCACAGGTCCCCCCCTCCGAGTGATTGCAAAAAATGACACCGATAGCAGTGAACCAAACCGGCGTCGGCTTGGCAAGGTAGAGTGCTGCCCGTGGAAGCGACGGTCGAAGAACTCAAGGCGCTCGGACACCCGGTCCGCTGGCGCATCCTGCGGCTCTGCCTGGACCGGGCGATGACCAACAAGGAGTTGTCGGTCGAACTCGACCTCGCCCCCGCGACCACCCTGCGGCACGTCCGCGCGCTGGTGAAGGCGAACTTCCTGGTGGCAGAACCGGTTTCCACCGGTGAGCACGGCGCGCTGCAACGGCCCTACCGCGGGACCGCGCGCACCTGGGGCATGACGATCCTGCCCGACGACACCGGCCTGGCCCAGCAGGTCGACCTGGCCGTGCTCGGCGCCCACCGCGCCGAGTTGATCGCCGCGGGCAAGGACTCCGGTCGCGGCGCCAAGCGGGGCACGCTGCGGTTGCGGCCCGAATCCGCGGAGTCGCTGCACCGCCGCATCCGGGAACTGATCGCCGAGTACACCGACGAACCCGACGGCGAGCCGCTGAGCTACCTGTGGTCACTCGCCGCCCGCCCCCAGCCCGACCCCACCCCCCGGGATAACGGCACCGCCCCCGATTGACCGATGGGTTCGCCCACTGGTTGACTTGCCGCACCCCCACCGAACGAAGGCCGATGCCGGTCGTACCGGCATCACACGTCCGCGCGCTCGACGCGTTCGAGGACGGCGTGGTGAACGGGTTCGGGTGTCCCCGCGAACATCGGATCTCGCCGGAGAGCCGTGGCATCGGCCGCTCGTCAGAAGTTGTCCGACCGATCACCCGCAGGGAAAGGGAACGGAATGAAGATCGTCATCGCAGGCGGCCACGGCAAGATCGCCCTCAGGTTGACCCGCCGCCTCGCCGCACGCGGCGACACCGTCGTCGGCATCGTGCGCAACCCGCGCCACGTCGACGACATCAGACGGGCGGGCGGCGACGCCGTCGTGCTCGACCTCGAGCACGCCACCGTCGAGGAGGTGGCCGCCACCCTCGCGGGCGCCGACGCCGCCGTGTTCTCGGCGGGCTCCGGCAACAGCGCCACCGCCGAACGCCGGGACAGGATGGACCGGGCCGCCGTCGTCCTGGTGATGGACGCGGCCGAAAAGGCCGGGGTGCGGCGCTTCCTGCACGTCAGCTCGATCAACGTGGGCTGCGCCGACGACCGGGGAATCGGCGAGGGGTACTCCG
Source organism: Actinokineospora spheciospongiae (assembly GCF_003182415.1). NCBI lineage: Bacteria > Bacillati > Actinomycetota > Actinomycetes > Pseudonocardiales > Pseudonocardiaceae > Actinokineospora > Actinokineospora spheciospongiae. Next base: position 682,224 of record NZ_QHCP01000005.1, on the reverse strand, counting down.
TCTACTTGCGAGCCAAGCGCGCCGCCGAACAGCACATCTTCACCCGCGACACCCTCGACTGGACGGTCCTGCGCCCCGGCGTGCTCACCGACGGCCGAGGCGACGGGACCGTCGAACTCACCACCGGGAAGGAGGTCGGTCCCAAGACCGCCAGGTTCGACCAGGTCGCCAGGGAGGACGTCGCCGCCGTGCTCGTGGCACTCCTCGACCGCCCCGACACCGCGCGCCGCATCTACGTGGTGGTCGGCGGCAAGACGCCGATCGAGCAGGCTGTGGACGCCTGACGACCACCCCGCGGCGCAGGCCGTCGTCGTGACGGGTCACGTCGGACTGCCCGGCTGTTGTCGGTTCCTCGGCGTGGTGCCTGGGCCCGGGAACACCGGCCCCGGTCATGTCCCCCGGCGAGCGGTCGCCTTGATCCGCGCGGTCAGCGGCATGAGCGGCTGTTCCGCTCATGCGCCGGTTCTACGGGCCACGTGGACGGGTGGGTTCACCTCTCCGCGGGCCCGATGGCGAGATCGGACAGCAGCAGAGCAAGCACGCGCTCCTCGTGCACCGGAGAACGTGACCGGTCGTAGGCGACCCGCAGTCCGGCAACGGCGGTCACGAGATCGTGCGGAGCTCCGTGCCGGCCGCTCATGCCGCACTCGGCCGCGCAGGTCCTCTGGTCGAAGCGCCACGACAACGCGCCTGGGGCGACGGAGAGCACTTGGTCGGCGATGGTGAAACCGGCCGGGTCGAAGTCCGCCCGCGCGTGGATCGCGCAGCCCGCGGCGGCGAGTCCGGAGAGGAGGTCGAGGGCCGCGCCGGAGGCGGTCCCGTCGGTGCACACCAGCGGCGGGCAGGTCGGGCCGAGCGCGTCGGCGGCGGCTTCGGCGACGGTGGGGTTCTCGCACACGAAGACGTCGGCCCGGGAAGCAGTCCAGGCGCCCACCAACGAACGCAGGGTCAACCAGACGGGCTCGCCCGGGGCGGCGGCGCACAGCTTGACGGCCGGGGCCTCGCCGGTCAGGGGGAGGTTCAGGGCCAGCACGCGGGAGGACACGCCATCGCACACCACCCCGGCACCCGCCCACGCCACGCGCCAGGCCCGCCCGGCTCGATGTGGCCGGGGGAGGTCGTGGACGACCGCCAGCAGCCGGGCCACACCGCGCCCCAGCGGCTTGTCCGGGTCGAGAGCATGGGCGTCGTGCAGGGCGTCCGCGGCGAGTTGGGCGAGTCTTGTCCCGACGGGCTTGCCGGACAGCTCCCACCGGGTGCCGAGCAGCAACGCGACCTCCCGGCGCTGCGGCGCGGTCAGCACGACGTTTGTGAGCGTTCCCGCCTCGGTGCGGTGAGCGCGCCTGGCCCGGGTGCGGACGGCATCGAGCACCACGGCGGGCCCCGGCAGAAGAGCCCAATCCCGGATGCCCGGTGGGATGGCGGTCGTCACTCGGAGTCCACCTCGGCGAACAGGCCGTCGGCCGCCGGCAGCGTCTCGTCCGCGTGCGCGTTGGAGATCGGCAGCGCGACCGCGGTCCACTCGCCGCCGCACCACAGGTACGGGACGGCGTCGACCCCGGGAAGTCCTCTGTGCCGGGCCAGGTCGTACACGGCCACCGCCGGGACGGTCGGGGACTTGCACCACTCGTCGTGGGCGGTCAGCATCACGTCGAGGTCGAAGGCGACCGTCAGTCCCATGAACGACGCCTTGATCTCCTCATCCACGCCGGTCATCGCCTCGTCCAACCAGACGCACCGCGGGGCCCGCCCACCGGCGGCGTTGTAGGCGACGACCGCGGCGGCGAACAGCGGCTGGGACAGCAGCACGACCTTCTCGCCCCCGGACTTGGCACCGTGCTTGGCGGCGTCGAACGACACCCAGCGGCTGGTCGAGCCCGGCCGGTACCGCAGGGAGATCTTGAGCCAGCCGCGGTAGTCGAGGGCGGTGGTCAGGTGCTCCCGCCAGTCGGCGGAGCCGCCCACCGCCGCGTCCGCCCTGGCCGCATCGATCTTGCGGGCCAGGAAGGAGCGCACCGTCTCCTGGCGTGCGGGTGAGAGCAACCGGTAGCCCTGGGTCAGCGCGTCGACCACGGCACCCGCGTCGGGGTCGGTGGGATCGGGCTCCCACGTCAGCCGCACGGCGTTGCCGTGCCGGGTCGGGTGGGAGGCCAGTTGGTCGTTGATGTCGGTGAAGGTCCGGGCGGTGTAGTCCAACCGGTCTTTGAGGTGCTCGATGAACGCCGAGCCGAGCAGGGTGGTCAGCACCCGTTGCTGCTCGGAATCGAACGCGTTCTCCTGCGCACGGACTTGGTCGGCGAGCAGGTCCGCGGCGGCCGGGGGCGCCTGCCAGCCTGCGGTGTTGTCGGCGAGGACGACCACGCGCTGGATCGCGCCGTCGTGTTCCGGCTCCTGCACGCCTGCGTCGCGGTCGGGCAACAGCCCTTGCCGCAGCGCTTCGAGCTTGCGGTAGCAGCTCCGCCAAGCCCGGTCCTCGTCGCCGGGGTCGGGCAGTTCCCGACGCGCGGCCCGGGTCGACTCGCGCGCGGACTCCACGTTGCGGCACCCCGGCTCCCGCAGCCCGGGGGCTGCGCGAGTCCCGCGTCGTACACCTCCCACCACACCTCGAGCGCGGCGTCCCGCTTGCCTTCCGCACTCCGGCGGCGGTCCTCGTGCCGCGTGAGGGTTTCCTCGGCGCGGCTGACCGCGACCTGCGCGTCGGTGACCCCCTCCGTCAGGCGTTCGATCTCGTTGTCCACGTGCTCCACCAGAAGGTCGAGTTCGGCGCGACGGTCCAACTGCGCGCGGACATCGGTGGTGAGTGCCTCTTCTGCGGTGCGCAGCCTGATCCGCGCCTGCCGTTCACTCCCGCGAAGTCCGTTCAGCTCGCCTTCGATGCCCGCGAGCCTGCCTCGGGCGGACACGAGGTCGGCACGCGCCCGTGTCAGAGCCGCGGCGTGCAGACTGAGCACTTCCGCGCACCGTGCCAGGTCGTCAACGGCCTCGCGGTAGTTCCGCAGAGCCGTGTCGTGGGCAGACAGGCCCGCAGCCGAACGATCTCCCGCTGCCTGGCGGCCTCGCGAGCTGTGGCGCCGAGGAAGGACGCCGGTCGGGCGACCTCGGCACGACCCGACAGGGCAGCGCACTGCCAGGTGCCATCCGCTGCCAGCCAGGTTCCGCCCGAGGCAGCGCCGGGGCGGGCGTCGTGCCACCCGATCGAGGTGATCACCGCGTGGATGGCGGTCTCGGTGACCCCACCCACAGCGGTGGGTTCCAGCACCGCGGTCAGGTTCGCGTCGACGCGGGCTCCCCCGGTGCGCACGACTGTGTCCGCTTGCTCGCCACCCGAGGCGGTGGTCAACTCGCCGTCGATGCTGAGCCAGGCGTCGAGCACTCCAGCGGCGGCCAGCGTCGCCTCCAGCAGGTCCACCTCATCGGCGGACAACCCGTCGACGGGCCGCACGCAGCGCCAGAACGGCGCACCTCGCGCACTTTCCGGCTCCGGCCGGTCGCGGCGGCGCCACGACTCAGGTGGGTCCGGTGGGCGCTCCGCGTGGTCGAGCACACCCGCCAGCTCGACCGTCGCCCGCTCGTGCCGGGTCACCAGCGTGGCGCGCCTCTGGACCAGGCCGGCACGCCGGGTCCCCAGCACGTCGCGGACTCCCTGGACATGCCTGGCGACCGCCGCGGCGGGCGAGGTGCCGCGCTGTCTCGCCGGGGAACCCGATGGGTCCGCCGCGGTCAGCTCCGCCACCAGATCGCACCAGTCCTCGACGGTCCGCTCGTCGGCCTTGGCCACCAGGAGGCCCGCGTTCCACTCCCGGAGCTGCCTGCGCAGAGCGTCCACCGCGTGTTCGACGCCTTCGCGCGCCAGCTCCCGCTGTTCCACGACCTCGCCCAGGTCCGCCTCCCGGTCGGTGAGCTGATCGGCCGACCGCACGGCGCTCGACTCGGCGCGGTCGAGCACTCCGCGCAGCTCCGTCAACCGGGTGAAGCGCTCCCGCCGGACCGAGAGGTCGGCGCGCAGCGCGGGTACGTCACGAGCGGGCAGGTGCCGATCAGCCGACCGGTGCAGTCCGGCGGGGCGCCCGGCTGATCGGACGCGCTCGACTGCCCGGACCGCCGCTGATTCGGCTTCGTCAGTGGCGGTGGCGGCCCCATCTTCGGCCTCGGCGGCAGCGGCCACCTCCGTGACCGACCCCTCGCGGCGTTCTTCGACCCGCCGGAGTTGCCCGGCCAGCGCCTGCAGTTGCTCACGCAGCCCCTCGACGCGGCTGGTCGCGCTCACAGCGTCCTGGAAAGCCCGGCTGTCCAGCAGCTCGCGCAGTTCCGTACCGAGATCACCGCGCCGCGTTCGCGCCAGGCCGACGCGGTCGCCCAGTTCCTCGGCTTCGCCGCGGGCGGTGGTCAATGCGGTCTCCGCGGCCCTGCGGTCCTTGGTGGTGCGATCCAGCTCGGTGGTGGCCGCTGCCAGCGCGTCGGCGCGGTGGCGCACGACGGTGCGCGCCCAAGGGGTCCACCCGGTGCGGACGAACTCCGCCAGCAGCACGGCCGCGCCGCGCGTCTGCTCCACGGCGGTGCGCAGCTTCTCCAGGTTGTCCCACCCTTCGGCGAGCTGGGTGATCTCCGCGCTCGCGAGCGGCGGCAGGGCCGCGCGCAGGGTCTCGGCCAGGCTGGCGGGGTTGAGCCGCTCCCCAGCTTGGGCTTGCGTAGCTGCTTGAGCAGCTCGGTGAGGTTGTCGTAGGCGTCGGAGCCCAGCCCGAACAGCTCGGCGGCCACCCTGGAGCGGTAGCGCGCGGCGCCGTCGGGCACCGTGACACCGGGGACCTTCTTGAGCTCTTTCTGGTCCAGCGGCCGGTCCGCAATGGACAGGGTGAAATCGCGCCCCGGTCGTAGGTGGGTGATCAGGTGCCAGGTGGTCACCGCGGACGTGCCGCTGCCGCGACGGGCGCTGACGCCGAGACCGCAGACGAAGAACCGGGCCGTGCCGTCGTCGTCGAGCCTGCCGAACTCGGCCCAGGCGTAGCCCAGACCCGTGTCCGATGGCGGGCGCGGGTCGTCGTCCTCGCCCGTGGGCAGCAGGTTGAAGCGCATCGTGCGGTGCTGGGAGCCGAACGGGTCGAGCACGGACGCGCCGATCTCCCCGCGCAGCAGCACCAGGGTCGTCAGCTCGAGCACCTTGGTCTTGCCCGCCCCGTTGCTGCCGCGCAGCACCAGGCGGCCGCCCGCGAACCAGAACTCCGCCCGGTCGTACTCCCACAGGTTGGTGATGCCGACGCGCATCGGCTGCCAGCGGCGCAGACTCGGCTCCGGGAGGCCACCGGTCATCGCCGCCGCCAGCCAGCGCTCGCGGTCAGGTTCCGATCGGGTCACCCTTCTCCCCCTCGTCCAGCCTCGCGTTGACAGCCACCACCCGCGGGTCACGGTAGCGCGCCGCCGCGGCGGTCAACCGCCATTCGCCCGGTTTCCCGTTCGGGCGCAACAGGTCCAGCGCGCCCAGCAGATCGCGCGCCTCGGACTCCACGGCGTCGCCCACCCGCAGGTCATCGGTCATGGCCCTGGTGTGCCGCTCTCGAACCTCGTCCGCCGCCGAACCGAGGTCGTCGGCGGTGACGACCGCACCAGCGCCGTGCGTGCGCACCAGGTGGTCGAGCACCATCAACGCCGCGAAGTCGGCAGCGCGCAGCCTCGGGAACGGCAGGTCCGTGTCCGCCTCGTCGGCGGCGATGAGTGCCATTCCCTCCAGGCGTTGCTCGACCTGCCACCCGGTCATCTCCACGCACCAGGTGAGCACGCGGTGGCGCTGGCCGGTCAGGTACAGCCGCCCGGCGGCGGTGAGGTCCTCGGACAGGACCACGGGCAGCTCGAACAGCTTGCGCATCAGGCCGATCCGCGCCGCCGCCTCGTGCGGCGATCCGGCGTCGTGCCCCCCCGGCGAGGGCAGCGCGCAACGAGGCGGGGTCCACCAGGCGCAGCAGCAGTTCGCGGCGCACCTCGTAGGCACCGCCGACGGCATCGCGGCGGCTCACCCATCCCTCCCGCTGTTCCTCGTCGTCACGGCCGGTCGGCCGCAGCGCCCCGATGGACACGAGCAGGTGCACGGCCTTGACGAACAGCCTGCGCTGGGGCAGCCGATCGGGATCGTAGGGCGCGAGCTCCACGTCTTCGCGCGTGGAGAGCACCCGCACCCGGTCGGAGAGGTCCTGGGTGGTGGTGATGTCCTCGGCGTCCTCGGCCACCGCCGCGGCGATGAGGGCCAGCACGAGCACCCGGCGCGTCGGCGGTCGGAACCGTCGCGGCGCGACAACGGCGCCGTTGACGGGCAACCGGAACAACCGGGCCGCGGCGTCGGTCACCACCAGCCGGTAGCCGAGCCGCTGGTCGAACCACTCGCCCAGCCGCGCCCGGTGGGTCCGCACCAGCGGCCACACGTCGGGATGGGTGTGGCGGTCCAGCACCGGGGAGCGGAGCAGGGCGGTGAACGCCCGTTGCCGCTCAGCGGCCTCGCGGTTCACGCGGGGTCCATGCTGAAGTGCCAGTTCACGGTCGCCATGCTGCCGCTGCCCGCGCGCAGGCTGGTGGTGTCGTCGGCCCGCGGTGGCCGACGCAACGTGATGCGCCACCGACCGTCCCCGGTCACCGCGCTCTCCGACCGCGTTCGGCGCACCACACCGACGAACTCCAGCAGCAGGTCGAGTTCCGCGTCGGTGATCTCACCCCAGTCGGCCAGGTGCGTTCCGGAGCGCAGGCGCAACGCCGCCTCGGCCCCGCCGCGAGCGGCTTGGGCGGTGGGCCTGGCCCGTCGGGCGGCGTCCTTGCCCGTCGAGTAGTCCGGGATCTTGGTCCGCCTGCCGACCGCGGCGCGCGCGCCCTGTTCGCGGAAGCGGGCGGTCACCGGCGCGGGCGGCGCGCTGGTCCAGCTCAGGTCGCCGTCGTCGGCGGAGTCCGAGACCAGCAGCAGGTGGCGAGCGGAGAACGCGCCGACCGCGGTGTCCCAGATCCGCCACGCGGCCTCGCCATCGGGAGCGCGCTCGACCGCGACGGCCAAGGCCAGGAGCTCCGCGCGGCGGGTGACCGCACCGCCGGTGTCGATCAGCAGGTTCATGTTGCGCGCCCACGGGGCGACCAGGTCGCGCAACTGCCGCCGCAGCTTGCGCGCTTGGCAGTCGGGGCCGACGAACCAGAACGCGAGGGCCTGCCAGGTGTGCCCCCATCGACGCGCCTGCGCGGCCACGACCTCGTCGTCGGTGTCGGTGTCCACCGCGGCGCGGACGCAGGCCCGCCACACGCTCGGGGTCAGCAGCGGGTCGAGCTCGAGCACCAGCTCCGCGATCCGCGGTGTGTGGATGTCGACCTGCTCACCCCACATGCCGGTGTAGGAGCGCAGCGTCTGCCACAGCAGGTCCTGCTTGGCCGGGTCCGGCCCGCCCGACAGGGCGTGCGCCAGGGTGCGCTGCCACCCCCGAACCGTTGTGGCCATTGCCTGGTGCATGGCCCCGACCTGCTGGAACTCCGTCGCGGCGGTGGTGTGGACGGCTTGGCGGAGCGACTCGGCGAACGCGACCAGCCGTTCGTGGATGGCCCGCGGGGCCAAGGTCAGGTCGCCCGCGGCATCTTCGGCGTCGTCCACCAACGCCCAGAAGACGTGCAGACCGGCGGCTCTCGGGGTGAGCTGGTACCTGTCGCGTCGGCGCAGGACAGCCCGGTCAGGCTCGTGTCCTGTTCGGCCAGCAGGACGTCGACGATCACCCGGTACTGGGCCGCGAATCGTGAGGTCAGGTAGGCCGGGACGAGCTCCTGACCGGCTGCAGGGCGGACCACGGGTCAGCGGGTGCCTCCGCCTCCGGCATCTCGTCGTGATCGGTCACTGACTCAGGGTACGGAGGTACGGGCACGAGCCTGTGCCATCGCCTTCATTGATCTGCCTGTTGACACAAAACCCGATGTCCTCAACGATGTACACAGTCAACACTAACCATTGACCGGGTTGTAACCGTTGCCTTGGAGGTGTCATGTCCGCAGGTGCTCTGGTGACGGCGGCGGAGATCGCGCGCCTGGCGAACGTGGGCCGGGCGGCTGTCGGCAACTGGCGCAAGCGGCACCCGGATTTCCCGGAGCCCGTGCTCAACGCGGGCGGCTCCCCCGTGTTCCCCCTGACCGAGGTGCGGCGGTGGCTGCGCGAACAGGGGAAGCTGACCGACGACACGACCACGGACGCCCTGTGGGTCGCGCTGGACGCGGGCCACGGCAGACCTGGCACGCTGGAACTGGTCGCCGACGTGGCGACCCACCTGCGCGTCCCCGGCTCGGTCGACCTGCCCGCCGATGTCCGAGCCCTGCTCGGCGAGGACGCCGGGCAGCGGGCGGACGAGGTCATCGAGTCCCTCGTCGAACGGGTCTTCCAGCGCCAACAGCGCCAGCACCTGGCCACCCCGGCCGGTCTGGCCCGACTGATGGTGCGGCTCGCCGCCCCGGTCGCGGGCACGGTACTCGACCCGGCGTGCGGACCGGGGAACATCCTGCGGGCGGCGGGGCACGCCGGTGCCGATCACCTGGCCGGGCAGGAGATCGACCCCGTGATGGCACGGCTGGCACGGGCCCGACTGGCACCCCACGGCACCCCGGACATCGCGGTGGGCGACGCTCTGCGCGCTGACGCCTTCACGGGCCCACCCGCCGACGCCGTCGTCTGCGACCCGCCCTTCGGCTACCGGGACTGGGGGCAGGACGAGCTGAGGACGGACCCCCGGTGGGAGTACGGCTCCCCGGCGAAGGGCGAACCCGAGCTGGCATGGGTGCAGCACTGCCTCGCCCACGCCAAGCCGGGGGGCGCCGTGGTGCTGGCACTGCCCGCCGGAGTCGCTTCCCGCCGATCGGGCCGGGCGATCCGGCAGGCCCTGCTGCGCCGGGGCGCGGTGCGCGCGGTGATCGCGCTGCCCGCCGGGGTGCTGATGTCCACCGGCGTCCCGATCCACCTGTGGGTGCTGCGCAAACCGGGTGCCGGTGGCGCCGGGCCGGTGCTCCTGGTGAACACGGGGCACCACCAGCCCGCGCGACGTGGCCAGGTGGACTGGACCGCACTGGACGAGGAGGTGCTCGGCACCTGGCACGAGTTCGGGGCGACCGGGGCGGTCGACACCGTCGCGGGCAGGCGGCGGACCCTCGAACCGATCGACCTGCTCGACGAGGACGTCGACCTCACCCCCGCCCGGCACCTGCCGCCGCCGCGACCCGCTCTCGACCCGGAGGCGCTCGAACGCACCAGGCTCCGCCTGTCGCGCCTGCTCGGCGAGCTGGACGACCTCCTGCCGGAGTTCACCACCCCCCCTCCCGGTGCGCGGGTGAGCACGACGATCGACGACCTCGCGCGCGCAGGCGCGCTCACGTTGCGCAGACAGGTCGGGCCGTTGCCCACCAGCGAGACGGGCCCGGGCCCGCTGGTGTTGACAGGGCGTGACGTGTCGACCGGGAGTGTCCCCGACACGCACTTCGTCGGCACCGAGGACGACGACCCGATCCACCTGCGGCCTGGCGACCTGGTGGTGCCGCTGCTGGCCGCAGGCGACGGGCGCCCGGTGACCAAGGTGATGGACGGTGGCGATGTGGTCCTCGGCCCCAACCTGCAACTCATCCGGGTGAACCCGGACCAGGTGGACGTCCACTTCCTGGCAGGTCAGATCCGCGCGAGCAGCGGCCAGGCAGCGAGCAGCACGACCGCGTCGGGCGTGCACCGGGTCGATGTGCGCCGCGTCGAGGTCCCGGTGCTGGACCTGGGCCGTCAACGGCGCCTGGGTGTCGCGTTCGAGCGGCTCGAAGCGCTGGATTCGACGCTGGGCCGCGCCGCAGCACTGGGGGTGGGCCTGGTGTCCCAACTGACCGAGGGACTCGCCTGCGGGACCGTGGCGCCACCCGAGTAGAAACGTCTTTTGCTACCCCCACGACATTGTCATCGTCGAGACAGACCCCTGAGGGAGATTTTGTGAGCAGTACGCACACGAGGCTGGCGGCGTTCATCTGGTCGGTGGCCGACCTGTTGCGCGGCGACTACAAGCAGTCCGAGTACGGGAAGGTGATCTTGCCGTTCACGGTCCTGCGACGCCTCGACTGCGTGTTGGCGCCGACCAAGGACGCGGTGCTGGAGCGCAAGGCCAAGCTGGCCCAGCAGGGCGTGCAGAACCTCGACATGCTCAAGCGCGCCACCGGTGGACTCAGCTTCTACAACACCTCGAAGCTGGACTTCCGGGCATCGGTGCGCGACCAGGACAACGTCGCCACCAACCTGAAGTCCTACGTCGGTGCCTTCTCGGAGAACGCCCGGGAGATCTTCGAGGCCTACGACTTCACCGCCCAGTTGGGCCGCCTCGACGGAGCCGGGCTGACCTACCAGGTGGCGTCCAAGTTCGCCGAGATCGACCTCAGCCCGGACGTGGTGGACAACCACCAGATGGGTTACGCGTTCGAGGAGCTGATCCGCAAGTTCTCGGAAATCTCGAACGAGACCGCGGGCGAGCACTTCACGCCCCGCGAGGTCATCAACCTGATGGTGGAACTCCTGCTCGCCCCCGATGGCGAGGACCTGACGACGCCGGGTGTTGTGCGGACCGTGCTGGACCCGGCGTGCGGAACGGGCGGAATGCTCACCGCCGCCGAGGAGTTCGTCCTCAAGCGCAACCCGGACGCGACGGTCGTGCCCCACGGCCAGGAACTCAACGCCGAGTCCTATGCCATCTGCAAGTCCGACATGATGATCAAAGGCGAGAACTCGTCGAACATCAAGCACGGCAACTCGTTCAGCCACGACAAGCACTACGGCAAGTCCTTCGACTACCTGCTCGCCAACCCACCGTTCGGCGTGGAGTGGAAGAAGGTCAAGGACGACGTCGAGACCGAGTCCAAGCTCGGCTTCGCAGGCCGCTTCGGCGCAGGCCTGCCGCGCATCAACGACGGCTCGCTGCTGTTCCTCCAGCACATGATCCACCACATGAAGAAGCCGGAGCAGGGCGGCTCCCGCCTCGCGATCGTCTTCAACGGCTCCCCCCTGTTCACCGGAGCCGCCGAGTCGGGCGAGTCGAAGATCCGCCAGTGGATCTTGGAGAACGACTGGCTCGAAGCCATCGTGGCACTGCCGGACCAACTCTTCTACAACACCGGCATATCCACCTACTTCTGGATTCTGACCAACCGCAAGGACGAAGCACACCGGGGCAAGGTGATCCTGCTCGACGCCCGGGAGCACTGGTCGAAGATGCGCAAGTCCCTGGGCGACAAGCGCAAGTACATCCCGGACGAGGAGATCGGCAAGCTCTCCACGCTCTACGGCGAAGCACTGACAGCAGCCGAGGACCCCGAGCACCCGATGCACGAAAAGGTGAAGGTCTTCGCACCACGGGACTTCGGGTACCGGCGGATCACCGTGGAACGGCCGTTGAAGCTCCGGTTCGAGGTGACGGAGGAAGCTCTCGCTGAACTCGAGATCGCCAAGACCCTGGCGAAGTACGAGGGGCGGGAGAAGCTGATCGAGTCCTTGCGCGGGCTGGTTGCCGAGCCTGCCGCGTTCCGCAAGGTGGACTTCGCGAAGGTCTTGCGGGAGACGCTGGCCCCACTGGGCAAGCTGCCTGCCGGCGTGGACAAGGCGGTCTGGGGCGCGGTCTCGCTGAGCGATCCAGAAGGTGAGTTGCAGGTCGATCGCAAGGGCGATCCGTTGCCGGACCCCGACCTGCGGGACAACGAGAACGTGCCGCTTGATGAGGATATCGACGAGTACATGGCCCGTGAGGTCCTGCCGCACGTGCCGGAGGCTTGGGTGGACCACACGAAGACCAAGGTGGGATACGAGATCCCGTTCACGCGCCACTTCTACAAGTACGTACCACCGAGGCCGCTTGAGGAGATTGACGCTGAACTGACGGACCTCGAGGCTCAGATCCAGCGCCTGCTGCGCGAGGTGACGAAATGAATTTGATGTCGACATGGCTAAATAAGGCACCGAACCACTGGACGCGCGGTCGCATAAAATCATTAATACGCCAATCTGCAAATGGAGTATGGGGAGAGGAGCCGATCGGCGATTCATCTGACATAGCTTGTGTAAGGGCTGCCGATTTCGACCGCAAAACAAACCGGGTAAAAGCCGAAAATTTGCCCAAGCGGAAAATTGACTCATCCACACTGCAAAAGCATGTCCTCAAACAGGGGGACGTAGTACTAGAAAAGTCCGGCGGAGGAGAAAAACAACCAGTCGGGGCAGCCGTGTTGTACGATCTCGAAGAACCGGCTGTATGCACAAACTTCTGCATGCGCATTTCTCCTATGAAAAATATTGATGCCAAGTTTCTTCTATATGTCTTTGTCACAACCTATAGCCAGGGAATCACACAGAGCTCAATCAAGCAGACAACTGGGATTCAAAATCTTGACACCAGCGCATTTTTCTCTTCTCCATGGGCTTATCCGGGCATCGAAGAGCAACGACGAATTTCCAAATTTCTCGATACTGAGACCTCGCACATAGACTCAATAATCTCAGCCAGGCGAAAGCAAAGGCTTCATCTTGGCCAACGCGCCATATCCCGCGCATATTATGCGATAAAAGGAGAAAACGAACCTGGTCAGCGGAACCCCAGCGGTCTCGAATGGCTAGGTAGTATACCCGCCTCATGGCCCATTCGTTCAGTGGCGTCACAGTTCGAAGTGCAATTGGGCAAGATGCTGAACAGTGAGCGCGCAGCCGGAGGCAACCTCCGACCCTACCTCAGGAACACCAATGTCCAATGGGACAGAATAGATACTGAAGATTTGCTGGAGATGGACTTTCCGCCATCTGAAGGCAAAAGATATCAAGTTATCCAGGGCGACCTGCTAATTTGCGAAGGAGGGCAGCCTGGCAGAGCAGCGATTTGGGATGGAAGGATTGAGGAAATATACTACCAAAAGGCACTGCATCGTGCCAGGCCGCGCTCCGAAAGTCGAGCGCGATGGCTATATTATTGTCTACGAGCGGCGGCGGCATTGGATGTCTTCACCTCCGAAGGCAATTCCTCCACCATCTCCCATCTCACCGGTGAACAATTAGCCGGACATCGGTTTCCTTTTCCTGAATCCGAAGTGCAGGATCGCATAATTGTAAAGTTGGACGAAACTGCGAGTCAGGAAAATAGATTGATAAATTATTTGGACAGCCAACTCGACCTGCTATCCGAACGACGTCAAGCATTGATCACTGCTGCTGTCACCGGCCAACTCGATGTGACAACGGCGCGTTCGGGGGTGCGCTGAGTCATGCGTGGAGGGGGGACCGAGTGACCACCGGGGAACAAGCGCAGCACAGCCCGCCTGCGGGCATCGACGCCGCTGCCGTCAACACCGCCAAAGGCAAGGTCGGCGCCACAGCCAAAACCCTGCTGGACAAGGTCCGGCAGTTCGCCGAGCGGGCCACCGCATTGCTGTCCGCGCCGGACGCGTTGCGGGAAAGCGCGCGGCACCAGATCGACATCCTGGCCGACCAGCAGGCCCACGCCGTCCTGGCCACCCGTCCGATCGCCGACCTGCGCGGTCTCGCGGGCAAGGGTGCCCGGCTGGGTGCTCTTGCCGACGCGGGCTTCCGCACGATCGCGCATGTGGTCAGGGCGACTCCCGACAACTTGCAGACCGTGCCGGGCGTCGGCCCGCAGTCGGCTCAGCAGGTCTCGGCGGCAGCGAACCGGCTCGCGCGTGAGGTCCGGCAGGAGGCGCGGGTTCGCTTCGACCTCGACCAGCGGCACCCCGGTCAGACCCAACTCCTCGCCACGCTCGCCGCTGCCCGGCACGCCGACAGCATCCGGGGTGCCCTGCAAGAGCCCTTGGAGCAGTTCACCGGGCAGGCCGAGCGCTTGGTGCGGGAGGCGGAGCCGACCGCCAGCCGTGCGGGGATGCTCTTCCGGTTCGGCAAGCGGAAGCAGACCGCACTCGCCGCGTTGGCCCAGCTCGACGCCCTCTTGGCCGCTCCCCGGACAACCGCCCTGCTGCACACGGTGGAGCAGCAGGAGCGGGCCGCTGACCCCGCTTCCTACTCGCCCGAGCAGTTGTGGCAGGAGTACTCCCAGGACGCGGCCGGGTTCAACGCGCTGCTCTCCACGCTCGGGGGTCAGGGCGACGGTGACGACAGCGAGGCCGCGCAGGGGTTCCTGCCGGAGGAGCTGCGCCAGGAGATCACCGCCGTCCCGCTGGACACGAGCCTGCTCAAGGCCACCCTGCGCGGTTACCAGGTGTTCGGCGCGCAGTACGCGATCCACCAGAAGCACTCGATCCTCGGTGACGAGATGGGGCTGGGCAAGACCGTGCAGGCCCTGGCCACGATGACGCACATGGCGGCGATGGGGCAGGCCCGCTTCCTCGTGGTCTGTCCGGCCAGCGTGCAGATCAACTGGCTGAACGAGATCAGCAAGCACACCACTCTCAAGGGGCACAGCCTGCACGGGGCGGACCGTGCGATCGCCACGCACCACTGGTTGCGCACCGGTGGTGTCGCGGTCACGACGTTCACCACGCTCGGGCGCCTGAACGGCATCACCGAGGCCGGGATCGCGATGCTCGTGGTGGACGAGGCGCACTACGTCAAGAACCCCGAGGCGCAGCGGGCCAAGCACGTTGCCGCGATCGTGGCCGTGGCCCAGCGGGCGATGTTCCTGACCGGTACACCCATGGAGAACCGGGTCGAGGAGTTCCGCAACCTCGTCCACTACCTGCAACCACGGGTCGCGCAGGGTCTGGACGCCGCTGACGCGCTGACCGGGGCGAAGCGGTTCCGCCGGGCGGTCGCGCCGGTCTACCTGCGGCGCAACCAGGAGGACGTGCTCACCGAGCTGCCGGACAAGATCGAGGTCGAGGACTGGGTGCACTTCTCCCAGGCCGACACCGCCGCCTACACGATGACGGTGCGCTCGAAGAACCTCATGCAGATGCGGCAGGCCGCGTTCCGGTCCGACGATTCCGCCAAGCTCGAACGGCTCGCCGAAATCGTGGACGAAGCACGTGAGGACGGGCTCAAGGTCGTCGTGTTCTCCAACTTCCTGGACGTGCTCCAGGTCGTCCGCGGCAAGCTCGGCACGTCCGTGGTGGGCGTGCTGAACGGGTCTGTACCGCCCGTGGCCCGCCAGCAGCTCGTCGACACCTTCTCCCGGCGCGAAGGCCATGCTGTGCTGCTCAGCCAGATCGAGGCGGGTGGGGTCGGGCTGAACGTGCAGGCGGCCTCGGTGGTGATCATCGCCGAGCCGCAGTGGAAGCCCAGCACCGAGGAGCAGGCCATCGCCCGCGCCTACCGGATGGGGCAGATCCGGAAGGTGCAGGTGCATCGGCTGCTCGCCAAGGGCAGCGTCGACGAGCGGCTGCGGGAGGTCCAGGAGCGCAAGAGCCTCCTGTTCGCCGAGTTCGCCCGCAAGAGCGACGCCAAGGAGGCCGACCGCCGGTCGATCGACACCGGCGAACACCGGCCGGGCTTCCTCGACGACGAGGCCATCCCGCTCCAGCAGCGCATCATCCGCGCCGAACAGCACCGCCTCGGCATCGAGTCCTGAACAGGAATCTGGGGGAACCACATGGTCGTGGCACGCGAAACATCCCTTCAAGAGCTGTTGGAGGGGGCGAAGCAGTACCAGATCCCGCTGTACCAGCGGCCCTACTCCTGGGGGACGGGCCAGCTCAAGCAGCTGTGGGAGGACATCTCCCAACTGGCCGAGGACCGCGCCGACGACCGGGAGCTGACGCACTTCATCGGATCGGTGGTGCTGACACCCAGCCCGGCCAACGGGCCGACCGGCGTGTCCGAGTACCTGGTGATCGATGGGCAGCAGCGGCTCACCACGCTCACCATCCTCCTGTGCGCGATCCGCGACCACCGAGCGGCACGGGAGAACCCGGAGCACAGGCAGAGGATCAATGAGCAGTACCTGGTCAACCGGTGGAAGCCGGGGAACCAGCGGTTGAAGCTGGTGCCGACGCAGGCTGACCGCGCTGCCTACCTGGCCTGCGTCGACTCCACCCCGCAGGCTGGTGGAACGGACCGCATCGGCGCCGCTTACCGGTTCTTCTCCGCACGGCTGGCGGGCGCCGACGACCCTGACGACCCCCACGACATCGAGCGGATCGAGGACACCGTGTTCTCGGGCTTGGCCCTGGTCTCCGTCACAGCGCAGCAGGGGGACAACCCGCACCGGATCTTCGAGTCGCTCAACAACACCGGCCTGCGGTTGACCCAGGCCGACCTGCTGCGCAACTACCTCTTCATGCGGTTGCCCACCCGTGGCGCGGCCGTCTACGAGTCGCTGTGGCTCCCGCTCCAGAAGGGCCTGGAGCGCGACCAGTTGGAGCTGCTGTTCTGGCTCGACCTCGTGCAGCGCGATCCGCGCATCAAGCAGGCCGACACCTACACCGGGCAGCAGCGGCGGTTGGACAAACTGCGCTCAGAAGAGGACATCGAGCGGGAGGTCGCCAGGTTCGGCGGCCTCGGCGAGCTCTTGCGGACGATTCTCGACCCGTCCCGTGAACCGGATGCAGCGGTACGACACCGCTTGACCCGCCTCGGCGCGTGGGGGACGACGACCGTCTACCCCGTGCTGCTGCACCTGCTGGATCGGCGGGCCTCGGGCACAGCCGACTCCGCGCAGATCTCGACGGCGATGCTGCACCTGGAGAGCTACTTCGTCCGCCGCCTGCTCATCGGCCGCGCCACAGCGGGGATCAACAGGACGTTGCTGTCCATGGTGACCGAGATGGACGCCGATGCTCCGGTCGACCAGGCTGTTCGCGGCTACCTGACGACAGGTCGAAAGCACTACGCGAGTGACCGGGAGATCAAGGCGGCCGTGCGGTCGGTGCCCTACTACCTCAACGGGCGCCCGCACCAGCGAGCGCTGGTGTTGCGGTGGCTCGAGGAGACCTACGGCAGCAAGGAGCCGGTGGACCTGTCCTCCCTGACGATCGAACACGTGCTGCCGCAGACACCGACCCCGCAGTGGCGGCGGGTGCTGGCGGAGGACCTCGAGGACGGGGAGGAGCTGGGCCAGGTGCACGAGGGCCTGGTCCACACCCTGGGGAACCTGACCCTCACCGGCTACAACTCCACCCTCGGCAACAGCGCGTTCGAGGTGAAGCGCCCGAAGCTGGCCAGCAGCGGCGTGCGCATGAACCAGGAGATCGCCGCACAACACCGGTGGGGACGGCCGCAGATCCAGGAACGCGCCGACGCCTTGGCGGAGCGGGTGATCGCCGAGTGGCCCGGCCCCGCGGCAGCCGGTGCTGACTTGTCGGGAACGGCGTGGGAGGTGATGAACCAGGCGCTCGCTGAGCTGCCCGCGGGGGCGTGGACGACCTACGGCGACCTCGCCGTGCTGATCGGCAGCCACCCCGTGGCCATCGGGCAGCGGCTCGCGACCACGCCCGCTCCCAACGCGCACCGGGTCCTGCAATCCGATGGCAGGGTCTCGCCGAACTTCGCCTGGCTCGACGCGTCGCGCACGGACGACCCACGGGACACGCTGGAGGCCGAGGGGGTGGTGTTCGACCGCCACGGGCGCGCGGACAAGGAGCGACGGGTGACCGTGGAGGAGCTCGCGGTGCTCATCGGTGCCGATGTCCCGGACCTGGGGCCGGTGCCCGAGCCCGGCGAGGACGCGATGCCGCCCGACCGGTTCCTCGGTCAGCTCGTGGAGCGGCAGGGGGACGACATCGCCGAGGCTGTGATCGAGGTGATCGACGTCTGGATCGAGCGGGGTGGGCACGTCGAGTTCGGCCTCAAGAACGAGACGTCGTGCTTCCTGATGTCCCGGGACAAGTCGCACCCCGACGGCAACATCTGGCCCGTGGTCTTCTACCCGAGCGGCAAGTGCGAAGTGGTGTTCCAGCACCTGGGCAGGCGGCAACCGTTCGACGACCCGGCTCGGCGCGAGGAACTCCGCCAACGGCTCAACACCATCCAGGGTGTCGACCTGCCCGCGGCGAAGATCGATCTGCGACCGGGGTTCGACCTGGGCGTTCTCCTGGATGTGTCCGCGCGTGCGGGCTTCGTCGAGGTGCTCGGCTGGTTCCACGAGGTCGCGGCAGCCAACGGCACGACGGAGGCAGACGCCACGTGACCGTGGAACCGGGTCGAACACACCGGGTCGGCGCTGAGAGCGCAGGTCGGGTCATGCCCTCCACCGGAAGGAGTGTATCGATGGCAGTGCACACGGAACGGGCGTTCGAGGACGCCATCGAGGCGGCCATGGTCGCCGCCGGGTGGCAACGGGGGCAGCGCGACGGCTACAACCGGGAACTCGGTCTGGACACCGACCAGTTGTTCAGCTTCATCGGGGCGACGCAGGACGACGTCTGGGGCAGGCTGAGAGCGCACTACGGCAACGACACCGACGAGCAGATGCGCCAGTTCGGCCGGTTCCTCGCCAAGGAGATCGACAAGCGCGGAGCGGTCGACGTGCTGCGCCACGGCGTGCGCGACCGCGGGCACCTGATCCGCCTCGCCTACTTCCGCCCCGCGCACACCCTCGCCGACGACGCCCTGGTCGATTACCGGCGGAACCGGCTGTCGGTGACCCGCCAACTCGCGTACTCCACCCGGGATCGCGGCAGGGAACTCGACCTGGCGCTGTTCGTCAACGGCGTTCCGGTCGCCACGGCCGAGCTGAAGAACCCCCTGACCGGGCAGAACGTCGAGCACGCGAAGGAGCAGTACCGCCGCGACCGCGACCCGCGGGAGCCGCTGTTCGCCAAACGGGCGCTGGTGCACTTCGCGGTCGACCCCGACCTGGTCTTCCTCACCACACGCCTGGCCGGTGAGAAGACCCGCTTCCTGCCGTTCAACACCGGGTCGGCAGGGCCGGGGAAGGATGGTGGCGCGGGCAACCCGGGTGCGGAACCCGGCCGGTACCGGACCTCCTACCTCTGGGAGGAGGTCTGGCAGCCGGAGGCGTGGCTCGACATCGTCCGCCGTTTCGTGCACCTGGAGGAGGGCACCCCGCAGCGCGGCGGTCGCAGGCCCGGGCCGCACGCCCGAGAGCTGATCTTCCCCCGCTACCACCAGTGGCACGCGGTGCGCAGCTTGATCGCGCATGCGGCCGAGCACGGCTCGGGGCACAACTACCTGGTGCAGCACTCGGCCGGGTCGGGCAAGTCGAACACCATCGCCTGGCTCGCCCACCGGCTGTCCAACCTGCACGGCCCGGACAACGAGCAGGTCTTCGACAAGGTCGTCGTGATCACCGACCGGGCGGTGCTGGACCGGCAGTTGCAGGACACCATCTACCAGTTCGAGCACCGCGCGGGGGTGGTCACCAAGATCAGCGACAAGGCGGAGGGCTCCAAGTCCGAGCAGGTCAGCAGCGCCCTGGCGGGCGAGACGACCAAGATCCTGATCGTCACCCTGCAGACCTTCCCGTTCGTGCTGGAGAAGGTGGACGGGCTGCGCGGAAAGCGGTTCGCGATCATCGTCGACGAGGCGCACTCGTCCCAGTCCGGGGAGTCCGCGGCGGCGCTCAAGCGGGTGCTGACCAAGCTCGGCAGCGAGGACATCGACGAGGACGACGACCCGCTGACAGCGGCGGCGTTCGCGCGTGGGCGGCACCAGAGCCTGTCCTACTTCGCGTTCACCGCGACGCCCAAGCCGAAGACCATCGAACTCTTCGGCGTGCGGACGGGCGACACCGTGCGCCCGTTCCACATCTACTCCATGCGCCAGGCCATCGACGAGGGATTCATCCTCGACGTGCTCCGCAACTACGTCACCTACCAGACCTACTGGCGACTCACCGGTGGGGACGACGACCGCGAGGTCGACGAGCGCAAGGCCAGCGCCGCCCTGGCCAGGTTCGCCGTGTTGAGCCCGGCCAGCCTCCAGCAGCGCGCCGAGCTCATCGTCGAGCACTTCATCAAGCACACCCGCGGCCGCCTCGGTGGTCGGGCGAAGGCGATGGTGGTGACCCGCTCCCGCGAGCACGCGGTCAAGCTGTACCGCAAGATCAAGGACTACGTCGACATGCGCGGTTACGAGAACTGCGGCGCACTGGTGGCGTTCTCGGGCGAGGTGAAGGTGGACAACCTCGACGCGGACACCGTCACCGAGGCCTCGATGAACGGCTTCGGCGAGGCGGCCCTGCCGAAGGCGTTCGCCTACACCCGCGCGGACGACGAGAACGCGGCGGCGAACCCCAAGCCCGAGTACCGGATTCTCGTCGTGGCCGAGAAGTACCAGACGGGGTTCGACCAGCCGCTGCTGACCACGATGTACGTCGACAAGTCGCTCAAGGGCGTGGCTGCCGTGCAGACCCTGTCGCGGTTGAACCGCACTCACCCGCGGAAGGGGCAGGACGACCTGTTCGTCCTCGACCTGGCCAACGCGGCCGAGGACATCCAGGCGGCCTTCCGGCCGTACTTCGAGGCCACGATCACCACGCCGACCGACCCGAACCTCATCTACGACGCGCAGCGAGCGGTGATGGACCAGCAACTGCTCGTGGAGTCGGAGATGGAGGCCTTCGCCACCGAGTACGAACGGGCCCAGCGATTCGCGGGTGACCGGACGAAGTGGGACCGGGCGCACGCGGAGCTGTACCGACTCACCCACCCCGCGCGCGATCGGTTCGCCCAACTGCTCGAAGACGACGGTGAACGGGCTGAGGAGTTCCGGTCGTCCCTCCGCGACTTCGTCCGCAAGTACGGTTTCCTCGCCCAGGTGATCGGGTTCACCGAACGGTCGCTGGAGCGGCTGTACGTGTACGGCAAGATGCTCCTGCCGCAGCTCGCGCGTCGGCAGGACCCGGGTATCGACCTCGGCCAGGTCGACCTCACCCACCTGAGGATCGGCCGGACCGGAGAGCACGACCTGGCACTCGACCCCGAGGGGGAGCAGGTGCTCCCGGGTTTCACCGGCGACGGCGCCGGTGGTCAGAACGAGCGCCCCGTCGCGTCGCTGGCCGAGCTGATCGCCGAACTCAACGAGCGGTTCGGCAGCAACCTCGGGGAGAGCGACATCGTGCGCGGCTCGGCGGAAGCCGCGATGGCCGAACCCCGGGTGAAGGCCGCCGCGTTCGCCAACGACGAGGAGAACTTCGGGCACGTCTTCGACGAGGTGTTCGAGGACAAGCTGTACGAGCGCATCGAGAACGACACCAAGGCGGTGCAGATGTTCGCTGACGACCCGCAGTTCAACTCCGAGTTGAAGAGCATCGCCCGCCGCTACGCCTACGAGTCGCTGCGCCGGGACGTGGCCTGATCCATGACCGCGCGACGGACCCTGGACCAGCGCTACGAACTCACCTCGCCGATCGGCCGCGGCGGGATGGGCGAGGTGTGGTCCGGTTACGACAAGCGGCTGGACCGGCCGGTCGCCGTCAAGCTGCTGCGCCCCGATGTGCTGCCGCTCGGCTCGGACCGCACCACTCTCGCGAAGCGGTTCCTGCGCGAAGCCCGGCTCACCGCACGCGTGGAACACCCGGGCGTGCCCGCGGTGTTCGACGCGGGCGCGCAGGGCGACGAGCTGTACCTGGTGATGCAACTCGTACCCGGGATCGACCTGGGCGATTTCCTCGTCCAGCACCAGCCGGTTCCGGTGGACTGGGCAGTGGCCGTGGCCGCGCAGGTCGCGTCCGTGCTGGCCGCCGCGCACGCCGTCTCCCTGGTCCACCGTGATCTCAAACCCGGCAACGTGATGGTCAGGCCGGACGGAACGGTCACCGTGTTGGACTTCGGCGTCGCGACGCTGCTCGAAACGGACCTGACCCGGCTGACGACGACCGGAGAGGCCATCGGCAGCCCCGCCTACATGTCACCGGAGCAGGTCCTCGGCGGCGTGCCCAGCCCGCGCAGTGATCTGTACTCCCTCGGGTGCATCCTGCACGAACTCCTGGCGGGTACTCGCCCCTTCACCGCCGAGGGCACCTACCCCGCCATGCGGCAGCACGTGGAGGAGCCACCGCCGCGGCTGCGGGCGCACCGAGCCGACACACCGGCCGCCATCGAGGAACTGGTCCTGCGACTGCTGGCCAAGGCACCCGAGGATCGCCCGGCAGACGCACAGGAGGTGTACGAGCGCCTGCTGCCCTTCCTCCCCACTCCGGGACCGAGTACCGGAACCGGAGGACCGTCGAGGCCTTCCGACCCCACTCGCCCGTACCGGCATCCGTTCGCCCCGCGCAGCCGCAGCGCCTCTCGCGAGCCGGTGCCTGCCGCGCCGCACACGCTGGACTTCGCCGGAACTCGTGACGAGGCGGCCGAACTGGCCATGGCAGGTCGGTTCACCCAGGCAGCGGAGTTGCTGGAAGACCTCCTGGAACGGGCAGGCGCGGGCGAACACCCGCGCACCCAGCGGCGGGGCGCTCGACTGCAACTCGCGAACACCCTGCTGCTCGGCGGCGACTACGCCCGCGCTCTCGCGGAGTACGAGCTGTTGATCGACGAAATCGGGCCCGAGCGGGCAGCCGAGGATTCGGATGTCCTGCACTGGCGACTGCAGATCGCGGTCTGCCACGCCGCCCTCGGCCGCGCACCGGAAGCCCTGGAACACCTGGAACCGGTCTTGCGGATTCAGCAGCGGAAACTCGGTGCCACTCATGACGAGGTGGTCGAACTGCGCCGGGAGGCGGCCAAGTTGCAGGCATCAGCAGGCGGTGTAGGCGAGGCGGCAGCCCTTGTCCGTTCACTCCTCCTCGATCTCGGGGATTCACATCCACGGCGAGTCGAACTGCGAGCCATGCTGAGTCGGTTCACCGGCTGATACAACCCGGCGGGATTGCCGGGTGCCGCAGTCGGGTGGTGTCAGAGCACGTCGACGTGGAAGATGGCGGCTCGCATGTTGTGGACGGCCTTCTCCATGTCGATCAGGGCGTGCAGGGTGAGTTCGACGTCGGTGGAGATGCCTGCGAGGATTCCGGCGAGGTCGGCGGTCCGGTGGTCGAAGGTCTCGTACTCGGCGATGACCTCGTCGGTGGCGCCGAACTTGCGCTGGTGGGTGCGCAGCCAGTCCAACTCCGCCCGGCTGACCTCGCCGTCCGCGCCCGCGATCACCAGCAGCGCCTTGCCGTAGTTGACCATCGCCGCCGCGGGGGCGGAGCTGAGGCCGTAGGCATCCTTGCCGAAGTCGCTGATTTCGAGAACCTCGTGGTCGGACATGTGGGTCCCTCCCGGTCGTGTGCACGCGCGGGGCGGATCAGAGCACCGGGTGGGACACCCGCACGAGATCATCAGTTGTGGCGTCACCGGGACGGGGCACCGCTGTCATCCTCTGGTGTGTCGGGAGCCGTGCGGGCGGGGGCCTCGGTGAGGGCGGTCGTGGGGTGTTCGTCACCCGGCGACGCGGGCGGCTCGGTGCAGGGCGTCGCGCGCGGTGGTGTTGTCGCGGTGTGCGCTCAGCTTTCGCCGGAAGGTGCGGAAGGCGAGGTCGACGCGGGCGGAGTGGATGCGGGGGTAGTCGTCGAGGAAGCGGTGCCAGGTGGCGCAGGACTGCTCCAGGCGGCCCTGGCGCAGTTGCAGGTCGGCGAGGTGGTGGATGGTGAGCATGCGGGAGCGGCGTTCGGCTTCCGGGCGGTGGCGCAGGGAGTCGCGCAGCGCGGTTTCGGCCCGGTGGCTGGCGCGGAGGAACACCAGGGCCTGGCCGGTCAGGTGGGCCAGGTCCGCCCGGTCGGTCCGCTGGGCGGGCGGTTCCTCGGCCTCGTCCAGGCATCCCTCGGCCTCGGCCAGGCGGGACAGGGCGGTGCCGCGGTGCGAGAGCGCGGCGTGGGCGACGGCCGCCTGGCCGAGGATCGCCGCCCGCGCGCCGGGTGCGGCCCGGCCGCCCACGCGGTCCACCGCCGCGTCGGCCAGGCAGGCCGCTTGGCGGTAGTGGCCCAGGAACCAGGCCTGCACGCTCATGCCGCGCAGGACCAGCGCGTGCGCCGTCGCGTCGCCCGCTTCGTCCGCCAGGCGCAGCGCTGCCCGGTAGTAGCGCTGGGCCAGGTTGTGGTGCAGGTTGTCGAAGCACATGAAACCGGTCAGGTGGGTCAGTGCGGCCGTCGCGCCGAACAGGGTGCGGTGGTTGTCCTCGGGGCACGCCAACAACCAGGTTGTGACGTCGGTGGCGAGGTAGGCGGCCAGCGCGAGCCGGGCGTGCCCGCCGCCGAACGCCTGGTCGGCGGTGGCGAAGGCGCGCCGCATGGCGCTGATCGCCTCGGCGGTCTCGCGTTCGACGGCGCACACCCGGGCGGGGCGGGGATCGCGGCCCGCCCGGCCACCGGTCCACGCGGGGGTCGCCGCCCACTCCACCCGGAACGGCTGTCGGCACAGGGCGCTGCGGCACGCCGGGTCCAGGTCCGCCGTGATGAGCTGGAGGAGCGCGGAGGCGGCGGATGCCTTGTCGGCGGCCGGTTCGGCCGGGCAGGCGGACGCGGCGCGCAGGCCGGTGTCGGCCACCGAGACCGGTCGGCCGAGGCGGCGGGACAGCGCTTGGGCGACGAACTCGGGGACCGGTGGGCGCGGGCGGCTCCCCGACAGCCAGTGCGCCACCGCGGTCCGGTCGTAGCGCAGGACGACGCCCGCCTCCAGGGCCACCCGGTTGACCGCGAGGGCGAAGCTGTGCCCGGTCCACCGAGCCTCCCCGAGGAGGGCGCGCAGCGCTTCGTTGGGCGTGTTCTTGCGCAACGTCCAGTTCTCCTGACAGCTTCGACCGCCACACCGGCCCGAAACCGGCGTGCCGAACAAATACCTGACCGATTTCCGGAGATCCCGCCTTTTTCATTCAAGCACGGCCCTCCCACCGCGACCATAGCTCCTTCGGGTGAGGCGGCGGCCAGTGCCAACCGGCCACAAGTGCTGCGGGACAACAGGAACCGGCCAGCCGGGGCGGAATATTCCTCTTGGGATGCCGACAACCCGGCGAACAGCCTGAATGGCCCTGCCGCCCTCTCCTGCACGCCACTACATTGGCATTCACGATCCCGGTGGAGGTGGACGACCGTGGAACTCTTCGACCCCGACCGGCTCCGCATCGGCGAGGACGCGAACCCGGACGTCGACCCGCTGGCGGAGGCGGTGCGGTGGATGCGCGCGGAGAGCGAGCGCATGGTGGGCTTCCCGGTGAACCTCGACTTCGACTGCCGCCCCCTGGCGGAATTCCTCGCCGTGCACGGCAACAACGTCGGCAACCCGCGCGCGGAGAGCGCGTACCGGATCGACACCAAGCCGTTCGAGGTGGCGGTGCTGGACTTCTTCACCGCCCTGGCCGGTGGCGACCCGTCCCGGGTGTTCGGCTACCTCACCAGCGGCGGCACCGAGAGCAACACGTTCGCGGTGTGGGTGGCGCGGGAACGCCACCCCGACGCGGTGCTCTACGCCTCGGCCGAGGCGCACTACTCGCTGCCGAAGCTGGCCAGGCTGCTGCGGATGCCCCACGTCGCGGTGCGCACCCGGCCCGACGGCACGCTGGACACCACGGCCCTGGTCGGGGAACTGGCCCGGCACCCCGGTCGGGCGGCGGTGGTCGCGGTGACGATCGGCACGACCGGGCGCGGCGCGGTGGACGACCTGCCCGGGGTGCGCCGCGCGCTCGCGGCGGCGGGGGTCGAGCGGAGCTGGGTGCACTGCGACGCGGCCTTCGGCGGCATCCTGGCCGAGTTCGGCGACGAGGCGATCCCGTGGAACCTCGCCTCGGGGGCCGACAGCGTCGCCATGAGCGGGCACAAGGTGATCGGGTGCCCGGTGCCCTGCGGGGTGGTCCTGGTCCCGGAGGCCGACGTCGCCACCATCCGCGCGGAAGGGGTCGCCGTCGGGTCCGACGACGACACCATCACCGGTTCGCGGGACGCGCTGGCGCCGGTGCTGCTGTGGCACGAACTCCGCCGACTGGGCAGGCGCGGGGTGGCCGACCTGGCCCGCCGGTGCCACCGCACCGCCGCCCACGCCCAGCGCGGGCTCGCCGAGGTGGGCCGCAACCCGAGCCGGGCGCGCGGGGGGACCATCGTGCTGTTCGACCGGCCCCCGGCGGACTTCTGCCGCCGCTGGCACCTGGTGCACGACGAGGAGCACGCCGCGCTGGTGGTCATGCCGCACGTCACCGAACAGCAGGTCGACGAGCTGTGCGCGGAGCTGGCCGACCTCGGTTGACCCGCTGGGGACGCGGTCCGGGGTTCAGGGCTTGCGCACGGTGCCCGCCTGCATGATGAAGTCCACCTCGCCCATGACGCCCATGTCCTCGGTGGGGTCGCCGGGGACCGCGACCAGGTCGCCGACCGCGCCGGGCCGCACCCGGCCGAGGTCGGGTTGACGCAGCAGGTCGGCCGCCACCGACGTCGCCGACCTGAGAATCCGCTCGGCCCCGATGCCGACCCGCGCCATGGTGGTGAACTCCCGCCACGTGTCCGCGTAGGGGATCACGCTGGCGTCGGTGCCGAAGGCCAGTCGCACGTCGCTGTCGGCCAGGAGGGCGGCCGAGGACCGCAGCGACTCCGCGCAGTCGCGGAACTTGGCGCGCAGGACATCCGGTTTGCCCTCCCAGAAGTCCTCGTCGTCGAGCCGGTCGACGTGGTGGAACACCACGTGCAGCGTGGGCACCAGGTAGATGTCGCGTTCGGCGAGCAGCGCGAGGGTGTCGGCGCCCGCCAGGTTCGCGTGCTCGACCGAGCGCACCCCGGCGCGCACCGCGCGGCGCACCGCCTCGTCGTTGAACGCGTGCACCGCGCACGGCAGCCCCAGGTCGGTGGCGGCGGCGACCAGCGCGGTCATCTCGGCCTGCGTGTAGGTTACCGCGGCCGGGTGGTCCGAGGGCGTGCCGAACCCGCCGCTGGCGGCGAACTTGATCCAGTCGGCGCCCGCCCGGACCTGCCTGCGGACCTGGGCGACCACCTCGGCGGTGCCGTCGGCCAGGGTGCCGACCTCGATGCCGAACCGGGTGGTGAGGTCCGGTTCCTTGTCACCGTGCCCGCCCCGGGCGGAGATGATGTTGGGCGCGGTGAGCAGGCGAGGCCCGACGACCAGACCTTCCTCGACCGCCTGGCGCAGGTCGATCGTGCTGGGGTAGTCGGCGCTGCCCAGGTCGCGGACCGTGGTGAACCCGTTGTCCAGCAGCGTCCGCATCGCCGGGAGCGCCCGGAGGGTCTGCTCCCCGATGGAGGCGGTGTTCAGCGATTCGTCCAGCACGTGCACGTGGCAGTCGACCAGGCCCGGCAGCAGCGTGTGCCCCGGCAGGTCGATGCTCTGCGCTGTCGGCGACCCGGTCACCCGCGCGCCCACCTGCTCGACCCGCCCCTGTCGCACCAGCACCCGCGCCTCGGCGGCCGGGCGCATGCGCTCCCCGTCCCACAGGCGGTCGGCGGTCACCACGAACTCGTCGTGGGCGGTGTCGCGGGGGCTGGTCGTGGTGGGCGGTCGGCTCGGCACCTGCCGGTCCACGACCTCGGCGGGCGTCAGCGGGCGGTGGTGCTCGCGCTGCCAGACGTCGCCGGGTCCCGGGTTGTCCGACGTGGTCTTGCCGCCCAGGCAGTGCAGCACGCCCCAGGCCGCGTTCAGCCCGGAGGCCATGGCGTGGTCGAGCCACCCGGGGGACCACGACACGTCGTCGCCCGCCAGGAACAGCGGGTTGGCCGGCTCGCCCGGCACGCCCGCGGCGCCTTTCACGAAGTGCGAGAACAGGTCCCACTGGTAGGGGTACTCCCCCGGCCGCGAGAACCGGCAGATGCCCTTGAAGTTGCGCTCCCCCTCCCAGGAGATGGTGCGGGTGACGCCCGCGGCGACCTGGCGGCGCAGCTCCTCGGCCACCTCCGGGTGGATCTCGCACAGCTCGTCGACGAACGCCCCCACCCGTTCCTCCAGGGTGGAGGAGGCGACCTTCATCGAGTCCTCGGCCCAGGTGAAGCTGAGCACGAGCACCGACCGCCTGCCGCCCGGCTCCCTCGGCTCGCCGAAGTCCATCGTGTAGGTCGCGCGCGGCAACCGGTCGGTCAGGGTGACCCCGTCGAGGCTGGTGCCGGTCCAGAACGGCGTTTCGGTCACCAGGACGGTCTTGGCCGACTGCCAGTAGCTGAGCCTGCGGATGGCGCGCAGCAACCTGGGCCCGAAGGGCGGTGCGCCGCCGGGGCGCAGCGGGCGGACCCGCACGGAGGTCTCCAGCACGTGCAGTTGCGGGGTGAAGACGACGGCGGGGAACCAGTCCGCCCGGCCGTCCTCGTCGTGCACGACCACGCCCTCGGTGGCGTCCTCGCCAACCTCCAGGGTGACCACCCCCGGCCGCGGCGCCCCGTCGTTGACCTCCGCCAGGCTGGTGAAGCGGCCGTCGGGCAGGCCGGTGCGGTGCTCCCAGAACCCGTCGGCCACCGCGGCCATGCCTTCGCGCAGGTGGAACACCTCGGCGCCCTCCGTGGCCAGCAGCAGCCGCGCGACCTCGGTGAACGCGAGTCCGAAGAAGCAGTCCCAGGCCGCCGTGCCCACCCCGGCGGTGCCCAGCACGCGGGCCTGGTCCCAGGTCAGCCCGGCGCCGTCGGGGTCGAGCAGGAAGCGGTGGAAGGTCCACTGCTCGTAGCGGCCGAGCAGGGCCGCCCACCGCCGCCGAATCCCCTCCGGGTCCCGCGCGGCCACCGCCCGGCGCAGGTCGGTGAGCCCGATCCGCTCCAGCGCTTCCAGCCACCGGGTGTGCGCCTGCCGGAACACCTCGTCCTCGGGGTACAGGTCGGTGATCTCGCCGACGGCGCGGGTGCGGCCGTCGACGTCGAGGACCGTGCGCGGGGTGGTGCCCGGGGCGTACTCGTCGCGGAAGGGTTGCCAGTGCAGGCCGAACAGGTCGGCGTAGTGCCGCAGCAGCCGGGCGGAGTCGGGGGCGCGCATGCACCCCAGTTCCACCACCGCGCTGTCGGCGGGGGCCAGCCGCCGCGAGTGCATCCGCCCGCCCAACCGCCTGCCGCCGGGGCCGTCCGGGGAGCGCTCGGCCTCGTACAGGATCGGGGTGGCGCCCACGCGGAGCAGTTCGTAGGCGGCGGTCAACCCGCTGCCGCCGGTGCCGATCACCGCGACGCGGGTGCCCAGGGCGCTCGCGGGCAGGCGACCGATGCGCCGCCCGCCCGCCACGTGGGCGGCGTAGTCGAAGGGGAAGTCGACCTGCAGGTCGGCGGCGGGGGGCGGGGTGCTCACCAGGGTGCTCCTCGGGACGGGGCCGGCCAGGTGTGCACCGGCTCATCGGTGGTGCTCAGTTCGCGGTAGCGGTGGACCGACTCGCGCAGCGCCCGTTCGGTGGACGAGCGCCGCCGCAGCGCCTCGAAGGCGCCCCGCTGCCACCGCGCGCCGGTCCGTCCGGTGGCGGCGCGGTGCTCCAGCACCGACAGGTACCGGTCGACCTCGGCGCGGTCGACGCCGAGGTCGCGCAGCCCGTCGGCCGCCGCCGGGAGCAGCGCGCGCACCAGGTCGGCGGCGGGGAGCACGCGGAGGCCACCGGGGAACGGCCACCGCAGCAGCGCCCGGGGACCGATCGCCGCGGCCCGGTGGAAGTTGTCCTTCGCCGCGTCGAACGGCACGGCGGCGGTGAACCCGCTCCCCGTGGTGGCCAGGTGCCTGCTCAGCCCCACCAGGAACGCCGCGTTGGCCGCCATGTCGACCGGGGTGGGGCCGGAGGGCAGGGCGCGCGCCTCGACCCGCACGTTGCCCGCCGGGTCGTACACCGGGCGGTTCCACCGCCACACGGTGCTCTGGTGCAGGCGCAGCTCGTCCAGGCCCGGGACGCGGCCCCGCCGCAGCGCTGTCAGCGGGTCCTCGTCGGACACCTCGGGAACGAGGACGTCGTGGTTGCGCACCACGTCCGCGAAGACCCCCGTCGCCGCGTCCGTCCACCCGGAACCGAAGGTCACCCGGGGCAGGGTCCCGGTCGCGGCGGCGGTGGCGTGGTCGCCCATCCCCTGCTCGTACAGGGCGATCCTGGTTTCCGACCACAGCCGCCGCCCCAGCAGCAGCGGCGAGTTCCCGGACACCGCGAGCAGCGGCGCCGTCGCCAGTTGCACCGCGTCGTGGGTGATCGCCAACCGGTCCGGGGCCGCGGTGAGGTGGACCTGCCACGAGCAGCAGGCGGCCTGCACCGCGATGGAGTCCGCCTCGATGACGCACTCGTCCGCGCCGCTGATGCCGATGCGCAACGGCGCGTCCCTGCGGCGGCGCAGCTCCCGGTCGAGCACCCGGTACCGCGGCACGTCGGTGATCATGTCGCGGCCGAAGTCGCCAGGGCGCAGGGTCGGCAGCATCCCGGTGGTCAGGGGAAGTGCCCCGAACCGCCCGCCCGCGTCGGCCACCAGTCGCAGCACCGCCCCGACCTCGGCCCGCAGGGCGGTGAACGGCCTGCCCGCGACGCGCCCGGGGGTCAGGTTGAGCTCCAGGTTGTAGCGGCCGACCTCGTGGGTGAGCCGGTGGTCGCCCGCCGCGGCGATCACCTCCAGGTTCACCGGCGCCGGGGTGCCGTCCTCGGTGACGAGGAAGACCTCCAACTCCGCGCCCACCGTGTCGGGGGGTCCGCCGAAACCGGGCCGCCGCAGGACGGTGTCCAGCACGACCAGCGAGTCCTCCAGGCGACGGCGGAAGACCTCGCGGTCGCGGTCGGTGAACGCCTCGGTGTCGATCCGCACGCCCATCGGGGGGTGCCGCTCAGCCCGCCGCGGCGAAGTGCCACAGGGTGCCGAGCATCGGTTCCACCCCCGGCGCGCTGCGGACCACCCGGTCCGCCTCCTCGCCCGCGGCCAACGCGAAGTCCACGACCTCCACCGCGCCGTCGACGACCGCCGCGGGCGGCTCGGCGTACTGCTCCAGGTACGAGATCAGCACCTCCGGGACGCCGCTGCCGGGCAGGACGTCCAGCAGCGCGGCGCACGCCGCCGTCCACAGCAGGAAATCGGTCCGGGCGACCAGCGCCGCCTCACCGGCACCGGCGTGCAACCCCATCCAGGAGAACATGTCCGCTGCTTCCCGCGTCGCCGTCGACAACGGTGCGCGCCGCAACTCCTCCACGTCCAGCCCCACCGCGCCCACCACGTCCCGCACCAGGAACCGCCTGGCCCGCAGAATCGTGTCGGCGACGTGGACGAACAGGCCCGCGGGCACCTCGTGCCGGAACCGCACGGCCAACAGCGGGTAGGTCGCGAACTCCGCCTCCTGCGTCTGGAATTCGACCTGCACCAGCCGCTGGACCTGCTTCTCGTCCAATCGCCCGTTCCGCGCGGCGGCGAGGAATTCGTTGTTCTCCACGTGCTGCCGGACCGGGAGGTCGAGCTCGTTCACGAGCGTACCGGCGTCCACCGCAATATCCTCCTCCGCATCGATGGCCGGGAATCAACCGTCGTGTCGATCGAAGTTCCCCACCGAGTCAACACCGGCACGAGCAAATCGAACAAGAGACGCGGAGAAGTTCCTGTTGAAACCTGTTGAACCGCCGACGGAACACCTCACCAGCATTCCGACAGAGGCAGGAAGGTGGTCGCACACCACGCGTGCGCGGTCGACGAGACCACTGGTCCTTCCGAACCCGATGCCCACCTGATCGGTGGAAACTGACAGATGCCTGGCACGCAGTGTGTCCTGTCGCCGTGCTTGCCCGCTCCAGCGCGTCCCCGTGCCCCGCAGCCACGCTCACCCCATCTTCCGATGGCGTGACGTCTCGCTTTCCGCTCCACCCCGGCGGTGCACGGGCCACCTCGGTGATCTCGTCAGCCCGGCAGGTCCAGGTCAGCCCGGCCAGCCAGGACCGGCGGGCGGCGGCGCGGCGGTTTCGGGGTGGCGCGGGTGTTGATCGTGATCGGCGTTTCGCAGCGACCTGCCCGCCGCAGCACTTCCGGGCGCGGCGTAGCATCGGCGAAGTCCGTGCTCCGGTGGAGTGACGCACGGCATATTGCCGGATGGGCGACGAGGCGATCGGCGGGAGGCGCTGTGCGGGTGGAATCCGGGCACCGGGCCGTCGTCCGCCCGCCTGCCGCGGTGCTTTCCCGGAATCGACAGCTCACCTGCGCGGAAGAAGACTGATGGCTCCGAACAGCGGATTGTTTGCCGACGCGTCCAACTTCGACGTCCGCTACGTGTCGGATTACGCGACCATCAGCCAGATCGCGGAGGCGCTGCGCGTCCTGGGGATGAAGGTGGTCCTCACCAGCGGCACCTTCGACATCCTGCACGAGGGCCATTCGATGTACCTGGAAGCCGCCCGGCGGTTCGGGGACTTCCTCATCGTCGGCGTGGACAGCGACGAGAAGGTGCGCAAGCGCAAGGGGCCGTGGCGGCCCGCGGTGCCGGAGGCGGAGCGGCTGCGGATGCTCACCCACCAGCGCGGGGTCGGTCTGGTGACGCTCAAGCACGTCGACGAGCCCCGGTGGTCGCTCATCTCCGCCGTGCGGCCCGATGTCCTGGTCGCCACCGCGGAGACGTACTCGGCCGAGGAGATCGCCGAGCTGGAGGAGAAGTACTGCGGGCACGTCGAGGTGCTGGACCGGATGGCCACGGTGAGCACCTCGGCGCGGTTGCGGCTGTTGCAGCTCGGCCTCGCCGAACGCATGTCCGAGCACCTCGCCGAGCGGCTGCCCGACCTGATCCACGACGTGATCGACGAGTTCCGGAAGACCTGATGAAGCAGCTCCTGCTGTACCTGCCGGTCCTGCACGCCGGGTACGAGGCGTTCTTCTCCCGGCACGCCGACGCCGACGAAATCCTGCTCCTGGGCACCAGCTTCGCCGAGGACTACCCGGCCTTGAAGAAGGAGATCCGGGCACTGGCCCCGGAGGTCGCGGCGGGGTACCTGCGGGGGTCGGGCGACCGGCCCCCGGTGTCCGTCGTCGAGCGGGACGGGTTGGCCGACGCCGTCGTCGCCGACCTGCTGGTGGTCCCGGACGAGGAGATCATCCGCGACCTGGTCGCCCGGCACGGGCTGGACTCGGAGCGCAAGCTCATCTACGAGCGCACCTTCCTGCGGTGGGACCGGAGCTGGAGCCTGGCCCAGCGCCCCCCGGACTACGATGGGGTGGTGACGGCGGACGCCGGGGACCTCGCCGTGATGGCGCGGGCGGCGGGGGCCGCGGCGCTGAGCTCCGACTGGTGGCGGCAGGTCGGCGCGGTCGCCGTGCGCGACGGGAGGGTCGTCGGTGTCGAGCACAACCAGCACCGCCCCAGCGAGTACACGCCCTACCTCGACGGTGACCCGCGCAACGACTTCAGCCGCGGTGTCCGCATCGATCTGTCCACGGCGATCCACGCCGAGGCCCTGCTCGTCGCCCGGGCGGCCGGGTCGGGCGAACAGCTCGCGGGCGCGGACCTCTACGTCTCGACCTTCCCGTGCCCGGGGTGCGCCAGGATGATCGCGGAGGTCGGGTTCCGCCGCTGCTACTTCGCGGGCCCGTACTCGATGCTCGACGGCGATTCGATCCTGCGCGCCGCGGGCGTGGAGCTGGTCTGGGTGGACACCGCCGCGCTCAGTCCTCCCGGGGGCGCGAGCTGAACTTCATCCGCACCGGGGTGTGTCCCGGGTCGTCGACGTCCCCGGTGAGGACGTGCACGTGGAGGTGCTTGATCGTCCCACCGGTGAAGCGGGATTCGCCGTTGCGGACGCCGATGCCGTAGTGGGTGAGCCCGTGGCGGTCGCGCGTCCAGCGCAGGGTGGGCCAGAAGTCCGCCTGGGCTTCCCCGGACAGGTCGGCCATGTCCGTGACGTGTTCGTCCGGGACGAGCATCAGGTGCACGCGGGTGCCCTGGTACGGGTACCGGTTGGGCATGACCGACCAGTGGTCGGTGCGCAGGAGCGGTACCTGGTCCTGGGGGCGGTGTCCGGGGCAGAAGAGGCACACGCCCGCCTCTTCCAGCCTGATCATCTCCGCGCGCTGCTCCTCCAGGCGGGAGTTGCCCAGGTAGTACAGCTCCACGCCTACCTCCGGTCGTAGGTCAGGAAGGAGCAGCGGGAATCCCCGCTTTCCTCACCACCGGTCAGCTCGAACGCCCCCAGCCACCCGGCGGGCATGGCGACGTCGCCGTCGTCCAGGTGCTGGTGCACGCGCGTCAGGTAGACCCGGTCGACGTCGTCGAGCAGTTGCCCGTACACCTGGGCCCCACCGATGACGAAGACCTCGTCGCGCTGCGCGAACGCCTCCACGCTCCGGGCGAGCCCGAGGGCCGATCGGCAACTGGGCTGGCTCGCGGCGCCCGCGCCCGCCGCGTAGTCGGGTTTGCCCGTGACCACGGCGGTGAAGCGGCCGGGCAGCGGCTTCCCGAGCCGGTCGAGGATGCTCTCGTGCGTGTGGCGGCCCGCCACCAGCGCGTGCCCCATCGTCAGCCGCTTGAACCTGGCGAGGTCCACCGGGAGGTGCCACGGCAGGGCGTTGTCCCGCCCGATCACGTCGTTCTCGTCCGCCGCCACGATCAGGGACGTCCTCACGGCGACACCGGGATGCGCAGGCCGCCGTGCGGCTCGTAGTCGGCGAGGTCGAAGTGCTCGGCCCGGAAGTCGTGGATGTCGGTGACGGCGCGCCCCGCGTCGTTGAGCAGCACGGTGGGCAGCCTCCGCGATTCGCGCCCGATGATCGTCTTCACCTGGTCGAGCTGGTCGTCGTAGACGTGCGCGTCGGAGATGGTGTGGTAGTAGACGCCCGCCGGGACACCGGTCAGGTGTTCGAGCATGAGGGTCAGCGCGGCGTACTGGATCATGTTCGAGGGGACCCCGACCGGGACGTCACCGGAGCGCTGGAACATGTGCAGGTGCAGGCGGCCGTTGAGCACGCGCACGTGCACCCAGCCGTGGCAGGGCGCGATCGTGGTGCGCGGTCGCTTGCCCGCGCCGCGGACCTGGTACTGCGGAATCCACGGGCTGACGAAGTGCGTCCTGACGTCCGGCAGTTCCCGGATCTGCTCCACCAGGTGGGCGAACTGGTCGAAGGGCCCGGATTCCAGGGTGGGGAAGTCGTGGAAGGCGCCGCCGTAGGAACCCGGGCCGATGTTGCCGGGCGGGAGGCCCCGGGAGGACGTCTTCGCCGGGGTCGCCCAATCCCCCCACCAGTCGCAGCCGAATTCCTCGAATTCGTCGAGGGTGGTCGCGCCGTTGATGAAGGCGCAGAGTTCACCGATCGGCTTGCGCCAGAAAGAGCGCACGCTCCGCTCGGTGATCATCGGGAAACCGTTGCCCAACTCGAAGCGCATCACCTGCTGCATGAGGGTCAACGCCGGGGGTCCCTGTTTCGTGGGGACCTTTTCGCCCTCGTCCACGATCCTGGCCAGGACCGTCCGGTACTGCTCGTCTGGGTCACGTCGCTCGAACGGCGTGTACTCCATGTTTACCTCCATGTCAACGAGCGGCATCCTACCCCGCGCTCGGGCGCCCTATACGTATCGGCCGCCTTGGCCGCCCAGGTACCCGAATCCCGCTGTCAGGTCGCGGTAGTAGCGGCGGTAATGCTCCGAAGCCGGGTAATGGGAAAGGCGCTCCCGCGCGGAGGGGGTGAGCGTTTCCAAGTCCACTTTCCGTACCGCGTACTTCGACGCCTGGTCGGGTGACCGGTCCCGCACGTTCTCGGCGGTGTGGCTCCACTCGTACCGGGAGAACGGGCGGGCGTAGTAGGGTTGCCCCGGCTCACCGACCACGGCGATGGCCGGGAGCACGATCCGCTGGTTCCACGCCAGCTCGACCACGCGGTGGTTGCCGTCGCAGACGATGAACTCCCCGTTCCCCCGCTCGTCCTCCCAGTCGTCCGGGTGCAGGTTCTCGATGACGGGCGGGGTCACGGTGACCGGCTTCGGGGCGTCGCCCTTGCGGACGCGGACGAACCCCCACTCGTCGTCCAGCCCACCGAGGACCTGCTCGTACAGCTCGTTCGCGCGTTCGAGCCCCGCCCTGAGCACGTACCGCTGGACCGGCCGGAGGACGCCGAGCGCCGCGTCGGCGCGCAGCCGCGGCACGACACCGCGGTCGAACGCGTCGGCGTCGAAGACGAGGAGGACCTGCCTGGTGCCGCGCCAGGCGGGGACCTCCTGCCGGACCAGGAACACCCGCTTGGTCTCCAGTCCCGCGTAGGGGTGCTGCCCCTCGAGGTCGTACCCGTCCACGTACCTGACCTTGGCGATCGCGTCGACCGTGCAGGTGGACGGCACGTCCGCCGCCGGTCCGCGCCCGCCCGGTGGCACCTCGAACGGGAACCGCGGCCCCACGACCCGAATCCGGTTGCCGCCGGTCCCCAGCTTCCCGACGACCAGTTCCGGCGGGAACGACCCGCCCGCCAGGGTCCTGCGCCTGATCAGGTCGTCCTCCACCCAGGTCATCACGTCGGCGTTGCGGGCCACGATGGAGGGGCACTGCCGCCACAGCGAGTCGTCCCGCTCGTCGTCGCCGTCCGGCACCGGGAACCAGACGCCGCCCGGCGGCACCCGGTGCACCGTGTCCGCCGCCCGCACCCGGGGCCGGTCGCCGGAGGTCCCCGCGGGTTCCCAGCGCATACCGGAACCGCCGGGCCGCAACGCCTCGATCGGGATGCGCGCACCCCGCGCCCGGTCGCCGTGGCGGCGCACCGAGGGCAGCTCGTTGAGCCAGTCCATGATGGCGTCGAAGTCGCGGTGCCGCTGCTCCCGCCGCGCGTCCGGGTCCGCCTCGGTCGACCCGGCCCGCGGTTCCCGGTCCGGTCGCCGGACCAGCGGCAGCAGCGTCACGAGTTGGTACTCGTACTCGGTCACGTGACCGGTCGTCGGCGATATCTTCCGCTTCGTGAAGGTGGCGACCTCCCGTAGCTGATCCGCCCAGGTGTCCTCGCCGGTGCTGCCGCGTTCGTCGAGTATCCGTCCGGCGGCCTCCTCGAACGCGCGGACGTGCGCCGCCTTCTCCAGGTCCTCGGCCTGGTCGACCACCTGCCTGAGCACGTCGTCGCGGAGGTGTTCGAGCAGGGCGCGCACGTTCTTGAACGCGGGCAGCAGCAGCGATTCCCAGTCGCCGATCTGCGAGGGGCGCAGCGGGGTGTGGTTGTTGAGGAGGATGTCGTGGCCGCCCGTGACGCGCTCGCGGAGCAGCAGGAGCAGGAAGTAGGTCGTCCTGCGGGCGGCGGGCAGCGCGGGGAACGAGCCGTCCGGGTTGCAGAGGGCGACGTAGCCCGTCTCCTCCCAGGTGCGGGCGACGTGCGCGGTGAACTCCGACAACCCGGCGACCGGCGACGCGCCCGCGGTCCGCGCGCTGTCCGCCAGCAGCCCGGTCACGGTTTCGTGCAGGCGGCGTTCCGCGGGCGTCACCCGGGAGGCGGACACCAGGGGCCGCACGACCTGGATGGGCCTGCTCGGGCCGTCGAACTCGTCGTCGTGGCTGAACGCGACCTCCGCCTCGCCCTTCCACACGTTGACCCGCACCCGGGCCATGCCGGACGAGCGCAGGTCCGGCGCGAAGGGCGGGCAGGCCACGACGGTGATCCCGGTCGGTCGTTCGCCGGGGGCCAGCGCCGCGGTGGACAGGGTGGCCACCTCGCGCCTGTGCATGTGTGCGTGCAGGACCAGGGACATCCTGAGGTCGCGGCAGTGGGCCAGGAAGGTCGGGCCGTCGACCAGGTCCCCGGCCGTCGTCGTCGCGATCATGTGGTTGGTGCGGCAGAGCGCCGAGACGCCACCGGCCGCCGGGTTCTCCCGGCATTCCAGGGTCGCCGCGCGGCTTTCCAGACCGCCTCGGGCGACCCGGGCGGGGAAGGCCCGGTCCTGGCTGGCCAGGAGGTGGTGGTGGGCCACCCCGATGACGTAGAGCGGCGTGTTCCCGGCGATCGTGCGCGCGAGCGTGCGGACGAGTTCGAGGGAGGCCGCGGTCTGCTCGCGGCCGATCTGCCCGTGGTCCTCGATGAAGTGGTTCGCGTGCTCCGCGGTGGTGGAGTCGAACCCGATGACCACGACGTGGGCGAGCGGTTCCGCCGCCTCCTCCCCCGCGAAGCGGACGCGCGTCACCGAGGCGACCGGGAGGTCGCGCGGCTCGTCCAGGACCTCGGCGTTGGCCAGGAGCCTCGGCAGCAGGCGCCGGTGGAAGTGCGCTCCCCCGGGGTCGCGGGCGATGTCGTGGTTCCCCGGCACCGCGAGCACCTCGGAGACCGAGGGGCGCAGTCGGGCGAACTCCTCGCCCCAGTCCTCGTCCTGCCCCGGTCGGGCTGACCGCGCCGGGACCAGGTCGCCGCAGCTCACCAGCAGGTGGCACGGCCGACCCTCGTTGAACGGGCGGCGCAGTCGCCGGAAGCGCTCGAGGAAGCCGCCCTCGCCCGGCCGGTCCTGGCGGACGTCGGCCACGGCCTCGATGTCGAAGTACGGCCGGTCCCTCGGGACCTCCACCGTGCGCACCCAGGGCGACTCGCCACTGGCGACGCCCCGGAGGAACCCGTCGTCAACGAGCCACATCCACGATCCTCCTGCCGCCTGCCGCGCGTGCGCGCGCGGCTACTCGCTGATGTGAGCGGGGTTCGACCGCTTGCGCTGCTTCTGCACCCCGGGGAACTGTTCGTTGAAGTCGCGGAAGAGGGCTTTGTAGTTACCGGGCACCCGGTATTCCTTCTTCTGGTGCGTGTCCGGGAGTTCGTCCAGCTCGGCCACCTGGGACCAGCCGTCGCGCAACGCGTAGGCGTAGTACGGGCAATCGGGCGGGACGTCGCGGATGAGCACGACCGAGATGGGCAGGCCGACCGAGCGGGCGGCGAACAGGCGGTGGAGCCCGTCGTTGACCACCAGCACGGTGCGGCCGTCGGGTTCGCGGGACTCCTCGACGACGGGCGGGATGACCGGTACGACCTCGTCCGGGTTGTCCTGCATCCGGACGTGGGCGCCGCCGTCGAGGGCGAACAGGTCGATCCCCTCGTCCAGCAGGTTCGCCCGCAGCGCCAGGATCGTGTCGACGGTGGGGCGCAGGACGTAGTTCTGCGCCGGGGTGAACGCGTCGGTGCTGGTGGGAGGGGTGAGTTCGACGACGGCGTCCCGGTAGACCTGGCGCCGGTCGAACCCGCGCAGTCGCGTCTGCCGCACCCGGTCGAGCAGGTGCGTTCGGTCGAAGGGTTCGACCAGGATGGGTTTCACGAGGACTTCTCCGGGTTCGGGTTGTGGTCGGCGACGTCCGGCGCGGCGGCGAACGCGGCGGCGATCGCCTGGTCGGTGAGTCCGGCGATGGACGCGATCGCCAGGGACGGTCTCGGCGCGGTCCCGTTCACGGCGCCCACCAGCGCGGGCACCTCCCGGTGGGGCTCGCGCAGGACCCAGACCGCGCGCATCCCCAGGGCCAGCGCGGGTGCGACGTCGTTGGTGTGGGAGTCCCCGACCATCACCGCGCTGCCTGCCGGGACCCCGGTCGCGCGCAGGACCTGTTCGAGCAGCCGCGGCGAGGGCTTGGCGCACCCGGCGCGGTACGAGAAGAACTGGTGACCGCTCGGTATGTGGCTGTCGAAGAAGTGGCCCAGGTGCTTGCGCGCCGACACCAGGTAGGGGTGCCAGATGTTGGAGGCCAGCGCGAACCGGTACCCGCCGTCCGCCAGGCCCGCCAGCGCCTCCAGCGCGCCCGGCACCGGGACGGCGTCGTCCTCCTGCGCCGCCCAGACGTCGGCGACCTCCCGGTCGACCTGGTCGCCGGTGGCGCCGTACTCCCGCCGGAGGAGGTCCGCGACCTCACCGGGCCTCTCGAACGGCCTGGTCATCAGCGCCTCGTGGAGGCGCCCCTTGGCGGCGCGGGGCAGGCCGAGGGCTGCGACGACGCGGCCCGCGGGCCCCTTCTCCGGGCCGTCGACGAGCGTGGACCCCAGGTCGAACACGATCAGTTCGCCCGTCACCGGCGCGCCGCCCCGTCCCGCGCCGCCGAGGAAACCCGGCTCTTGCGCCGTTCCCGCAGGGCCTGTTCCTTCGTGGCCAGTTCGCGGCCGAGCCAGAAGGCGTGCGACACCAGGCTGACCCCCATGTCGCCGATGATGGCCCGTTCGATCACGGCGGCGCGGTCGGACCGGTACTGCTTGATCAGCAGCCCCGCGTACCGGTGCTCGACGACGAGGCAGTCCTCGTCCTCGTCGACGTCGACGACGAAGTAGCCGTTCGGGTCCTGGCGCAGCGCGTGCCGGTCCCGGGCCCGGTCCAGGTCCTCGTCGGTCCGCCAGTTCTCCGCGATGCCGCGCCCGAGTTCGTAGCGCGGGCTGCGGGGGTCGATCCCGAGGGAGTGGCTGATGACCGTCACCGGTCCCACCGGGACGCCGACGCGGTCGGCCACGTGCCGCTGGATCGCCATCAGGCCGTAGACGTTCTGCAGCCACGCGGTCAGCAGGTTGTGCGAGCGGTAGGTGGCGGTGAGCGTCAGCTTCCCCGCCGCGCGGCGGAAGAAGATCGTCGTCAGGCACGGTCGCGACCCCGGCCTGGGCGCCCCGGCTGCGGGGAGGTCGGCTTCCGTGTCCCACAGCGAGATGTAGGCCTGGCGCGACTCCGGGTCGTCGCGCAGCAGGTCGACGACCGCTTCCAGCGTGTCCTGCCCGCCCCGGTCGTCCCCGAAGTGGCCGCGGAGCCGGTTGCCGTAGGTGTAGGAGATCCCGTCGGGCAGTTCCGGGTCCAGGATCGCCTCCTGGTAGGCGAGCATCCGGTCGAGCCGGAAGCCGTACCTGCCGAGCAGTTCGTCCGATTCGTGCTCGGGTTCGGTGATGACCGCCTTCGCGTTCAGCAACTCCAGGCGCGGACCGTTGTCCAGCACCACCGGGACGCCGAAGCGGATGCCGCGGACCACGAGTTCCTCCCAGCAGTCCAGCGGGCCCCGGCGGACGACGTGGTGCGCCGCGGGCTGGGAGGGCCGGTACTCGTACGCGTCGGCCTCGAACTCCGGGATGTCCACCCGCACCCGCTCGGGCAGCGACTCCTGCGGCGCGCGGGGCAGCGAGTCGAGGTGGTCGGCCAATCCCGGCGTGGGCTGCTCACCGGAGAGCCTGCCGAAGTCCCGGAAGCTGATGGTCCGCCGCAGCCTGTCCGCGTCGAATTCCGCGATGTCGGGGAACAACCTGTTCTCACCGCGAATCCGCTTGAGGCGCCTGCCCAGCAGGGTGGTGTCCTCCAGGCCGTCGCGGAGGAAGGCCTCGATCTCCCGGCACGTGGGCTGGCCGAGGTCCTCACCGACCGCCACCAGGTGGCGGACCTGGGGGTTGAACAGCAGGTTGCAGAACATCGCGTACATGCCGTCGCCGTAGAGGTTGGCGACGACCGCCACCCGGCTGCCGGTCGGGTCCAGGATTCCGGGGACGGTCGCGGCGAGCCTGCGCCGCGCCACGGGGACGGGTGACCACAGCGTGATCAGGCCGACGTCCCCGGCCGGGTTGACCATCTCGATCCGGTCGCCGTGGTGGAGGGGTTTGAAGGTCAGAGTCATCCGCACCCCTTCACCACGTCGCCAAGCGGATTGCCACCACCCCGAGCTCGCAGCCCAGGACGAGCGAATCCCGACCGTACAGCGCCGCGGAGAGCACATCGCTCTGGGCGTCCACAGCGCACTCCGCCCGCCACCGGCCCGCGGTGGACAGCCGCAGCACGTGTGCCCGCCCTCGCGCGGCCACCACCACCCGCACGCCGTCCGGGCCCGCGACCGGCACCCGCCCCGCGGGGGTCGCGGTCGTCACCACGCCGACGTCGGGGAAGCGGCGGGTCAGCGGGTCGGCGACCAGCTCCCCGGTTTCGAGGTCCCAGGCGAGGACGGTGCCGCCGTCGTCCGCGGAGACCACGACCCGGCGCCCGGCGAAGTCGACCGCGGTCAGCGCCCGGACCGGCTGGGCGTGGCCGTCGAAGGGCGCGCTGACCGGTTCCTTCCGGACCACGTCCCAGACGTGGATGCCCGCCGCGTCGGCGGCGGCGGACACCACCACCGGCTCGCCACCGGCGAGTCGGCTGGTCGCCACGGCGCGTATCCACGCGGTGTGCCCCGTGTACGGCGGGCTGTCGGCTCCGCCGCCGTCGAGCGACCAGGTGCGCACCGTGGTGTCCCCGCCGGAGACCACGACGGGCACCCCGTCGACCTCGGAGACGGCCAGCGCGCGCACCCAGTCGGAATGGGTGCCGAGCTGCCTGCCGGTCACGACGCCGTCGACCGGCTCCCAGGCGCGGACCGACTGGTCGTCCCCGCCGGAGACCAGGACCGACCGGCCGTCGGCGAACCGCGCGACCACCACGTCCCGCACACCGCGGGTGTGCCCGCGCAGGGGCGCGGAGACCGGTCGCCCGGACTCCAGGTCCCAGATCCGGAGCGTGGCGTCGACGCTGCCGGACGCCACGACCGGCCGGTTCCCGAGTGGGCCGACCGCGACCGCCCGCACCCAGTGCGAGTGGCGGCCGAACCGCTCCGCACCGGTGGCGGCGTCCCACACCCCGATCGGGTTGTCGACGCCGCCGGAGACGACGGTGGGCCGGTGGTCGAGGTCGGCCACCGCCAGCGCGCCGACCCGATCGCCGTGGTCGATCGCTCCCCGGCCGACCGGTGCCCCGGTGCCCAGGTCCCACGCGTGGACCGCCTGGTCGGCCCCGCCGGAGAAGACCACGCGCCGCCCGTCCACCCGGGCGTGCGCGAGTGCCCGGACAGCCCGGGCGTGCCCGTGGAACGGCTGCCCGTCCGCGGTTCGACCGGCCAGGTCCCAGACCCGCACGGTTCCCCGCTCGTCCCCGGAGACGACGAGTGACCTGCCCGCGTCCTCCACCAGGGCCACGGTCGAGACGTTGCCCTCGTGCTCCGCGAAGGGGCGGCCGACCGGGGTGCGGGTGGCGAGGTCCCAGACCCGGACCACCCGGTCCTCCCCGGTGATCACCACCGTCGCGGCGCCCAGCCGCCCCACCGCCAGGCAGCGCACCGCCGACCCGCTCGCCCGGTAGGGCTCCCCCACCTCCGCGCCGCTCGCGAGGGACCGCACGCGCACGGTGCGGTCCAGGCTCCCCGAGACCACGACGGCCTCCCCGGCGAGTTCGGCGACGCAGAGGCCGGTCACGCGCTGCCGGTGGGTGGTGTGCCGGGCGGCCGAGCCGGGCGGCACCAGGTCCCAGACGTGCACCTCGCCGCCCGCGTCGCCGCTGACCACGACGTGGCGGGAACCGGTGCGCGCCGCGGCCACGGCGGTCACCGTCCTGCGGTGCCCCGCGTAGGCCCGCCGGATGGTGATGCCGGTCTCCAGGTCCCACACCCGCACCGTGGAACCGGTGCCGCCCGCGATCACCACGGGGCAGTCGTCCAGGGTGGTCACCGCGAGGGCCTGGCTCGCGGGCTGGGCGCCCGCGAAGGGGTCGCCGTCGAGGTCCGGGGCCCCGACGTCCCAGATCCGGACGGTGCCGTCGGCCGACCCGGAGACCACCACCGGGCGGGTGCCGAAGGTGGCGAACGCGAGCGCCCGCACGGGACCGCTGTGCCCGGTGATCGCGTCGCCCACCTCGGCGTGCGTGGCGCGGTCGAACACCCTGATCGTGCCGCTCGCGCTGCCGGAGGCCACCACGGGGCGCCCGCCGACGACACCCGCCGCCACGGACAGCACCGCCCTGCTGTGCCCGGTGATCGGCTCCCGGACCAGCGAACCGGTGCGCGGGTCCCACACCCGGATCTTGGTGTCGTGGCAGCCCGTCACCACCACCGGGTGACCATCGACCTCCGCGAACCCCACGGTGCGGACCGACCGCGGGTGGTTGAGTTCCACCGGCGTGGGGGTGTCGTCCCACAGGCCCCAGACCAGGACCCGGCCCCCCTCGTCCGCGGAGGCCGCGGTGGTGCCCCCCGGGTCGCAGGCGATGGCCGTGACGGGGTGCCGGTGACCGCGCAACGGCGGGCCGAGCAGCTCGTCGGTGCCCAGGCGGGACACGCGGACGGCCAGGTCGTCACCGGCGGAGACCACCACCGCTTCGCCGTCCAGGACCACCACGGCGACTGCCCGCACCCCGCCGGTGTGGGCGCGCAGGGGACGGCCGACGGGCTCGCCGGTCTTCAGGTCCCACGCGGTCACCCGCGCGTCCGAGCCCGCGGAGACGATGACCTGCCTGGTGCCCGACCTGGTGACGGCCAGCGCGTTGACCGCGTCCGCGTGCGCGGTGACCGGCTGCCGGAACAGCGCGCCGGTCTGCCCGTCCCACACCCGCAGCACGCCGTCCTCGCTCCCCGAGACGACCAGGTGGCGCCCGTCGACCGCGGCGACGGCCACGGCGTTGATCGCGCCATGGCAGACCCTGATCGGCACGTGCGGGTGCTGTGGCTGCCAGGCCGCCCAGCGCGCCCGCCAGGAGGCGTGGTCGACCGCGATGGCGTCGGCGAACCGGTCGGCGCGGACGCAGCGCGCCGCCAGCCCCAGGTGGGCCGGGCCCTCCTGCGGACCGTGCGCGCGCAGCGCCGGGAGCGCCCGCCGGTAGGCGTTCGCCGCCGCGCGCGCGGGCGCGGCGACCGTCCGGTCGAGGGCGGAGAGCAGCCGCACCGGTTCGGCCACGAGCAGGAACCCGGGCAGCCGCACGAGTTCGTCGATGCGCCCCGCCCGGACCGCGTGCCCGACCAGGTGGGTCCGGACGTACGGGTGCGCGGCGGCCCAGTCCGGGGTCCCGTCGTCGTG
Source organism: Actinokineospora spheciospongiae (assembly GCF_003182415.1). NCBI lineage: Bacteria > Bacillati > Actinomycetota > Actinomycetes > Pseudonocardiales > Pseudonocardiaceae > Actinokineospora > Actinokineospora spheciospongiae. The sequence goes on along the minus strand of NZ_QHCP01000005.1, from coordinate 637,747 downwards.
CCTGGGCACGCCCGCGACCAGGGCCGTGACGATCCGGCGCTCGTCCTCGACCTCGTCGCGGCCCGCGAGCAGGAGGTCCGCCAGCGACTTGTGGAACAACCGGAAGAGCGCCCTGCCGTCGAACTGCCCGGCAGGCACCACGTACGACGCCGCGTTGCCCCGGACGTCCAGCAGGTCGGTGGCCCGGTGGCCGCCCCCGGGGTCCAGGGCGTTCGCCAGGGCGAGCCAGACCGCCTCCCACGGCAGCCCACCGCCCTGGGCGTAGGCCAGGGGGCGCAACAGGTCGATGGCCCGTTCGGCGCCGCCGCCGAGCCTGCCGACCAGGTCCTCGCGCATCGCCGTGCCGGTGTCGCGCGGGAGGCTCGACCGCCAGACCGGGTCGGCGGGGTCCGGCAGCCCGTCCGACGCCCCCTGCTTGTCGGCGACCAGGCACGCCAGGTAGAAGGAGCGGCCCGCGACCTCGGCGATCACGGCTGTCACCGCTTCGACCCGGTCCTCGTCCAGCCCCTCCCGGTTGCGGACCAGGCGCCTGCGCACCACCCGCCGCAGGCTGCCTGGATCGGCGAACCGGGGCGAGTCGAGGTCGACCCGCACGTGCGCGGTGCCCGCGAAGCCCGCCAGGACCCGCGGTCGGGCACCGAGCAGCAGCCGGACGCGGCCCGCGCAGCCGGTGCTCAGCGGGATGAGGACGTCCTCGACCAGCGACGTGGGCTGGGACGCCTCGTCGAGGGCGTCGACGAGGACCACCAGCGGCGTCTCGCGGTCGCGCAGCTCCGCCAGGACCGCGGGCATGACCGCGTGCGGCCCCGCCTCCTCGTCGATCCCCGCGATCCCCCCGGCCGCCGCGATCGCGGCCAGGACGTCCACCCCCGTCCGGCCCCCGGCGTGCACCGCGGCGTCGATCGCGCCCATCCCGGGCGTGGGGTGCCCGTCGCGGGCGGCCATCGGCGCGTACTCGGGGTGGCACACGGCGGCGAGCCAGCCCAGCAGGGTCGTCTTGCCCGACCCCGGGTCGCCCACGACGACGATCGGCGACCCGTCCGCGGGGTCGGCGAGCCACCGGACGACCTCCCGCCTGGCTTCGACCCGACCGACGAACTCGCCGACGTGCGGGAAGAACCTCTCCCGCAGCTCCTCCTCGCGCAGCCTGCGCCTGCTCTTCGGCTCGGCCGGGCGCGCGGCCGGGCGCCGGTCGGGGCCGGACAGGAAGTCGGGGATTCCGCTGCTGCGCCTGGCGAGCAGGGCGAAGTTGGTCCGCTGCGCGGGAGGCATGCGCTGGTGCAGCTCGACCTGGATGTCGTCGAGGCTGATCGGGGCCTGCGGGCCCCTGCTCTCCCGCAGGTCCCGCAGGGCGTCGGTCAGCGCCCGGGTGAAGACGCCCTGGGTGGCCAACTGGTTCGGCAGGGTCGCGCCGATCACCGCGTGCCCGTAGCGCTCCCCGGTGAGGTCGAGGTCGGTCTCGTCGCCGGAGTAACCGCCGATCGCGCGGGTGAAGTCGACCGCCGCCTGACCGGAGAAGCAGGCGTCCACGACGAGCAGCAGCCGGTGCACCCTGGTCTCGGCGAGCATGGACTCGGCCACTTCGGTGATCTTGACCGACCTCGGCCGGATGTCCAGCGGGTCCACGTCGGCCATCAGCAGGGCGAGGTCGCCGCCGTAGGGGCCGCCGGGGAGCACATCACCGTGGCCCGCCAGGTAGAGCACGACGAAGTCGTCGGGACGGCGTTCGCCGTGGAAGGAGAACTCGCGCAGGGCATCCAGGAGTTCCGCGCGGGTGGGGTTCTCCGGGATGACCGGCAGGTGCTCGTAGTCGAACTCGGCGAAGAAGTCCACGACGCGGCGCTGGTCGTCGATCAGCCCGTCCCGGTTCAGGGACTCGTCGTGCCGGTAGTGGCGGACGACCCCGGTGAGCAGGTACCGGCGGGCGCCGGGGGCCGCTCCCGTCGGCCGCTCAGCCGCCATGGTCGCTCTCGGGCACGTCGCCGACGAGGCCCGCCAGGATGCCGCGCCCGGTCTCCGGCGCGGTGAGGTAGGGCCGGACGTCGTGCGCTTTGGCTCCGTTGTGGACGATGGACGAGACCACGCGGGGGCCGAACAGCGGTCGCAGGTCCTTCACGAGCGCGACGACATCACCGGCGTCGGCGACGTTGGCCCACGCCGACACCGACCCCGGCCAAGCACCCCGGCGCCGCCCGTCCGCCGCGGCGACCGGCGCCGGGCGGAGGCGGTCGAAGATGAGGTTCGGGACACCGAGCGGGGAGCCCAGGGTCACCAGCGCCCGGACCGGCCACTCCGGGTGCGCGCACAGCGCCTCGTAGGCGATGACCGACCCCAGCGAGTGCGCGACGATGACCCGGGTGCCGCCGTCCACGGAGTCGGCGACCCGCTGCTGGATCGCGGCCCGCGTCTGCGGCTCGGTGAAGTAGCGCCGGACCTGGACGAGGTTGCCGATCATCGCCCGCTCGGAGAGGCCCGCGAAGAACGCCGAGCCGCTGAGGACCCGCAGCGCGGTCTGCACCGCCCGGGGCGCGCGCACGAGTGTCCGCTCGTCGGCCCGGACGACGGCGGGGTCGGTCTCGGCCGCGACCCGCCACCACTCGGACAGCAGTTCCCGCTCGTACTCGGTCAGGTCGGCCGCGGTCGGCAGCGGATCGCCGACGCCCAGGGTCTGCCCCGGCCGGCGGAAGGCGTCGCCGTAGAACGCGAACCCGATGTCGGTGTCGGACAGGCGCTCGGCGACCTCGGTCCCGGCCGGGCCGCTCGCCGCCAGCCGCGCACCGTCGCGCAGGCGGGAAGACCACTCCGCGCGGATCGTCTCCTGCCCCTTGAGCTGCTGGCCGATGCCGTGCACGCAGACGATCCCAGGCAGCGCAATCGCCTCCCAACCGGGGGTGCCCGTTCGAACCGGCGGTCACGGTCCCCCAGCGATCGAAGGCGATCAACCTACACTCGCGGCCGGTCCGACCGCGACCGGGACGGGCGGTGGTTGCGCAGGCGCAGGCTGTTGGAGACCACGAGCACCGACGACAGGGACATGGCGGCGCCCGCGATGAGGGGGTTCAGGAGGCCGAGGGCGGCCAGGGGGATGGCGGCGACGTTGTAGCCGAAGGCCCAGGCGAGGTTGCCGCGGATGGTGGTGAGGGTGCGGTTGGCCAGGGCGATGGCCTCGGGGACGGCGGTGAGGTCGTCGCGGACCAGGACGACGTCGGCGGCGTGGGTGGCGATGTCGCTGCCGCGGGCCATGGCCAGGCCGAGGTCGGCGGCGGCCAGGGCCGGGCCGTCGTTGACGCCGTCGCCGACCATGGCGACCCGGTGCCCGGCCGCGCGCAGTTCCCGCACGGCGGCGACCTTGTCGACCGGGCGGACCTCGGCCAGGACCTCGGGGATGCCGACCTCGGCGGCGACGGCGCGGGCGACCACCTCGTTGTCGCCGGTGAGCAGGACGGTGCGGAGTCCGAGGCGGTGCAGGTCGGCCACGGCGGCGGCAGCGGTGGGCTTGACGGTGTCGCGGACCGCGATCCCGCCGGTGACGGCACCCCCCTCGGCGACCAGGACGGCGGTGGCGGGACCGGTGGTGCCGAGCCACCGGTGGGCCGCGGGTGGGATGGTGATGCCGGATTCGGCCATGAGCGCGGCGGTGCCGACCGTGATCCGCACCCCGCCCACGACCCCGCGGGCCCCGGCGCCGACCAGCGCCTCGAACCCGGTCACGGCGGCGGGCGGGTCGTCCGCCGCGGCGGTGATCGCCGCGGCGACCGGGTGTTCCGAGGCCGCCTCCACCGCGCCCGCCCGGCGCAGGACGTCCGCCTCGGGTGCCCCGGTGAAGGACGCGGTGTCGACCACGGCCATGCGGCCGGTGGTGACGGTCCCCGTCTTGTCGAGGACCACGGTGTCGACCATGCGGGTCGCTTCCAGCGCGTCCGGGCCCTTGATCAGGATGCCGAGCTGGGCGGCCCTGGCCACGCCGACCATCAGGGCCGTCGGCGTCGCCAGCCCCAGCGCGCACGGGCAGGCGATGATCAGCACCGACACCGCCGCGGTGAACGCCTCCCGCGCGCCGTTGCCGGTGGCCAGCCACCCGAGCAGGGTGGTCAGCGCCACGACCAGCACGACCGGGACGAACACCGCGCACACCCGGTCGACCAGGCGCTGCACCGACGCCTTGCGCTGCGCCGCCTCCTCGACCAGGGCGCTCATCTGGGCGAGCTGGGTGTGGGCGCCGACGCCGGTGGCGCGGACGACGAGCCGCCCGGTCGTGTTGACCGTCGCCCCCACCACCCGGTCCCCCGGGGTGACCTCGGCGGGGACGGACTCGCCGGTGACGGCGCTCGCGTCGACCGCGGAGCAGCCGTCGACCACCTCGCCGTCCACCGGGATGCCCTCGCCGGGCCGGACCACCACGACGTCTCCGACCCGCAGTTCGACGGCGGGCACCACGTGCTCCACACCGTCGCGGAGCACGCGGGCGTCCTTGACGGCCAGCCCGGCGAGGGCGGTGAGCAGGTCGACCGCGCTGCGCCGGGACCGGTTCTCGAAGTAGCGCCCGGCCAGCAGGAAGGTGGTCACCCCGGCCGCGACGTCCAGGTAGACCGCGTCGGCGCCCGCCGCGGTGGTGCCGAAGCCCAGCCAGTGGCCGGGGGCGGAGCCGCCCGCGAACGACGACCACGCGGCCCAACCGAAGGACGCCAGCACCCCCAGGGAGACCAGGGTGTCCATACTGGACGAACCGTGCCGCAGGTTGCGCAGCGCCGCCCGGTGGAAGGGCCAGGCGGAGTAGGCGACCACGGGCAGCGCCAGCAGCACGCACAGGGCTTCCCAGCCGGGGAAGCGCAGGCCGGGCACCAGGGCGAGGGTGATCGACAGGTTGCCCAGCGGGATCGCCAGCAGCGCGGCCACGAGCAGCCTGCGCCGCAGGTCGGTGATCGCGGCGGTGTGCGCGGCGCGGTCGTCCTCGGCCCTGGGGCGGACCCGCGCGTCGTAGCCCGCCTTGCGGATGGTGTCGATGACGTCGCCGTCGCCGAGGCCCGGGGGCACGTGGACGACGGCGCGCTCGGTGGCGTAGTTGACCGAGGCGCGGACCCCGGCGAGCTTGTTGAGCTTGCGCTCGACGCGGGACGCGCACGCGGCGCAGGTCATGCCGGACACGGCCAGTTCGACCGGTGCGCCGGTCGGTCCTGAGGTCATCGTCTGCTTCCCGGAGCTGGTCAGTGCCGTCGCCCGGCGAGGTCGGCGAGCATGGCGTTGTAGGCGTCGAGCCGGTCGTCGCGGCCCGCGTCGAGGTGGCGGTCGGTGCGGGTGGCCTCGCGCCGGTCGGCCGCCGCCCACTGCCGCAGCAGCGCGATGACGACCACCAGCATCGGGATTTCCCCCGCGGCCCAGGCGACGGCGCCGCCGAGGCGCTGGTCGGCGAGCAGGTCGGGCACCCACGGCAGGGACAGGTAGCGGTAGTACGTCTCGGCGACCACCGTCGAGGAGTTCATCAGGATGACGCCGAAGAACGCGTGGAAGGGCATGACCGCGAACAGCATCCCGAGCCTGGCCAGGTGCGGCAGCGGGCGCGGGGGCCGGTCGACGCCGATGACGAGCCAGAAGAACACGCAGCCCGAGAGCAGGAAGTGCAGGTTCATCACCTGGTGCGCCCAGTGGTACGGCATGGCCGCGCCGAACAGGTCCGAGAAGTACAGCAGGTAGTAGGACGCGACGAACACGACCGAGGCGACCGCCGGGTGCGCGACGAGCCGCGCGGCCCTGGAGTGGGTGAGGGCCACCAGCCAGGCCCGCGGACCGGGTGGGAGCGTGCGCAGGGCCAGGGTGATCGGTCCACCCAGGACCAGGAGCACGGGGCCGAACATGTTCAGCGACATGTGGGCCACCATGTGCAGGCTGAACGTCCCCGGCGCGTACCTGCCGACCCCGGAGGAGGTCGCCACGACGACCACCGCGCACCCGGCCAGCCACGCGGCGGTCCGGCCGGGGGCCCAGCGGTGCCCCCGGCGGCGCAGGACCCGCACCCCGGCGAGGTAGGCGGCGGCCAGCAGCACCGCGCCGAGACCGAGCAGCAGGTCCGGGCGCGCGCCGGACAGCAGGCCCGCCGCGGTCGGGGGCGCGGTCAGCCCGTACCCCAGGATCGTCTCGTGCACGGAGGCGGACCGGCCGGTGAACGCGGGCGGCACCAGGTGGCCGAGTCCGATCGAGGCGCCCAGGGCCACGCCGAGCGCGACCAGTTCCACGGCGAGGGGCCACCGCGAACCGAGCAGGCGGCGCCCGACGACGACGAGGGCGCACACGGAGACCTTGACCAGCAGCAGCGCCGCGTAACCGGAGAACTGCCCACGGGAGAGGACGAGGCCGGGCACCGCTCCGCTGAGGACCAGCACCACCAGGCACACCGAGGTCAGCCGGTGGTAGCGGCGCACCACCTGCCCGCGGTCCGCGGAACCCCGGCGCCGCAGGTGCGAGCGCAGGGCGACGAGCGCCCCGACCCACACCGAGGCGGCCGGGATGTGCCAGACCATCGCGTCGGTCGCCAGGTCGTGCCAGGCGCCGACGGACACGTGCCCCACCACCACCGGCGGCAGCAGCCCCGCCAGCGCGACCCCGAACCACAGGACGGTCGTCGACCAGGTCAGCGTCATCCTGACCCCCAACGCCACCACCGCGGCGACGGCGGCCACGCCCAGCCACGCCTTCGGCTCCTCGGTGGCGGCCACGAGCGCCGCCAGGTTGCGCCACACCACCCCCGGGGTCTGCCCGGTGGCGTCGGCGGCCGAGAGCGGCACCGCCCCGAGCGCGGCCAGCACCCACACCGGGGCCGCCGCGGCGGCGATCCGCGTGGCGCCGAAGGCGTCGGCGGTCAGCACCGCCCCCCGGCGCGCGGGCACGACGAACGCGGCGAAGGCCAGCGCCCCCGCCACGACCACACCGGCCGCGTCGGCGACGAACCGGAGCACCCCGAACAGCAGCGCCGCGGACCGGCCCGGGTCGCTGTCGCCCAGCAGCGCGTACACGTCACCGGCCGCCAGCACCACCGCCGCGCTCAGCACCGCGCCTGCGCACGCCGAAACGACGACGGCCTTGTCCACCCTCACACCCACATGAGTCGCCCGGAAAGGGTGAATGGTTCCCGGAACTACTCCGGTTCCCATCCGACTCACTCGGTGAGACCCCCGCCCCTATCGAAGGTGACCCACCCCCATGCCGAGCAAGACCCGCAATCCGGTGACCGCGCGCCGCGGCGTGTCCCTGAACGTGATCCTGACCGCCGTCGTCGTCGTGGTCGCCATCGCGGTGATCGGGATCGTGCTGCTCGCGAACCGCTCCGACAACAGCGGCGGCGGGTCGGACGAGACCCTGCGCCCCGCGGGGAGCCACACACTGTCCCAGGTGGCCGGTGACAAGGTGACCGTGGTGGAGTTCCTGGACTTCCAGTGCCCCGCCTGCGCCTCGTTCTACGCGAACATCACCAAGAAGTTGGAGCAGGACTACGCGGGGCGGTTCACCTTCGTCCCCCGGAACTTCCCGCTCCAGAGCCACCCGCTCGCCGTCCCCGCCGCGCGCGCCGCCGAGGGCGCGGGCAAGCAGGGCAAGTACGCGCAGATGTACCACGCCCTCTACGACGGGTACGCGTCCTGGGCGCTGACCGAGGACGGGAAGTCCGTGAGCGACGACCTCCCCCGGGCCACCGCCAGGTTCGAGGAGTTCGCCACCGCGGCCGGGCTCGACCTGGACCGGTTCCGCGCCGACGTGGCCTCCCCGGAGGTGCAGGCGATCATCGACCAGGGCGTCGCCGACGGCACGAAACTCGGTGTGGACAGCACGCCCACGTTCTTCATCAACGGCGAGAAGTTCGACCCGCGGGGCAGCACCGCGGGCGAGGTCGACCGGGAGCTGCGCGCGGCGATCGACGCGAGGCTCGCCGGATGAGCCGCGCACTGGCCTGGCTCTACACCGTCGGCGGCGGCCTCGGCCTCGCCGCCGCGATCGCGCTGACGCTGGAGAAGATCGCCAAGCTCGGCGACCCCACCTACGTGCCGATCTGCTCGCTGAACCCGGTCATCTCCTGCGGGTCGGTGATGGACAGCGCCCAGGCCGGGGTGTTCGGCTTCCCCAACCCGCTCATCGGCATCGCCGCCTTCGCCGTCGTCGTCACCACCGGGGTGGCGGGGCTCGCGGGGTTCGACCCGCCGCGCTGGTACCGGGTCGGGCTCGCGGTCGGCACCACGTTCGGTGTGGTGTTCGTGCACTGGCTCATCGCCTCCAGCCTCTACGACATCCACGCGCTGTGCCCGTACTGCCTCGTCGTGTGGATCGTGATGATCCCGCTGTTCTGGTACACCGCCCTGGACACCTGGCCCGTGCTCGCACCGCTGCGCACCGTCCACAGCGCGGTCCTGGCGTTGTGGTACGTGGTGATCGTGATCCTCGTGCTGATCGCCTTCTGGGACTACTGGACCAGCCTGTTCAACTGACCCCCCGACTCCGCAGCCAGGGCGTCCGCCAGCCGCAGGCGGTCCTCGGCCGGTGGTTGCAGCAGCGGGGGGCGCACCGCCGCGTGCGGGATGATCCCGAGGTCGGCCAGCGCCGCCTTGGCCATGGCGGCCCCCTGGGAGGTCCGCATGACGGCGTCGGTCAGCGGGAGCAGGGAGACCTGGATCGCCCGTGCCGCGTCGAGGTCGCCGTCGCGGACGGCGCGGATCAACTCGGCGTTGCGGTCGGCGGCGACGTTGCCCACGACGCTGACCACGCCGGTGGCGCCGCACGCCAGGTGGGGCAGGTTCAGTTCGTCGATGCCGCAGTAGTAGGCCAGGGTGGTGTCCGCCAGAACGGACATCGCCTCGAACAGGTCGCCCTTGGCGTCCTTGACCGCGCGGATGCGGGGGTGGCGGGCGAGTTCGACCAGCGTGGCGGCGGCCATGGCCGTGCCCGTGCGCGCGGGGACGTCGTAGAGCATCACGGGCAGTCCGGTGGCGTCGGCCACCGCCAGGCAGTGCGCCACGATCCCGGCCTGGGTCGGCCTGGAGTAGTAGGGGCAGACGAGCAGCAGGGCGTCGGCTCCGGCGGCCTCGGCCTGGCGGGCCCGGCGGGTGCTGGTGGCGGTGTCGTTGGTGCCGACCCCGGCGATCACCCGGGCCCGGCCTCCCACCCGGGCCGCCACGGCGTGGATCAGGTCGGCTGTCTCGGCGTCGGTCAGGGTGGGCGCCTCGCCGGTGGTCCCGGCGACGACGATGCCGTCGCACCCCGTGCCCAGCAGGTGGTCGACGAGGCGGGCGAGCCCCGGCTCGCTGATCGCGCCGTCGGGTCGCATGGGGGTCACCATGGCGACCAGGTTGGTGCCGAAGAGCAGTTCGGCCGGGTGTCGCGCAGTGGTCATGCCGCGATCGTGCCCGCGTCGACACCCGCGCTCCAGCGATGCTTTTTCACCGGTACCGCGTAGCCTGGCTTCATGATCGAAATCGGCGCGCTGCGGGCGTTGCGGTCGGTGGCCGCCCTCGGGACGCTGGCGCGGGCGGCCGACGAGCTCGGGTTCACCGCCTCGGCGGTGTCGCAGCAGATCAAGAGGCTGGAACAGCAGGTCGGGGTGCCCGTGCTCGCCCCGGCGGGGCGCGGGGTCGTGCTCACCCCGGCCGGTCGGGCCGTCGTCGAGGCCACCCCGGAGGTGTTCCAGGCGCTGGAGCGCTGCGCCGAGGCGGGCCGGTCGGTCGCGGAGGGCGCGGCGCGCGGCAGTCTCCGCGTGGCCGCCTTCTCGACGGCCATCCGCGGGCTGCTCGCACCGGTCCTCCCCCGGCTCTCGGCGCGCTGCCCGGACCTGCGCGTGCACATCACCGAGCAGGACCCCGACCAGGCCCTGCGCGCCGTCGACGCCGGGACCGCCGACCTCGCCCTGGTCCACGACGCCGACGGGCTGCCCGCCCCGCTGCCCGCGTCGGTGACCCGGCGCCACGTCCACACCGACGTCGGCGACGTCGTGATGGGGCGGGGGCACCCGCTCGCGCAGCTCGACCGGCCACTGACCAGCGCCGACCTGGCAGGCCACCCGTGGGTGACCAGCCCGCCCGGCACGGTGTGCCACCAGTGGTTCCGGCGGCTGTTCGCGGACGCGCCGGAAGACCCCGACGTGCGCCACCTGGTCGACGACTTCTCCACCCAGTTGTCGCTGGTCGCCTCGGACCGGGTCCTCGCCCTGATCCCCCGCGTCGCCCGCCCGCCGCTGGGGGAAGGGCTCGTGTCCCGACCGCTGCGGCGACCGCCGAAGCGCGAGGTGCACGCGACCTGGCGGCGCAGCGCGGGTGCCAGCCCGGCGATCCGGGCGGTGCTCGCCGAGCTGGCTCCCCGCGCGCACCCCGACGACGCTCCCCGTTGAACGTCCTCAGTGGACACGGTCCGGGGGAGCTCCGGGGCATGGAGGACTCCCCCGGTCCGGTGCGCTAGTCCGACCCGGTGATGACCTGGGGTGCGACCCTCAGGGCCTCCTCGTGCTCCTGGACCACGGTGTACTTGCGCTGGTGCTCCTTGTCGGGCTCACCGGCGGGCCTGGCCCCGCCCACAGCACCCATCGGTGCGGCGCCCGGCGTGCCACCACCGGCTCCGGGGGTCCGCACCGGCTGCTGCCTGTTCTCCGGGCGGGCGGTACCGGTGTCGCGCCCGGTGCCGACCCTGGCACCGGGAACGGGGGTCGAACCGTTGGCGCCCAGCGGAACGCCACCGCTGAGGGCAGTGGTGGGAACCCCCGCTCCGCCAGTGGACACCCCGCCGCCGTGGGCTGCCGGGCCGGAGGTCGCCGGGACGCCGCTGTGGGGCGGCGGGACCAGGCCCGACAGCCGGGTGGTGGAGTCCGGCGAGGCGCCCAGGGCGCTCGGCATGGACACCCGGCTCGGCGCGGGCGCGTCGATCGGGGCGAACGGGCCACCCGGCGCGGGTGCCCCGCTCGGCGCGGTCGCGCCCTCGAACGAGGGCGCACCGCCACCGGGCGAAGACTTCTGGGCCGCGGATGCGTTGCTGCCCGCGGTGTTCCCGGTCCCGGCTGCCTCCTCCACGGCGTCGGCGGTGCTCGCGGCTCCGCTTCCCCCCTGCTGACCGCCGCCGACCGCCGCCTGGTTCTCGGCGCTGACGCTCTGCCCGCTGATGCCCGACAGCGCCTGCTCGATCAGCTCCACGACGGCCATGCCGCCCTGCACCAGCTTCATCAGGTTCTCCCCGCTGGCCACCAGCGCCGCCAGCTTCGCGGCGATGCGCAGCGCGTACTCCACCGCGATCCCCACGCACGGCGGGATGGCCTCCACGACGCTCTGGCCGAAGGTCTCCCCGGCCCTGGCGATGGCCTGGGTCAGGATGGGGACGATCTGTGCGACGGCCTCGGCGATCAGCTCGGTGACCTCGGCGATGGCCTGGGCCACGACCTGGCCCGCGCCGATGATCGCGCTGCCCACCCCGGTGCTCGCCTCGCCCAGGCCCGCGATGCCGTCGGCGTGCTGGTTCGCGGCCTGCCGGTACTCGTCGGCGGCCGCCCCGGTCCAGCCCGCGGTCTGGGTGGTGGCCGACTGCCGGTACTCCTCGGCCACCCCGCCGATGCTCTGCCCGGCGTCGCCGAAGTCCCGGGAGCCTGCGGAGACCGAGCTGCCGTTGCCGCCCTGGAGCTGGGTCAGGCCCTCGCCGAGGAACGACACGAGCGGCATGAACCAGCCCAGGCCCGCCGCGGCGAGGCCGCCGAGCGGGTTGAACGCCGTCTCCAGCAGGCCCAGTGGGGCGCCCGGCACGCCGAGGCCGGGGGCGACCCACCCCTTGGCGCGCACGGCGGCGTCGGTCGCCTGGAGTTCGGTGACCATCCGGGCGGTGTCGGTGTCGGGCATCAGGGGTACTCCCGGGTCAGCGCGGAGGAGTTGTCCTCGTCGGTGTGCTGGTAGTCGGCCGCGGTGCGGGTGATCCCGGCGCCCACCTCGGCGGCCGAGGACGACGCGCTGGTGATGGTGTTGGCGGTCCGGGTCATGGCGCCTTGCAGGCCGGTGGCGAGGAACTGGGCGAACAGGCCGAGGGCGAGGTCGGCCAGGCCGCTGGGCAGCCCGCCGCCGATGGCCGAGAGGCGGTCGGCGACGTCGTCGACGCTGCGGGCGTGCCCGTGCAACTGGTCGGCGTGGACGTCGAACCGGGTCATCGGGTTCTCGGTCATCGGGTGATCTCCGGCGGGTTGGCGAAGTAGTCGTCGTCGTCGCGGTCGCCGGTCGGGCGCGCGCCCGCGGGCAGGTGCTGCTTGATGACCTCCAGCGCGGGGCCCTCGCCGAAGCACTCCTCGGAGATCCGGGCGATCTGCGCGCTCGCCGCGTGCCGGGCCTTGCGCGTGGTGTCGAGGATCAGCCGCGCCAGCTCGTCGGATTCGAGCGTGCGGGCCGAGGGCGTGAGGGTGAGGTCCTCCAGGACGCCGCCTGCGCCGACCCTCACCCGGACCTCACCGCGCGGCGAGGCCGCCGTGGCGCCGACCCTGCGCAGGCGCGCGTCGGCCTCCTCGGCGCGCGCGGCCACCTCGGTCAGGCGCTTGTCGTACTGCGCGAGCCACTCTTCAGGACCCATCGTCTTCCCTTCCGGCGATCGTGGCACAGGCGGTGAGCGCGAGGCCCAGGTCGCTGTGCCGCAACGAGTTGACGCTGCTCCACCCGTCCTCGGCGCGGTCGACCCGCACCCGGCCGCGTGGTCCGTCCAACCAGGACAGTTCGGTGCCTGCCCTGGCGGTGGCGGGCAGCGGTGCGCGGCGGTTCGCGCCGAGCTGGCCCGCACCGGTCAGCTCGGGCAGCAGCAGGCCGAGTTCGTCGAGCGCGGCGGGGTCGGAGCCGTCCGGCGGGACCGTGATCGGCATGGTCACGGCGGCCTCCACCTCGGGCACGAGCCGCAGCAGCTCCTCGGCCAGGGTGTTCTGCGCGACCCGTCGGACGCGCACCCCGTTCGTCGCCGGGTCGCCGGTGAACCGCTGGGCGCAGATCAGCGCCCAGGACCGGTAGACCACGCCGACGACGCCGACCGCCCCATCCGGGCCCGCCAGCACCAGGTCGACCGTGCCCCGGTACCGGCGCAGCGCGGTGACCACCTCGGCCGCGATGCCGAGCGGCCCGCGCTCGCCCGCCAGCCCGCGCGAGCGCAGGGTCACCCCCGCGGCGGCCAGCAGCACCTCCCGCTCCCCGGCGATCCGGCCGAACTCCGGCACCCGCAGCGGGAACGGGAACCGCGCACCGGCGTGGGTGGCGAGCAGGTCCAGCTCCACCAGCCCGAAGTCCACCCCGGCGGCCGCGCGGGTCGCGGGCGCGGCGCTCACCTGTCCGTCTCCCGGCTGGTGAACCGCCAGGCGATCTCCCGCTCGTCGTCCTGGTAGCGGCCCACGGTGTCGTTCAGTGCCCGGTGGTAGCCGGCCAGTTCGCCGTCGGCGGCGCTGACCTCGCCGGTCAGCCCGGTGGGCCCGGCCGCCTCGCGCAGCCGCGCCGCCAGGTGCAGCGCGGGCGGCGAGGTGCCCAGCAGCGGCCTGCGCTCGGCCAGCCGCCCGGCCGAGGCCACCAGCCCGCCGGTCTGGTCGCCGATGTCGACCAGCGACCTGACCTGCCCGATCAGCGTGTCGGTCAGGACCTCGATGCCGGGTTGGGTCGGCTTCCTAGAAACCACTGTCCTGCTCCTTGTCTGCGGCGCCGCCGATCACGGGACCACTGGCGCGCTGGTCCAGCGCGAACAGCCCGGTGTCCACGTTCGGCAGGCGGGTGCGGTGGTCCTTCTCCTGGTCGCCGTTGGCGGGCCGGGCGCCCACGGGCGGGGCCATGAGGCCGCCCATGCCCGCCGCGCGCTTGGCGGCGGCGTCGGCCGGCGCCGCGCGCTCGGCGGCCAGCAGGCCCTGCACCGGGCCGACACCGGCCGTCCGGCCCGGGTCGGGCAGCCCGCCCGCACCGGAGCCGGGCGGGGTGCCGCCGACCAGCCGGGACCACGGCACGCCACCGGTGCCGCCCCGGCCCACCGACGACCCGGCGCCGATGGCCGACGCGGCGCTCGTCGCGCCCGGGGACCCCACCGGCTCCTCCGCGCCCGTCTCCGCCACCCCGCTCACCTCGTACGACCTGGGCGTGGTGGCGCCGGAGCCCGCGGGCACGACCTGGGTGCCGCTGTGGTTCAGGCTCGCCTCGTAATTGCGCATGACCCCCACCGCCTGGGCCTTGGCGACCCCGGCAACGGCGTCGGCGGTGAAGATGCGGGCGCCGCCGATCAGCACCGCGTGCAGCGGGTTCAGCGGTCCGGCGCCGACCGAGCTGGTCACCAGGGTCATCGGGTCGGGCGGCGGCGGTGGCATGGTGTTGCGCGCGGTGGCCAGCGCGGCGCCCGCGTCGTCGGCCGCCTTCTGGACCGTGCTCGCCCGGGCGCCCGCGTTCCACACCCGGTCCGACAGCTCGGCGAGCCGGTCGGCGGCCTGCCCGGCGGCCGGGCCCTGCCAGTTGGCGCGCAGCGCGTCCGCCTCGCGGCGCAGCGCGTCGGCGAACCCGGTCAGCGCGCTGCCGTGGCGCCCCCACTCGGCGGCCACCGCCCCGACGTCACCGACGTCGGCGCCCTCCCAGAGCATCCGGTGCAGTTGCTCGTGGCTGTAGGCGTTCCAGTTGGTGCCGCCCGGGGGGACCGGGGTCCCGAAGAACTCCGCCCACACGCTGTCCAGCGCGTCGGTCAGGGTCCGGGCCAACGTCCCGAGCGGTCCGCCCGGGCTCAGCACCGAGGTGACCGCGCCCGCCAGGTCCTCGACAGTTTCGAACACGGGCGCAACGGTGCCGCGAACCCGGGCCCGCCCACCAGGACATCGACCGGCCATCCATGTCCGCAGGCGGGAAACCGCAGGTCAGGTGTTGCTCAGGTGGGCTTGGAGGCGGGCGTGCCGGAACTGGTGGACCGCGCCGACCTGGCGCAGCACCCCGCGCCTGCACGCGTCGTCGAGGAAGGCCGCCACCGACCACGGCAGCCGCCCGGTCAGCGGCAGCCACACCCTGGCGAACACCAGCCACTGCCCCCACGCGGTGACGCAGGTGCTGATCGCGAGCCCGATCAGCGGACCGATCATGAGGTCGAACGGCAGCGCGGCCGGGTCGAGGTGCCCGACCGCGAGGGCGACCATCAGCACGTGCGCGACCCCGAGGACGAGCCCCCACCCGAGGAACCCGGCCACCACCATCCTGCGGTTGGTGCGCAGCAGGTCGGTGGGGCCCACCGCGGACCTGATGTCCATCGGCGCCTCCAGCCCGGCCAGCAGGCCCCAGCCGAGGCCGGTCAGCGCCCCCATGCCCAGGCCGGTCGCGAGGCCGCCGGGGAACCCGGACCCGACGATGCCCAGCGGGTTGTGCCCGGCCGCGTTCCCCAGCCCCAGGACCAGCCCGGCGCCGACACCGCCCGCCAGCCCGGCCAGGAGCCTGGGCGCGAACCGGGCCCGCAGCCGCCGGAACCCGCCCCGGGTGCGCAGCCGGATGCGCGCGGGCGCGAACGGGCCGCCCTCGATCGCCAGCCCGACGCCGTGGCCGAGCGCGAAGGCCAACCCGAAGCCGACCCAGTTCTCCACCGCGATCAGCAGCGGGTTCACCGGCTCCCGCCCGGCAGCGGGCGAGCCGACCAGCCAGAGCAACAGCCCGCTGACCAGCCCGACGACCAGGCCGGACAGCGCGCCCAGGATCACCATCCGCAGGCCGCGGCGGGTGCCGGCGCCCAATTCCCACCAGGCGAGGTCGTGGGTGCCGAGCCGGTCGAGGTGCCGGGCGAGGTGGCCGAGCCAGTGGCGCACCCGCTCCGGGTCCCACCGGGTGTCCGGGTCGCGGTAGACCGTGGGGATGAAGCTGCCGAGCAGGTGGTCCTCCAGCGCGTGCTGGCTGCCGAACCGCTCGGTGTCCAGCAGCACCGACGGGTCGGGCCCGGCCGGGGCGCTGTGGGTGGCGCGGGCGAGGCCCACCATCAGCGGGGTGGTCAGGACGGTGCGCAGGTTCGCGCTGGCCGGGCGGCCGGGGTGGTCGCGCAGCTCGGCCAGGACCGGGTCCCACGCGGTCGCGTCGCCGTCCTTGCGCGTGGTGCGCGGCAGGTAGTCGATCAGGTCGGTCACGGTGAGGTCGGTCAGCCGGACCGCCGCGGCGGCGGTCAGCGCGTCGGCCCCGGCCACGGCCGCGTACTCACCGGGGCGGCTGGTCACCAGCAGCGGCAGCGTCGTGGCGTTGAGCGCGTCGAGCGCGGCCCGGTGCAGGCCAGCGGCGAGTTCGTCGAACCCGTCGAGCACCGGCAGGACGCGCCCGGCCTCGACCAGCGTGGTCGCCAGGTCGGCCTCGTCGCGACCGGCCGCAGCCAGCCCCGGGTGGTCGCGCAGGAGCTGCCCGGCGAGCCAGTCGCGGAAACCGGTGGTGGTCGGGTTCCAGGACCCGAGACCGAACACGACCGGCACGGCCTCCCCGCGCTCGCGGGTGCCCAGCACGTCGAGGACGAACCGCGCGGCCAGCACCGACTTGCCCGACCCCGCCCGACCCAGCACCACCAGCCGCCCGGACGGGACGCGCCGGTACACCTCGGTGATCTCCGGCAGGCGCCCGGCCAGGTCCAGCGGCCCGGCCGAGGCACCTGGCGAGGCCCGGCGGATGTTCTCCCAGTGGTCCATCACGCCCTCGGGTGCGGCCTGCCAGCGGACCGGCAGCGGGAACGGGTCGTGGATGCGCCGCAGTTCCTCCTCCCGCCCCAGGCGCGCACCGACCGCGTGCGCGAGGTCGTCGGCCGCCTCCGCCAGGAGGCGCTCGAACGCCGACTCCGGCGGGGAACCCACGACCACGGGCGGCTCGGACGGCCGCACCTGCTCCGGCGGGGCGTCCCCCACCGGCACCCGACCATCGGCGACGGCCAGCATCCCGGCCCGCTGGTCCGGTTCGAGGCGCAGCGCGTCTGCGAGCAACCGCACCGTGCCCACCTGCGGGTTCGCCCGCTCACCGGTCTCCAACCGGCGCACGGTCCGCACCGACAAACCGGAGTTCCGGGCCAGGTCCTCCTGCGTCAACCCCGCCTGCAACCGCAACTGCCGGAGCAGCGCGCTGAACTGGCTCGTCACGGGTCGCACCCTAGCCGGCGCGGACAGTCACCCCGGCCGGGTTGGTGATTTTCGGGCGGGAAAGCGCCGATCGGCCGTCGTTCCCACTCACCTTCGGCGAAGAACCGGCGCACACCTTCCCGCGCGCCCCCGCAGTGCCTACGGTTCACCCCACAACCACACCTGATGCCGTCGGGAGCCCCAGTGCGTCGTGAGATCGTGAAGAGGTCGACGGTGCTGACCGCGGCACTGGCCGTGGGCGCGTCGGCCTTCCTCGGCCCCCAGGCGTTCGCCGGGCAGGCCGCGGTGCCGGTGGCCGTGGCGGGCACCAGCGCGTTCGCCAAGGGGCCGGACCCGACCGAGCAGTCGATCCAGGCGCAGCGGGGCCCGTTCGCCACCGCGCAGCGGACGGTGCCGTCGGAGGCAGGCCGGGCGTTCAACCGGGGCACCGTCCACTACCCCACCGACACCTCCCACGGCACCTACGGCGCGGTGGTCGTCAGCCCCGGCTTCTTCGGCCCGGAGTTCAGCGTGGCCTGGTACGGCTCCACGCTGGCCTCGCACGGCTTCGTCGTGCTGACCCTGGAGACCAACTTCCTGTTCGACCAGCCCGACGCCCGCGCCACCCAACTCCTGGCGGGCCTGGACTGGCTGGCCGCGCGGTCCCCGGTCAAGGACCGCGTCGACCCGAACCGCCTCGCGGTCATGGGCCACTCCATGGGCGGCGGCGGCACCCTCATCGCCGCGAGCAGGAACCCGGCGCTGAAGGCCGCCATCCCCCTGACGCCGTGGAACACCTCCCCGGACTTCAGCACCGTCACCGTCCCCACCCTGGTCCTCGGCACCGACAACGACACCGTCGCCCCCGTCGCCCGCCACGCCGACCCGATGTACGCCTCCCTGCGCGACAAGCCCGACGAGGGCTACGTCAAGCTCAGGGGCGACCACTTCACCCCCATCCGCTACACCGCCGCGGCCACCCGGTTCATCGTCCCCTGGCTCAAGCGCTACGTGGACGAGGACACCCGCTACTCCCGGTTCCTCTGCCCGCTGCCCGCCCCGGACGCGACCCTCGTCAGCTTCGAACTCCGCTGCCCGGTCTGAGCCGCGCCCCGCACGGCTCAGCCGCGCGGCAGGGTCGAGTAGAGCGTGGCCAGGGCTTCCCAGTGGCGGTTCTCGGCGTCGACGTCGTGGGTGGAGTTGTCGGGGACGGCGAAACCGTGGTGGGCGGGGTAGAACTCGACGGTGTGCGCGACGTCGGCCATGGTCAGGGCGTTGTCGAGCAACTGGGCCTGGTCGGCGGTGAAGGAGCTGTCGTCGGCGGCACCCGCGACGTAGACGGTGGCCTCGATGCCGTCCGCGGCCAGGTGCGGGCTGTCGGGGTCGTCCTCGACGGCGAGCCGACCCCCGTGGAAGGAGGCCGCGGCGGCGACCTTCCCACCGAGGGCGGTGGCGGCCAGCAGCGACATCCGGCCGCCCATGCAGTAGCCGGTGGTGCCCACCCCGGGGCCGACGACCTCCGGCCGGGCCAGCAGGAAGTCGGCGTAGGCGCCCGCGTCGGCGATGATCCGTTCGTTGGTCAGCTCACCCATGAGGCCGAAGAGGCGGGCGCGCTCGTCCGGGTCGCTGAAGGCGGTGTCCATGTCGAACGGCTCCCAGTGGCCCGCCCGGTGGTACACGTCCGGCAGCAGGACCGCGAAGCCGGTCTCGGCGAGGCGGTCGGCCATGTCGCGGAACGTCTCCCGGGGGCCACCGGCGTCCGGGAACACGATCACACCGGGCCAGGGGCCGTCGCCCTCGGGCAGGTGCAGGGTGGCCTCGGCGGTGCCGTCGGGGGTGTCGATCTGGACGTCCTGTCGCATTCTGCTGTCTCCCTGGGGGCATCGGCTCCCCCATCCGGGGGCCGGGTCCATTCTGGCGCAGCCGGGACCGCACCCGCTCGCCGAAGCGCGGCGGACCGATCCAAGTGGACTGTCGCGCGGGCGTCAGCGCCGCCCCCCGCGCGCGGGGGGCGTGCGGTTCGACGCCGGGAAGAGGTTCCGGCCGGTGAACCCGCCTTCCACGCACTCGACGTAGGACCGGGCCACGACGCGCGCGGGCACACCCGTCAGCTCGGCCATCCCCAGAGCGACCTGGGTCTCCCGCACCCAGCCCGGGCTGACCACGTTGACGCGGAGGCCCCTCGGCAAGTCCGGCGCGGCCGCGCGGACGAACCCCTGCAACCCCTCGTTCACCAGCACGCCGACCGCACTGCCCGGCGCCTGCCGACCGAAGTCACCCGCGGTCAGCGTGATGGAACCGCCGTCCCGCAGGTGCGCGATGGACCGCGACACCAGCATCGCCTGACCGATCAGCTTGCCCCGCAGCGCTTCCCCGAGGTGATCACCGGTCAGCTCCCCGAGCGCCACCGAGCGCGCGTGCGCCGCCACGCACACCACCGCGTCCACCCCGCCGACGACGTCGAACATCCGGTCGACGGAAGTGGAATCCCCGATGTCCACCGGGACGCCGCTCTCCCGGGACGCGCGCACCACCTCGTGCCGGGGTTCCAGCGCCTCGACCACCGCCGCACCGATCGTGCCCGACGCACCGATCACCACCACCCGCATCCGCCCACCCCTCCTCGACGAGTCGGACCACCCGCCCGACGACCACCACCTTCGCAGTGCGGCGGAGGCGCTGCCCAGACCCGGTCAGGGGTGGTCCCGCCGTGGGTGCACCTGGCAGGTGCAGGCGAAGTCCCGCGGGCGAGGGCATGATCGAAGCGTGGACCAGCGATCGGAACTCGGCGGATTCCTGCGGTCGAGGAGAGCCCGGACCAGGCCCGAGGACGTCGGCCTCCCCGCGTACGAACGCAGGCGGGTCCCCGGCCTGCGGCGCGAGGAAGTGGCCCGGCTGACGGGCATCAGCGTCGGCTACTACACCAGGTTGGAACAGGGTCACGGCGCCAACGTGTCCGACTCGGTCCTGGATTCACTCGCGGGCGCACTGCGGCTGGCCCCGGACGAGCGGACCCACCTCCGCAGCCTGACCCGCCCCGGGCGCAAGTCGCCCATCCGCGCCGCACCCGAGCACGTGCGCGACAGCGTGCGACTGCTGGTCGATTCCCTCGGCCACCTCCCGGCGCTCGTGCTCGGCCGGTCCGGTGACGTGCTGACCTGGAACCGCCTCGCACACGCCCTCCTCGCCGGACACCTCCCCCGCGAAGCACCGGAACGCGTCGACAACCGTCCCAATTGGACGAGGTTGTTCTTCCTCGACCCGCGCACCCGCGAGCTGTTCTCCGACTGGCCGGAGAAGGCGAAGGACACCGTGGCGGACGTCCGGCTGGCACTGGGCGCGCACCCCGGTGACAGCAGCCTCGCCGAACTCGTGGGCGAACTCCTGGGGAGGAGCACCGAGTTCCGCACACTGTGGTCCGAGCACCCCGTCCGGCGCTGCACCTCCCACAACCGCGAGTACCACCACCCGGTCGTCGGCGACCTGACCCTGTCCGACGAACTCCTGACCCTGCCGGACGACGACGGCCAGCGGCTGGTCGTGTTCAGCGCGGACCCGCGCTCCCCATCCGCGGCGGCACTGGCCCTGCTGGCCGAGAACACGCAAGGACAAGGTGGTCAGCAGGCGGTGGCGCTGCTCGCGGGTGGGTGTTGACGACCGCCCGTCGAGACGGTCACCCGTGACCGGCGGCCGTTGCCGGTTCGGCGGAGGCGGCGCGCGGGGCGGGGTCGATGGTGAGGAACAGGTCGCGCAGCAGGGCGGAGAGCCGGTCGCGGGATCGTGGGCCGATCCGGTCGACGAGTTCGGCGGTCGCGGCGGAGTGGGCGCGCTCGCCGTCGCGTTCGTGACGCTGCTCGTGATCGGGACGGACCTGTTCGTGGTGTCCCCCTGCTGCCCGCGATCGCGGTGGAGTACGGCGTGTCGACCGGGGTGGTGGGGATGTCGGTGACCGCGTTCTCACTGGCCTACCTGGTCGGCGCGCCGCTGGGCGGTGCCGTGGCCGACCGGGTCGGCAGGCGCGGGGTGCTGGTCGCCGGTCTGACCGGTTTCGCGCTGGCCAACGCCCTGACCGCGGTGGCGGTCCGGGTCGGGGTATGTTCGCGGGATGGCTGATGTAGAGGTTCGGGACGTGGTGGAGTCGAGGCGGTTCGAGGCCGTGGTGGACGGGCGGGTGGCCGGGTTCGCGGAGTACATCCGCGGCGAGGGGTTGGTCGTGTTCCCGCACACCGAGGTCGACACCGCCTTCGAGGGGCGGGGGGTGGGCAGCGCGTTGGCGCGGGCCGCGCTCGACGACGCCAGGGGGCGCGGGGCGGCGGTGCTGGCGACGTGCCCGTTCATCGCCGGGTGGATGCGGCGGCACCCGGAGTACCTGGAGCTGGCCTACCAGAACCGGAGTTCGGTCAGCGACTGACGCCGTGACCGGCTCCGCGCCGGTCACCCGGGGGACGAGGGGCACGCCGACCGACCGGATGAGCGAGGCGCTGGGGCTGCGCACCGACGGGTCCGCGCAATCGCTTGCGCAGCGCGACAAGCACAAGATGGTCGACACCGTCCGCGCGGCAGGCCCGGCCGCCGCGGACCAAGTCCGCGAGGTGCTGGTGCAGAGCCACCTCGCGGGCACCGAGTACATCGTGGACACCGTGAGCGTCGACGGCCGCGCCCACGGCGCCACGACAAGCACCTACTGCCCGACGGCAGGCCGATCCACGACCGGGACGTGCTGCTCGCCCCCGACGACCCGGTGTGCGATCCGCTCATCGCCTACGCGGAGGACGTGCTCGCGGCCCACGGTGTCCACAACGGACCTGCCCACTCCGAGGTCATCGTGACCGGTGGCGGACCCGTCCTGGGCGAGGCCGGGGCCCGCTCAACGGCAACATGCACCCCGCCTTACACGACCTGTGCTCGACGCCGACCACCGCGTCATCGACTCCCTTCGCGAGGGTGTGGTGGCCACGGTGGGGATGACGGCGGTCGCCGTGCTGAGCGCGATGAAGGGCGTGTGGGCGGGTGACGAACCCGCCGTCGCGGGCAAGGGGTGGGACGCACCGGTGCTCGCCCGATCCGGGGGTCCGGGCGAGCACCGGTGGTCTCAGGAGGACATCACCAGTTCGGCGCGCTCCCACACGCGGTGCAGGCCCACCGACTTGATCAGGTCCGCGGTGAACGTCTTCACCGGCTTGTCCCCGAGCACGATGCCGGGTGCGGTGGTGTCGATGCCCGCCGCGGTCAGCACCTGGTCGCCGTCGCCCCAGGCGGCGATGGTCTTGCAGTGGCGGAAGGCTTCCTGGAGCAGGATGGTGAGCTTGATGTCGCGGAAGGCGCCCAGGCCCGCGGCGACCACCACCGCGTCGAACTCGACGGAGCGGGTGGTGAGCAGGGTGCGCTCGACGATCCGGGTGGTCTTGCCCTTGGCGATGACGCCGCCGGTGGGGGCGATCACCCTGGCGATGGCACCTGCGGCCTCGATGGCGTTGGCCAGCTTCTCGACACCGCCCAGGTCGGCGCCGGGTCCGGCGAAGATGCCGATGACCCGACCGGTGATCGGGCCCGGGCCGGGCGGGATCTGCGACAGGGCCGGGGAGGGCACGACCTCGGCGGCGGGCTTGCCCTTCGGGGCGGGCAGGCCGAGGCCCGCGGCGACCGCGACGCACAGGTCCTCGTCGACGTTGGCCAGCACGGAGAGGGCGCGTTCCTTGATCGCCTGCTCGTAGCACTTGCCCAGCTCGAAGGTGAACGCCTCGACGACGTGGACCTGCTCGACCTTCGACAGGCTCCGGTAGAACAGGGTGGCCTGGGAGAAGTGGTCGTCGAACGACACCGGGTTGGCGCGGACCGCCTCGCCCTCGATGTGGCGGGGGCGGTGGACGTAGGCGCCCTCCTCCTCCGCCGCCACGCGCGGCAGGCCCTGGTCGACGCTGTTGGGCAGGTAGGGGGCCTGGCCCTGGTGGATCGCGGTCTGGTGCATGCCGTCGCGCAGCATGTCGTTGACCGGGGCGTGCGGGCGGTTGACCGGGAGCTGGGTGAAGTTCGGTCCGCCGAGGCGGGTGAGCTGCGTGTCCAGGTAGGAGAACAGCCGCGCCTGCATCAGCGGGTCGTTCGTGACGTCGATGCCGGGGACGAGGTTGCCGGTGTGGAAGGCGACCTGCTCGGTCTCGGCGAAGTAGTTGGTGGGGTTGCGGTCGAGGGTCAGCCGCCCGATGATCTGGACCGGCGCCAGCTCCTCCGGGACGATCTTGGTGGGGTCGAGCAGATCGATGCCCTCGAAGGTCTCGTCCTCGGTGTCGGGCATGACCTGGATGCCCAGGTCGTACTCCAGCGGCGCCCCGGCCTCGATGCCGTCGGCCATGTCGCGGCGGTGGAAGTCGGGGTCGGCGCCCGCGGTGATCTGCGCCTCCTCCCACACCAGCGAGTGCACCCCGGCGACCGGCTTCCAGTGGAACTTCACCAGCGCGGTCTCGCCGTCGGCGTTGACCAGGCGGAAGGTGTGGACGCCGAAGCCCTCCATGGTCCGGTAGGAGCGCGGGATGGCGCGGTCCGACATCGCCCACAGCACGTGGTGGGTGGCCTCGGTGTGCAGGGTGACGAAGTCCCAGAAGGTGTCGTGCGCGGTCTGCGCCTGCGGGATCTCCCGGTCCGGGTGCGGCTTCCCGGCGTGGATGATGTCGGGGAACTTGATGCCGTCCTGGATGAAGAACACCGGGATGTTGTTGCCGACCAGGTCGACGTTGCCCTCGGCGGTGTAGAACTTCACCGCGAACCCGCGCGTGTCGCGCACCGTGTCGGCCGAGCCGCGCGACCCCAGGACCGTGGAGAACCGGGTGAAGACCGGGGTCTCGCGGCCCTTCTCCGCCAGGAACGGGGCCTTGGTGACCGACGCGGCCCGCCCGTTGGCGACGAACGTGCCGTGCGCGGCGGCGCCGCGGGCGTGCACGACCCGCTCCGGGATGCGCTCGTGGTCGAAGTGGGTGATCTTCTCCCGCAGGTGGAAGTCCTCCAGCAGGGTGGGTCCGCGGCGCCCGGCCTTCAACGAGTGGTCGGTGTCCGGGAGCCGCACGCCCTGCGCGGTGGTGAGGAATTCCCCCGCCTGGGCGCGGTTGTCCTCGCCGATCGTGCCGAGGAGTTCGGTCTTCCCGGTGGGGCTGGTGGGCTTGGGAGCCGCTTGGTCACGCTGGCGCTTCGGGGGCACAGTTGCACTCCAACATCGGTGTTCGGTTCGGGATGCGGGTGGCCCCGTGGCCGTCGGGGGTTCGTGCTCCCCGGGCGGACCGGCGGCACCACCCGGGATTGCGGTCGGTGCGGGCGCGGAAGGTCGTGGGCTGGCGGTGGGACGTCCTCGGGGCGCCTGCCTGTCGGCCCGACGTTCCGTGCCTGCCGGGTACCCGTGATCGAGTACGGCAAACGGCGCCATCGGGACCGCTCGGGGGTCACCCGGTCGGGACGGTGCCACGCGGGTTGGCGAGCCGCACCACACCACTTACACTGTCGTCATCGTGACGACAACAGAAGAGTCATCGAAAGGATGACGAACATGGCACAGGGTGCGGACGCGGTGCTCCGGGCGCTGCTGCGCGACCTCGACGACGCCAGGGCGGGCACGGCCGACGCCGAGTCGCTGCTGGGGGCGTTGACCGCGCTGCGGAACCTGCGCGAGCGGATGGCCGGGTGGGAGCCCGAGCTGATCGGGGCCGCGCGGGCGGCGGGGACGAGCTGGGCGGAGCTGGCGCCCGCGCTGGGCGTGACCAGCAGGCAGGCCGCCGAGCGGCGCTACCTGCGGTTGCAGCCGACCGAGGGCGAGGAGACCACCGGTGAGCAGCGGGTCCACGCCCGCCGGGACCAGCGGGCGGGCGACCGGGCGGTGTCGCGGTGGGCGCAGGACAACGCCGGGGTGCTGCGCGCGCTGGCCGCGCACATCCACGGCCTCGACGACCTGGGCGGCACCGCCAGGGAGCACGCCGACCGCCTCGGCACGGCCCTGGGGGACAACGACCCGGAGCGGCTGCTGGCCCCGCTCAGCGATGCCCGCACGCACCTCGGGGACCACCCGGAGCTGACCGACCGGCTGGACTCGATCACCGAGCAGACCGCGCGGCTGCGCCGGGAGGCCGCCGCGGCACGACGCGGCGGCACGCGGCCCTGACACCGAGGAACGCCACGCATTCGGGAGGTGCGGCGAATTCGGTGGCGGTGCTCAGCGGGGGGAGTCTTCGATCGGTGTGCCGATGATTTCCAACCGATCGGTGAGGTCAACGAGGGCTGCGAGCAGACCCAGGCCCAAGCGCTGCTCGACCGGCGAGTCGTATCCGATCTCCTCGTAGAGGGCGCACAACTGATCGCGGGCGATCTCCCGGGGCGAGGGGCGTTTCCTGAGCACGCCGGGTATTTTGACACCGCCACCCCGCGCAGACCAGGCTTGCGCGGAATCGGCAGGATCACATGTTCCCGCGCTCCGATGTCAGGTGGCGGAATCCACAGCTTCGTGAATACCGCCACCTGCGGCTTTCAGGGGGACTCGGGGCGCTGTTCGCGCAGGGTTTCGTTGAGGCGCTGCGCCTCGTGCAACTGGTCTTCCAGTGCGATGATGCGGCAGGCGGCGTCGAGGCCGGTGCCCTGGTCGACGAGTTCCCGGACGCGGGCCGCCACCCGCAGTTGGTGCCGGGAGAACCGCCGGTGGCCGCCGGTGGACCGCTGCGGTTCGATCAGGCCCGCCTCGCCCAGGCTGCGCAGGAAACCGGGGGTCGCCCCGATCATCTCCGCCGCCCGGCCCATGGTGTAGGCGGGGTAGTGCTCGTCGTCGAACCTGTCGGCCGCACCGGGGGCGGCCGAGTCTCGCTGGTCTGGGATCATCGAGCCTCCGCACGGGTAAAGGGCCCCGGCGCTGTGCGCCGGGGCCCGCAAGGAATCAGGTTTCACCATTGACAACCGGTCTCGCAACCGGACTGAAGTACCCGTGCCCGTCCAGAGGACGGCGTTTCCGGGGATCGCTTGTTGATAACCGAGAACCACCTGCCAATCTGATGGGACTGCGGTACCCGCACGGCGTGGGACAACCGTCGCGGGCGATCCAATGATGCCACCCTTCCTTTCTCTCACATTACCTGGACATCACTTGCCGGTACTGCAACTGCACTTTCACCAGCATTACTGAAACTGCGGTACTACAACTGCCTGGTATTGCAACTTCGATACTGCATCTTGCGGTGTTCAACTGCACTTTCGCACTGCAACTGTCGATATTGCGACTTCCGGTGTTCCCACTTCTGCACTGCTTGTCTCACTTCACGGGCAGTTCCGTCATCTCCCGTGCCGGTCAGACCTTGTCTCTCTGGCTACGAGAAGAACACTACACCGGACCGCCAGCAATGTCTACCTCAGCCAGCACAGATTTTGTGGCACGACCGGCAGATGCACGCTGACCAGGCATGACGCCCGACCCAGGTCACCCGTCGGAGTGGTCCGGGCCCAGGAAGCCCAGCAGGGCGCGGGCCAACTGCTCGGGCGCCTCCTCCGCCACGTGGTGCCCGGACTCGATGCCCACCCCGCGCACGTCCGGCGCCCACGGCCGCCACACCCGCACCACGTCGCCGTAGAGGTCGACCATGTCGTCGCGGGTGGACCAGGCGACCAGCACCGGGCAGGCGACGACGCGACCCACCGCCCGGTCGGCGTCGTCGGCGGCGCGGTCGACGCCCAGGCCCGCGCGGTAGTCCTCCAGCATCGCCCGGACCGTGGCGGGGTCGTGGACGGCGCGGCGGAAGTCGGCGAAGTTCTCCGCCCCCAGCGCCTCCGGGGTCGCCCGGTCGCCGACGCCGTACCAGCGGTCGGGGTCGGCCAGGATCGCCCGCTCCGGGATTTCCGGCTGGGCGAAGAAGAACCAGTGGTACCAGTCGTGGGCGAACTTCGCGTCGCAGCGGGCCAGGGCCTCCCCGATGGGGACGCTGTCGAGGACGGCCAGGGCCGTGACGGCCGCCGGGTGGTCCATGGCGAGCCGGAACGCCACGTACGACCCCCGGTCGTGGCCGACGACCGCGAACCGCTCGTGCCCCAGCACCGACATCAGCGCCCGCACGTCGGCCGCCATGGCGCGCTTGCTGTACGGCGCGTGGTCGGCGGTGGTCGGCGGCTTGTCGGACTCGCCGTAGCCGCGCAGGTCTGGGCAGACGACGGTGTGCCGCTCGGCGAGCAGCGGGGCTACGCGGTGCCAGGTCGTGTGGGTGCGGGGGTGCCCGTGCAGCAGCACCACGGGCGGCCCGTGGCCGCCGTGCCGCACGCGCAACACGACCCCGCCGACATCGATGCGCTCCAGCGCGAACCCGTCGAACACACCGCCGAGTGTGGCCCACCGGTCAGCGCGGGGCCAGGGCCGCGGTGGAACGCGTGGCGCCCGCGGCGGCGGGACGGCGCCCGGAGCCGGGTGGTCGCCGTCCCGGCCCGCTCAGCCGTGCAGGTCGCGGTAGGCCGCCGCCGCGCCCGGGTGCAGGGGGACGGGGGCGGTGGTGATGAGCGAGCGCAGGTCGAGGTACTGCGTGCCGACCGCCGACGGCGGGATGAGGTCCGGGGCGGCGCGCACCAGGACCCGGGCGACCGCCGCGGCCACGTCGTCGGGCAGGGCCGGGGAGGTGAGCAGGAGGTTCGCGACGCCGATGGTGGCGACGGCGGCGCGGTGGCCGTAGGTGCCCGGCGGCACCACCACCCGCTGGTACACCGGCCCGTGCGCCAAGCGCAGCGGTGCCAGCGCGGCGGTCAGGTCGAGCAGCCGGATCGGGCGGGCGGCGGCGAGGGCGACCAGGGCCGGGGTGGGCACGCCACCGGACCACAGCAGGGCGTCCAGCCTGCCCGCGGCGAGGTCGGCGGCGGCCTCGGTGAGCGAGCGGTGGTCGACCGCGGCGGTGACGCCGCTCGCGGCGAGCAGCCGCTCGCCGAACAGGGCGGCGCCGGAACCGGGGGCGCCCAGGGAGATCCGCCGACCGGCCAGGTCCGCCACCGCCCCGGCCGGGTCCTCCTCGGCCACCACGAGCTGCATGTAGTTCTCGTACACCCGGCCGATCGCGCGCAGCGGCAGGGGCGCGGGGAACGGCGGCCCTCCCCCGGTCGCCGTGGCCGCGCTGTCGGCGAGGACCAGGCCCAGGTCGGCGCGGCGGTCGTGGACGAGTTCGAGGTTGCTCCGGGAGCCGTCGGTCGGCCGCACGGACGCGCCGAGGTCGGCGTCGAGCCGGGCGGCCAGCAGCGAGGCGAACTCCACGTAGAAGCCGCCGGGCTCACCCGCGGCGACCACGAGCGACCGGGCCGGACCGCGGTGGCCGCCCACCGCGCGACCGGTGAGCCCGGCCGCGCCCGCGCCGACCGCGCCGAGCCCCAGGGCGGCCAGGCCCAGCCGCAGGGCCGAACGCCGGTTCACCCGGTCACCGCCGGGAGGTCGAGCAGCACCACGAGACCGGGGTGTCCAGGGTGGATGGTCATCCGGCCGCCGCGGGCGGTCACCAGGCGCTCGGCGATGGCCAGGCCCAGGCCGGACCCGGAGCCGGAACCCGAGCGCCAGAAGCGGTCGGTGAGCCTGGGCAGGTCGGCCCCGGCCACCCCGGGGCCGTCGTCGGCGACCCGCAGCCGGACCCGGTCCGCGTCCACCGAGCCCGTCCAGCGGACCGCCGCACCCGCGCCCGCGTACTTGATCCCGTTGTCCAGCAGCACGTCGAGCACCTGCGCCAGTTCGGATTCCGCGCAGCGGACCGGCAGCGCCGCGACCGGCCCGGCGGGCCCGGCGAGGGTGATCCCCGCGTCGGCCGCCGCGGCGTGCCAGGCCTCCAGGCGGTCGGCGAACACCAGGGCGGCGTCGCAGCGGGCGTCGGTGGCCGCCGCGGCGAGGTCGGTGGCGGCGCTGTCCGCCGAGGCGAGCGCGAGCAGCCCGTCCAGCAGGGCCTGGAGCCGGTCCACCTCGGCCACCACCGACGCGTGCGCGCCACCCGGGTCGGTGTCGGTGAGCGCGTCCAGGCGCAGCCGCAGCGCGGTCATCGGGTTGCGGAGCTGGTGGGAGGTGTCGGCGACCAGGGCGCGCTGCCGGGCGGCGGACTCGGCCAGCGCGTCGGACATCCGGTTGAACCCCTCCGCCAGCCCGCGCAGCTCCGGTGGGCCCGCCACGACGTCGACGTGCGCGCGCTCCCGGCCCGCGGTGACCGCGTGCACGCCGTCGGCGAGCTGCGCCACCGGTCGCAGCACCCAGCGCGCCAGCCGCACCGCCAGCAGCGCGCACGCGGCCGCCGCCGCCAGCGCGGCCCCGAGCACCACCGCCCACCGCGCGGTGATGTCCGCGACCGCCGGACCCACCGACGAGCGCAGCACCACCGCACCGGAGACCCGGTTGCCGGTGCCGACGGCCTGGCCGAACAGCAGGTCCCCGCCCGACCACGGCCGCAGGTCGTCCGGCGCGGGCCGGGGCTGGTTGCGCAGCGCGGCGTCCACCGCGGCCACCACCCCCGGCTCGGTCGCACCCATCCCCGCCTCCACGACCACCTGCCTGCGGGCGTCGACCACCACCACACCGTCACCGAACACCGCGGTGTGCGCGAGCACCTCCGCGCGGAGCCGGTCCTCCGCCTCCGCCGCGCGCAGCACGTCCGTCGACCCCTCGACGACGGCCTGCTGGGCGAGGGTGGCGAAGCGGGCCAGGTCCGCGGTCCGGGAGCGGGCGAACTCGCCGGTCCGGTTCGCCGCGGTGCTGCCCAGCAGCGGCACCGCGAACCCGGCCACCGCGAGCACCGAGAACGCCAGCAGCACCAGCAGCAGTCGCCGCCGCATCAGCCGTCAGCCACGTCGGGCACACCAGGCTCCCCTGTCCGGACCGGTTCGGGCACCAGCATGGCAGGGCCCGGCTCAGCCGAAGCGCTCCACCAGGTCCGACACCAGCAGCACCAGGAACAGCGCCGACGACGCGCCGAGCAGCAGGTTCGACAACCAGCCGGAGCGGCCGTCGCGCTCGATCCGCTCGGAGTTCAGCAGCAGCATCAGGGTGATCGCCAGGAACGGCATGAACACCGACCCGAGCAGGCCGTAGACGAGGGTCAACCCGAACGGCTTGTCCAGGAACAGCAGCACCATCGGCGGGAACGTCAGCCACAGCAGGTAGCCGCGGAAGGGCAGCGACCGCTCGACCGCCGACGCCCGGTACCCGGCGGCCCGCTCCGGCTCCACCTCCACGACGGCCTCCTCACCGGCGACCACGGCGGCGGCGCCGACGTCGGCCTTGCGCCCGTGCGGCAGCCGGATCGTGCGCGTCAGGTCGGCGAACAGCAGGCTCACGCCGTTCCACACCCCCAGCAGCGACGACGAGGTCACCGCCAGGAACCCGATGAGGAACAGCAGCCGCGCCCAGTCGCCGTAGCGCTCCCCCAGCGCCGTGCCCAGCACCAGCAGCCCGCTGTCGGACTGGGTCAGGTTCTGCCCGAACAGGACGGTCGAGCCGACGATCAGCATGGCCACCACGAAGATGCCGGTCATGACGTACCCGACCGCGTTGTCCAGCCGCATCATCGACAGCCAACCGGTGCCGCGCCAACCCTTGGCGAACATCCAGTACCCGTAGGCGGCCATGGTGATGGTGCCGCCGACCCCGCCGATGAGCCCCAGCACGTACACCGTCGAGCCCTCGGGCAACCGCGGCACCAACCCGTTCGCCAGGTTCCCCAGGTCCGGGGCGACCAGGACCGCGATGGACACCACGGACACGAACTTGAACAGCACCAGCACGGTCATGAACTTCTCGAACACGTGGTAGCGCTGCAACCACACCAGCACCAGCCCCACCACGCCCGCGATCATCGCCCAGCCGCGCACCGGCAGACCGCCGAACAACGCGTTCAACGGCAACCCGACCGCCGACATGGCGGTGGCGCCGTAGACGAACCCCCAGATCACGATGTAGGCGGCGAAGAACCCGGTGGCCCAGCGGCCCAGCCTGCGCCAACCGTCGAGCAGGGTGGACCCGGAGGCCAGGTGCCAACGGCCCACGCCCTCACCGAGGGCGAGCTTGAGCCCGGTGCCCAGGACGGCGGCCCACAGCAGCAGGGTGCCGTACTCGGCACCGGCGACCATGGTGGCGATCAGGTCCCCGGCGCCGACGCCGGTGGCCGCGGCGAGCAGCCCCGGGCCGAGGCCGCGGAACCTGGCCCTTCCGGTGGGCGGGGCGACCTGCGGTGACGTTTCCATGGCTCCTGCTCCTCGTTGCGCCGGAGTTGCCGTGCCGACGACCGTAGGCGGGGGGCCGGGGGCGCCAGGCCGATCTTCACAGTTTCTTAGGACTCTCGCGCTGCGGCTGTTCCGGGCGGCCTGTGCCTGTGCCTGTGCTTCGAGCCCGGGGTTTGGTGGGTGTGCCCGGGGTGGATGTGTTTCGCCGCGCGCTTCGGCTCAGGCCCGGTCTTGGTGGGGGTGCCCGGCTGGGTGGATGTGCTTCGCCGCGCGCTTCGGCTCAGGCCCGGTCTTGGTGGGGGTGCCCGGCTGGGTGGATGTGTTTGGCCGGGGCCCCTATGGCGATCATGTGCTCCAGTGCGTCAGGTGGGGCTGAAAAGATGCCCCACCGCCCAGGCAGGCTGTCACATGATCGCCACCCCCGGCCAAACACATCCACCCACCCGGGCCTCTGCGTAGCCGGGCTGGCGGTTGCGGGGGTGGTCGGCCTGCGTGCAGGACCTCCACCCACCGGGCATGTCCGTAGTCGGGCCGGCGGTTTTCGGGGGTGATCGGCTGGGCTGCTGCGCCGGTGGGGTTCGGGGTGGCTGGCAGTCGAGCCTGCGGCTGGTGGGGTGGTCGGCTGCTGCGCCGGTGGGGTTCGGGGTGGCCGGTTGTCGGGCCTGTGACTGGTGGACGGGCCGGCGGTGTGATGGGTGGTCGGCGGCTGCGCCTGTGGGTTCGGGATGGCAGACAGGCGGGGCTGCGGCCGGTGGGGTGGCGGCCCTGGAGTTGCGGTGGGTCGGGGCTGCGGTGGGTCAGCGGCCGAGCCGGTAGCCGAAGCCCCGGACGGTGGACAGCAGTCCGGGCCGGGCGAGCTTGGTGCGCAGCGAGGCCAGGTGGACGTCCAGTGCCCGCGACACCGCCACGGTCGCGTCTCCCCAGACCTCGTCCAGTACCTGTTGCCTGCTCACCGCGACCCCCGACCGCCGGGCCAGGGCGGCGAGGATGTCGTACTCCTTGCCGGTCAGCGTCAGTTCCGCACCGGCGACGCTGACCCGCCGGGCCGCCAGGTCGACCCGCAGGTCCTCCACCTCGACCACCTCCGGGACACCGCCCCGGGCGGCGGCTCGGCGGGTCACCGCGTCGATCCGGGCCAGCAGTTCGGCCAGGCGGATCGGTTTGACCAGGTAGTCGTCCGCGCCCGAGCGCAGGCCGCGCACCACGTCCCGCTCCGTCGAGCGCGCGGTCAGCACCAGCACCGGGACGTCGGAGGCGCGGCGCAGGTCCCGCAGCACCTCCAGGCCGTCCCCGTCGGGGAGGGTCAGGTCGAGCAGCACCAGTTCCGCGCCGGGGCGCAGTCCGGGCACCTCCGCCGCCCTGGCCGCGCGCACCACCCCGTGCCCGCGGGCCACCAGCGCGTCGACCACCGCCGCCGCGACACCGTCGTCGTCCTCCACCACCAGGATGCGCATCGAACCTCCGGGGCACAGGATGCCCCAGCCCGGCCGCCGCCGGAGGCGGTTCCCCGTGACGTGTCGGGCGTGGGACGCGCGGATGGACCAGTGGGACGACAACCGGCGCCGGGACCGGTCGACCCGGAGGGCGGTGTCGACTGCCTGTTGACCGCGATCAGCCGCGCACCCTGGGGACGGTCGAGGTGGACGTCCCCCGGCGGCTCAGTCGACGGCCATCTCGCCGAGGAGGGACCACTCGGTGCCGGGGGCTTCGACGTTGACGATGCGCGGGGTGGCGGCCAGGTAGGGCGGGAGGGTCTCCTGGGCGGCCTTGAAGTGCGCGGAATTGACGTGGGCACCGCCTGCCCCACCGTCGCGGAAGGCTTCGACGAGGACGTACTCGGTGGGGTCGTCCAGGGAGCGGGACCAGTCGAACCAGAGGCAGCCGGGTTCGGCGCGGGTGGCCTCGGTGAACTCGCGGGAGAGTTCGGGCCACCGGTCGGCGTGCTCGGGCTTGATCGCGAACTTGGCGGTGATGAAGATCATTTCAAGCAACCTCCACTCGGGAATCGACTCCAGGATGCCATTTCCGGCGCTCACCCGTCGGACGGCACCAGCAGCCCCGGGCGCCAGGAGTGGTGGGCCGGAACCGTCAGCCGCCGCCGCAGGTGATCAGGCGGCGAAAGCGTGGGGTTCCATGGCGTTCCTGGGTGGGATCACGGTTCGGAGCGGGTCAGCCGCACGGGGCGAGGAGGGTGGTGGCGAGCAGGAGCGCGTACGCCTGCCCCTCGCTGACCGTGTCGCCGCCCTGGTCGCGTGTGTGAACAGTCGATTTCCGGTGACAGGAGGCGGACCGGGGCCGCTCCGGGACCACCGCGAGTCGGCCGCGTGCCGCGCAGGCGCGTGTACGCTCGCGGCATGGTCTCGGTGGGGATGCGCCTGCGGTTGCTGCTCGCGCTGTTCCTGCCTGCCCTTTTCGTGGTGCTGCCGACGACCGGGGGTTCCGGGGCGGCGGCCTCCGCCGTGGGCCTCGGGGTGATGGCCGCCGCGGTGGTGTGCGCCGTGGTCGTGGTGGGGCTCGTGGTGGCGGTGGCGCCCGCCGGGGTGCGGGCGATCAGCCTGCGCGAACGGGCGCGGCTGGTCTCCGCGGTGCGGTTGCGGGACCCGGACGCGCGGGGGCGGACTCGGCCCAGGGCTCCGTCACGGGGTGGCGCGACCGCCTGAGCAGTGCGTCGAGGTCGGACGTGGGCGGTCGGTGTCCGCTTCCCGACTCTTCCGACGGAGTGAATCCCCGATGTTCGACGTCTTCCTCTACCCCGTTTCCGGCGTGCTCTGGTTCTGGCACCGGCTCTTCGGCGCCCTCTTCGGCCCCGGCAGCGGGGCCGCCTGGGTGCTGGCGATCGTGTTCCTGGTCTTCACCGTGCGGGTGCTGCTGATCCGGCCCGCGCTCGGTCAACTGCGCGCGGCGCGGCGCGCCCGGGAGTTGGCCCCCGCCCTGGCGCGCATCCGGGAGAAGCACCGCGGCGACCGGGTGCGGATGGGGCAGGAGGTGCAGAAGCTCCACGCCGAGAACGGGACCAGCCCGTTCGGCGCGATCCTGCCCGCGCTGCTGCAGGTCCCGGTGTTCCTGAGCCTGTACTGGGTGCTGCGCGACTTCACCCCGACCGCGCAGTCGAACCACGTGTTCGACCGGGCCGGGGTGGAGTCGTTCCTGCGGGCCGACCTGTTCGGCGCGCGGTTGGGCAACTGGGTGAGCCAGTCCGCCGCCGACCTGGCCGCGTTCGCCACCGACCGGGCGCACATGCTCGCCGTGGGGGTGCCGCTGATGTTGTTGGCGGGGGCGGCGACGTTCCTGTCGCTGCGGGCGGGCCAGAAGCAGCAGCCCGCGGACAACCCGCAGTTCGCGACCATCGGCAAGGTGATGGCGTTCCTCGCGCCCGCGGGGATGCTGGTGTCGGGGTTGCTGTTCCCGGTGCCGATCGGCGTGCTGCTGTACTTCCTCGCGAACAACGTGTGGACGTTCGGGCAGCAGCACATCCTTTCGACCAAAGTGGACAGCCAATCACCCGGCGGTGGGGCGCCCGCGGTGGTCAAGCCGCGGATGACCACACCGCGACCGGGGCAGAAGCCGCGGCGCGGTCGGTAGTGGACAGACCGCTTGCCCCGCAACGGTTTCGTTGCGGGGCAAGCGGTCCACCGGGTCACCCGGTCTTGCGGCGCAGCGTGTGCTTGCGCGGTACCGGGATGTTGGTGCCGCCGCGGGTGCTCTGCGCGCGGTGCGACTCGTGCGGGTGCGGGCCGGTGCCCTTCTGGGCCAGGGCCTGCGAGAAGCGGTTCTTGATGTCGTCCATCGACGGGGTGCGGGACTTCTTGGCAGCCAAGGTGGCCTCCTGGAAAGGGGTGGTGCGAAGTCGCTCGGAGGGGTCGCCGACCGCGGTCGCGGCGGTGCCGGACCGTGGGCGTGGCGGGTACCCGGTCCGACGAGCGGGTGCGGACCGGTCAGTGGACATGCGTGATCGCCAACTGTGCGGCAGGGAACCTGCCTGGGCGGGGTGTCGACGGGAGTCCCCGGAACCCACTCGACCGGGCTGGTTCAGCCTGCGGCAGGTGGTCCGTCAGCGGGGATCAGGTCCCGGAATCTCAAAGGCGCATGGGTAGATGGTGCCAGTCGTCCGGCCACGGGGTCAAGGGGAAAGTTTCGCGAGTCCTCTGTGGAGCGGAGAACACCCGTTCAGGGTTGCGGGTAGAGGTCCCGGTGGGCGAGCAGTTCGCCCCAGTCGGTGGTGATCGACGTGGCGGCGAGGACGGCGTGGGCGATGGCGCGGGCGAACACACCGGGAGCGGCGGAGAGCGCGGTCGCGGCGGTGCCGGAGGACCCGGTGGCGGCGGCGAAGATCGTGTCGCCGTCGGCCAGGCCGTGCGACGGGCGGATGGCCAGGGACAGGCCGTTGTGCCCGGCGTCGGCGAGGCGGTGGGCCTGGCCGGGGGTGAGCGGGGCGGTGGTGGCCACGACGCCGATGACGGTGTTGAGCGGCGCGCGGAACCGCCGGGCCTCGAACGTGGCCCGCAACCGCTCCCGGCCCGCGGCGATCACCTCCGGGGCGACGGGGACGAGCGGGAACTCGCCGGGCAGGCCGAACGCGACGCCGAGCGGGAGCCCGGTGGCCGGGTCGACCGCGGGGTGGTGGGAGTTCATGCCGACCACGGCGGCGACGGTGGTGCCGTCGGGGAAGGTGGCGCTGGCGGTGCCGAGGCCGCCCTTCATCTGCGCGGTCAGCGCCCCGGTCCCGGCGCCGACGTTGCCCTGCGCGACCGGCCCGCCCGCGGCGGCCGACGCCGCCTCGTGGCCGACCTCGGGGCGCGGGTGGGCGGTGAAGTCGCCGCCGCGGCCCAGGTCGAACAGGGCGGCGGTGGGGACGACCGGGTCGGCCCAGGGGCGGTGCCGGGTGACCCAGTCGAGGACGCCGTGGGCGGTGCCCAGGCCGTAGGAGCTGCCGCCGGTGAGCACCAGGGCGGCGACGGCGCGGCGGTCCTCGCGCGGGTCGAGGGCGAGGGTGTCGCGGGTGCTGGGGCCGCCGCCGCGCACGTCGACGGCGGTGACGGTGCCCTCCGGGAGCAGGACGGCGGTGGTGCCGGTGAGGGCGCCGCCGCCGATGCGGGTGGCGTGGCCGAGGAGGACCCCGGGGACGTCGGTGAGGGCGTTGTGCGGTCCGGCGCGCATGGGTTCAGACCTCCGGCAGCCGGGGCACGGCGTCGAGCAGGGCCCGGGTGTACGGGTGCGACGGCGCGCGCAGGACGTCCGCGGTGGCCCCGGACTCCACCGCCACGCCGTTCTTGAGCACCAGCAGCCGGTCGCAGAGCTGTTGGACCACCCCGATGTCGTGCGAGACCAGGACCAGCGCCAGCCCGAGCCGGTCCACCAGGTCCTGCACCAGCGCGGTGACCTGGACGCGGACCGCCACGTCGAGGGCGGAGAACGGTTCGTCGGCGAGCAGCACCGCGGGTTCCGGGCCGAGCGCGCGGGCGATGGCAATGCGCTGGCGCTGCCCGCCGGAGAACTCGTGCGGGTACCGCCCGGCGGCGTCGGCGTCGAGGCCCACGGCGGCGAGCAGTTCGGCGACGCGGGCCCGGTGGTCACCGGGCACCCGCAGGCACTCCAGCGGCTCGCGGACGCTGTCGCCGATCCGCATCCTCGGGTCCAGCGAGCCGTACGGGTCCTGCGGCACCATCTGCACCTCGCGGCGGAACCAGCTCAGGTCCCCGGTGGGGCGCACGGCCCGGCCGCGGAAGGTGACCGCGCCGGAGTCCGGCCGGTCCAGGGCCAGCAGCAGCCGTAGCAGCGTCGACTTGCCCGAGCCGGACTCCCCCACCACGCCCAGCCGCTCCCCCGGCGCCAGCGCCAGGCTGACGTCGCGCACGGCGTGCCGCTCCCCCGGCGCCCCGAACAGCGACCGCCGCGGCAGGCGGTAGGTGCGGTTCAGCCCCTCGGCGGTGAGCATCAGGTCTCCCGGGTGAACGAGGTGGCGCGGGCGGCGGCGAGCAGCGTGCGGGTGTAGTCGTGGGCTGGGGCGCGCAGGACGTCGGTCAGGGTGCCCTCCTCCAGCACCCGCCCGCCGCCGAGCACCAGCACCCGGCGGGCGACCCTGGCCAGGACGGCGAGGTCGTGGGTGATGAACAGCAGGGCGGTGCCGTGCTCGTCGACGAGCCGGTCGAGCAGGGCGAGGACGTCGGCCTGCACGGTGACGTCGAGGGCGGTGGTGGGTTCGTCGGCGAGCAGCAGGGCCGGGTCGCAGGCCAGGGCGGTGGCGATGCCGACGCGCTGGAGCTGGCCGCCGGAGAGCTGGTGCGGGTAGGCGCGGGCGGCGCGCTCGGGGTCGGGCAGGCCGACGCTGTCGATCAGCTCGACCGCGCGGGCGGCGGCGGCGCGGGTGGACAGGCCGCGGTGGCGGCGCAGCGGCTCGGCCACCTGCCTGCCCACGCGCATCAGCGGGTTCAGCGCGGTGCGCGGCTCCTGGAAGACCATGGCGATCCGCTCGCCGCGCACCCGCGACATCCGCCGGTCGTCGAGGCCGAGCAGTTCGGTGCCGTCGAGCCGGACGCTGCCCTCGACCTCGGCGCCGTCGGGCAGCAGCCCCAGGACCGCCAGCGCGGTGAGCGACTTGCCGGAACCGGACTCGCCGATGAGCCCCAGCCGCTCCCCCGCCCCCAGGTCCAGGTCGATGCCGTCGAGCAGGGTCTTGCCGCCCAGGCGCACGGTCAGGCCGCGCACGGTCAGCAGGCTCATCGGGTCCGCACCAGCCTCGGGTCGGTGGCCTCGCGCAGCGCGTCGCCGAGCAGGTTGAACGCCAGCACGGTCAGCGCCACCGCCAGGCCGGGCCAGATGACCAGCAGCGGCCGGGCGGCGATGTGCGCCTGCTGCTCGTGCAGCATCCCGCCCCAGGACGGCGACGACGGCGCGCTGCCGTAGCCGAGGTAGGTCAGCGCGGCCTCCACCAGCACCGCCAGCGCCATGACCAGCGAGAGCTGCACGATCAGCGTGGGGGCGATGTTGGGCAGCAGGTGGCGGCGGATGATCCGCCCGGTCCCGGCGCCGCCGACGCGGGCGGCGAGCACGTAGTCGGTGCCCCGCACGGCGGTGATCTCCGCGCGGGCGACCCTGGCCACCGCCACGCCGAACCCGATGCCGATGGCGACGACGACCGTGCCCAGCGAGCTGCCGTAGACCGCGGCGAGCACCATGGCCAGCAGCAGCGTCGGGAACGCCACCAGGATGTCGATCAGCGCCACGGCCGAGAACCCGACCCAACGCGGCCCCAGGGCGGCGACCAACCCCAGCGCCAGCCCCACGACGGCGGCCACCAGCGCCGAGCAGACCGCCACGACCAGCGTCTCCCGCGCACCGACCAGCAGTTGGCTGAACTGGTCGTGCCCGATCCGGTCGGTGCCCAGCACGTGCCCGTCGGTGAACGGCAGCAGCCACGCGCTGCCCGGGTCGGTCCGCTGCGGGTCGAACGGCGTCCAGAACAGCGACACGACCGCGCCGATGGTGAGCAGCCCCAGCCAGACCAGCCCGAACGCCCCGGTCGGGCGGCGCGCGACCAGCCGCAGGACCCGCAGGGCGGTCACCGGACCTCCCGCAACCGCGGGTCGATCAACCGGTGCGCGACGTCCACCAGCAGGCTGATCACCAGTACGGCGGCCACCACCAGGAACACCTCCCCCTGCACCTTCACCAGGTCGCGGTTGCCCACGTCGACCACCAGCATGCTGCCCACCCCCGGCAGCGTGAACACCCGCTCCACCACGACCGCGCCCACGATCAGCGTCGCCAACTGCACGCCCAGCACCGACACCACCGGCAGCGCGGCGTTGCGGAACCCGTGCGCGCGCAACGCCTGCCCCCTGGTCAACCCCTTGGCCCTGGCGGTGCGCAGGAAGTCCGAGTGCAGCACGCCGAGCACCGCCGAGCGCACGAACCGCAGCAGCACCGCCCCCTCGGTCAGCCCCAGCGCCACCCACGGCAGCACCAGGCTCCGCACGGCCGACCCCGGGTCCGCCCAGCCGTCGACGGGGAAGCCCTGCGCGGGCAGCGCGCCGAGCTGCACCGAGAACACCAGCACCAGGACCAGGCCCAGCCACAGCGTCGGCACCGCGATCCCGACCTGCGACACCGCGCTGATCCCGGTGCCCACGAACGTCCGGTTGCGCACCGCGGCGAGCACCCC
Organism: Actinokineospora spheciospongiae; assembly: GCF_003182415.1. Taxonomy (NCBI): domain Bacteria; kingdom Bacillati; phylum Actinomycetota; class Actinomycetes; order Pseudonocardiales; family Pseudonocardiaceae; genus Actinokineospora; species Actinokineospora spheciospongiae. Next base: position 598,358 of record NZ_QHCP01000005.1, on the reverse strand, counting down.
GAACGGCAGCGCGACCAGCACCGCCAGCAGCGCGCCGCCGAGCACGAGCGGCGCGGTCACCGACAGCTTGCGCCCCAGCTCCGCGCTCACCGAGGCGCCGTTGAGCTGCGAGGTGCCGAAGTCGCCGCGCAGCACCCCCGCCAGCCACGAGCCGTACTGGGCGGGCAGCGACCGGTCCAGGCCCAGTTCGGCGCGGATGGCCGCCAGCCGCTGCGGGGTCGCGTCGGTGCCCGCGATGGTGGCCGCCACGTCGCCGGGCAGCAGCCGCAGCAGGGCGAACACCAGCACGCTCGCCACCAGCAGCGAGACGGCGAACAGCGCGACCCGGCGCAGCAGCCAGAAGGTCACTTGCCGACCGCGATGCCGCTGAGCGGGAACCGGTTGGTGGTCTCCGCCGACGGCACGCCGTAGACGCCGGTGCGCACGACGGTGTGGGTCTGGTTGACGAACAGCCAGTCGGTGGCGGCGTCGTCGGAGGCCTGCTTGGCGACCTTGCGCAGCAGTTCGTCGCGCTCGCCGTCGGACGCGGCGGCGCGGGCGGCGGCGTAGTCGGCCTGGACCTGCTTGTTGTCGTAGCCGAAGTAGTAGTCGGGCTTGGCGTAGTTGCCGATGTCGCGGGCCTCGGCGTGGTCGACGATGCTCAGCTCGTAGTCGTGGTTGGTGAACACCCGGGTCAGCCAGGTGGGGAACTCGACCTGGCGGACGGTGAGGGTGACGCCGACCTGCTTGAGGTTCGACACCAGCACGTCGGCGATGGCGCGCGGGTAGACGTTGGGGATGTCCAGGGTCACCGCCAGGCCGCCCGCGTGGCCCGCCTTGGCCAGCAGGGCCTTGGCGCCCTCGGGGTTGTGCGCGTCGGTGCCGGTGAGGTCGGTGTACCACGGGTCCTGCGGCGGGACCGGGCCGCCGATGGGGATGCCCGCGCCGTAGGCGGCGATGACGTCCTCCTTGTTGATCGCCTGGCGGAACGCGTGCCGGACGTCGGGGTTGTCGAACGGTGCCCGCTTGTTGTTCAGCGCCAGGGTGAACTTGTCGGTCGTCGTTCCCCTGAGGACGGTGAAGCCGGGGTTGGCGGTGAACGGTTGCAGCAGCGTCGCGTCGGCCGCGGTCTGCACGTCGGTCTGCCCGGTGGTCTGCGCGTTGTTCGCCGCGCTGGGCTCGGGGATGTAGTGCAGCACCACCTTGGCGTTCTTCGGCTTCGCGCCCCAGTAGGCGTCGTTGCGGGCCAGGGTGATGTCGGCGCCGCGGTTCCAGTTCGCGATGGTGTACGGGCCGGAGCCGTTTTCCTCGGCGTCGAGGGTGGCGAAGTCGGTGTCCTTCTTGTACACGATCCCGCCGCGCTGGGTGAGGTTCCACAGCAGGAAGGTGTCGCGCTGCTTGAGGTCGACCTTGACCGTGGTCGGGTCCGGTGCGGACACCGCGGCGACGGAGGCGAACTCGGCCGCGCGCAGCCCCTTGGAGCCGGGGGCGATCTGCTGTTGCAGCGACCAGACCACGTCGGCCGACGTCAGCGCGGAGCCGTCGTGGAACTTGGCGTCCGGGGTGAGGGTGAAGGTGTAGGACAGGCCGTCGGGAGAGACCTCGTGGGAGGTGGCCAGCCGGGGGACGATCTTGTCGCCGTCGGCGGTGTCGGCGCTGACCAGTCCCTCGTAGACGTTGTCGAGCAGGAGCTGGTCGACCGCGACACCGGAGGTGGCGAACGGGTTGAGGCTGACCGGTTCGAGGATCAGCCGCACGTCGACGGTGGCGCCGAGGTCGAGCTGGTCGTCGGGCGGGGTGGCGGCCTGGGTGGCGGTCGTGGCCGGGGCGCCGGGGTCACCACCGGTGCCGCAGGCGACCGTGGTCGCGGCGAGCGCGACGACGGCGGCGGGAATCCAGAGCAGGGGGCGCATGGTGGTACTCCTCGTCACCGGGACAGGGCTTGGTTCAGGTCGGCCAGCAGGTCCTGGGTGCCCTCGATCCCGACGGACAACCGCACCAGCCCGGGGGTGACCCCGGCGGCGCGCTGCTGCTCCTCGTCGAGCTGGGCGTGCGTGGTCGACGCCGGGTGGATCACCAGGCTGCGCAGGTCGCCGATGTTGGCCAGGTGGCTGAACAGGGTCAGCCGGTCGACGAACCGGCGGCCCGCGTCGAAGTCGGGCAGCTCGAAGGCCAGCACGCCGCCCACGCCCAGCGGCAGGTACCGCCGCGCCGCGGCGTGCCACGGGCTGTCGGGCAGGCCCGCGTAGTGCACCGCCCGCACTTCGGGCCGCTCGCGCAGCCACCGGGCCACGGCGGTCGCGTTGGCCACGTGCCGCTCCAACCGCAGCGACAGCGTCTCGATGCCGTTGAGCAGCAGGAACGAGTTGAGCGGCGACACCGCGGGGCCCAGGTCGCGAACGAGGCGGGTGCGCAGCCGCAGGCAGTAGGCCAGCTCGCCGGAGTCGCCGAAGGCCAGGCCGTGGTAGGTCGGGTCGGGCCGGGAGAACTGCGGCCAGCGGTCGGGGTCGGCGGCGAACGGGAACCGCCCGCTGTCGACGACCGCGCCGCCGATGACCGTGCCGTGCCCGGCGAGGAACTTGGTGGTCGAGTGCACCACCACGTCGGCGCCGTGCTCGATCGGCCTGCACAGGTACGGCGTGGGCACGGTGTTGTCGACGATCAGCGGCACCCCGGCCGCGTGCGCGGTGTCGGCGACGGCGGCGATGTCGAGGACGTTGCCGCGCGGGTTGCCCACGGTCTCGGCGTAGTAGGCGCGGGTGTTCGGGCGGGTCGCGGCCCGCCAGGCGGCCGGGTCGTCCTGGTCGTCGACGAAGGTGGTGGTGATCCCCAGGTCGTCGAGGGTGTGCGCGAGCAGGGTGTGCGTGCCGCCGTAGAGGGAGGAGGCGGCCACGACGTGCTCGCCCGCCCGCGCCAGGTTCAGCACCGCCAGCGCGGTCGCCGACTGCCCGCTGGCCACCGCGACCGCCGCCACCCCGCCCTCCAGGTCGGCCAGGCGGGCCTCGGCCACGGCGGTCGTCGGGTTGGACAGCCGGGAGTAGGCGTGCGTCTCCAGGTCTCGCAGCGCGAACGCGGCGGCGGCGTGCTCGGCGTCGCGGAAGACGAAGGACGTGGACAGGTGCACCGGGGTCGCCCGCGCGCCCGTCGTGGGGTCGGGCTGGGCGCCCGCGTGGACCTGGCGGGTCTCGAACCGGTGGGTCACGCGCGGGCCGCCAGCACGTCGGACCACCAGCGCCGCGCCACCTTCGGGTGCGACCGCAGCCACCCCACCAGGGCGTTCTCCCCGAACGCGGCGTGCAGCGGGTTGTCGGCGTCCGCGCTGACCCCGCGCGCCTGCGCGGCGAGGTCGGCGGGCAGGTCGAGGGGCTCCACCACGGCGTTGAGGCGCGGGCCGAGGAAAAACGGCACGGAGAAGCGCTCGACGCCCGCGGGCGGGCTGAGCACGCGGTGGCGGGTGGCGGTCAGGTAGCCGCCGGTGGCGATCTCCAGCATCTCGCCGATGTTGAACACGAAGCTGCCCGGCACCGGGGTGGCGTCGATCCACGACCCGTCGGAGAGCTGCACCTGCAACCCGCCCACGTCGTCCTGCTGCAACAGGGCCAGGTAGCCGTAGTCCTTGTGCGCGCCGACGCCCTGCTCGGCGTCGTCGGCCGGGCGGCCGGGGTAGCGCACGACCTTGACGTGGGTCGAGGCCTCCTCGTCGAACCACCGGTCGAAGTGGCCCTCGTCGGCGCCCAGCGCGGCGGCCAGCGCCCGCAGCACCTCCCGGCTCACCCGCAGCGCCTCGTCCTGCCAGGCCAGCACGGTCCGCTTGAACCCGGGCAGGTCCTCCGGCCACTGGTTGGGCCCGACCAACCGCTGCCAGTCGTGCTCCGGCGCCTCGACGGGGACCCGCTCGGGACCGATGTCGACCTGCTCGCGCCAGTCCCGGGTGCCGCCGGTGAACTCGTACCCGGTCCGGGTGTACCCCCGGAACTGTGGCGAGTGGATGTTCTCGATGGCCAGCCGCCGCTCCTGCGGCAGCGCGAAGAACTCCCGCGCCACCCGGAAGATCCCGTCCGTCACCGCCTCGGGCACCCCGTGCCCGACGACGTAGAAGAACCCGACCTCGTGCGCGGCCCACCGCAACTCGTCGAGGAACCCCTCCCGACCGGCACCCCGGAACCGCGAGATGTCGATCAGCGGAAGGGCCTCCACCCGCTCCACGCTGCTCATGCCCCGACCCTAGGACCCCCGTCCAGACCGCCAGCACCGACTCCCACGATCCGGACGCGCAGACCACCCGGTCCAGCGGATATCCGGGTGCGCCACCCCCCGGCCGGTTGCGACCATCACCGGGTGAGAGAGCAAGGCGAGGCGTACCGAGAGGTGCGAGCGGTCCACACCGACAGCACGATCAGGGTCTACCAGGCGTACCCCGCCGAGATCGCCGACGCCGCGTTGGCGGCGGGGACGTTCGCGCCGCCGTTCAAGCGGGACCGGATGACCTGGGTCAAGCCGTCGTTCCTGTGGATGGCCTACCGGTGCGGGTACGCGGACAAGGCGGGGCAGGAGCGGGTGCTGGCCGTGGACATCAGCCGCGAGGGCTTCCACTGGGCGATCGGGCGGGCGGTGCTCAGCCACTTCGACGCGGCGGTGCACGGCGACCACGCGACCTGGTCGGCGCGGGTGGCCGGGTCGCCGGTGCGGGTGCAGTGGGACCCGGAGCGGGGCCTGCGGCACGAGGCGCTGGGCCACCGGTCGCTGCAACTCGGGTTGCGCGGCGAGGCGGTCCGCCGGTACGTCGACGAGTGGGTCGTGGGGCTCACCGACGTCACACCGCTGATGCGGGAGGTGGGGCGGTTGGTGCGGGCCGGGGAGACCGCGCGGGCGCGGGAACTCCTGCCCCGGGAGCGGGTGTACCCCCTGGAGGAACAGGACATCAGCGCCTTGGCGGCGAGCCGCTGACGCACCGCGCTCAGGTTTCCCGCGGCGGCAGGAGGGTGAAGTCGGCTCGGCCGGTGGAGGCGCCGTTGACGTGGAGTTCCAGGCCGTGTTCACCCGGGTGGTAGCGGCGGGTGGTGATGGGGCGGAAGGAGTGGTCGCGGGTGATGTCCAGGCGTTCGCCGGGGGCGAGGGTGCGGGTGGTGAGCTTGAACGTCTTGCCGGTCTGGCCGCCGTTCGCCTTGCGGTGGTGGACCGTGTAGTCCACGGCGATGCGGACCGGGTCGAGTTCGGTGTTGACGATGGAGGCGCGGAAGGTGATCGTGCCGCCGAAGGGCACCGAGGACGCGGACAGCTCCGGGCCGGTGGTGTCGACGTCGACCGGGGCGAACCCCAGGAGCCGCAACGCTCCCGGGTGGCCTCGCTTGACCAGGGTGCGCAGCGCGTGGCGGACGAGGGCGGGGGTGTTGCCGCCCGGTTCCGACAGCCACCCCGCGGCGGTGTCGACGACGAGGTCCGGGTGGTCCCGGCTGAGGTCGTTGAGGTGGTTGGCCACCGAGCGGCGGACGTACTCGCTGTCGTCGCGGTGGAGTGCGTGCAGGATCGGCAGGGTGATCCCGGGCCGGGTGAGCAGGCCGGGAACCCGGGTGGCCCACGGCAGGAACGGCCGGGTGCCCTCCGACGCCAGCCTGCGCACGTGGGGGTCGGGGGAGGTCGTCCAGGTGGTGATGGTGGCCAGGGCGCGGTCGGGGTCGTGGTCGAGCAGGGGGCGCAGGGCGAACTCGGAGGTGAGCCGCGGGGTCAGCTCCGCCAGCAGCGCCAGCGCGTCGTCGAACGCGGTGTCGGTCCGCTCGGCGATGGCCTTCGCCGCCACGGCGGAGGTGACCGGCCAGATCAGCCAGCCCGCGAACGGCCGGTCCCCGTCCCGGGCGGCGCGGATGGTGGCGGCGAAGGTGGCGTAGTCGCCGGGCAGGTCCGCCAGCAGCGCGTCGCGCAGCAGGTCGCTGCGCTCGCGCAGGCCCAGCGCGTCGAACCGCCCCGGTGCGGCGCGCAGGGCGGTGAGCCGGGCGGCGGGGGCGGCGGCGCGGATGGCCGTGGTCAGGGCGCGGGCGGTCGGTGTGCCGATGAGTTCGTCGGCGAAGGGCATGGGGGCCTCCGGAGGGATCGGGAGGAGTGTGCCGCGGGGGACCGACAGAACCGGCGGTTCCCTGGGCCACCGCGCGGGTCCGGACGACCTCGGTGGCGCCGCTGACCGGTCCCGCCTCCCCCACCGCGCCGGGGTGAACGGGGCGGTCAGCCCGCGAGGCAGTCGACGCCGGGGACCGGGGCGGGTTCGAAGAAGATCAGGGCCGTCTGCACCAGTGGCTCCACGAGCTGGGGCAGGGCGCGGACGCCGTCGGTGTAGAGGGTTCGGCGGATGCGTTCGACGGCGCCGCCGACGTACAGCTCGAACACGTCGGGGGGCAGCCGCCGGATCGCCGGGTCGCGCAGGCGGGCTCGGCGGTGCAGTTCGGCGAACGCCTCGGCGAAGACCAGGTTGGCCGCCATCCCCCGCCGCGCGGTGGCCTCGCCCGCCCTGGGCCCCTCGACGTAGAGCGACCACGCGACCGCGTGGCGGACCGACAGGGTGCCCAGGAAGACCTGCCAGGCCAACCGCACCCGGCCCGACCAGTCGTCGGCGGGCAGCGGCGCGACGGCGGCCCGCAGCCGGGCCCGCACCCGGGCCACCGCCCGGTCGTGCGCGGCCACGAAGCACGACTCCTTGCCGTCGAAGTGCTGGTAGAAGGTCCGCTTCGACACCGCGGCCAACCCGACCACGTCCCCGACCGTCGCCGCCGGGTAGCCCTTGTCCGCCACCACGACCAGCACCGCGTCGAGCAACCGGTCGAGCTGGGACGGTTCCGCCCACGTCATGCCCGGCACCCCCTCACACCTGTCCAGTGGTCGGATTCGCGGGCGTCCCGGTTCCCGGTCGGACCCACCGGACGGCGAACGGCGCCCGGCCTCGGTGCGAGGCGGGCGCCGTTCGGTGAGTCTGGCGGAAGCGCTTACTTCTGGCGCTTGCCGTAGCGCTTCTCGAAGCGCGCGACCCGGCCGCCGGTGTCCATGATGCGCTGCTTGCCGGTGTAGAACGGGTGGCAGTTCGAGCACATGTCGACGTAGAGCGAGCCCGAGGTGTTGGTGCTGCGGGTGGTGAACTTGACGCCGCAGCTGCAGGTGACCTCGATGGGCGCGTACTCCGGGTGGATGCCGCTCTTCATGGTTCTCTCCTCGTCAGGTGGTCGTCGGGTCCCCGTCACGGGGTGAACCGAAACCGGTGTTCGACCGACCATTGTGCCAGGTCCACCCGACGACCCCGGCGGCGACCGCCGCGAAGCAGCCCAGCAGGGTGCCGACCACCTGCAGCCCGTCGGTGCCGATCAGCGACCCGCCGCCGAGCGCGGCCAGCAGCGGGCCCACCGCGGCCAGCGCCACCGTCTCCGTGCCGAGCCGCGCGGCGTTGAACATGCCCGACGCCGCGCCCGCCTGCTCGCCGGGGACGGCACCCAGCGCCAACCCGTCCAGCAGGCCCGTCGTCAGCCCCACACCGGCGCCGACCAGCACGAACGCGCCCATCCACGGCCCCGGGCGCGGGGTCGCGGTGACCAGCAGCAGCGCGCCCGCGCCGGTTCCCAGCAGCGACCCCACCACGACGACGGGCACGGGCACGGCCCGCACCAGCAGCGCCCCGAGCGGGGGCAGCACCACCGTGGGCAGGGTGAGCAGCAGCAGCCACAGCCCGGCCTCGCCCGCGCCCATCCCCACCACGGAGATCAGGTACGACGGCAGGTAGACCAGCAGCGGCACCAGCACGGCCATGAACGACCCGGCCGCCGCCGACAGCGCGGTGAACCGGCGGTTGCGCAGCAACCCCAGGTCGAACAGCGGGTCGGGCCGGTGCCGCTCGACCCGGGCGAACGCGGCGCCGAGCAGCGGCACCAGCAGCAGCCACCAGTAGGCCGCCTCGGACACCGCGGTGATCACCACCAGCAGCGCCGCGGTCGACAGCGCCGCCCCGGCCCAGTCGACGCGGCGGTGGGGGTTCCCGGGCAGGACCGGGAGCAACGGGGCGCAGACGAGCACGAGGGCAGCCAGCGCCGCGGGCACGGCGAACACCGCCCGCCAGCCCAGGTGGTCGACGAGCAGGCCGCCGATCGTGGGGCCGAAGGCGAGACCGGCGCCGAGGACGGTCCCGAGCAGCCCGAAGGCCCTGGCCCTGGCGGCCCCGGAGAAGGTCTCGGCGAGGATCGAGCCGCCGCCGGTGACGGCCGCCGCGGCGCCGATCCCGGCAGCGAAGCGCAGGACGTCGAGCACGACGACGTCGGTGGCGAGGGCGCAGGCCAGGCCCGCGGCGGCGAACAGGGCGACCCCCGCCAGGTGGCAGCGGCGCCTGCCGAGGACGTCGGCGAGGGAGCCGGTGAACACCAGGAACGCGGCGAACGCGGCGTTGTAGCCGGTCACCACCCAGCGCGTGGCGCCCGGCCCCGCCGACAGCGAGGTCGCGATGTCGGGCAGCGCGGCGGAGGAGCCGGTGATGGTGAGGGGGAAGACGACGGTGGAGAGCAGGACGACGGCCAGCACGGCCGTCGGACGTTGGCGGAGCACGGATTTCCTTCCGGTGGGTGAGCAGGGCGAACCGGCCCGCCGGTTGTCACCGGCGGGCTGGGTCCGCGGAGCTACACCGCGTACTTGGCGGAAGGACGGCGTTCACGTGCCACGCCCGGGACCGTATCAGCGCACGGTTCCCCAGTAGACCCAATTCCCGTCGCTGCGGGTGAAGCGGCTGTTCTCGTGCAGGACGCCCTGGCCCGCGCCCTCGAGGTAGTGCGCGCGGAACTCCACGGTGCCCTCGGCGTGCAGCAGGCCGCCGCCGGTGCGCCCGAGGACCTCCAGCCGGACCCAGCGCTGGTCGGGGTCGAGCTCGACCCGGCGCGGGCGGGTGTCGGGGTGCCAACTGCGCAGCAGGTAGTCGGCGTCGCCCTCGGCGAAGGCGGTGAAGCGGGAGCGCATGAGGGCTTCGGCGGTGGCCGCGGGGGCGGTGCCGGAGAGGGCACGACCGCAGCAGTCCACGAGGGGCAGGCCGGTTCCGCAGGGGCAAGGGATGGGGGGCACGGCGCCATTGTGCGTCAGAGGGTGCGGCACGGGGTGCGCCACCGGCGGAACGCGCACCCCGTTGAGCACGGTGGCGCCCCGCGCGCTGATCCCGGTGAGCGTTTCCGGGGCGACCGGGTCGAGGACCTGTCCGCCCTGGTCGGGCGGCCGTAGGGTCGACGGGACGACGACGCTGTCGCAGGATTCGAGGAGCCGTGACGACCGTTCCCGCCGCGCAGCGGACCACGACCGCGGTGGCGGACGCGGTCGCGCTGCCCGCGCTGCTGCGGCGGTGGGCCGACCGGACCCCCGACCTGCCCGCGCTGACCTTCCTCGACCACGACCGCGACGCCGAGGAGACGCTGACCTGGCGCGGCCTCGACGACCTGGTCGACTCGATCGCGGCCTGGGTGCGCCCGCGCTGCGCGCCGGGGGCGCGGGTGGCGATCCTGCTGGAGCAGTCGCCGTCCTACGTGGCGGCGTTCCTGGCGGTGCTGCGCGCCGGGCGGATCGCGGTGCCGCTGTTCCCGCCCGCCTCCCGCCACGACGACACCCTGGTGGCCGCGCTGGTCGACTGCGCGCCGGAACTGGTGCTGACCACGTGGACCGGGCTGGAGGCGGTGGCCGCGTTCGTGGCCGGGTGCGCGCCCGCGCGGGTGGTGCCGGTGGACGCGCTGCCCCCGGCCGAGGGCCGGGGAACCGGTCCGGCCGAGCCGGACCTCGACGACGTGGCGTACCTGCAGTACACCTCCGGCACCACCCGCGACCCGGTGGGCGTGGCGCTGACCCACCGCAACCTGCACGCGGGCGCGGCGCAGGCCGGGGCGTGCTTCGGGGCGGGCGCGGAGGTGGCGGTGAACTGGCTGCCGCTGTTCCACGAGATGGGGTTGGCGATCGGGCTGACCGTGCCGCTGCTGCTGGGCAAGCGGACCGTGCTGATGGCCCCCAAGGCCTTCCTGCACCGGCCGGGGCGCTGGCTGCGGGCGCTGTCGGACAACCCGGGCGCGGTGACCGGCGCCCCCAGCTCCGCCTACGCCCACGCCGCCGAGCGCAGCACCGCCGCCGAGCGGGCGGGGCTGCGGCTGGAGCACGTGGTGGCCCTGGTCAACGGCGGTGAATCGGTGCACCACCACGACGTCGAGCTGTTCCACCGGGTCTTCGCCGAGTGCGGGCTGCGCGCCGACGCGCACCGCCCCGCCTACGGCCTGGCCGAGGCGACGGTGCTGGTGGCCGCGAGCCCGGCGGGGGCGCCGGTGGTGCGCTCGTTCGACGCCCGGCGCCTCGGGCTCGGGGAGGCGGTGCCCGCTGGTCGGGGGCGGCGGGTGAGCACGCTCGTCGGGTGCGGCGCGGCGGTCGGCCAGGAACTGTCCATCGTGGACCCGGAGACGGCGGTCCCGGTGCCGGACGGCCGGGTCGGCGAGATCCGGGTGCGCGGCCCCAACGTCGCCCGGGGCCGCTGGCGCGACGGCGGGCCGGTCGTCGACGGGGCGGGCTGGCTGCGCACCGGCGACCTCGGCGTGGTCGTCGACGGCGCGCTGTTCGTGCTCGGCCCGCGCACGCAGGTCATCACCGCGGGCGGGCGCGAGCACCACCCGCAGGACATCGAGCGCACGGTGCAGCGGGCGCACCCCGCGGTCCGCCCGCACGCGGTCGCCGCGTTCGGGGTGCCCGGCCCGGACGGCGGCAGGCTGGTCGTGGTGGCCGAGCGGTCCCGGACCGCGGGCGCCGGGATCGCCACCCGCGCCGACGTCGCCTCGGCCATCCGACCCGCGGTCGCCGCCGCGCACGGGGTGCGGGTGCACGAGGTGGTGCTGCTCGAACCGGGGCAGGTACCGCGCACGTCGAGCGGGAAGATCCGCAGGTCAGCGAGCAGGGAGCGGTACCTGGCGGGGCGGGCGGGGCACGATTGACCGCGTTCGGGCGGGCCGATAACCTCGACCGGTCGCCGGTGGGCGCGAGGAGTGGGAACATGCAGCCAGGCGGTCCGGCGGAGCGGTCGGCGAACGCGTGGCCGAGGATACCCCGGCAGTTCGCGGCGGTGCTCCGCCCGCGCATCGACGTGATCGGCCGCGAGATGATCGAGACCATCGCCCGCGAACTGCCCGACTACCGCAAGCCCGCGGACTCCCCGTTCGGCCACGACTTCACCAGCGCGGTCAAGCGCGCCCTGCACGACTTCGCCGACCTGGTCGAGGACCCGCGCAGCCCGCGGGCGGACAACGCGCTGTTCTTCCGCGGGCTGGGCGAGACCGAGTACCGCAACGGCCGCAGCCTCGACCTGCTCCAGGCCGCCTACCGCATCGGGGCGCGGGTCGGCTGCCGCTGCTACATCCAGCTCGCCCGGGACGCGGGCCTGTCCACCGAGACGGTCCTGGTGCTGAGCGAGGCGGTGCTGATCCACATCAACGCCCTGGCCAACGAATCGGTGAAGGGCTACGCCGCCGCCCGCGAGCACAACGACGACAACCGCCTGGGCCAGGACCGCCGCGCCCTCGCCGAGCGCCTGCTGGAGCGCCGCCCCACCGGCGGCGCCCCCCTGTCCGTCCTGGCCGCGCGGGCGCAGTGGCCGCTGCCCGCCGCGGTGGCGTGCGTGCTGACGACCCCGGCCGAGCAGGACGCGTTCGACCGGGACGTGCTGGTGCTGCCGCGCGGCCCGGAACTGGTGCTGGTGCTGCCGGACACGGCGATCGACGACAGCCTGGCCGCGGTCCGCGCCCGGCTGCGGGAGCGGCAGGCGGTGCTGGGGCCGACCGTCCCGCTGGCCGAGGCGTGGCTGTCGCTGCACTGCGCGCGGTCGGTGAACCGGTTGGTGCAGCGCAAGATGGTGCAGGCGTCGGGAGACGGGATGGTCAGCGCGGCGGACCACCTGAGCGAGGTGATGCTGACCGGCAACGAGCCGCTGGGGCGGTTGTTGGCGCAGCGCACCGTGTCCTGCCTGACGGACCTGAGCCGGGGCAAGGCGACCCGGTTGGAGGAGACGCTGGACGCCCTGCTGTCGTCGTGGGGCCGGACGGCGCCGGAGGTCGCGGAGGCGCTGGGCGTGCACCCGCAGACGGCCAGGAACCGGATGCGGCAACTGGAGTCGCTGCTCGGTGACCGGCTCAGCGACCCGTCGTTCCGGTTGGAGGCGCAGGTGGTCCTGCGGCTGCGGGCGCTGCTGCGCACGGCGGGTGAGCCGGTGGACCGGGACGTGCCGACGCGGGTCCCCTGACCGGGCGCGAACGGGCCGGGGCGGCGGCGGGGTGGCCTACGATGGTCGCATGAGATCAGCCGGGGTGGTCCACGACACCCGGGGACTGGGACCGCAGGCGCACGCCTGCTGGCGGTACCGCGATCCGGTCGAGTTCCGCACGCACGCCCGCGACTTCCTCGCCGACGGCCTGCGGCTCGGGCTGCGCCCGATGTACGTGGTCGCCGCCGACGACGCGGCACCGGCGGTCGGGGAGCTGCGCCGGTCGGCCCGGCTCGACCGCGCCCTGGACGAGGGCGACCTGCGCATCACCCCTCTCGACTCCGCCTACGCGGACGACGCGGTGATCGAGCCGGGCGAGCAGGTCGACCGGTACGCCGCGGCCACCGACGAGGCGGTCGCCGCCGGGTTCGCGGGCCTGCGGGTCGCCGCGGAGGTGACCCCCCTGGTGCGGACCGCCCCGCAGGCGGCGGCGTTCACCCGGTACGAGCACCTCGTCGACCGGTACATGACGGCCCGGCCGTTCTCCGCGCTCTGCGGCTACGACCAGCGGGTCCTCGGGGAGGACACCATCACCCGGCTGGCGGTCATGCACCCGCACGCCAACTCCGACACCGCGGGCTTCCGCCTGCACGGTTCCCCGCTGCCGGGCTGCGCCGCGGCCCTGGGCGGGCAGCTGGACCTGCTCGGCGCCGAGCACCTGGGGTCCGCGCTCGACCGGGCGGACCTGCCGGTCCACGACGCCACCATCACCCTCGACGCCACCGGCCTGGAGTTCGTCGACCACCGCAGCCTGATCACCCTCGCCGAACACGCCGGGTCGCGCGGGGCGACGCTCGTCCTGCGCACCGCCCACCGCGGGGCCGCGCGGATCACCGACCTGCTGGGGCTCGACGGCGTGCGCGTGGAGCTGCCCGCATGACCCGACCCGCCTCCCCCGCGTTCACCCACCCCGCCTTCTTCTACGACGACGACGCGGACTACCTCGGCACCCTGGTGCCCTTCGTCGTCGAGGGCGTGGAGGCGGGCGAGCCGGTCGCCGTCGCCGTGCCGACCCGGCGGCTGGAGCTGCTGCGCGACGCCCTGGGCGGGCACGCGGAGCGGGTGTGGGCGCGGGACATGGTGGTGGCGGGCGGCAACCCGGGCCGCATCCTGGCCACCGTGCTCGGCCACTTCGCCGACCGGCACCCCGGCAGGCGCGTGCGCATCGTCGGCGAACCGGTCTGGCCGGGCCGCGACGCCACCGAGTACCCGGCCTGCGCCCGGCACGAGGCGCTGATCAACCTGGCGTTCGCCGACCGCGCCGCCACCATCCTCTGCCCCTACGACGCCGCGGCCCTCGACCCGCACGTCCTGGCCGAGGCGCGCGCCACCCACCCGGAGGTCTGGGCCGGGGGCGCGCGCGGCGCCAGCGATCGCTACGCACCCCACGACGTGCTGGTCAACCACAACCACCCGCTGCCCCACGTGCCGCACGCCACCGTCCACGCGATCGCCACCGCCGCGGAGATCCGCCCCCTGCGCGGGGTGATCACCCTCCTGGCGACCGACCTCGGCCTCCCCGGGGACCGGGTGCCCGACCTCGAACTGGTCTTCTCCGAACTCGCCGCCAACAGCCTCACCCACGGCGGCGGGCGGTGCACCCTCGCCGTGTGGCGGGAGGGGCACCGGCTCGTCTGCTCGGTCAGCGACACCGGCAGCTTCACCGACCCGCTCGCCGGGACCCGCCCGCTGACCGTGGGCCAGCCGTCCGGGCGCGGGTTGTGGTTGGTGCACAGCATCGCCGACCTGGTCCGCGTCCACACCGGGGACGCGGGCACCACGATCCGCGCGTACTTCCGGCTGCCCTGAACCCGGGCGCGCTCAGCGCGCCCGGGGGGCGGTGACCAGGGCCAGCCGCAGCAGGAAGCGCTGCTCGCCCTCCAGCGCCGAGTCGCCGAGCAGGTCCCTGAGCTGCTGGAGGCGGTAGCGCACCGTCTGCGGGTGCAGCCCCACCCGCTGCGCCACCTCGCGCACGTCCCCGTCGTGGCGCAGCCACAGGGCGAGGGTGGTGAGCAGCTTGGCGCGGCGGCCCGGGGACAGCGCGGCGAGCGGGGCGAGGGTGGCCGAGCGAACCCAGGGCAGCAGGCCGTCGTCCGCCGCGACCAGGAGGGTGAGCAGGTGGTCGTCGGCCCGGGTGAGGCGCCGCGTGGGCAGGGTGCCCCGGTCGACGAGGTCGAGGAGGGTCCTGGCGTAGTGGGCCGAGCGGTGGGCGTCGGCCGTGGGCACCGGGGGGCCCGCGGCGAAGCGGATGCCCCGGCGGGTGCTGGGGGCCTCGGGGATCGGCTGGTCGGCGGGGACGAGCAGGCAGGTGCCCGCCCGGTCCGGGTCGGTGAGGGCGCCGGGGGAAGGCGGGCGGGGTCGACGCGGAACGGGGTGTCGGCGACGAGCGCGGTGACGCGGTCCGGCAGCGGCCAGCCCGCCTCGGCCGCCCGGGCGGTCAGGTCGGGGACGGGCGCGGGGGCCAGGAGCAGGGCCAGCAGTTCGGCCCGGCCGGGGTCGGTGCTCCCCGCCGCGGCCCGGTGGCCGTCGCGGGCGGCCTCGCACACGGTGTCGGTGAAGGCGAAGAGGGCGTCCACCGCGGCGACCGTGGCCGTGGGGGACACCCGCAGCCTGCGGGCGAGCACGACCAGGTGGTGCCAGACCGCCCTGGCGGCGACCCGGGTGGCGGACTCGACCACCTCCAGGCCGCGGCCCGCCCGCCGCTCCGCCGCGCCCACCTCGCCCAGCAGCAGCCGCCACGCCGGTGGGGCGCAGCGGCCGTCGAACACCGCGTCCAGGCCCACGTCGACGGCGGCGGTGACGGTGGCGGTGAGGGCGGCCAGGTCCGCGGGATCGCGCGGGCCCGCGGACCGGGTGATCGCCTCGACCGCGGTGCGGACCAGGTCCGAGCGGCGGGCGCGGGCGGCGACGGCCAGGCGCAGGTCCTCGGCGGGCGGGGTGGTGCGGGTCGTGCGCGCCGCGGTCATGCCGGTGCCCCCCGCTGTCGTCGGTGCAGGACGGGAACGAGGACGGGGGGCGGGGTGGACACCGTTGTCCGCCCCACCCCCCGCCGGTTCGGACTAGACCGGGCAGCCGACCTTGAAGCTGACGAAGGAGGCGTCCGGGCTGGGGGCCGGGCAGAGGAACTGCGAGTAGCGGGTGTCGTCGTCGACGAAGCGCTTGAGCCACGACACGGCGAACTTCGTCACCGTGGCCGTGTAGCCGTTGGTGGTGAAGTGGTCCGCGCCCTTGAGCTTGAGGTAGCCCTGGTTCTGGTTGCCCTTCAGCGACTCGTAGAACGGGTCCGCGTGCATGAACGTCGGGGCGATCACGTCGTTGTCCGCGCCGATGATCAGGGTGGGGACGGTGACGTCGCTGAAGTTGGAGGACATGTTCCACGGGGCCAGCGGGATCGCGGCCTTCAGCGCCGGGTTCTTGCTCGCGGCGAGCAGGGTGCCGCCGCCGCCCATGGAGTGGCCCATGACCGCGAGGCGGTTCGGGTCGACCCGGTCCTTGACCGGGGACTCGTTGGCCAGCCAGTCCACCGCGGCCAGGAGCTGGTTGCTGCGCGGCTCCGGGAAGTCGGTGATGGAGTTGGGCTCCAGGGTGATGACCACGAACCCGTAGGAGGCCAGGGTGGGGCCGTACCAGGAGGTGGTGAACTCCGGCTCCAGGAACCCGGGGATCACCGCGACGGCGCCGTAGGTGCCCTGGGAGGTGTCGGTCGGGTAGTAGACCGTGCCCCGGTTGAACGCGCGGCCGGACTGGGCGGCGACGGACTGCTGCTGGACGGCGAACGGGCCCTTCTGCGCCCGGATGGACTGGTCGGTCGGGTCCGGTCCCTTGGCGAAGGCGCTGACCTGGAGCGCCGCCGAGGTGGTGGTGTCGGGCTGCCCGGCGAACGCCTGGGGGCCGAGGAATGCCGCGGCGCCCACCGCCGCGGCGGCGGCCAGCACCGCCGACCTCTTCACGATGTTACGACGCACGATCGAACTCCTCGACGTTTGGGCGGTTCCGGAGTTCGTACGCTAAGGCAGCATTACGGCGAGGAAAACGGGTGCGGGCAAAGAGTGCACAAATGTCCGTGGATTGCCGACCCGACCACTCATAGACGTGAGTGTCTTGCGCGGCAATCCCCGCCTGTGTCGATTACCCCTGGTGGAAGGCACCCAAACGGTGAACGTCCGGGTGTGCGCACAATTTCTTCCGACATTGTCACCAGCGGACAACCATCCCTTTCCGCCACTGCATTGCGCATCCCGCACAAACCCCGCGGCGGACCGGCCCCGCGCGTTCCCGCGCCGGTGGCGAGGTTGCCGGGGGTGCCCGGGGTGGGCAGGGTGGGGCGATGAGCGGCGACAAGGGCGAGACCAGGGACGGCGTGAGCCTCACCAACCTGGACCAGGAGTTGTTCGACGGCGCGGGCGCGACGAAGCGCGACCTGGTCGACTACCTCGACGCCGTGGCCGACCGGTTCCTGCCCGTGCTGTCGGGCAGGCCGCTGTCCGTGGTGCGGGTGCTGCGCGGGCAGGACGCGTTCATGCAGAAGAACGTCCCCAAGTACACCCCGTCGTTCGTCAGGACGGTGCCGGTGTGGGCGGAGTCGTCGAAGCGGGAGATCTCCTACGCGCTGTGCGACGACCGCCGCACGCTGCTGTGGTTCGGCAACCAGCGGGCGATCGAGTACCACCCGACGCTGGCCACCGCCGCCCGGCCGGGCAGGCCGACGCACCTGGTCCTCGACATCGACCCGCCCGAGGGCGGCGACTTCGCCGTTGCCGTCCGCGCGGCGCACCTGGTGCGCCGGGCGCTGGAGGACTGCGGGTTGGCGGGCGTGGTGAAGACCAGCGGCGCCAAGGGGTTGCACATCTTCGTCCCGGTGACGGAGGAGGAGAGCGCCGACGACATGGCCGCGGCGATGCGCGCGCTGGCCGCCCGCGCCGAGCGGCTCGACCCCGACCTGGCGACGACGGCGTTCATCCGCGACGACCGGCACGGCAGGGTGTTCCTGGACTCCACCCGCGCGCACGGCGCGACCGTCGCCGCCGCCTACAGCCCGCGCAGGCGCCCCGGCCTCCCGGTCTCCTTCCCCCTGCCCTGGTCCGACCTCGACGACGCGCGCCCCGGCGACTTCACCATCACCACCGCGCCCGCGCTGCTCGGCGGCCGGGACCCGTGGGCCGACCTGATGCCCCGGCCGGTGGCGCTGCCCGGGGACCTCGTCGCCGAGGGGCACACCATCCCGGTGGCCAGGGTGCAGGCCATGCACGAGGGCAAGCGCCGCAAGCGGGCGGCCGAGCGGGCCGGTGGCGACGCCCCCGCGAAGTGAGCACCCGTGCACCGATCCCGCACCACCGGGACGTTCGGGAAAAAGTTCCCCTTGCTCGCAGTGGTCTGGACCAGGCATAGTTTGTTGTCACCCCGCACAAACACCCACGACGCGCCCCACCGGCCCCGACCGGGCAGGCGTGCTCCGTGGCGTCCGCAAAAGAGGTGACACCGGTGACAGTGCAGTCGACCAGATCCCGTCTCCGCGGCGCGTTCTCCCTGGCCGCCGTGGCCGTGGCCGCCCTGGTGGTCCCGCTCTCCCCCGGCACCGACGCCCAGGCGGCGCCCGCCGCCGACGTCAGCGCCGCGGCGGCCACCTTCACCGACGACTTCAACGGCCCCGCCGGGGCGCCGGTCGACGGCTCGAAGTGGCGCTTCGAGACCGGCGACAACGTCAACAACCACGAGCGCCAGTGGTACACCAGCGGCACCAACAACGCCGCCCTCGACGGCAACGGCAACCTGGTCATCACCGCCAAGCGGGAGAACCCCGGCAACCACCAGTGCTGGTACGGCCGCTGCGAGTACACCTCGGCGCGGCTGTCCACCGCGCAGACCTTCACCCAGACCTACGGCCACTACGAGGCCAGGATCAAGATGTCGCGCGGGCAGGGCATGTGGCCCGCGTTCTGGATGCTGGGCAGCGACATCGGCAGCGTCGGCTGGCCCAACTCCGGCGAGATCGACATCATGGAGAACGTCGGCTTCGAGCCCAACACCGTGCACGGCACCATCCACGGCCCCGGCTACTCCGGCTCCGGCGGCATCGGCGCGGGCTACAGCGGCCCCACCTTCGCCGACGGCTTCCACACCTTCGCCGTCGACTGGACCCCCGGCCGGATCGTCTGGTCGGTGGACGGCAACGCCTACAGCACCAAGACCACCGCCGACGTCGGCGGCAACCGCTGGGTCTTCGACCACCCCTTCTACATGATCCTCAACCTCGCCGTCGGCGGCTACTGGCCGGGCGACCCCAACGGCTCGACCCCGTTCCCGAACCAGCTCGTGGTCGACTACGTGCACGTGACCAGCGGGGACGGCGGCACCGCCCCGCGCACCGGCCGGGTCACCGGCATCGCGGGCAAGTGCCTGGACGTGGCCGGGGCCGCCACCGCGGACGGCACCCCGGTGCAGATCGCGAACTGCTCGTCGAACCCCGCGCAGAGCTGGACCTTCGGCACCGACGGCACGATCAGGGCGTTCGGCAAGTGCCTCGACGTCACCTCGGGGTCCACCGCGAACGGCGCCCGGGTCCAGTTGTGGACGTGCAACGGCACCGGCGCGCAGAGGTGGGCGGTCAGCGGGGCGCGCGACATCGTCAACGTCACCGCGAACAAGTGCCTGGACGTGGTCGACGGCAGCTCGAACGACGGTGCCCGGACCCAGATCTGGGCGTGCACCGGCGCCGCGCAGCAGAAGTGGACCACTCCCTGAGCCGACCCGTCCCGAGCTGACCGCCGCATCCTGACCTGGGGCGACCCCGAGTTGTCCACAGGCGGGACGCGGCGGTCGCCGCCGTGTCGGCCGATCGCCGTAGTATCGCCGCGTGTCCGCCCACCACACCGAGTACAGCGTCGCCGACTTCGCCACCGACTACGCGGACCTCCCGCTGCCACCGGAGCCCGACGAGTTCGACGAGCCCGAGTACTTCGACCCGGCCCCGACCGCGGGGACCACCCGGCCCGCGACGACCGCCGAGGCCGCCGAGTTCGCGGCCGAGGTCGCGGTGCCCGCGCGCCCGCGCGAACCGGAGTCGCCGCTGGAGGTGCTGCGGCGGGTCTTCGGCTACGAGGCCTTCCGCGGCGAGCAGGCCGAGATCATCGACACCGTGGTCGGCGGCGGCGACGCGCTGGTGCTGATGCCCACCGGCGGCGGCAAGTCGCTGTGCTACCAGATCCCGTCGCTGGTCCGCGACGGCGTGGGCGTGGTGATCTCCCCGCTGATCGCGCTGATGCAGGACCAGGTCGACGCGCTGCGCAACGTCGGTGTGCGCGCCGGGTTCCTCAACTCGACCCAGGACCACAACCAGCGCCGCGAGGTCGAGCGCGACTTCCTCTCCGGTGAGCTGGACATGCTCTACCTGGCGCCGGAACGGCTGCGGCTGGATTCCACCGTGGACCTGCTGGGCCGGGGGAAGGTGGCGCTGTTCGCCATCGACGAGGCGCACTGCGTGTCGCAGTGGGGCCACGACTTCCGCCCGGACTACCTGGCGCTGTCGGAGCTGCACCAGCGGTGGCCGGACGTGCCGCGCATCGCGCTGACCGCGACCGCCACCGAGGCCACGCACACCGAGATCGCCGAACGCCTCGACCTGGGTCAGGCCCGGCACTTCGTGGCCAGCTTCGACCGGCCGAACATCCAGTACCGGATCGTGCCCAAGGCCGGCCCGCAGAAGCAGGTCCTCGACCTCATCCGCACCGAGCACGCGGGCGACGCGGGCATCGTCTACTGCCTCTCGCGCGCCACGGTGGAGAAGACCGCGGAATTCCTGTCGCAGAACGGGGTTCCGGCTGTGCCGTACCACGCGGGCCTCGACGCCGGGACGCGGGCGCGCAACCAGTCGCGGTTCCTGCGCGAGGACGGGCTGGTCGTGGTCGCGACCATCGCCTTCGGCATGGGCATCGACAAGCCGGACGTCCGG
Source organism: Actinokineospora spheciospongiae (assembly GCF_003182415.1). Taxonomy (NCBI): domain Bacteria; kingdom Bacillati; phylum Actinomycetota; class Actinomycetes; order Pseudonocardiales; family Pseudonocardiaceae; genus Actinokineospora; species Actinokineospora spheciospongiae. The sequence continues at coordinate 578,145 of NZ_QHCP01000005.1, read as the reverse complement.
TTCGTGGCGCACCTCGACCTGCCCAAGTCGGTCGAGGGCTACTACCAGGAGACCGGTCGCGCGGGCCGCGACGGGCTGCCGTCCACCGCCTGGCTGGCCTACGGCCTCGCCGACGTGGTGCAGCAGCGCAAGATGATCGACCAGTCCGAGGGCGACCTGGCCCACCGCCGCAGGCTCAGCGCGCACCTCGACGCGATGCTGGCCCTGTGCGAGACGGTCGAGTGCCGCCGCGGCCAGCTCCTGAACTACTTCGGCCAGACCGCCGAGGGCAAGTGCGACAACTGCGACACCTGCCTGACCCCGCCGGAGTCCTGGGACGGCACGGTCGCCGCGCAGAAGCTGCTGTCCGCGGTCTGGCGCCTGGACAAGGAGCGCAACCAGCACTTCGGCGCGGGTCAGATCATCGACATCCTGCTGGGCAAGCAGACCGACAAGATCACCCAGCACCGGCACGACCAGCTCGCCACCTTCGGCAAGGGCACCGAGCTCAGGGACCAGGAGTGGCGCGGGGTCGTCCGCCAGCTCCTGGCCCAGGGACTGCTCGCGGTGCAGGGCGACTACGGCACGCTGCACCTGACCGGGGCCAGCACCGAGGTCCTGGGCCGGTCCCGCCAGGTCATGCTCCGCCGCGAACCCGAGCGCCCGGCGGGCAGCGGCGGCGGCACCCGGTCGAAGCGGGCCGCCACCCCGGCCGTGGCGCTGTCCACCGAGGCCGCCCCGGTCTTCGAGCGCCTGCGCGCCTGGCGGGCCGCCACCGCCAAGGAGCAGGGCGTCCCCGCCTACGTGATCTTCCACGACGCCACCCTGCGCACCATAGCCGCGCAGCACCCCGCCGACCTGGCGGCGCTGGGCACCATCAGCGGCGTCGGGGAGAACAAGCTGGCCAAGTACGGTCAGCAGATCCTCGACACCCTCGCGGAGGGCTGACCGGAAATCGGCCTTGCACCTGACGCGACGTCAGGACTTAGCGTCGTCCGTGCCGGCGCGAACGGGCCGGTGGGAGGAGGTGAACGGCGCGATGGGGCAACTCCACAAGATCGGGCAGCTCGCCGAGGCGGCGGGTCTCACGGTGCGCACCCTGCACCACTACGACCGCCTGGGCCTGGTCAGCCCGTCGGCGCGGACCGAGGCGGGCCACCGCCTGTACGGGGAGGCGGACGTGGTCCGCCTCTACCGGGTCCTGGCCCTGCGCCAGATCGGACTGTCCCTGGAGGCCATCGGTCGGGTCCTGGCGGGCGACGCTCCCCTGGAGCCGCTGCTCGCCCGGCACCGCGAACACCTCGACGACCGGATCACGGCCCTGCGCACACTGCGCGCGCAACTGGGCACCGTGCTGACGGCGGTCCGGGGGGACCGGCGCGCCGACGTCACCGACTTCCTGGACCTGATCCGGAAGGTGACCACAGTGGACGAGACGATGCAGAGGTACTTCGACCAGACCCAGCTCGCCGAACTGGCCGAGCGCCGGGAACGATTGGGCGAGGACACCATCGCGGGTGCCGAGCAGGCCTGGCAGGTGCTCATCCCCCGCGTTCGGGCGGCGGTCGCGGCGGGCATGGACCCCGGCACGCCGGAGGCCCGCGAGCTGGCCCGCGAGTGGATGGGCCTGCTGGAGCAGTTCCACGGCGGCGACAGCGGGCTGCGCGACTCCCTGTACCGGATGTACGAGGAGAACGCGGCGCGGATCGAGCAGGAGTTCTGCGGCCCCGACCAGGAGCTGATCGACTTCATCACCCGCGCCAACACGACCGGCTGAGGTGCGACCCCGGGTGGGTCGGGGGGCGCTCCCCCGGCCCGCCCCGCCTTGACAGGCAAGTGACGGCTTGCGTATAACTGTGCTCGTGGACGCGGACCCCGAGCTGTTCAAGGCCCTCGGCGACGCGACGCGGCGCACCATCCTGGACGAGTTGACCGACAAGGACGGTCAGACGCTGTTCGAGATCTGCGGCAGGTTGACGATGAAGCACGGCCTGGGCTCCTCGCGCCAGGCCATCTCGCAACACCTCGCGGTGCTCGAACAGGCGGGCCTGGTGCGCACCCGGCGGGAAGGCCGGTACAAGTTCCACCACATCGACACGGGCCCGCTGCGCTCCATAGTGGAGCGGTGGCCCCCCACCCCAGGAGAACCGAACCCGTGATCCGCGTCAACATCACCAGCGTGTTCGTCGACGACCAGGCCAAAGCGCTGGCCTTCTACACCGAGAAGCTGGGATTCACCAAGAAGACCGACGTGCCCACCGGTGAGGCCCGCTGGCTCACCGTGGTCTCCCCCGCCGACCCGGACGGTGTCGAACTGCTGCTGGAGCCGGACGGCCACCCGGCGGCGGGCCCGTTCAAGGAGGCGCTGGTCGCCGACGGCATCCCGTTCACCCAGTTCGCCGTGGACGACGTGCCCGCCGAGGTCGAGCGCCTCAAGGGGCTGGGTGTGCGGTTCACCCAGGACGCGACGGACCTGGGGCCGGTGGTCGTCGCCGTCTTCGACGACACCTGCGGCAACCTGATCCAGCTCGCCGCCATGAAGTAGTCCACTGCCACCCGCTCATGCCACCCGCTCACCGACACCTGGCGGTTCCGCGTGCCCGGTTCGGGCCGAACACGTTCCACGACGGGGCCTTCGAGGGGGGTCAGGCGGCGGCGACGGCCTGGGTGAGCTGGGCCACGGTCATCTCGATCCCCGACTGGATGTCCGGGTCGTCGGTGCGCGCGGTGTGCAGGGAGACCTCGATCGAGCACTCCCCGGCACCGATGTCGGTCACCTGGAGGCAGCCGTGGTAGTCGTTGGGGCCGTCCGCGCCCCAGCGCAGGGAGCGGGTCTCCGGGTCGACCAGCACCCAGGCCTTGGCGGCGACCCGTTCACCGTCCACATCGGTCTCGATCGCCACCTCCCGGTTCCCGGATGGTTGTTCCCCCACGGGTTCCGCGCTGACCATTCTGGGGAAGAACTCGGGCAGGTGGCGGACGTCGGCGAGGTAGGCGAAGACCTCGTCCGCTGGAACGGCCGCGGTGGCGGTGTGGCTGTAGTGGCACATGGGGACCGAGTACCCACGTCCACACCGGTTACACGAGCCAGCCCGGGGTGGGTGCGTCGTTCTCCTCGCACCACTCGATGGAGCCGACCGTCCACAGCAGAGCCAGGACCAGCACGTCGACCGGGTCGTAGCGCTCGTCCTCGCGCAGCGCCAGGGAAAGCTGGAAGTCGGTGTCCTCCGGCCTGCCGTTCAGCTCGGCGAGCAGGGCGCGCACCAGCGCGCGGACCGGCGGGTCGAGTTGGTCGACGACGACGGGCTGACCGTCCTCGTCGCGCAGGTCGAGCACGAAGGCCTTCTCCGCCACCGGGGTGTCGGCGCGCAGCAGCATCATGTCGGCGGTGGCGACCACCAGTTCGTGCAGCACGGCGGTCAGGCGCTCGTGGCGGTCGGGACCGGTCAGCACGTCGAGCGCACCGTCGGTGCCACGCGGGTCGGCACCGCCACCGCGGGTGACGGCGACGAGCCTGCGGGCCATGCCGCGGGGGTGCTCGGTCATCTCCTCGTCCTCCAGGTCGCAATCAGGATCTGACTGTCACTGCCTGGGGACGTACCCGGTCTTCCGCCGGGTCAAGCACCCGTTCTGCGGGCGAAGTGCGCGCGGATCGTCGTCCCGCCCGCACCGGTGTGCACCGCGACGAGGTCGGCGAGGGTGTTCACCAGCAGCAGACCGCGGCCGTTGGGCTGGTCGTGCGGGGCCGGGCGCAGGCCCGCGAGCTGGTCGACCAGCCTGCCCCGGTCGCGCACCTCGCACACCAGGCCGCCCGCGTCGGCCCACAGCCGCAGCACGGCCGCGCCGCCGCCGTGCTCGACGCTGTTGGTGAGCAGTTCGGTGACCACCAGCGCCACGTCACCCGCCTGCTCCTCGTCGAGGCCCACGGCGCGGGCGCGCTCGCCCGCGAGGCCGCGCGCGTTCGCCAACCGTCCGCTGTCGACCTCCAGCTCGACCGCGGCCTCGGTCGTGTCGGGGAAGGGCTGGTTGTAGGTCTCCAGCGCGACCTGCGGGGCGTAACCGGGGCTGGGTCGCCGGGCGCCGTGCTCCAGCACCCCGGGGTGGGTCGCCAGCGCGTCGGCCAGCTCCCTCGGGTGCAGCCGCCGGGCGTCGTAGGGGCAGAGCACCCGCACGGCCCGACCGTCGAGCAGGGAGTTCGTCAGCGCCTCGTACCGCACGCAGGACGGGTAGGCCATCGGCGCGCGCCCCGGCCAGACCACCTCGGTGACGACCCGGGCGCCCAGGTGCAGCACCGGGTGCAGCACGGCGGGGACGAGCCTGCCGGGATTGCCGCCGACGTCGGCGATGTCGAGCCAGCGCACCCGGTCGCCGACGCCGTCGTCGGCGCAGCGGTCGCGCAGCGGTCCGAGGTTCGGGGCGGGCACGGCCACGGTCACCGACTCGCCGCCGAGGACGCCCTCGCGCACGAAGGCGGCGACGCAGTCGAGGTACTCGTCGTGGTCCCGGTAGAACAGCGCGGTGTGGTCGCGCGCGGTGGGCACCGGGTGCGCGCGGGCCAGTGGTGCCGTCAACCTTCCACGCCCCTCTCGGCCATCACGGGTTGAGTGCGCTCAATCTAGCCCGCCCCGCCCACCCCGGCCGGACACCGCGTCGTGCGGGCACCCGGGTTCTGCCCGGATACTGTCCCCGGCGACGACGGGAAGGCGGCTGGGTTGGCGGTCGAGCACGAGAGCGGGCGGTCCGGCCCGCCGTTCACCGGGTCGGACCCGGTGACCGGACTGCTGGCCGCGGTCGACTGGGCGCGCACCCCGCTCGGGCCCGCCGAGGGCTGGCACCCGCAGCTTCGGTCGGTGGTGCGCACCATGATCTCCTCCCGCCAGCAGATGGTGCTGTTCTGGGGGCCGGAGCGGATCGCCGTCTACAACGACGCCTATGCCCCGACCATCGGCGACAAGCACCCCCGCGCGCTGGGGCGGCCCGCCGAGGAGAACTGGGGCGAGCTGTGGGAGGTGCTGGCGCCGCTGCTGGACCGCGTCCACCGCACCGGCACCCCGTTCTGGGCGCAGGACCACCCGTTCTCGATCGAGCGCCACGGCTTCCTGGAGCAGACCTACTTCGACGTCTCCTACGACCCGGTGTTCGTCGACGACCCCGGGGGCGGGGACGGCGCGGTGTACGTCGGCGGGGTGCTGTGCCTGGTCACCGAGACCACCGGCCGGGTGCTGGGCGAGCGGCGGATGCGCGCGCTGGGCAGGCTCGGCACGCTGCTGACCGGGTTGTCGGACACCGAGCGGATCGGCCGGGTCACCGCCACCGCGCTCGCCGACGACCCCGAGGACGTGCCCCGGGCGCTGCTCTACCTGCTCGACGGCGAGCAGCTCGTCCTGGCGGGCGCGGTCCACCGCGAGTCCGCGCCGCTGACGATCAACCTGGTGGGGCCCGACCCGGTGGTCGAGGTGCTGCGCACGGTGTTCGCCGACGGGGAGGCGGCGTGGCTGCCGGAACCGCCCGGCGGCGGGGCGCGCGCGCTGGCGCTGCCGCTGACCTCGCTGACGGGGGTGGGCGGGGTGCTCGTCGCGGTGCCGAACCCGATGCTGGACCTGTCGTCGGGGTACCGCGAATTCCTCGACCTGGTGGCAGCGGCGGTGTCCGCTGCCCTGGCGAACGCGGCCACGCACGACGCCGAGCGCGGGCGGATCGAGTCGTTGGCCGAGCTGGACCGGGCCAAGACCGAGCTGTTCGCCAACGTCAGCCACGAGCTGCGCACCCCGCTGACGCTCATCGCCGGTCCCGCCGAGGACGCGCTGGTCGACGTGGTCGAGCCGCTGCCGCCCGCGCAGCGCGAGCGGGTGGAGGTGATCCGCCGCAACGCCGCCCGGCTGGTGCGGATGGTGGAGAACATCCTCGACTTCACCCGGATCGAGAGCGGTTCGCTGCGGGCCGAGCCCGGCGCCACCGACCTGTCGGTGTTCACCGCCGCGATCGCCGACTCGTTCCGCCCGGCGGTCGAGCGGGCGGGCCTGGAGCTGCGGGTGGACGCCCCGCCGCTGCCCAGGGAGGTGGCGGTCGACCGCGACATGTGGCAGCGGGTGGTGCTGAACCTGCTGTCGAACGCGCTGAAGTTCACCCTCACCGGCTCGATCGAGGTGGCCGTCGCCGACCGCGGCGGCCGGGCCGTGCTGACCGTGACCGACACCGGCCTGGGCATCCCGGCCCACGAGCTGCCCCGGCTGTTCGACCGGTTCCACCGGGTCCGCGAGCCCGCCGCCCGCTCCCGCGAGGGCACCGGCATCGGGCTGGCCCTGGCAGCGGAGCTGGTGCACCTGCACTCCGGCGACATCCACGCGGCGAGCGAGCTGGGGGTGGGCACCACGTTCACCGTGACCCTGCCCTACGGCGAGGCTTCCCCGGGCACCGCCACCCCGGCGCGCGGCGCGGTCGCCGAGGCGTACCTGGACGAGGCGCTGGGTTGGAGCGGGGGCACGTCCTGGGTGGAGGCGCTGCCGCGGGCCGACCCGCGCGCCACCGGCGGCTCCCGGGTGCTGGTGGTGGAGGACAACGCCGACCTGCGCGGGTTCCTGGTGCGGCTGCTGAGCAGGCACTGGGAGGTGGCGGTCGCGGCGAACGGCGACGAGGCCCTGACCGCGGTCCGCCGGGGCAGGCCGGACCTGGTGCTGACCGACGTGCTGATGCCCGGCCTGGACGGGTACGGGCTGCTGGCCGCGCTGCGCGGCAACCCCAGCACCGAGCACATCCCGGTGATCCTGCTGTCGGCGCGGGCGGGTGAGGAGGCCGCGATCGAGGGCTTGGCCGCGGGCGCGGACGACTACCTGTCGAAGCCGTTCTCCGCCCAAGAGCTGGTGGCCAGGGTGCGGTCGAACCTGGAGCTGGCCCGGCTGCGCAGCCACCAGGCGGCCTGGCGGGCGGCGCTGGTGGAGTCGCTGGACGACGGGTTCTTCATGATGGACGCGGCGGGCACGATCCTGGAGATGAACGCCGCCTGCGGGCAGATCCTCGGCTTCGACGCCCGCGGCCTGCCCTACCCGCGCCCCTACCCGTGGTGGCCGGTCAGCGAGGTCGACCCGCGCGCCGCGCAGCGGCTGGAGGAGGCCCTGGACCAGGCGCTGGCCGGGGGCGGCGGCCGGTTCGAGGTGCCCGCCCGGCGCGACACCGGGCGCCGGGTGTGGCTGGCGGTGAGCGTCAACGAGGTGCCGCCGCTGGGCGCGGGCCCGAAGCTGTTCGTCGGCACCGTGCGCGACGTGACCTCCGACCGGGTGGCCGCCGAGCGCGACGCCGCCCTGGCCACCTTCGCCGCCGCGCTGGCCGACGCCACCGACGTGGGCGAGGTGCTGGCGGCGGGCAGCAGTGGCCTGGGCGGGGCGTGGTCGACCCGGCCCGCGGTGGCGGTCGCCTGGTCCCGGGGTTCGGAGGGGTCGGGCACCCGGGGCGACCGGCCCGAGGTGGTGGCCGACGCCGACGGGCGCGGCTGGGACGACCTGCCCGCCCACGCCCGCTCGGCGCTGGACGCCGCCCGGCGCACCCGCACCCCGCAGGTGGTGCCCGAACCGGGGGCGGACCGGCGCTCGCTGGGCATCGCCGCCCGGTTGGACGCCGGGGGCGAGGAGACCGCCGTCTGGTTGGAGCTGGACCCGCCGCAGCGGGTGTCCGATGTGGACCGGTACCTGTTCGGCTCGCTGTGCGCGCAGCTCGGCCTGGCGCTGACCCGGGCCCGCTCGTTCGACGAGCAGCGGACCGTGGCGGTGACGCTGCAGCGCTCCATCCTCGGCCCCACCGACCTGCCCGAGGGCTTCGCCGTGCGCTACGAGCCCGCCCTGGAACCGCTGGAGGTCGGCGGCGACTGGTACGACGTGGTGCGCCTCGACGAGCACCGGGTGGGCGTGGTGGTGGGTGACTGCGTGGGCCGCGGGCTGCGCGCGGCGTCGGTGATGGGCCAACTCCGCAGCGCCTGCCGCGCACTGCTGCAACAGGCGATCGACCCGGCCCAGGTGCTCACCGCCCTGGACGACTTCGCCGAACTGCTGCCCGGCGCCACCTGCACCACGGTGTTCTGCGCGATCGTCGACGACCAGGCAGGCACCCTCGTCTACAGCAGCGCGGGACACCTGCCCGGCCTCGTCGCGGGCCGGGGCGGGCGCACCAGCAAGCTGGACGGGGCGAGTTCGGTGCCGCTGGCGGTGCGCGGCACCGCGGCGCGCCCGCAGGCCACGGTGACCCTGGAGGACGGCTGCACCGTCCTGCTCTACACCGACGGCCTGGTGGAACGGCGCGGGGAGGTCATCGACGACGGCATCGAACGGGCCGTGCGAGCACTCGTGGAAGCCGGGGACGCACCGACACTGGACGAGGCACTGCACCGGGTGATCACCGGACTGGCCCCCGAACACGGCCACGACGACGACGTCGCGGCACTGCTGTACCGGCACACCGCCGGGCGGATGTGACCCCACCGGGGCCTGTCCTCAACGCCCGCCACCGCGAACCCCACCGGCACAGCAAGAACAACCGACCACCCACAACCCGCCGGCCCGGCTACAGACATGCCCGGGTGGGTGGATGTCCTCAACGCAGACCGGCCACCCCGAAAACCACCAGCCCGACCACAGACATGCCCGGGTGGGTGGATGTGCTCGGCCAGCCGACCACCCCCAAAACCGGCGGCCCGGCTAAGCAGATGCCCGGGTGGGTGGATGTGTTTGGCCGGGGGTGGCGATCATGTGACAGCCTCTCTGGGCGGTGGGGCATCTTTTCAGCCCCACCCGGTCACACTGGAGCACATGATCGCCATAGGGGCCCCGGCCAAACACATCCACCCAGCCGGGCACCACCCACCAAACGACCGGGCCTGAGCCGAAGCACATCCACCCGGCACCACCACAAGCCTCGGCGCTTCACAGGACACAGGCACGGCAGGCCCCCAAACCCCCGAGCTTGAGCCCGCTCAGCCGGAGGCGTGGTCCGCGGCCAGGGCGGCCTCAGCGGAGGGGTAGACGGTGAGGACCTTGTCCAGGGAGCTGACCTGGATGGCGCGCAGCACCGGCCCGCCGTTGCTGACCACCCGCAGCGCCGCGCCCCGGTCGAGCAGGGTGCGGTGGTACTCCACCAGCAGGGCGAGCCCGGCGGAGGCGAGGAAGCCGACCCCGCTGAGGTCGAGCACCACGGGGCGCTCGTCGGTGCGGCGGGCGGCGGCGTCGTCGAGGCCGCGGCGCAGGATGGGGGCGGTGCCCATGTCGATCTCACCGCGCACGCGCAACAGGATGGCCTCGGCGTTGTCGCCCGCTTCGACCGTCAACATCTCGGACGTACTCATGGCAGCCCTTCCGGAACGGAGCATGGGGACGAGGGCCGCTGGCTGCTCAACGTCCCGCGGCGATATTAGTCGGGACCGGGCGGGGTCCGCCGAACCGAGCCCTGGAAAGGCGTGTCGAACGCGATCGCCCGGGGTAGCCAGCCGGGGCGTGCGTCCGCCGGGAGGGATGGCCGCCGTGCTGAGTGTGGGGACTGAGGAGCATGACTGTGTCGGAGACAGCGCACAACCGGGTGGAACTGCGGTTGCCCGCCGAGTTCGGCAGCCTGCCGGTGGTGCGCGGGGTCGCCGCGACCGTGGCGATGGGGGCGGACCTGACCGTCGACGCGATCGCCGACCTGCGCCTGGCGGTGGACGAGGTGTGCTCGCAGGTGATCGCCCTTGCCCGGCCGGGCGCCCAGTTGACCTGCGCGTTCCACTCCACCGCCGCGGGCATCCGGGTGAGCGCGGCGGCGCCGTCGAAGGACGGCAGGCTGCCCTCCGCGGACTCCTTCGGCTGGCACGTCCTGCGCACCCTGACCGACGAGGCGCGCGCCTGGCTCGGCGACGGTGAGGACCACCCCCTGCACGTGGAGATCCTGAAGCGCAACGCGAGCTGATCGGCCCCCGCGCCGCCGCCGCACACCGCGCGCGCCCTGGGCCGTCCGGCCGCAGAGAGTGTGGTTGTACACACAATCGGGCGCACGGGTGCCGCACAGAGTGAGCAGAAGTCGCCCAGGTGACTACGCACCGTTGCCCTCGGCCGCTTCGCCCACATAGGGTCGTCATCCGGTCCCGGTTCGAGGAGGCGCTGATGACCAGCTCGCGGATCGGCAGGCGGACCGTGCTCACCCTGCTGGTGGCCGCCCCCACGCTCACCGTGGCGGGCAACCTGCTGGACACCCCCACCGCGGACGCCGTCCTCCCCTCCCTGCCCGCCCCGGCCGACATCCTGGACCTGGGCGACGTGCTGATCCTGGCGGGCACCCCGACCGCGCACATGCTGGTCCTGCGGGTCGACCCCGACGGCACGGCCACGCTGCGGCTGCCGCGCGCCGAGGTCGGCCAGGGCATCACCACCGCCGCCGCCATGCTGGTCGCCGAGGAGCTGGACCTGCCGGTCGAGCGGGTCCGGGTGGAACTCGACGACGCCCGACCGGAGCTGCTGTTCAACCAGCTCACCGGCAGCTCCAACACCATCCGCTCGGTCTACGGCCCGATCCGCAACGCCGCCGCCCTGGCCAGGGCCCGGCTCCTGGCCGCGGCGGCGGCGCGGCTGCGGGTGCCGACCGGCGCGCTCACCACCCGTGCGGGCGTCATCACCGCCACCGACGGCCGCACCGCCCGCTACGGCGACCTGGCCGCCGCCGCGGCGGACCCGAAGCTGTTCGTCGGCCTGGTCACCCCCAAGCCCGAGCGCGACTTCACCGTCGTGGGCACCCCCACCTCCCGGATCGACGCGCGGGCGATGGTCACCGGCAAGCAGCGCTACACCCTCGACCTCGACGTGCCCGGCGCGCTGCCGACGATGGTGCGCCGGGCGCCCACGATCAACGGCACGGTCCGCTCGGTGGACAACGAGGCCGTCGTGCGCGCCATGCCCGGTGTGCTCGCCCTGGCGGTGATCCCCACCGGTGTGGCCGTGGTCGCGGAGACCTTCGGCCAGGCGCTCGACGCCAAGGAGGCGCTGGCCGTCACCTGGAACGGCGGCACGGTCGACGACGAGTCCGACGACACGATCACGGCGAAGCTGCGCGCCGCCGCGCCGGGGTTCGGCGGACCGCCGCTGCTGGGCCGCGCGGTCGACGCGGAGTTCGACTTCGCCTTCGTCAGCCACGCCCCGATGGAGACCAACTCCGCCGTCGCCGACGTGCGCGCCGACCGGGCCGAGGTGTGGGCCGGGCTCAAGTCGCCGATCAACGCCCAGGAGGGCATCGCCAAGGCCCTCGGGCTGCCGGTGGACAAGGTCACCGTGCACGTGACCCAGGGCGGCGGCTCCTTCGGCCGCAGGCTCTTCGCCGACGCCGCGCTGGAGGCCGCCCTGGTCTCCAGGGCGGTGGGCAGGCCGGTGAAGCTGATGTGGTCGCGGGTCGACGACATGCGCCACGGCCGGGCCCGCGCCGCCAGCCACCACAAGATCCGCGCCGTGCACGCGTTGGGCAACGTCGTCAGCTTCGAGCACCGCGTGGCCGGTGTGGAGACCGACTTCGGCCACGGGGTGGGCGACGCGATCACCGCCGAGGCCGCGCAGCTACCGGTCGCGGGCGGCCTGGTCTTCGCCCAGGTCGTCTTCCTGACCACGATCAAGTCCCCGTACAACCTGGGGCTCACCGGCCAGTCGCTGACCGAGGTCCCGCTCAAGATGCACACCGGGAGCTGGCGGTCGGTCTACTCCGCCAACACCCGCGGCGCCGAGGAGATCGTCATCGACGAACTCGCCCGGTCGATGGGCCGCGACCCGGTGGCCTTCCGCCGGGAATTCCTCAAGACCGACCGGCAGCGCGCCGTGCTCGCCAAGGCCGCCACCGAGGGCCAGTGGGGCCGGGCGATGCCCGCCGGGTTCGCCCAGGGCATCGCCTTCCACGAGGAGTACAAGTCCTGCGTGGTCTACCTGGTGGAGCTCGACGCCCGCGACCCGGCCGACCCCCGGGTGGTGCGGGCGACCATCGCCGTGGACACCGGCCGCGTGATCAACCCGCGCGGCCTGGAGTCGCAACTGCTGGGCGCCCTCACCGACGGCATCTCCACCACGCTGCGCGCGGGCCTGCACATCGACCGGGGCCTGCCCCTGGAGGGCAGCTACTCGCAGTTCCACTACGCCCGCCAGAAGGACTCCCCCACCGACGTCCGCATCTTCACCATGCCCACCACCGGCGCCCCCGGCGGCGCGGGCGAACTGGGCGTCCCCGCCGCAGTGGGGGCGATCGCCAACGCCTACGCGCGGGCCACCGGCCGCAAACCCCGCCGGTTCCCGCTGAACTTCCCCGTCGACTTCGACCCGTTCCCGAGGTAGGCCGCCATGCCCCAGCACACCTTCACGGTCAACGGCAAGACGGTCACCGTCGAAGCCCCCGCCGACCTGCCCACCCTCTGGGCCCTGCGCGACAAGCTCGGCGTCACCGGCCCGAAGTACGGCTGCGGCATCGACGTCTGCAAGGCCTGCACCAGCCACCTCGACGGCGAGGCGTTCAACCCCTGCGTCACCCCCGTCTCCGAGGTCGCGGGCCGCTCGGTCACCACCATCGAGGGCCTGGCCGACGGCGAGCTGCTGCACCCGGTCCAGCAGGCCTGGCTGGAACAGGACGTCGCCCAGTGCGGCTACTGCCAACCCGGCCAGATCATGGCCGCGGTCGCCCTCCTCCGCCACACCCCCACCCCCACCGACGCTGACATCGACGCGATCGAGAACGTCTGCCGCTGCGGCTCTTACTTCCGGGTCCGCCAGGCGATCAAACGAGCCGCCGAACTGATGCGCGGCGCCTGAATTCAACTGGTTCCACAGTTACGCACCGGTGCCGCAGAGCAGGCAGTTCGTCACGTACCGTTGCTGTGGCGGTTGGTGTGAGCGCTACCCTGGAGCAGGCTGCTTTGCTGGATGTGGGTTGGCGGAGGGCCCGGCCGTCAGTGGATGCCCAGGCCCTGAAGGCGGAGGGAGGTCGTCATGGACGACCGGACAAGCATTGGTGAGAACATCAAGAGGTTCCGGGGCAAACTCTTCTCGCAACGAGCCTTGGCGGACCGGGCGGGGGTCAGCGTCGAGATCGTCAGGAAGTTGGAGCAGGGTGCTCGGCACACCGCCTCGATCCCGACCTTGCAGGCCATCGCACGAGTCCTCGACGTGACGGTGGCTGAATTGCTCGGTGACAGGCCTGGGGGGATGCCATCGGTTGCACCCGAGGGTGGGGCTGTGGCAATCGGTCGAGCCTTGCGCGGTGGACTGGTGGATGACCTGCTGGGCGAGGAGGACCCACAAGGCACTCCCCAAGCCCTCACTGAGGCAGAGCACGCCATCGACTACCTGTGGGCCGCCTACTGGCGTGGCGACTACACCACGTTGTTGAAACTGATTCCGGCCGCGCTCATCAGGGCACGCGCCACCTACCGAAATGCTTCTGAGTCAGATCGACCGCGTGCTGCCCATGCCCTCGCGCGTACTTACCAGATCGCGGGTGACAGTCTGGTTCAACTCGGCCATCTCGATGGTGCGTGGTTGGGTGCGCGAGAAGCCATAGGCTCAGCCGCTGACAGTGATGACGAACTGCTCGACGCTGCCCTGCGCGTTTCGGTCGCGTGGCAGCTCATGGTTCAAGGCCAGTTCGACGAAGCTGAGCGCATCGCTGTCTCAGCGGCTCAGCACATCGAGCCACACGGAGAGGTCTCGGACTCGCACCTCGCTGCCTACGGTGTGCTGATCGACCGTGCTGCCACTGCTGCGGCTCGGGCACAACGCCCCTCTACCGCTGTGGACTTGCTCGCCGAGTCCACAGCAATCGCAGGTCGGCTCGGTTACGAGCGTTCAGATCACCAAACCCACTACGGACCGGCCAAAACCGTCACCACAGCGGTGGATGTCGCCCTGGTTGCGGAGGACTACAGCGGGGCACTCAAAGCCGCCAGGGAACTGCCACGAGATGCCGCGTTGCCGACCGCAACTCGCGCCCGGTTCCTGGCGGATGTGGCTCTCGCGCAGATGCGGCTCGGTCGCAGCGAAGCTGCGTTTCAAGCATTGCTGGCAGCCGAATCACTGTCCCCTGACTGGATGAGGTTCCAGCAATTTCCTCGTCAGGTGGCGCGGGAGTTGGTCACCCGAGAAAACCGATTGAGGACTCCGTTGCGCGACTTCGCGCAACGGGTGGGTGTAGGTGGCGATCAAGAAGCCTACGTGCCGAACAGCAACGGCTGGTGACCTCGCTGTCCACCTACTTTCTTAGGCTGACACAAGGGTAGTACACAGGGTACTACCATCCATTCGGGTAGTCGCACGCTCCGTCCGACCCATGAAACGGGACGTTTCATAACGTGTTCCTCCTAGGAGGAACACGTTATGACCCAGCAGTCAGTACTACCGGAAGCTTGCAAGTCGGGTAACGCCGCCCTTGCTACTTCCGTTCCTTCGGTTCCCTACGTCGCGATGTGGAGCGCGGAATCAGACGAGCTTCCTCCAGTCGTAGTGGTACCCGATCGCGGTATCCGTTTCATGGACGAAGGCCCAACTGACCGCGACTCGCGGAACATCCTGTGGGAACGGGCGACGATCGCGCCGGGCCAGGGGCGCCCCCGGTTCGCTGAAATCCATGTCCTCCGACAACGGCGAGCGATGCGGAAGTTGCTGTGTCAGGTGTGCGCCGGCCCAGCGGATCGAACCCAAGATGGGGTGCTCTGGCTCGTACCCGACTCGGAGCTGCAATCCGACGGTTGGTCGGACGGCGAACTCACGGTATGCGAGCCACCCATCTGCCTGGACTGCGCCCGAGCCTCCACCAAGGTGTGCCCGCGTATGCGCCGGGGGTTCGTTGCCCTACGGGTCAAAAGCTTTGAATTGGTCGGCGTTCACGGCTTGGTGTTCAACCCGAACAAATCTCGCGCCGAACCAGTGGGAGCAACCTTTGTGCCGTTCAACTCTCTCTTGATCGCTTGGACGGCTGCAAATAAACTGGTGAGACAACTGACAAACTTCAAGATTGTCGACCTCACAACGAACTAACCGGGCGCCTTGGTGTACCTTCGGATCAACAGAGGCATAATATGACATCCCGTTATATCTACAGCAGCATTGAGCTTGATTCAGGTCCGCTCAGTTTTAGGATAGGCGACGAAGCCGTTGAGATAAATGTAGGCGATGAAGATTCCAACATGTTCGTCCATCTGGATTTTTCAGAAGATGCCATCGTAACACTATTGTCCATCTTTGAGTACTGGCTGCCAGTTATTCGTTGGAACCGGATGCTTATCCGAATGGGCAGTATCGCGAAGGCGTTCCAGACAGAAGAGGTATCTGTCGTGATGGGTCAACCCTACGCGCCGAACCTCGAAGACGAACGCAGAAGAATGAACGCCGAGAGGGCTCTGTGTGAGCACGCCCGGAAACATTACTGACCGACCTCACTGCCACCTTGTGGACGGGACGCCAGGATGGAGAACCCAGTGGACAGAAACAGTTCCAGTCGCGGTCCGGAGCAGGGCTCCGTTGAGTCCACAGAGATCGCCTTCCTGCTCGACCGGTTGAAGCGCCGCGGCTGGGCATTCCACTACGTCGAGTCCGACGGGCCGCATCCAGCCGAGTTGGCCGCGACCCGGGAGTGGGGAGGCTCCGTGGTCGACGTCATCATCGTCCGAGTTGATGACACAGCGGTGGCCTACCGCACCGTCCGCGCCGTCGACCACGACCCACTGCGCCCGCACTTGATCACATTCCAGTACGCGGACACGGTGCGTCGCACCTTGCGGGCGGTGCAGGCAATCCGGCCCCCCGGCATGGCGACGCCGCCGCTTCGTCCCGCACCGCCGGAATGCGGCATCCGATCCGAACCGGATGAGCACCGCCAGCCGCCGCGCGAGGACGACCTGTCCACCCCCTGTTCGGTTTAACGGGCACCTCGACGTTGCCTGATCCGCGCTGCGGCGCCTGGCTCCCACGAACTGTCGGGCCTGGCAACCGTGGAATCGGAAGTGGTCGGATCGAACGCGTGTCAGAAGTCCACAAAGGAGAGACTGTGCCCAGCAAGCCGGTCAGCGCCGGACTGCTCGTTGAAATCGTCGAAGGGCCGATCGAGTTCTCGGTCAAGGAAACGTACCTGGAGGTGACCTTGGAGCAATCTTTTCGTGGGCTTGGCGGTTCGACTGGCGATCGAGGCAGAGGTCGTGAGGTCTTTGATTCGAGTCTTTGGGTTTGCGCTTGGCAAATTGACCGAGAACGAGGGTCCCATCGCTAGCGGCAACATCAAGGGTTTGCCCAAGTCGCCGAAGGATTACCGCGTCATTATCGGGGGTTCCGGCGTACCCAGGGTGGCGGCTTAGGATGAGCCGACCACGGGAAAGGATGCCGAGGATGAAGGTGAGGCCGCAGACGAGAACGCGGTGGACTACACCAACTACGGCGACAGCGACGCTGAGCGGGCCGAGACCGACCAACTCATCATGAGGGCGGTGCTCTGATGATCGTCACGGCCGATCTGCCGTCGTAGCGAATGCCGCAGAAAGCTGGGCGCCTTCAGCCGGGTCTGCAAGCAACTCGACTACCGCCGACCGCACATCGGTACCAACACCAAGATCAACTACCGCTCGGAGCGTCCACACCACAATCGTCGTTGTCGTGCTGAGCTGCCTCGAGCAGCAACCCGGCCAGCTCACCAGGCATCGTGATCATGCAGTCGTGCCCGGTCGGCAGCTCCCGCACCCGCTCCCCCACCGGCACAGCGCGCCGAGTAATACCCGCCTGCCGAACCCCGACGCAGTGGATGTGCGTCCGCGGAAGCGCGCGCCCAGCCGGGTCGTCCATCCGAACCGGCTCCCGCAGGCACCGCACCGGCTGATCCGACAACATCGACCGCAACCACGCGACGTCATCAGGATCGGTGACCCCGAACAACCCGAGCGGCGCGGGCTGCTCCGGCATCGGCGGAACCCGCCACCCGTCCACAGCACCGGCGATCAGTTGCTCGGTGATCGGCAGCACGTCCACCGCCGCCTCACCGTCCTCGGGCACCATCGCGTCCAGGAACACCAGGTGCGCGATCCGCTCCGGCACCCGGTCGGCCACCCCGGAGATGACCATCCCGGCGTAGCTGTGCCCGACGAGCACGACGTCGTCCAAGCGCTCGCGCTCGACCAACCCCACGACGTCGTCGACGTGGGTGCCGAGCCCGACCTCAGGACCCAGCAGGTGCGCCTTGTCGCCGTACCCGGTCAGCGACGGCGCGAACACCCGGTGCCCGGCCGATTCCAGCAGCGGGACCACCCGGTCCCAGCTCTGCCCGCTGTGCCAGGCGCCGTGCACCAGCAGAAATGTGGCCATGGGAATGCGGTTCTCCTTCGTGCCTCGGTACCATTCAGTAACCGAGAACATCGTCATCCCCACGACGCGCACCGGGCAATACGGCACTTTCGGGTGCCCCGGTTCCCAGGAGGTAACCGTGCAGGACCCGTGCCAGGCCCGCGAGGTGCTCGGGATCGTCGGGGACAAGTGGGCGCTGCTGGTCGTGCGCACCCTCAAAGACGGGCCGAAGCGCTTCACCGAGCTCAAGCGGGCCGTCGACGGCATCAGCCAGCGCATGCTCACCGTGACGCTGCGCGACCTGGAGCGCGACGGGCTCCTGACGCGCACGGTCCGCGAGGTCATGCCGCCGCACGTCAGCTACGAGCTGACCGCGATGGGCCGGACCCTGCGCGAGGCCACCGCACCGCTGCTCGAGTGGAGCATCGCGCACCTGCCGCACATCGACGCCGCCCGCTCGGCCTACGACAACCGCTAGTTCCCGGCAGCCCGGGCGGGCGCCGCGCTTCCCGAACGCGGCCCGGGTGTCCCCCACCACAGCGGGGACGGGCGGCGGGATGCGAAGATCGGTCGGTGGGCACCCTCATGGCGATCAGCGATCTGCACATCTCCTACGAGGAGAACCGCGAGATCGTGCGCGGACTGCGACCCGACTCCCCCGACGACTGGCTGATCGTGGCCGGTGACGTGGCCGAGACCGTCGCCGACGTGCGGTGGGCGCTCGGGCTGCTCGCCGAGCGGTTCGCCAAGGTCGTCTGGGTACCGGGCAACCACGAGCTGTGGACGATGAAGGACGACCCGGTGCAGGCGCGCGGGGTGGCCCGCTACGAGGCGCTGGTGGCGCTGTGCCGGGAGCTGGGCGTGGTCAGCCCGGAGGACGAGTACCCGGTCTGGACCGGCGAGGGCGGCCCGGTCCGGATCACCCCGCTGTTCCTCGGCTACGACTACACCTGGTGCGCGCCGGGCACGTCCACCAAGGAGGAGTCGCTGGCCTACGCCCACAACACCGGCGTGGTCTGCACCGACGAGTACTACCTGCACCACGACCCCTACCCGAGCCGCGACGACTGGTGCCGGGCGCGGGTGGCGGAGACCGAGCGCAGGCTGCTGGGCTGCGACCAGTCGGTCCCGTTCCTGTTCGTCAACCACTACCCCCTCGTCCGCGAGCCCACCCGGGTCCTGCACTACCCGGAGTTCGCGCAGTGGTGCGGGACCGAGCTGACCGCCGACTGGCACACCCGGTTCAACACCGCCGGGATGATCTACGGGCACCTGCACATCCCGCGGATCACCCACCACGACGGCGTCAAGTTCCAGGAGGTCTCGCTCGGCTACCCGCGCGAGTGGCGCAGGCACGGCCACCCGCACGGCGTGCTGCGCCGGATACTTCCCACCCCGTCGCGGGTGTGAACCCGGCCTGACCTGCGGCAGCCCCTGTCAATGTGGTTGCCATCACGCCATGTTATGCCCAGGTGGGATGTCACCGCGGTGATCAATCCCGGCCATCCTCTGTGCATCGGTCGACCGGCCGCCCAGCCCATCCCGGGGTCTGGGCTCCCCCGGTCACCCTGTGCGAGAGGTGGCGGGCCATGACCGCGGCGGAGCTGTCCACAACCCTGGCCGGCGGGGGCACCCCGGCGTTCGACGTGCACGACTACCGGCGGGGCCTGGGCTGGCCCGCCGACGGCGACCGGTTCGGCGTCTACCTCGAACTCGGCCGCGACGTGTGCGGGCTGCGGATGCGCGCCGGGCTGGGCGCGGAGGTGCAGTGGTGGCTGCGGCTGCGGATGCTGGCCGGACCGGTGCTGGCCACCCCGGCCAAGCGCACCGAGTGGACGTTCCTGGTGCAGCCCGCCCCCGACGGCGCCCGCCGCCCGCTGCCGCCCGGGGTGGAGTCGGTCGAGGCCCTGGTGCTGCTGCCCACCGAGCAGACCCCGGAGGAGGTCACCCACTGGGTCACCGCGCCCACCCCGGAGCACGCGGTGCTGCCGCAGGCGGGCTCGGTGATCGGCGCCGTCCGCAGCGTCCTCTACGGCCACCGCTTCTGACCGGGGCGCGAAGCCCGGTGACGTGACGGGCGGACCCTGCGGACCGTCTGGCACGATCGGCTCACCATGACGCTGACCGCGCGGATTCCCGCCTCCCCCGACCCAGACAGCCTGTTCGACGCCTTCTCCGAGTGGGTGGGCGAGCAGGGGCTGAGCCTCTACCCGGCGCAGGAGGAGGCGCTGCTCGAGATCGTGTCGGGGGCCAACGTCATCCTCAACACGCCCACCGGTTCGGGCAAGAGCCTGGTGGCCACGGGCGCGCACTTCACCGCGCTGGCCGAGGGGCGGCGCACCTTCTACACCGCGCCGATCAAGGCGCTGGTCTCGGAGAAGTTCTTCGCGCTGATCGAGACCTTCGGCGCGGAGAACGTCGGCATGATGACCGGTGACTCCAGCGTCAACGGCGGGGCGCCGATCATCTGCTGCACCGCGGAGATCCTGGCCAACATCGCCCTGCGCGACGGCGCCGAGGCCGACGTGGGCCAGGTGGTGATGGACGAGTTCCACTTCTACGCCGAGCCCGACCGCGGCTGGGCCTGGCAGGTGCCGATCATCGAGCTGCCCGGGGCGCAGTTCGTCCTGATGTCGGCGACCCTGGGCGACGTCAGCCGGTTCGAGGAGGACCTGACCCGGCGCACCGGCCGCCCGACCGCGGTGGTCACCTCCGCCGAGCGCCCGGTGCCGCTGTTCTACTCCTTCGGCATGACCCCGCTGACCGAGGCGCTGGAGGAACTGCTCTCCACGAACCAGTCGCCGGTCTACGTCGTGCACTTCACCCAGGCCGCCGCGCTGGAGCGGGCGCAGGCGCTGATGAGCGTGAACGTGTGCACCCGCGAGGAGAAGGACGCGATCGCCAAGCTGATCGGGAACTTCCGCTTCTCCTCCGGTTTCGGCAAGACCCTGTCGCGGTTGGTGCGCCACGGCATCGGCGTGCACCACGCGGGGATGCTGCCCAAGTACCGGCGGCTGGTGGAGCGGCTGGCCCAGGCCGGGCTGATGAAGATCGTGTGCGGCACCGACACCCTGGGCGTGGGCATCAACGTGCCGATCCGCACGGTGGTGTTCACCTCGCTGTCGAAGTACGACGGGGTGCGCACCCGGCTGCTCAAGGCGCGCGAGTTCCACCAGATCGCGGGCCGGGCGGGCCGGGCGGGCTTCGACACCCTGGGCACCGTGCTGGTGCAGGCGCCCGAGCACGTGATCGAGAACGAGAAGTCGCTGGCCAAGATCGGCGACGACCCGAAGAAGCGGCGCAAGTTCGTCCGCAAGAAGCCGCCGGAGGGCATGGTCTCCTGGGGGCTGCCGACGTTCGAGCGGCTGGTGGCGGCCGAGCCGGAGCCGCTGACGTCGAGCTTCAAGGTCAGCCACTCCATGCTGCTCAACGTGATCGGCCGCCCCGGCGACGCGTTCGCCGCGATGCGGCACCTGCTGGAGGACAACCACGAGGACCGGGCCGCGCAGCGCAGGCACATCCTGCGGGCCATCGCCATCTACCGCGGCCTGCGCGAGTCCGGTGTGGTCGAGGAGCTGCCCGAGCCAGACGAGCAGGGCCGCCGGGTGCGGCTGACGATGGACCTGCAGCTTGACTTCGCGCTCAACCAGCCGCTGTCGCCGTTCGCGCTGGCCGCCTTCGAGCTGCTGGACCGGGAGGCGCCCGGCTACGCCCTGGACGTGCTGTCGGTGGTGGAGTCCACACTGGACGACCCGAGGCAGGTGCTCTCGGCGCAGCAGCACAAGGCGCGCGGCGAGGCCGTGCAGGCGATGAAGTCCGAGGGCATCGAGTACGACCAGCGGATGGAGCTGCTGGAGCAGGTCACCCACCCCAAGCCGCTGGCCGAGCTGCTCGGCGCGGCGTTCGAGACCTACCGGCGCGGGCACCCGTGGGTCGGCGACCACCGGCTGTCGCCGAAGTCGGTGGTGCGCGACATGTTCGAGCGCGCGATGACCTTCACCGAGTACGTCTCGTTCTACCAGCTCGCCCGGTCCGAGGGGCTGGTGCTGCGGTACCTGGCCGACGCCTACCGGGCGGTGCGCCAGACGGTGCCGGACGAGATGAAGACCGAGGAGCTGACCGACCTGGTCGAATGGCTCGGCGAGCTGGTCCGCCAGGTCGACTCCAGCCTGCTCGACGAGTGGGAGAAGCTGAGCAACCCGGACGACGAAGACCCGACCGAACCGGTGGACGACACCCCGCCCGCGATCACCGCCAACCCGAGGGCGTTCCGGGTGCTGGTGCGCAACGCGCTGTTCCAGCGGGTGCAGCTCGCCGCCCGGCGCGACTGGTACGGCCTGGGGCAGCTCGACGGCGACACCGGGTGGGACGCCGAGGCGTGGGAGGACGCGGTCTCCCCGTACTTCGAGGTGCACAGCCAGATCTCGGTGGGCCCGGACGCGCGGGGCCCCGGGCTGCTGGCGATCGAGGTCGAGCCGGAGCGCTGGTTGGTCCGGCAGGTCTTCGACGACCCGAACGGCGACCACGACTGGGGCTTCACCGCCGAGGTCGACCTCGCCGCCTCCGACGAGGCGGGCACGGCGGTGCTCCACATCACCGCCGCGGGCGAGCTGTAGGCCCGTGCGCGGCGACGGCGACCGCGTGGTCCGCTGCGGCCTCGGGCACGCGCACTGGGGCCGCCACGGCGCGGCGGGCCTGCTGCCGGTCCACCGACCCGACGGGGGCGGGGCGCACGTGCTGTTGCAGCAACGCGCCCTGTGGACCCCCGGCGGCGGCACGTGGGGGGTCTTCGGCGGCGCGCGGGACAGCCACGAGGACGCGGTGACCGCGGCGCTGCGGGAGACCGCGGAGGAGAGCACCCTCGACCTGGACCTGGTGCGGCCGTTCGGGACGCGGGTGGTCGACCACGGCGGGTGGGCCTACACGACGGTGCTGGCGGTGGCCTCGGCGATGCCGCGGGTGCGCCCCGGGTCGAACGAGACGAGGGCCGCCGCCTGGGTGCCGGTGCCCGAGGTCACCGCGCGGAAGCTGTTCGCCCCCTTCGCCGCGAGCTGGACGGAACTCATGGACAAGTTGACCCCGCCCGTGATCGTCGTCGACTGCGCCAACGTCATGGGGTCGCGCCCGGACGGCTGGTGGCGCGACCGCGCGGGCGCCGCCACCCGGCTGCGCGACGGGCTGGCCGAGGTGGTGCGCGCGGGCGTGGCCGACTTCGCGGGCCTGGACACCGCGTACCCGGAGGCGGTCCTGGTGGTCGAGGGCCGCGCCCGCGGCATCGGGTCGGTCGACGGGGTCACCGTGGTCGACTCCCCCGGCGAGGGCGACGACACGATCGTCGAGCAGGCCCGGGCGCACGCGGGCGGGCCGTGCTTCGTGGTGACCGCCGACCGGGAACTGCGGGCCCGCTGCGCGGCGGAGGGGGCCGACGTCCTCGGCCCCCGCTGGCTGCTCGACCGCTTGGGCTGACCGCCCGCCCCGACCTCGCTGCGCACTGAACCCGTTCGGCGCGAACGCTTTCCCGCGCAGGAACGCACTGCACCGGTTCAGCGACGGCGGGTGCCCACCTGACGACTCTCGGCGAGAACCCGTCCGACTACTGGCGGGTCAGCGGCAGGCAGGCGAGGCGCGCACCGGCCGTGCCCGCCTGGCCGGGCTCGGTGTGGGTGTGCTGGGCGTGCAGCACCACCGAGTTCGCCAGGCGCGAGGACAGCGACCAGTCCACCTCGGCGCTGGTGATGGCGTTGCCGCCCACGTCGGTGGTGAAGTCGAGCCACACCTCGTTCTCCGGGTTGGCGTAGGCCGGGTCGACCGAGGGCTGCACGGGGTCGGCCCGGTTCTGGGTGTGCGGGCCCGCGGCGGCGGGGTCCGCGCCGCAGTTGCCGGTGTGCACGTGCGCGCCGTAGTGGTGGGCGGGCAGCAGGCCGCGCACCCGCAGCAGCACCACCGTCCGGCGTCCCGATTCGACCGGGACGGCGTCCAGGGGGCCGCCGGTCTCGATCGGTACAGCGATCGCGGACGCGCCGGCGGGAACCGCGGCGGCGTCGTAGGTGTACAGCGGACCGGTCGGGGAGAACTGCGCCGCGGGAGACAACAGCAGCAGGAAGAGGGCGCCGACAACATGCATGTGGGGAACAATTCCACCCCGGCGTCCCTCCCAACCGGACACCCCCGGTGGTTCACCTCATCGAGTGCGATCACTCACTCCGATGCGGCGGGATGACGATCACCTCAGGCGCATCGCGGTGCGCCCGGTCCGGCTCCACGACCACCGAATCGACCACCTGCGAGTCCACGACGAACGGCCGGGTCCCGGCGCGGTCGGCGCGGCGCAGCGCCCAGCCGCGCACCACCGCGCGCGTGGGCGGCAGCAACAGGAGGAGGCCCAGGACGTCGCTGATGAAGCCGGGCAGGAACACCAGCACGCCCGCGGCGGCGATCAACACCCCGTCGACCAGTTCCTTCTGCGGGGGCCTGCGCAGCAGGACGGACTCCTGCAGGGCCGCCAGGGTCTTGCGGCCCTCGCGGCGCAGCAGGGCACCGCCGAGCACGGTTCCGGCCACCAGCAACAAGATCGTCGGCAGCACACCGAGGAGGCCACCCACGGTGACCACGACGGTGAACTCCGCTACGACAGCGAGGAACATGATGAACAGGATGGGCACGGCGTGGGCTCCTCTGTCAGCACCCGGTGGGGTCCTGTACCGCTTCGTTGGTCGGATGTCTCTACAACGCACGAGGGCTCGGAAACGCTCCCGACACCGGAAAACGCCAGGTCAACGGCAAAATCACCCGATCGGGGAGCACGTCAAGGCCACGTGGCGTTTCCCACGGGGGCCAAACGGTGTATCCCGATAACGCCGAGTTCACACTATTGTCATGAGAACGCCCGGATGACCCCGGGCCCGACGCTACGCTCGGCGACGGCCCCGCCCGCACCGGACACCGGTGCCGCCGCCCGCGATCGGCATCCAGCACACGCTGGGACCTGCACCACACCCGAAGCACAGCGCGGTGCTTCACCCACTCCCGCACGATGAGGTGCGCTCCACCGCCCGAGCCCGGGCGAACCCGTCGCCGGGACTTCACCGACCGCGACACCGGGCCGAGTCGCCGGTGAAGGTGCTCATCCGGCCTTCCCGCCTGCTCGAGCGACCGCGTGTGCGCTCCAGACCATGGGAGGGCCGCTAGCTGTGACGACCCGCCAAGACCACCTCCGCGGTGGTCTCTACGACGAGAACTTCGAGCACGACGCCTGCGGCGTCGCCTTCGTGGCCGACCTCGCAGGCCGCAGGGACCACGCGATCGTGGCGAAAGCTCTCGTCGCCCTGCGCAACCTGGAGCACCGCGGTGCCAGAGGCGCCGAACCCGACACCGGTGACGGGGCCGGAATCCTGATCCAGGTCCCGGACGCGTTCTACCGCGACGTCGTGGACTTCGCGCTGCCCGAGCCCGGCGCCTACGCCGTGGGCACCGCGTTCCTGCCCACCGACCCCGGCGCGCGCGCCGAGGCCGTCGCCGGGATCGAGGCGGTGGCGCGGGAAGAGGGCGCCGTCGTCCTGGGCTGGCGCGAACTGCCGGTCGTGCCCGAGCACACCGGGGCCACCGCGCGGGCGGTCATGCCCGCCTTCGCCCAGTTGTTCCTGGCCGCCGCGGACGGCTGCGCCGGGATGGCGCTGGAGCGCCTGGCCTTCTGCGTGCGCAAGCGCGCCGAGCACGCCGGGGTCGACCACGGTGTGTACTTCGCCAGTCTCTCCGCGCGCACGATCGTCTACAAGGGAATGCTGACCGAGCCCCAGGTCGAGGCGTTCTTCCCGGACCTGTCCGACGAGCGGGTCACCAGCTCCATCGGCCTGGTGCACTCCCGGTTCTCCACCAACACCTTCCCGGCCTGGCCGCTGGCGCACCCGTACCGGTACGTGGCGCACAACGGCGAGATCAACACCCTGCGCGGCAACCGGAACTGGATGGACGCCCGCGAGTCGATGCTCGCCAGCGACCTGGTGCCCGGCGACCTCAAGCGGATCTTCCCGGTCATCACCCGCGGCGCCAGCGACTCCGCCTCCTTCGACGAGGTGCTGGAGCTGCTGCACCTGGGCGGGCGCAGCCTGCCGCACGCGGTGCTGATGATGATCCCGGAGGCCTGGGAGAACCACACCGAGATGGACCCGGCCCGCCGGGCGTTCTACGAGTTCCACTCCACCCTGATGGAGCCCTGGGACGGCCCCGCGCTGGTGTCGTTCACCGACGGCACCCAGATCGGCGCCGTGCTCGACCGCAACGGCCTGCGCCCGGCCCGCTACTGGGTGACCGAGGACGGGCTGGTCGTGCTGGCGTCGGAGGTCGGCGTGCTGGACATCGACCCGACCACGATCGTCCGCAAGGGACGGCTGGAGCCGGGCCGGATGTTCCTCGTCGACACCGCCGAGGGGCGGATCATCGACGACGAGGAGATCAAGGGCTCGCTGGCCGCGGAGCACCCCTACGGCGAGTGGGTCCGCCAGGGCCTGCTGCCGCTGGAGACGCTGCCCGCCCGCGAGCGCGAGGTGCCCACGCACTCGTCGCTGGTGACCCGCCAGCAGGCCTTCGGCTACACCGAGGAGGAGCTGGCGCTGCTGCTGGAGCCGATGGCCCGCACCGGCGCGGAGCCGATCGGCTCGATGGGCAACGACGCCCCGCTGGCGCCGCTGTCGAGCAGGCAGCGACCGCTGTTCGACTACTTCAGCCAGCTCTTCGCCCAGGTGACCAACCCGCCGCTGGACGCCATCCGCGAGGAGCTGGTGACCTCGCTGGGCACGCTGATCGGCGCCGAGCCGAACCTGCTGGCCGCGGGCGCGGACTCCTGCCGCCGCATCTCGCTGCCCTACCCGGTGATCGACAACGACGAGCTGGCCAAGCTGGCGCACGCCAACGACGACGGCGACCTGCCGGAGTTCCAGTCGGTCACCGTCCACGGCCGGTTCGACGTGCGCGGCGGCGGCGACGCCCTGCGCGAGCAGCTCGACGAGATCCGCTCGGAGGTGTCCTGGGCGATCCGGCACGGCGCCAAGGTCATCGTGCTGTCCGACCGCGGCGTGCAGCAGCACCAGGCGCCGATCCCGTCGCTGCTGCTCGTCGGCGCGGTGCACCAGCACCTGGTCCGGGAGAAGACCCGCAGCCAAGTCAGCCTGGTGGTGGAGTCCGGCGACGCCCGCGAGGTGCACCACGTGGCGCTGCTGATCGGCTACGGCGCGTCCGCGGTCAACCCGTACCTGGCGATGGCCACGGTCGAGGACCTGGCGAACCGGGGCCTGGTCAAGGGCACCGACGCGCACACCGCGACCCGCAACCTGATCAAGGCGCTGGGCAAGGGCGTGCGCAAGACCATGTCGAAGATGGGCGTGTCCACCGTGGCCTCCTACCACGGCGCGCAGATCTTCGAGGCGCTCGGCCTGGGCCCGGAGGTCATCGCGGCCTGCTTCACCGGCACCACCTCGCGGCTGGGCGGCATCGGCTTCGACGTGCTGGCCGAGGAGGTCGCGCAGCGGCACGCCACCGCGTTCCCGGCGGGCGAGCTGCACCCCAGCCACCGCGAGCTGACCGTCGGCGGCGACTACCAGTGGCGCCGCGAGGGCGAGCCGCACCTGTTCAACCCGCAGACGGTGTTCAAGCTCCAGCACTCGACGCGCTCCGGGCAGTACGAGGTCTTCAAGGACTACACCCGGCTCGTCGACGACCAGTCGGTGGCGCTCAAGACGCTGCGCGGGCTGTTCGCCTTCCGCGAGGGCCTGCGCCCGCCGGTGCCGATCGAGGAGGTCGAGCCGGTCTCGTCCATCGTGAAGCGGTTCGGCACGGGTGCGATCTCCTACGGCTCGATCTCCAAGGAGATGCACGAGACGCTGGCGGTCGCGATGAACCGCCTGGGCGGCAAGTCGAACACCGGCGAGGGCGGCGAGGACCCCGAGCGCCTCTACGACCTGACCCGCCGCTCGGCGGTCAAGCAGGTGGCCTCCGGCCGCTTCGGCGTCACCAGCGAGTACCTGGTCAACGCCGACGACATCCAGATCAAGATGGCCCAGGGCGCCAAGCCCGGCGAGGGCGGGCAGCTCCCCGGGGCGAAGGTGCACCCGTGGATCGCCCGCACCCGGCACTCCACCCCGGGCGTCGGGCTCATCTCCCCGCCGCCGCACCACGACATCTACTCCATCGAGGACCTCGCCCAGCTCATCCACGACCTCAAGAACGCCAACCCGGCCGCCCGCATCCACGTGAAGCTGGTGTCCGAGGTCGGCGTGGGCACGGTCGCGGCCGGGGTGTCCAAGGCGCACGCCGACGTGGTGCTCATCTCCGGGCACGACGGCGGCACCGGCGCCTCGCCGCTGTCGTCGATCAAGCACGCGGGCGGGCCGTGGGAGCTGGGCCTGGCCGAGACGCAGCAGACGCTGCTGGCCAACCGGCTGCGCGACCGGATCGTGGTGCAGACCGACGGGCAGCTCAAGACCGGTCGCGACGTGGTCATCGCGGCGCTGCTGGGCGCCGAGGAGTTCGGCTTCGCCACCGCGCCGCTGGTGGTGTCGGGCTGCGTGATGATGCGCGTGTGCCACCTCGACACCTGCCCGGTGGGCGTGGCCACGCAGAACCCGACGCTGCGGGCGAAGTTCTCCGGCAAGCCGGAGTTCGTGGTGAACTTCTTCGAGTTCATCGCCCAGGAGGTGCGCGAGTACCTGGCGGCGCTGGGCTTCCGCTCCATCGAGGAGGCCGTCGGGCACGCCGAGGTGCTCGACACCCGCACCGCGGTCGACCACTGGAAGGCCGCCGGGCTCGACCTGACGCCGATCTTCCACGTGCCGGAGCTGGAGCCGCGCGCGGTCCGGCACCGGGTCACCGCCCAGGACCACGGCCTGGACCGGGCACTGGACAACACGCTGATCCAGCTCGCCGAGGGGTCGCTGAACTCCGGCGACAAGGTGCGCCTGGAACTGCCGGTGCGCAACGTCAACCGGACCGTGGGCACCATGCTCGGCTCGGAGCTGACCAAGCGCTGGGGCGGCGAGGGCCTGCCCGACGACACGATCGACGTGACCTTCACCGGCACGGCGGGGCAGTCGTTCGGCGCGTTCATCCCCAAGGGCATCACGCTGCGGCTGGTCGGCGACGGCAACGACTACGTCGGCAAGGGCCTGTCCGGCGGGCGGATCACGGTGCGCCCGCACCCGGGGGCGCAGTTCGCCGCCGAGGCGCACGTGATCGCGGGCAACGTGATCGGCTACGGCGCCACCGGCGGGGAGATCTTCCTGCGCGGCAAGGTGGGCGAGCGGTTCTGCGTGCGCAACTCCGGCGCGCTGGCCGTCGTCGAGGGCGTCGGCGACCACGCCTGCGAGTACATGACCGGTGGCCGGGTGGTGGTGCTCGGGCCGACCGGGCGCAACTTCGCGGCGGGCATGTCCGGCGGCGTCGCCTACGTGCTGAACCTGTCGAAGGCGCGGATCAACCCGGAGATGGTCGACCTCGACCCGCTCGACGCCGACGATCACGACTTCCTGCGGCAGACCGTCGCCAAGCACCTCGCCGAGACCGATTCGGCGGTGGCGCGCGCGCTGCTGGCGGACTGGGACGACTCGGTCACCCGGTTCACCAAGGTGATGCCGAAGGACTACAAGCGGGTGCTCGCCGCCCAGGCCGCCGCCGTGCGCGACGGCCGCGACATCGACCAGGCGATCATGGAGGCCTCGCATGGCTGACCCCAAGGGCTTTCTCACCACCCGCCGCGACGCCCCCGCGAGCCGCCCGGTGTTCCTGCGGCTGCGGGACTGGCGCGAGGTGTACGAGGCCGACAGCGTCGCCGAGTTCACCAAGGGCGGCAAGGGCTCCGAGCAGGCCGGGCGCTGCATGGACTGCGGCATCCCGTTCTGCCACCAGGGCTGCCCGCTGGGCAACCTGGTCCCGGAGTGGAACACGCTGGTGTGGCGGGACGACTGGCGCGCGGCGAGCGAGCGGCTGCACGCGACGAACAACTTCCCCGAGTTCACCGGCACGCTGTGCCCGGCGCCGTGCGAAGCCGCGTGCGTGCTGGGCATCAACGACGACCCGGTGAGCATCAAGCGCGTGGAGATCTCGATCATCGACCGCGCCTGGGACGAGGGCTGGGTGACCCCGCAGGCGCCGACGGTCAAGACCGGCAAGAAGGTCGCCGTCGTCGGCTCCGGCCCGGCCGGGCTGGCCGCCGCCCAGCAGCTCACCCGCGCGGGCCACGACGTGGTGGTCTACGAGCGGGCCGACGCCATCGGCGGGCTGCTGCGCTACGGCATCCCCGAGTTCAAGATGGAGAAGTTCCGCCTCGACCGCCGCCTGGCGCAGATGCGCGCGGAGGGCACGCTGTTCCAGACGGGGGTCGACATCGGCGTCGACATCACGGTGGAGCAACTGCGCGCCGACCACGACGCGGTCGTGCTGGCGGGCGGGGCCACCGCGTGGCGCGACCTGCCGGTGCCCGGCCGCGACCTGGCGGGCATCCACCAGGCGATGGAGTACCTGCCGCCCGCGAACAAGGTGGCGGCGGGGGCGCTGGACCGCTCCCCCATCCACGCCGAGGGCAAGCACGTGGTGGTCATCGGCGGCGGCGACACCGGCGCGGACTGCGTCGGCACCGCCCACCGCCAGGGCGCCCGGTCGGTCACCCAACTGGAGATCATGCCCCGACCCGCCGAGGCCCGCTCCGAGCTGCACCCGTGGCCGACCTACCCGATGCTCTACCGGGTCACCTCGGCGCACGAGGAGGGCGGCGAACGCGTCTACGCCGTGTCCACCACCGAGTTCGTCGGCGACGAGCAGGGCAACGTCCGCGCCCTGCGGCTCACCGAGGTGGCCAACGAGGGCGGCCGGTTCGTCCCGGTCGAGGGCAGCGAGCGCGAGATCCCGGCCGAGCTGGTCACCCTGGCGATGGGCTTCGTCGGCCCGGAGAAGGGCCCGCTGCTCGACGGCCTCGGCGTCGACCTGGACCCGCGCGGCAACGTGGCCAGGGCCCGCGACTACCAGACCAACGTCCCGGGCGTGTTCACCGCCGGGGACATGGGCCGCGGCCAGTCGCTGATCGTGTGGGCCATCGCGGAGGGCCGCGCGGCCGCCGCGGGCGTCGACACCTACCTCACCGGCCGCACGGTGCTGCCCCGCCCGATCGAGCCGACGGACCGCCCCCTGGTCTGACGCCCCCGAGGACGAACGACCCGCGAGCAACGGCGCTCGCGGGTCGTTCCCGTTCGGTACCGTGACCCCGACCCAGCGCGAGGGAGCGACCCGTGGCGATCGACAGGCGGTTCACCGGCAAGGTCGGGGTCCCCGACGGGGAGCTGGCCTTCGAACTGCGGGGCGCGGGCACTCCGGTGGTCCTGCTGCACGGCGGCGCGCTGGACCGCAGCACGTGGGACGCGGAGTCAACGCTCCTGGCCGCGAACCACACGGTCATCCGCTACGACGCCCGAGGCCACGGCAACTCCTCCACCCCCACCGCCCCCTTCGCCCACCACGAGGACCTGAACAGCCTGCTGCGCGCCCTCGAACTGCCGAGCGCGACGCTGGTGGGCCTCTCCCTGGGCGCGCGCACCGGCATCGACTTCGCCCTCACCCACCCGACCCAGGTGGAGCGCTTGGTGCTCGTCGCCCCCGGCGTCAGCGGGATGGCCTTCCAGGACCCGTTCGTACTGGACCACCTGCGCCGCATCGGCGAATCCGGCGGTGATTCCACGGTCATCGCGGAGTGCTTCCTGCGCATGTGGGTGGACGGCCCCCACCGCTCCCCCACCGAGGTAGACCCGGCGGTCCGCACCCAGTGCGCCACGATCGCCACGGCGAACTTCACCCACCACACCCCCGGCAGCCAACGATTCGCCACCGAGGCAGGCGCCTGGGACCGACTCGCCGACCTGGCAGCACCCACCCTGCTGGTGGTGGGCGACCAGGACTCAACCGACATCCACGGCGCCGTCAACCGCATCGCCGCAGCCGCGCCCTCAGCGCGGGCGGAGGTCGTCCCCGGTGCGGGCCACATGGTCAACCTGGAACGCCCAGCGGCCTTCCACCGCCTCCTGCTCGACTTCCTCGACTAGGAGCGGCCGGGCCTGGGCTCACCAGGGCGTGGGCAGCACCATCACGAGAAGAGCCAGACCCCACACCACGGTCAGCCTGCTCAAGATTCGCATACCGACGAACTTACGCCGAAGGCCCGCCCCCGACCAGGGGCGAGCCTCCCGCCAACAGCCAAAAGTGAGCACAACCAGCCATCCGGTCGACCCAGCCCGCCCGACCACCAGCCACCCGGAACAACACCGGCACAGCGGCCCAGCCGACCACCCCGAAAACCGCCGGCCCGGCTACGGACATGCCCGGTGGGTGGAGGCGCCTGGCCAGCCGACCACCCTGAAAACCGGCGGCCCGGCTACGCAGAGGCCCGGGTGGGTGGATGTGTTTGGCCGGGGGTGGCGATCATGTGACAGCCTGCCTGGGCGGTGGGGCATCTTTTCAGCCCCACCTGACGCACTGGAGCACATGATCGCCATAGGGGCCCCGGCCAAACACATCCACCCAGCCGGGCACACCCACCAAACGACCGGGTTTTACAACAGGGGCACAACCCCGGGTCAAGGCAAGCAGACCGGACTACTCCCCGACCGCGCGTTCCATCCGAGCCAGGAACGCGGTCACATCAGCCTGCAAAGCCACGATCTGCTCCAGCGAACTCCCCGAAGCCGCCAGAACCCCAGCGGGCACCTCAGCGATCCGCCCCCGCAAAGCCTCCCCCGCCTCGGTCAACGACACCACCACACTCCGCTCATCGACCGCACTCCGCGACCGCGTCAGCAGCCCTGCCGCCGCCATCCGCTTGAGCAGCGGCGACAGGGTGCCGGAGTCCAGGCGCAGCGTGGCGCCGAGGTCCTTGACCGTCACCGGTTCGCGCTCGAGGAGGGCCAGCATCACCAGGTACTGCGGGTAGGTGAGCCCCAGGTCCTCGAGCAGCGGCCGGTAGCAGGTGGTCATCGCGCGTGACGCCGAGTACAGCGCGAAGCAGAGCTGCTGCTCCAGCCGAACGGCGTCACGCTCGGTCATCACATGCTCCTGTTCAGGCCACGGTGAGCTGAACGTCGATGTTCCCACGGGTGGCGTTGGAGTAGGGGCACACCTGGTGCGCCTTCTCCACGAGGTCCTGGGCGGTGTCCCTGTCCAGACCGGGGATGGTCACCTCCAGGGCGACCTCGAGGCCGAACCCGCCGGTGTCGAGGGAACCGATGCCCACCTTCGCGGCGACCTGCGACCCG
This sequence comes from Actinokineospora spheciospongiae, assembly GCF_003182415.1. Classification (NCBI taxonomy): domain Bacteria; kingdom Bacillati; phylum Actinomycetota; class Actinomycetes; order Pseudonocardiales; family Pseudonocardiaceae; genus Actinokineospora; species Actinokineospora spheciospongiae. The sequence goes on along the minus strand of NZ_QHCP01000005.1, from coordinate 545,585 downwards.
TCGATCTTCTGCTTCGCCTGCCGGGCCACGACCTGCAACGCGCCGTGGAAGCAGGCGGCGTACCCGGCGGCGAAGAGCTGCTCCGGGTTGGTCTTGTCCCCACCGGGACCGCCCAGCCCCTTGGGCACCGACAGGTCGGTGTCGACCACGCCGTCGGACGAGCGCACGTGCCCGCCGCGGCCGTCACCGGTCGCCGTCGCCTGAGCCTCGTACAGAGCCTTCACAGCCGCCTCCTCGTTTCGGGTACGAAGAGAACAGTAGCCCTCAATTGAGTTGTGTGCAACCAAATCGAGCACCAGAAACCCGAACGGCCCCCGGGCGCACTGCTCCCCGGGGGCCGCTCGATGTGGTCGAAGCCGGTCGGACTACATGTTGATCATGTGTCCGGCGAGACCGTGGACGGCTTCCTTCACGGCCTCGCCCAGGGTGGGGTGGGCGTGGACGTTGCGGGCCACCTCGTGCACCGTGAGGTCCCACTGCTGGGCCAGGGTCAGCTCCGGCAGCAGCTCGGTCACCTCCGGGCCGATCAGGTGCCCGCCGAGGAGTTCGCCGTGCTCCTTGTCGCTGATGAGCTTGACGAAGCCGACCGGGTCGGCGAGGCCGTGGGCCTTGCCGTTGGCGGTGAAGGGGAACTTGGCGACCTGGACGTCGTAGCCCTTCTCCCGGGCCTGGGCCTCGGTGTAGCCGAAGCTGGCGATCTGCGGCTGGCAGTAGGTGGCGCGCGGGATCATGGCGTAGTCCAGCTCCATGGTCTCCGCGTCGGCGATGGTCTCGGCGGCGATGACGCCCATGGACTCCGCGGCGTGCGCCAGCATGAGCTTGGCGGTGACGTCGCCGATGGCGAAGATGTGCGGGACCGAGGTGCGGCAGCGGCCGTCGATGGCGATGGCGCCGCGCTCGGTCAGCTCCACCCCGGTCTTGTCCAGGCCGTAGCCCTCGACGCGGGGCTGGAAGCCGATGGCCTGCATGACCTTGTCGGTCTCCAGGACCTCCTCGGTGCCGTTCTTCGACACCGTGACCCTGACCTTGTCGCCGGAGTCGTCGATCTTCTCCACGCGGGTGCCGACGCGGATGTCGATGCCCAGCTTCTTGTAGCGGCGGGCCAGTTCCTTCGACACCTCCACGTCCTCCAGGGGGACGACGCGGTCGAGGAATTCGACGATGGTGACCTTGACGCCGTAGTTGTGCAGGACGTAGGCGAACTCGACGCCGATCGCCCCCGCGCCGGCGATGACGATGCTCTCCGGCAGGGAGTCGGCGAGGATCTGCTCCTCGTAGGTCACCACCCGCTCCGACAGCGACGTGCCGGGCAGCAGCCTGGTGGTGGCGCCCGCGGCGATGATCGCGTGGTCGAAGGTGACCGTCTCGGTCCCGCCGTCACCCAGCGCCACCTCGATGGTGTTGGCGTCGGTGAAGGTGCCCCGGCCCTCGAACTGCTTGATGCCGTTCTTCTTCATCAGGTAGTGCACGCCCTTGACCCGGCCCTCGGCGACCGAGCGGCTGCGGCGGTACGCGGCGCCGTAGTCGAAGCGGACCCCGCCCGCGTTCTCGATGCCGAACGCCTCGGCTTCGTGCTGCACCAGGTGGGCGAGTTCGGCGTTGCGCAGCAGGGCCTTCGACGGGATGCAGCCGACGTTGAGGCAGACCCCGCCCCAGTACTTCTCCTCGATGACGGCCGCGGACAGCCCGAGCTGGGTGGCGCGGATCGCCGCGACGTACCCGCCGGGACCCGCGCCGAGGACGACCACGTCGAAGTGTGTGCTCATGCCCCCACGATATTGCCCGCGCCGGTCCGGCGCGGGCGGGGCGCCTCAGCCGCGGGCGGCCGTCGACGGTGCGTACGGGCCCGTGAGCACAGAGGCAGCACCGGACCGGGCGAACGGCAGGTTCAGGCGCAGGTGCGCGGGCTCGACGTCGTCGCCGGCCTCCAGCACCCGCCGGACCTCGCGGACCACGGCGGCGTCGGACAGGTCCGCCGCACCGGCGGCCACGCGGCGCACCGGGACCCCGGTCGGCCCGGGCTCGGGGCCCGAGCCGACCAGGACGATCCCGCGCACGGTGCCGGGGAACTCCGCGACCAGGCGGACGGCGACGTCCACCAGCGCGGCGTGCGCCACGACGTGCGTGCGGGTGTTGCGGTCGGCGAGCGTCTCCAGCACGTCCTCGACCCGGTGCAGCAGCTCCACCTCGTCGGGGACCGCGCACCAGGCGAGCTGGTAGCGCTGCTCCAGCGGCTGCCACGCCCGCGGCACCTCGGGCTCCCCGTCGCGGGGTGCCAGCACCACGACGCCGGGGCCGTAGTCCAGCCCGCGCCACAATGGGGTCGCGGGGATGGTCGCCGTGGAAGTACTCGCCAGCGGTTCGTGCCGCACATCAGCCTCCTGGTCTCGCCCACCCTGAGGGTGGTATTACCCAGGACGGGTGGATTCAATCACCCGACCGTGCGATGGTGGCCTATCTCGCACTGCGGCACCGCCGGGAACCTCAGCCCGTCGCGGGCTGTTCCAGCACCGCGAAGTTCAGGTGCCCCTCGTCGTCCTGCTGGACGTCGAGCACCTTGTCCGACAACAGGTCGGCCGCTCCCGGCTCCAGGAAGACGTTGGCCTGGGGCTTGGGGCTCACCACCTGGTCGCCGTCGGTGGGCGCCGGGGCCAGGGCCACCGCGAGCGGCGCGCCGTCGGGCTGCTCGGGTTCCACGAGGGTGAAGCGCAGACCGCCCTCATCGGCGATCCCGTCCTGCTGGGTCAGGGCGCTGATCGCGTCCGCTGCCGCTTCCGTCACCGCCAGCATGCACTGGCTCCTTTCCGTGTCGACCGGGGCCGGATCGCCCTCCGGTCGCGTTCTCATCTCGTCGTGCGGCTTGCGCGACCCACCGTAGAGGGGCTCCGGGCGTCCCGCAGGCCGGGCGGCGGGACCCTGCCTTGTGCCCGCCTCGGCGTGATCTTTAGAGTGGTGCGGAGCGGTTGAGCAAGCAGCCGCAGCGCGTCGGGGACGACACCAGTTGGCGGCTCCGGCGCTCGCGTGAAGCGAGTAGCTGCGTGTTGCCCGGCCCGCACCCGCGTCGGCGCTGTCCGACGCGTCCTCCTCGCCCGCGCGAACCCACGGCCACAGACCGGGATTCGAGCCAGGAGGAGCGAGGATGGGCAGTGCGGCGCGAAGATCGCCGGTGCGCGGCCCAGAGCGCGGCGGTCCGGAACGCGGTGGTGCGCGCCGATGACCGACGGGAATGACGGTGCCGTCGACCAGTTGCGGTCTGAACTGGACGGTCTGCGGCGGGCCCTGCGCACCAGGGCCACCATCGAGCAGGCCATGGGCGTGCTGGTGGTGCTGCGCCGCTGCTCGCCGAACGAGGCGTTCGAGGCGCTGGTCCGGCTGTCGCAGCAGTACAACACCAAGCTGCACCGGGTGGCCCACCTGGTGGTGGGCATGTTCGCCGAGCCGGGCGCCGAGCCGCTGGAGGCGTACCTGCGGCGCAAGACGGGCGCGGACGAGACCGGGCCGGAGGTCGACGCGGACGCGGACGCGATGCGCGCCGACCCCGGGCTGCTCGCCGCGGTGCGGGCGCTGGTGGCCGCCGAGGACGACGCGACCAGGTCCCGGGCACTGCACGAGCTGTACCGGCTGCTGCTCGACCGGGGTTGGGTCCCGCCGTACGAGGTGCTGGGCCCGATCGCGGGCGAGCGCCGGTGAGCCCTGCCTGCGCCCCCTTGGGGGGCGGGGGTCGGGGTGGGCCTGCGACGATGGACCGGCCGCCCGGGAGGGTGCGCCGAGCCGAGGATGGGAGTTCGAGCACGATGACCGACAGTGATCGCGGGGTGTACGACGGCGGGGTGCCCGACAACCGGGCGGCGACGGCCGCGCCGCGGGCAGGCTTCACGCCCGCGGTCGACGACCGGATCAGGCTGCGGTTCGCTGCCGACCTGCTGAACCTGCCGGTCGTGCGGTCCGTGGCGGGCACCGTGGCCGCGTTGCAGGACCACGACATCGATGCGATCTCCGACTTCAAGCTCGCCGTCGACGAGGTGTGCTCGACCCTGATCACCCGGGCGGTGCCGGGCAGCGAGCTGGAGTGCTCGTTCGTCCGCGACGGCGACCTGGTGTGCTTCGAGGCGGCGGCCACCACCGCCGCGGAGGTCGTCGTCGACACCTCATCCTTCGGCTGGCGGGTGCTCACCACGCTGACCGACCGGGTGGACTCCTGGGCGGGCCCCGGGCCCGACGGCCAACCGACCCTGCACATCTACATAGCCAGAGGCCGGACGGGGGGTACCGCATGAGTGCCGCCCCCACCGCGCCCGAGGGATCGGGCACCCACGAGTACACCCACCTGGCGCCGAAGTTCGCCGAGCTGGCCGAGCTGCCCCAGGGCGACCCGCGCCGCGAGGCGGTGCGCGACGCCCTGGTCACCGGGCACCTGCCGCTGGCCGAGCACATCGCCACCCGCTTCTCCCACCGCGGCGTCGCCCGCGAGGACCTGGTGCAGGTGGGCACCGTGGGGCTGATCAACGCCGTGGACCGGTTCGACCCCGCGCGCGGGATCGACTTCCTGTCCTACGCGGTCCCCACGATCATGGGCGAGGTGCGCCGGTACTTCCGCGACACCGCCTGGTCGGTGCGGGTGCCCCGGCGGCTCAAGGAGCTGCACCTGACCATCTCCGCGGCGGGCAACGAGCTGTCGCAGCGGCTGGGCCGGGCGCCGACGCCGAGTGAGATCGCCGCCCACCTGGACATCCCCAAGGAGGACGTCTACGAGGGGCTGGAAGCCGGGCAGGTCTACCAGTCGGTCTCCCTCGACGAGGCGCTGTCGGCGGGCGAACCGGGCTCGGACCCCCTGGCGGACACCCTCGGCGAGGACGACGCCGGACTGCTGGGCATCGAGGACCACGAGTCGCTGCGCCCACTGATCGAGCGGCTGCCCGAGCGCGAGCGCACCATCCTGCTGCTGCGGTTCTTCAAGAACATGACCCAGACCCAGATCGCCGAACGGATCGGCGTGTCGCAGATGCACGTGTCACGGCTGCTGACCAAGACGCTGGAGACACTGCGCACCGGCCTGGTCGAGGAACCCGGCAAGGGCTAGACCCAGCCCTCAAAGCAAGCTCTCCACGAACCGCCCACCCGGCGAGCACATACCCGGGCGGGTGGACGCGCTTGCCCAGCCAACCACCCCGAAAACCGCCGGCCAGCGAGCGACTGCCCGGGCGGGCGGAGGCGCTTGCCCAGCCGACCACCCCGAAAACCGGCGGCCCGGCTACGCAGAGGCCCGGGTGGGTGGATGTGTTTGGCCGGGGGTGGCGATCATGTGACAGCCTGCCTGGGCGGTGGGGCATCTTTTCAGCCCCACCTGACGCACTGGAACACATGATCGCCATAGGGGCCCCGGCCAAACACATCCACCCAGCCGGGCACCACCCACCAAACGACCGGGCTCGAAACCTGAGCACACCCGCCCGGGCACACCAAGAGACCAAGGCTCTGAGCAGCACACGCAGAGGAGCCGGGATCGACGTCGATCCCGGCTCTCGTGTCCTCGGGTCAGGCCCGGACGCCCGCCTTGCTCACGCGGGTGCGGGCGGCGTGGGCGGCGCGGCGCTCGGCCTCGTCCAGGCCGCCCCAGATGCCGTAGGGCTCCACCACGGTCAGCGCGTGCTCGCGGCACTGCGCCAGCACCGGGCAGCCCTGGCAGATCTCCTTGGCCGTGCGGACCCTGGCGGCCCTGGCCTGGCCGCGCTCGGAGTCCGGGTGGAAGAAGCGGGCGCTGTCCATGCCCCGGCACGACCCGTGGCGCTGCCAGTCCCACGTGTCCGCGATCGGACCGGGCAGGCGTGAGACGTCGCTCATGGCGGGGCTCCCCTCGTCGCTGGTTGAGCCGGTGTTACCCAACCGGTTGCGGGGTCAAACGAACTGTGCGTCGATTTTCCGGTGGGCCGTTGAACAGGACTTTCCCGGTGGTCGTGGGTCACACTGGGGGCCGGACAACCGGAGCGGCCCCCGGGGAGGGTGACGTGGCGCGACCGATTTGGCACGGAGCGATCAACTTCGGGCTGGTGACCGTCCCGGTCGACATGTTCGGCGCGACCGAGGACCACACCGTCAGCTTCCGGCAGTTCGAGCGGGGCACCTCGGACCGCATCCGGTACAAGCGGGTCAACGAGCGCACCGGCGAGGAGGTCGCCTACGCCGACATCGTCAAGGGCGCGGAGGTCGGCGGCGGCGAGTACGTGATCGTCGAGCCGGACGAGCTGGACCAGATCGCGCCCGGCCGCTCGCGCACGATCGACATCACCGCGTTCGTCGACCTCGACGAGATCGACCCGATCCACTTCCAGAAGACCTACTGGCTGGCCCCGGCCAAGGACGAGTACGGCAAGGCCTACAGCCTGCTGCTGCAGGCGATGCGCAAGACCAACCGGGCCGGGATCGCCGGTTTCGTCATGCGCGGCAAGGAGTACCTGACCGCGGTGCGCGCGGGCGGCGACCTGCTGATGCTGACCACGCTGCTGTTCCCCGAGGACATCCGCGACCCGGCCGACGAGCTCAAGTCGATGCCGGAGATCACCCCGGCGCGCGGCCGGGAGCTGGACATGGCGGTCAACCTGATCGAGTCGATGACCGAGGAGTGGTCGCCGGAGGACCACCACGACACCTACACCCAGCGGGTCGAGCAGCTCATCGAGGACAAGCGCCAGGGCCGCGAGATCGTCACCGAGGAGGCGCCGAGCAGCCCGACGAAGGTGGTCGACCTGTTCGAGGCGCTGAGCAAGAGCGTGGAGAGCCGCAAGAAGCGCCGCGAGGGCGGGGGCTCGGCCAAGCCGTCGGCGGGGTCGTCGAAGAAGCCGTCGGTCGACCTCGACGGGCTGAGCAAGGCGGAGCTGGAGAAGATGGCCCGCGAGCTGGACGTCAAGGGCCGCTCCAAGATGACCCGCGACGAGCTGCGGGACGCGGTGGCCGCGGCCGGGTCGGGCAGGCGGGAGGCGTCCTGACCGACCCCGCCCCCGGTGCACGACGCGGGCGCGGCCCAGTCGCCGCGGTGGCCGCCGGAGTCCAAGGCGGAGCGCAGCCAGGCCCGTGGGCCGGGGTGGTGGTCCGGGGCCGGTGGACCCGTGGGCGGCGCGGTCGGTGCCGGAACCGGACAACAGGTAGACGGACCGGGCGGCTCAGCACTCGATGACGTTCAGGGCCAGGCCCCCGCGCGCGGTCTCCTTGTACTTGGTGTGCATGTCCGCGCCGGTCTGGCGCATGGTCTTGATCACCTTGTCCAGGTGGACGATGTGCGTGCCGTCGCCGCGCAGCGCCATCCGGGAGGCGTTGATGGCCTTGGTCGACCCGACCGCGTTGCGCTCGATGCACGGGATCTGCACCAGGCCGCCGACCGGGTCGCAGGTCAGGCCGAGGTGGTGCTCCAGCCCGATCTCGGCGGCGTTCTCGACCTGGGCGACGGTGCCGCCGAGCACGGCGGTGAGGCCCGCCGCGGCCATGGCGCAGGCGGAGCCGACCTCCCCCTGGCAGCCCACCTCGGCACCGGAGATGGACCCGGTCTCCTTGAGCACCACGCCGATCGCGGCGGCGGTGAGCAGGAAGTCGACCACGCCGTCGAGCGTGGCGGTGGGGATGAACCGGGTGTAGTAGTGCAGGACGGCGGGGATGATGCCCGCGGCGCCGTTGGTGGGCGCGGTGACGACCCGGCCGCCGGAGGCGTTCTCCTCGTTGACCGCGAGCGCGTAGAGGCTCACCCAGTCCATGACGTAGAGCGGGTCGCCCGCGCCATCCTCGGCGAGCAGCTTCTCGTGCAGCGCCTTGGCGCGGCGCGGGACCTTGAGGCCGCCGGGGAGGGTGCCGTCGCGCGCGCACCCGGCCGCCACGCAGTCGCGCATGACCTGCCAGATGTCGAGCAGGCCCGCGCGGACCTCGGCCTCGGTGCGCCACACCAGTTCGTTGGCCAGCATCACCCCGGCGACGGTCAGCCCGTGCGCGGCGCAGTGCGCGAGCAGGTCGGCACCGGTGCGGAACGGGTACGGCACCGGGGTGGTGTCGGCGGAGATCACCGGCCCGTCGGCGGCCTCCTGGTCGAGCACGAAGCCGCCGCCCACCGAGTAGTAGGTGCGCTCGGCGAGCCGCTCCCCCGCCGCGTCGAAGGCGGTGAAGGTCATGCCGTTGGGGTGCAGCGGCAGCGCCTTGCGGCGGTGCATGACCAGGTCGGTGTCCTCGGTGAAGGCGATCGGGTGGGTGCCGAGCAGCCGCAGCCCGGCCGTGGCCCGGATCGCCGCGACCCTGGTGGGCACCGCGTCGGTGTCGATGTCCTCGGGGCGTTCGCCCTCCAGGCCGAGCAGCACGGCCTTGTCGCTGCCGTGGCCGTGCCCGGTGGCGCCGAGCGAGCCGAACAGCTCGGCGCGGACCCGAGCGACCCGGTCGAGCAGCCCGGCGGCGCGCAGGCCGTCGGCGAAGATCAGCGCGGCGCGCATCGGGCCCACGGTGTGTGAACTCGACGGCCCGATGCCGATGCTGAACAGGTCGAAGACGCTGACCGCCACGACGTTTCTCCTCGGTGTGTCATGACGGCGCGGCGGCGGGGGCCGGATCGCGGCCCCCGCCTGCGTCCGTCGTCTCAGCCCAGCTCGGGGTAGAGCGGGCGGCGCTTGACCAGCAGGGCCACGCGGTCGCGCAGCGCGGAGCTGGTTTCCTCGTCGAAGTCGGGCCGCAGCGCGACGGCGATGATGTCGGCGACCTCGGCGAAGTCCTCGGCGTCGAAGCCGCGGGTGGCCAGCGCCGGGGTGCCGATCCGCAGGCCCGAGGTCACCATCGGCGGCCGGGGGTCGAACGGGACGGCGTTGCGGTTGACGGTGATGCCGATGCCGTGCAGGCGGTCCTCGGCCTGCTGCCCGTCGAGCTGCGAGTCCACCAGGTCGACCAGGACCAGGTGCACGTCGGTGCCCCCGGAGGACACCTTGACGCCCGCCGCGGCGGCGTCGGGCGCGGAGAGCCGGTCGGCCAGGATGCGCGCGCCCTCCAGGACGCGGCGCTGCCGCTCGGCGAACTCCTCGGTGGCGGCGATCTTGAACGCCACCGCCTTGGCGGCGATCACGTGCTCGAGCGGGCCGCCCTGCTGGCCGGGGAACACCGCCGAGTTGACCTTCTTGGCCAGCTCCTGGGTGGACAGGATCACCCCGCCGCGCGGACCGCCGAGGGTCTTGTGCGTGGTGGTGGTGACCAGGTCGGCGTGCGGCACCGGGCTCGGGTGCAGGCCAGCGGCGACCAGGCCTGCGAAGTGCGCCATGTCGACCATGAGCTTGGCGCCCACCGAGTCGGCGATGCGGCGGAACTCGGCGAAGTCGAGCTGGCGCGGGTAGGCCGACCAGCCCGCGATGACTAGCTGCGGCTTGTGCTCCTGGGCCAGGCGCTCGACCTCGGCCATGTCGACCAGGCCGGTCTCCTTGTCGACGTGGTAGGCGGCGACGTTGTAGAGCTTGCCGGAGAAATTGATCTTCATGCCGTGCGTGAGGTGGCCGCCGTGGGCCAGGTCCAGCCCGAGGATGGTGTCGCCGGGCTTGAGCACCGAGACCATCGCCGCGGCGTTGGCCTGCGCGCCCGAGTGCGGCTGCACGTTGGCGTGCTCGGCGCCGAAGAGGGCCTTCACCCGGTCGATGGCGAGCTGCTCGACCACGTCGACGTGCTCGCAGCCGCCGTAGTAGCGCTTGCCGGGGTAGCCCTCGGCGTACTTGTTGGTCAGGACCGAGCCCTGGGCCTGGAGCACCCCGAGCGGGGCGAAGTTCTCGGAGGCGATCATCTCCAGGGTGTCCTGCTGGCGGCGCAGCTCGGCGTCGACGGCGGCGGAGACCTCCGGGTCGACCTCGGCCAGCGGCTGTGCGAACGTGCTCATCGTGGTCTCCCTCAGTCCGTCTCGGCGATCAGCGCGGTGTACTCGGTGGCGGTGAGCAGTTCGGGGGTGCCGGTCACCCGGACCCGGAACAGCCAGCCGTCGCCGAACGGGTCGAGGTTGACGTGCTCGGGGCTGTCCACCACCGCGTCGTTGACCTCGGTGACCTCGCCGGAGACCGGCGCGAACAGCTCGCTGACGGACTTGGTCGACTCGATCTCGCCGCACGCCTCGCCCACCTCGACGGTGGCGCCGACCTCGGGAAGCTGCACGAAGACCACGTCGCCGAGGGAGTCGGCGGCGTACTTCGTCACCCCCACCGTGGCGGTGTCGCCGCCCAGGTCGACCCACTCGTGCTCCTCGGTGTAGCCGAGGTTCTCCGGGATGCTCATCTCGTTCTCGATCTCCTGCTAGGCGGGACGCTGGTAGAAGGGCAGCTCGACGACCTCGACCGGGAGGGCCGTACCCCGGACGTCGACCGACAGCGCGGTGCCCGGGGCACTGGCGGCCACCGGGACGTAGGCCAGCGCGACCGGGTGGCCGAGGGTCGGCGAGAGGGCGCCGCTGGTGACCGTACCGACCCGGTTCCCGGCCGCGTCGAGCACCGCGTACCCGGGCCGGGGGGCGCGCTTGCCGGTGGTGACCAGGCCCACCAGCACCTTGTCCTCCACGTCGGCGTCGCGCCTGCGCTCCAGCGCCGCCCGCCCGACGAAGTCCCCCTTGTCGAACTTCACGACCCGGCCCAGGGCGGCGTCGAACGGGGTCAGCTCGGCGGTCAGCTCGTTGCCGTAGAGCGGCATCCCCGCCTCCAGCCGGAGCGTGTCGCGGCAGGCCAGCCCGGCCGGGACGAGCCCGCGGCCCTCCCCGGCAGCGCTCAGCGCCCGCCACACGTCGGGAGCCAGGGCGCCGTCGACGTAGAGCTCGAAGCCGTCCTCACCGGTGTAGCCGGTGCGGGCCAGCAGCACGTCGTGCCCGGCCGCGGTCGCCGCGACGCCGGCGTAGTACGGCAGCGCGTCCAGGTCGGCGCCGGTGACCTCGCGCACGATCGCCGCCGAGTTCGGCCCCTGCACGGCGATCAGCGCGGTCTGCGCGGAGCGGTCGACGACCTCGACGTCGAAGGCCGCGGCCCGCGAGACCAGTTCGGCGGCCACCAGGGCGGCGTTGGAGGCGTTCGCCACGACCAGGTACCGGTCCTCGGCGAGCCGGTAGACCACCAGGTCGTCGAGGACGCCGCCGGACTCGGCGCAGATCATGGTGTAGCGCGCGCGGCCCGGCTTCACCGCCGACAGCTTGCCCACCAGGGCGTAGTCCAGGGCGGCGGCGGCCTCCGGGCCGGTCAGCTCGATCTCGCCCATGTGGCTGAGGTCGAACAGGCCCGCAGCCGTGCGCACCGCCTTGTGCTCGGCCAGTTCGCTGCCGTAGCGCAGGGGCATCGCCCAGCCTGCGAAGTCGGTGAACGAGGCGCCGAGGGCCTCGTGCACCGCGTGCAGCGGGGAGGGTGTGCTCATGGGAGTCCGTTCTCCTTCGGCCGGGCGGGGGTGCTCAACCGTCCACAATCAGCGTGGCACGGACGGCGCGAGTTCGGGGCGAGAGGTGTGCGGCCTGTGGACAACTCCGCCCGCTGTCGCCCGGGTCCTGTGGACAACCGGGGGCGGGGCGGCGCGGTGGCCGGGGTGGGGACGAGCGCGGGCATGCAGGAGTTCCTCCGCTTCCGGATCGGGAACTCCCCCTCTGTCATGTGACCTGAGAGCTTCACCGCCCGGGGGCGGCTTGCACCGTGGGTGAGGCGCGGACGCGCCTGCTTTCCAGAGTGGCCTGGCCTGGGACGGTAGCTGTACCTGAGAGATTCCGGGGAGTTTGCTCCTTCGGTGCCCCAGCTCGCGCTGGAGGCTCTCCCGTCCTGGCTCGTGACGGCCCGATATTCGCTTGTGTGGGCTCAACCTAACCGGCGGACGGGCGGTCAGTCCAGCCTGAAGCCGAACGGCAGCTCCAACCGGTGCGCCGCGAGCAGCGCGGTGTCGGCCAGCAGCTCCCGGGTGGGGCCGTCCGCGACCACCACGCCCTCGTCGACGAGCACGCTGCGCGGGCACAACTGCAACGCGTAGGGCAGGTCGTGGGTGACCATGAGCGTGGTGCGGCCCAGGCCCAGCAGCACCTCGGCGAGTTCGCGCCGGGCGACCGGCTCCAGGTTCGCCGAGGGCTCGTCGAGGACGAGGACCTCCGGGTCGCAGGCCAGCACCGTGGCCAGCGCCACCCGCCGCCGCTGCCCGCCGGACAGGTGCATCGGCGAGCGGTCGGCGTGCTCGGCCATGCCGACCGCGGCCAGCGCCGCGGCCACCCTGGCGTCGAGTTCGGCGCCGCGCAGGCCGAAGTTGGCGGGCCCGAACGCGACGTCCTCGCGGACGGTCGGCATGAAGAGCTGGTCGTCGGGGTCCTGGAAGACGATGCCGACCCGGCGGCGGACCTCGCGCAGGTTCGCCTTGGCCACCGGCAGCCCGGCGACCGCCACCCGCCCGGCCCCGGGGGTGTGCACGCCGTTGAGGTGCAGCACCAGCGTGGTCTTGCCCGCGCCGTTGGGGCCCAGCACGGCGACCCGCTCCCCCGGCTCGACCCGCAGGTCGATGCCGAACAGCGCCTGGTGCCCGTCGGGGTAGGCGTAGGCCAGGCCCTCCACCAGCAGCGCGGGCGGATGGGTGGTCGGGGTGTCATCCGCGGCGGTCTCCGGCATCACCCCCACAGTGTGGTCCCCAGGACGAGCGCGGCGCCCACCGCGGGGACCAGGCCCGCGAGCCAGGTCCGGGGTGCGGCGGCCCGCCCGGCGTCGGGCATGGTGCCGGTCCAGCCGCGCGAGACCATCGCCAGGTGGACCCGTTCGCCGCGCTCGTAGCTGCGGATGAACAGGGTGCCGACGGCGCGGGCGGTGGCCCCGGCCTGCCACAGGAAGCGCGGGTCGTGACCGCGGCAGATGCGGGCGACCCGCATCCGGGCCGCCTCGGCGGAGATGACCTCCAGGTAGCGCAGCATGAGCGTGGCGATGGTGATCACCAGGGCGGGCACCCGCAGGCGCTGCAACCCGACCAGCAGGTCCCGGGGCGAGGTGGTGGCCGACAGGGTCAGCGACACCAGCACGCCGAGGGTGCCCTTGGCCAGGATGTTCCAGCCCGCCAGCAGCCCGGTCTCCGACAGCCGCAGCCCCAGCAGCCCCACGGTCGGCCCGCCCGCGGTGAACGGCAGCACCACGGCCAGCACGACGAACGGCGCCTCGATCAGCGCCCGCTTCGCCAGCCACCCCGGCGGGACGCGGGCGAGCGCCCACACGCAGGCCAGCAGCAGCAGGTACAGCCCGAACGCCGCGAACTCCCCGCGCGGGGTGGACACCACGCACAGCACCACGGCGAGCGCGGCGACGACCTTGACCTGCGCGGGCAGCCGGTGCACGGCGGTGTCGCCGGGGCGGTGCAGCAGGTGCGCGTGACCCGCACCCACCGCTACTGCTTCGCGGGCCGCTTGCGCAGCACCCAGAACAGCCCGCCCGCGAGCACGAGCGTCACCACCACGCCGAGCACCCCGGCGACCCCGGAAAGCCCTTCGTCGCCGTTGACCGCGTAGTCGGCGAACGGGCTGTCGGCGAGCTTGTGGTCCTGGGCGTTGCGCGCGATGCAGTCGCCGAGCAGTTCCTCGCCCTCCGGCGTCTCCCGGACCTCGCAGCCCTGGAGGGTGGCGTGGTCGAGGCCGTCGGGGTTGGAGTCGGCGAAGTAGGACACCCCGCCCGCCAGCACGAGCGCGATCAGCAGGAAGCCGAGCAGGAAACCGGTGTTGCGCCTGGGGTTCGTGGTCATGCCGCCGCCTTCCCGCGCAGCTCCAGCGGCTTCTGGGTGCCGCGCAACAGGTACACCAGGTCCGGCCGCACCGCCGCGACCGCGCCGACGGTCAGCGCGGTGATCATGCCCTCGCCGATCCCGATCAGCACGTGCACGCCGAGGATGGTCGCGGCCACGGTGCCCAGGTCGAACGCCGCGTCGCCGCCGATGGCGAACTCCAGCACGAACCCGAGCGAGGCGACCACGGTGTTGACCAGCGCGGCCACGAACGCCACCGCGACCAGCCCGGCCCGGCCGCGCGCGGCGAACCGCTTGAGGCCCAGCGCGACGAGGAAGCCCGCCGCGGTGCCGATCAGGGCCATGTTGGTGATGTTGGCGCCGATCGCGCTCAGCCCGCCGTCGGAGAACACCAGCGCCTGCACGACCAGCACGATCGACACGCACAGCGCGCCGACCCACGGCCCGACCAGGATCGCCGCGAGCGCCCCGCCGAGCAGGTGCCCGGAGACGCCCGCGAGCACGGGGAAGTTGAGCATCTGGGTGGCGAAGACGAACGCGGCGACCAGCCCGGCCATCGGGGCGGTGCGGTCGTCGAGGTCGGCGCGGGCGCGCACGGCCGCGAACCCCACCCCGACCACGGCCACGCCGATGAACAGCAGGGTGGTCGGCGAGTTCAGCAGGCCGTCGCTCATGTGCATGGCGACCGAGGTGGTCATGGCACCTCCAGGGCGGGGACGGGACCGGCCGAGCCTATTGCGCAGGGGGTGCTAACGCCATTGCCTGGCAACAACGACCCGCGTGCAGCGGATCACTCCATAGAGGGAACGTGCAGCCAGTCACACTGCGCCTACACTCCGCTGGTGCTGACCACCGAAAGACTGAACGCGCTACGCCACGAAGGCGACCCCCTCGCCGACACCGTCATCGAGGACCTGATGACCACCGGCGAGATCGACCGGGTCAACGCGGTCCTGTCCGAGTTCCGCGGCAACGCCCAGACCATCCCGGAGAACCTGCCGCCGCGGGTGCGCGAGTACCTAGTCGCCACCGACGTGCCGCCCGCCTGGCTGGACGCGGACCGGGTGGCCGGGGCGCGGGAGTTCTTCGTCGACGACGGCGCGCACGTGGCGTCGGTGCTGTCCTACGGGGCGATGGTCGAGTGCTACGCCCAAGAGGTGCCCGCGAAGGTGCTGACCGCCACCCACCGGCTCAACCAGCCGCACCGCAGGCTCGCCGAGACCTCGCAGTTCGTGCTGAACATGATGGCCGTGGACCCGTTCGGCGACGGCGGCGCCTTCGTGCCGACCATCCAGAAGACCCGCCTCATCCACGCCGCGGTCCGCTACATGCTCTCCCACTCCCCCGGCTGGGACACGGCCGCCGACGGCGTCCCGGTCTGCCAGCGCGACCTGCTCGGCGCGCTGCTGATCTTCTCGGTGCGGGTGGTGCACGGGATGCGCCGGATCGGGGTGTCGGTCACCGAGGTGGAGGCCGAGGACTACTGGCACGTGTGGCGGGTCGCCGGGGCGATGCTGGGCATCCGGGAGGACGTGCTGCCGGAGACCTTTGCCGAGGCAGACGAGCTGAACGCGGTGCTGCTCGACGGCGGTTTCAGCCCGTCGCCGGAGGGCACCGAGCTGACCGCGCAGATCCTCGCGCTGTACCAGGACTTCGTGCCGGGGCGGGCGTTCGACGGGGTGGTGCCCGCCATGGTGCGCCAGACCATCGGCCACGAGATCGCCGACATGGTGGACGTCCCGAACTCCCCCGGCTGGAACCGCGTGGTCGGCGGCGGCGTGCGGGCGCTGCGGGCGCTGGAGCGGGCCGAGGACAACAACCGGGTGGCGCGGGCTGTGCTGGACAAGGCGGGCGGTGTGCTGTTGAAGACCAGCGCCCGGATGCTGACCGGCGGTCGCGCCACCCCGCTGGCCATCCCGGCGGGGCTGCGCGGCTGCCCGATGGGCTGAGGACCGCGTCCTCGGAGCCGGACACCCGGCTCCGAGGACGGGTGTTCAGAAGCGGATCAGCGTCCGGCCGCCCTTGCCCCGGCGCATGTCCTCGAAGGCCTGCTCCACGCCGTCGAGGTCGGTCGTGGTGGTGACCAGGCCGTCCAGGTCGAGCTTGCCCTCGGCGACGAGGTCGAGCAGCAGCGCGACGTCGACGTCGGGGTCGGTGGAGCCGAACAGGCAGCCGGTGAGGCTGCGGCCCTGCCAGTACAGCTCCAGCGCGCTGAACTCGACCATCGCCTTGGCGCTGCCCACGCCGACCACCACCACGTGCCCGCCGCGGCGGCTGGCCGACCAGGCGGTGCGGATGGTGGCGGGGATGCCGACGCACTCGAAGGAGACGTCGGCGCCGCGACCGCCGGTGAGCTTGCGGACCGCCTTCGCCGTGGTCTCGTCGGACACCAGGAAGTGCGTCGCGCCCTGGGCCGTGGCCAGTTCGGCCTTCTCGGCGTGCACGTCGACGGCGATGATCGGGTCCGCGCCCGCGATCCGCGCCGCCTGGAGCACCGACAGGCCGATGCCGCCCACGCCGACGACGACCACGGCCTGACCCGGCCGCACCTTGGCGGTGTTGAAGACGGCGCCCGCGCCGGTGAGGACCGCGCAGCCCAGGACGGCGGCCTGCTCCAGCGGCACGTCGTCGGGGATCTTCACCGCGCCGCGCTCGGGGACGATGGTCTCCTCGGCGAAGGCACCCGCGCCCAGGCCGGGGTAGAGGTCGGTGCCGTCGGCGAGGGTGCCGTGCGGGACCGCCGCGGCGTCGGAGTTGTGCGCGCACAGCCACGGCTCGCCGTTGTCGCAGAACCAGCACTCGCGGCACGGCGGCGCCCAGTTGAGCAGCACGTGGTCGCCGGGTGCCACCCGGGTGACACCGTCGCCGACAGCGGTGACGACGCCCGCGCCCTCGTGGCCGAGGACCGCGGGGACCGGCTGGCGCAGGGTCCCGTTGGACAGCGACAGGTCCGAGTGGCAAACCCCCGCGGCGACGACCTTCACCCGCACCCGGCCGGGCCCCGGCTCGGGCAGCACGATGTCGGTGACCTCCAGCGGTTTGCCCTGCTCGGACAGAACGGCTGCCCTGACCATGTCGCTCCTCGGATCTGTTGCTGCTGTGGGTGGTGTCGCCGCGGTGGCAGGCCCCCATGCTCCACCACACCGGCGGAGCACGGGGGGTGAGCTGCGTCTTAGCCCAGCGTGCCGGAAATGCTGGCGTGGCCCTTGAGGATGTTGCGGGCGATGGTGCGGCGCTGGATCTCGTCGGTGCCCTCGTAGATGCGCAGCAGCCGCAGCTCCCGGTACCAGCGCTCGACCGGCAGTTCCCGGGTGTAGCCCATCCCGCCGTGGATCTGCAGGACGCGGTCGACGATCTCGTTGGCCTTCTGCCCGCCGTAGAGCTTGGCGATGGACTGCACGTGCCGGGAGTCCCCGCCCTGGTCGACGACCCAGGCGGCGTGCAGCACCAGCCAGCGCAGGGCCTCGATCTCCACGGCGGAGTCCGCGATCATCCACTGGATGGCCTGGCGGTTGGCGATCGGCTCGCCGAAGGTGACCCGGGTGTTGGCGTGCTCCACCGCCATCTCCACCAGGCGCTCGCAGGCGCCCAGGGCGCGGGCGGGCAGCATGTACCGGCCGCGGCCGATCCACTTCATCGCCAGCTCGAAGCCGCGGCCGACCTCGCCGAGGATGTTCTCCTTCGGCACCCGGACGTCCTCGAAGACCAGCGCGGCCGGGCCCCACTCGCCCATGGTGTCGATGTACTCCGAGCGCCACCCCTGGTCGCGGTCGACCAGGAAGCAGGTCACGCCACCATTGGCGCCCTTCTCCTTGTCGGTAACCGCGAAGACCATCGTGAAGTCGGCCTCGTTGCCGCCGGTGATGAAGGTCTTCTCACCGTTGATGATCCAGTCGGTGCCGTCCTGGCGGGCGCTGGTGCGGATCGCCCTGGCGTCGGAGCCCGCGCCGGGTTCGGTGATGGCGAAGCAGGAGCGGCGCTCACCGGAGAGCGTGGGCAGCAGGTAGCGCTGCTTCTGCTCGTCGTTGGCGTAGTAGAGGATGTTGTCGGCGTATCCGCCGAAGCGGAACTGGACGAACGAGCGGCCCAGTTCGGCCTCCAGCAGCGCCGACATCACCGCGCCCAGGCCCATGCCGCCGTACTCCTCGGGCGTCTGCACGCCCCAGAAGCCCGACGCCTTGGCCTTGTCCTGCAACTCCACCAGGACGTCGTGGGTCAGGCCGGGCTGGTTGGCGCGCTCGCGGCGCAGCACCTCCTGCTCCAGCGGCTGGATCTCCTTGCGCACGAAGGTGCGCACCCAGTCGCGGACCGACTGCTCTTCCTCACTCAGGGAGAAATCCACGGCTCGCTCCTCACACGAAGGCGTTGATGCCGGTCAGCGCGCGGCCGATCAGCAGCTTCTGGATCTGGGTGGTGCCCTCGTAGAGGGTCATCACGCGGGCGTCGCGCAGGTACTTCGCCACCGGGTACTCGTCGAGGTAGCCGTAGCCGCCGAAGACCTGGATGGCGAGGTTGGCGGCGGTGACGGCGTTCTCGCTGGCGTACAGCTTGGCCATCGAGGCGGCGGTGCCGAAGGGCTGGCCGCGCTCGATCAGGTCGGCCACCCGCCACACCAGCAGCCGGGCGGCGTCGGTGTTGACCGCCATGTCGGCCAGCATCTCCTGCACGAGCTGGTAGCCGGCGATGGGCTTGCCGAACTGGGTGCGCTCCAGGGCGTACTTGACGCTGGCCTCCAGCGCGCCCTTGGCCAGCCCGACGCACCCGGCGGCGACGGACATGCGGCCCTTGTCCAGCGCGGTCATGGCGATCTTGAACCCGACCCCCTCGTCGCCGAGGCGGGCGGAGGCGGGGACGCGCACGCCGTCGAGGATCAGCTCACCGGTCGACTGGCCGCGCAGGCCCAGCTTGCCCTTGATTTCGCGGTGCTCGAAGCCCGCGGCGTCGGTCGGCACCAGGAAGGCGCTGACGCCCTTGGCGCCGGGCCCGCCGGTGCGGGCGAAGACGAGGGCGACGTCGGCCCAGGTCCCGTTGGTGATGAACATCTTCGAGCCGGTGATGACGTAGTCGTCACCTTCGCGGATGGCCTTGGTGGACAGGTTGCCCGCGTCGGAGCCGGTGTCGGGCTCGGTCAGGCCGAAGCAGGCCAGCGACTCGCCGGAGGAGATGCGCGGCAGCCAGTGCCGCTTCTGCTCCTCGGTGCCCCACTTGTCGATGGACTTGCCGACCAGGCCCAGGGAGACGCTGACGATGCCCCGGATCGCCGAGTCGCCGCGGCCCAGCTCCTCCATCATCAGGCAGTAGCTGAGGTTGTCGCCGCCGGAGCCGCCGTACTCCTCCGGGATGGTCATACCCAGGAAACCGACCGCGCCCAGCTTGCCGACGATGTCGCGGTCGACCGCCTCGCGCCGGTCCCACTCGCGCGAGTGGGGCACGACCTCGCGGTCGATGAAGTCCCTGGCGAGGTCCCACAGCGCCTGCTGCTCGCCGGTGAGGGCCAGATCCATTCCGTCTCCCGTCGCTAAACCATACGGTGTTAGGTTTAGTCAGGATAGGATGCCGCCAACCCCGGTGCAACAGGGCGCGGGCGTGACCCGGGAGACAGCGAACCAGTGCCACGGCCGACCACACCGCTGCTGAGCCGCACGCGCATCCGCGAGCACGCCCTGCAGGTCGTCGACGCCGCCGGTCTCGACGGCCTGTCGATGCGCAAGCTGGCGAGCGGGCTCGGCGTGCAGGCGGCGTCGCTCTACAGCCACTACCGCACGAAGGACGAACTCCTCCAGGACATCGCGGACTCGGTCATGTCCGCGGTGGACGTCTCCGACTTCGCCGGGACGGACTGGCAGGCGGGCCTGCGCACCTGGGCCCGCTCCTACCGCGCGGCCCTCGCCGCCCACCCGAACCTCGTCCCCGTCCTCGCCGCGGGCCCCGCCCGCCGGGAAACCGCCCTGCAACGCGCCGACGCCGTCCACGGCGGCCTGGTCCGCGCGGGCTGGCCGCCCCGCTACGCGACGATGATCGGCGCCTCCACCAAGTACCTCGTCCTGGGCGCGGCCATGTCGTCGTTCTCCCGCGGCTTCGAAGCCGACGTGCAGGTCTACGTGGACCGCTACCCCCACCTCGACCAGGCCCACCGCCTCCGCGACCACGCCGACGAGATCGACGCGGAGAGCTTCGAACTGGCCCTGGAGGCGTTCGTCACCGGCCTGGTCGCCCTGCGCTCCCGCGTGGGGTGAACCCGGCGGCAGACCCCGGTCGGCGGGGTCCGCTCCCCCGGCCCGCCGGGGTCACCCGGTCAGGAGACGCCCGCGCCGTGCAGGGTGACCCAGCGCTGCATGGCGTACTCGACCATGGTGATGAGGGTCTGCTTGACGCTCGCCCGGTCCCGCGCGTCGCAGGCGATGATGGGGACCTCCGGGGAGATGGCGAGGGCGTCGCGGACCTCTTCGAGGTCGTGGTTGAGGACGCCGTCGAAGCAGTTGAGGCCGATGACGTAGGGCAGTTCGCGCTCCTCGAAGAAGTCGATCGGGGAGAAGGAGTCCGCCAGGCGCCGGGTGTCGGCCAGGACCACCGCGCCGATCGCGCCGCGCACCAGGTCGTCCCACATGAACCAGAAGCGCTGCTGGCCGGGGGTGCCGAACAGGTACAGGATGAGGTCGGAGTCCAGCGAGACGCGGCCGAAGTCCATGGCCACCGTGGTGGTGGTCTTCTCCGGGGTGGCCGTGGTGTCGTCGATGTCGGTGCTGGCGCTGGTCATCACCGCCTCGGTGGTGAGGGGGACGATCTCCGACACCGCACCGACGAAGGTGGTCTTGCCCGCGCCGAAGCCACCGGCGACGACGATCTTGACCGAGGTCAGCGTCGGGGCCGCCGCGTCCTCATAGCCGACGGAGTCCACTGAGTACCCTTTCCATCAACACCAGGTGCGCGCGGTTGGCGCCACCGGTGGCTGTCTTGTGCACGGTGACCAGCCCAAGCTGGGCCATGTCGCCCAGCAGGACCTTGGCGACGCCCAGCGGGGCGCCCATCAGGGTGGCGACCTCGGCGACCGACCGCGGCTCGTGGCACAGCCTGGCGATCGCCCGGTGCTCGGACTCGGCGAACGCGACCGCGTCGGCGGCCCGGTCGCTGGTGGACACCATGGTCTCCACCCGCAGCTCGAAGGTGGAGCGGGTGCGACCCCTGGTCCAGGCGTAGGGCCGCACGATCGACGACTGCTCCTGCGGCTCCGGGGCGAACTCCGGCTCCGGGGCGAACACCGGTTCCGGCTCGGTGCCCGGCCACTGCGGCTCCACCGCGCCGCGCTCGGGGACCGGCGGCGGGTCGGGTGGGGCCACCACCTCGGTGCGCGGCGGCCTGCGCCGGTCCTGGCCGCCGAACGTGAAGCCGTTCAGCAGCTCGGCGAAGCCCGCGTCGGGGATGTCGTTCATGCCGGCCTCACGCAGGCTGCCGGACCATCCGGCCGGAGGAGCCCTGCAGCGCGGCCCGCAGCTCCGGGGTGAGGATCTGCCCGACCCGGTCGACCAGCAGGGTCATCTCGTAGGCGACCTGCCCGATGTCGCAGGTGGGGGCGGCCAGGATGGCCAGGCAGGAACCGTCGCTGATCGCCATCAGGAGCATGATGCCGCGCTCCATCTCCACCACGGTCTCCTTGACCGCGCCCGCCTCGAAGCAGCGGGCCGCGCCCTGGGTCAGGCTGATCACCCCGGAGGCGACCGCCGCGAGCTGGTCGGCGCGGTCGATCGGGAGCCGCGACGAGGACGTCAGCAGCAACCCGTCCGCGGAGACCACCACCGCGTGCGCGACACCGGTGACCCGCTCGGCGAAGTCGTTCACCAGCCACCCGAACTGGCTCGGCTTGGACTGCGTGGTCGTCATCGTGCTCCATTCCTCGTCTTCACTGTGTTCTGGGTGCGCACCGGGTCAGGTCCACCCACGTCCGGGTTCCGGGTCGTCCGGGCCGCCGCGCCGGGCGAGGCTCTCCCGGCCGCGGCCGATGCCCCGCTGCAGGCTGCCCAGCCGGGAGCGCAGCGCCGCGGCGTCGCGCTCCATCAGCGGGCCGCCCGACTGCGCGCGGGTCTCGTCGACGCTGCCGGGCAGCAGCCGCTCGCGCGGGGTGCGCCGGGGCAGCCCGCCGTCGGCGACCTCGGCGGGGTCGGTGTCGGCGGAGATCCGCCAGCCCGCGCCGCGCAGGTCGGGGCCGACCGGTTCGGGTGCGGCGGGCGCGTGGGCACCGCGCGCCCGGTGGATGCCGCGCTGGTAGCTGGAGAGCCGTTCGCGCAGCTCGGCCGCGTCGCGGGAGCCGACCGGGGCGCCGGGGGGCAGCGCGCGGGCCGCGGGGGGCTGCCCGATGCTGCCGGGCACCAGGTTGCGCCGCGGCGTGCGGCGCGGCAGCCCGGTGTCGGTGAAGTCCTCCGGGGTGGTGGCCGCGACCGCCTGGGCGGTGCTGAAACCCCGGTCGGCGGCGAAGTCCCAGCCCGTGGTCGGCGGCGTGCGCAGGTCCTCTGGGCGCGAGGTCGGGTCGTCGGTGACCGAGCGGAACCAGGCCGAGATCATCTCGTCGAAGATCGGCGTGGTCTCGTGCAGGGCGTCGACCGGCCGGGCCGCGCCGGGGGTCCGGCCGGTCACCGGGGGCGTGTCCCACCAGCCGGTCTGCTCGACCGCGGGCATCGGGTCGAACAGCCGGGTTCCGGAGTCCGGGGCGGGCGGGTGCTCGGCGGGTTTGCGCGGTTCCCGCCTGGGCAGCGGGACGTGGTCGACGACGGGCTTGGCGGCCTCCGGCTCGCGCGGCGGCGGCACCGCCTCCGGCATCCGGGCGCCGTCGCCGCCGGTGCGCGGGGCCGCCGGGGTGCGCCGGGGCAGGCCGCCGGTGGCGGGCTTGTCGGCCTTGGTGGGCGGGGTCGGCTTGGCGGAACCGTTCGGTGGCGTCGGCTTGGCGGGCCGCGTCGACTTGATGAACGGGGTCGGCTTGATGGGGTTGGGGGGTGGGGTGGGCCGTTGGGTGGGTGCGGCGGAGCCGTTGGCGCCGTTGCCGTTCACCCGGTTCCCGTTGGCGGTGGCGCCGTTCGTGGAACCGTTGACGGCGCTGCCGTTGGACCCGTCGTTCGTCGGACCGCTGTGCCGGGGGGCGCCGTTGGCGCGGCTCCCGGTGCCGCCGAGCAGGCCGGTCCCGTTGGCACCGCGGGCACTCCCGTTGCTGCCGTTGACGCCGCCACCGTTGACGCCGTGGCCGCCGTTGACACCCCGGCCGTTCGCGCCGCTGCCGTTCGCGCCGCTGCCGTTCGGGGCGCGGCCGGTGCCGTTGGCGCCTCGGCCCGCACCTGGGGCGCCGTTGCCGTTGACGCCGGTGGCGGGGCCGCTGCCGTTGGTCGGGCCGCTGCCGTTGGCGGGGCTGGTGGTGCCGCGGGGGAGGCCGCCGGGCGGGGTGGTGGGGGCGGGGGCCTTCGGCGGCACCGGGGGCAGGTCGACGACGTTGGAGGTGACCAGGTCGGCCGGGATGAGCACGGTGGCCCGGGTGCCGGACTGGTTGCCCGGCCGGAGCTGGACCTGCACCCCGTGCCGGGAGGCGAGCCTGCCCACCACGAACAGGCCCATCCGGCGGGCGGTGGAGGCGTCCACGGTGCCCGCGTCGGCCAGCCTGCGGTTGGCGTCGGCGAACTCGTCGTCGCGCATGCCGATGCCGCGGTCGACGACCTCGATCCGCACCGAGCCGCCGTCGGTGTGGTGGCTGGCGATGGTGACCTGGGTGGTGGGGGCGGAGAACGCGGCGGCGTTGTCGAGCAGTTCGGCGACGAGCCGGACCAGGTCGCCGACCGCGTAGCCGACGACGAGCACCGTCGGCGGCGACTGGATGACGACCCGCTGGTACTGCTCCATCTCCGAGACCGCGGCGCGCAGCAGGTCGGCCAGCGGCGCGGGCTGCTGGGTGCGCCTGCCCGGTTCGCTGCCGGAGAGGACCATCAGGTTCTCGTTGTTGCGGCGCATCCGGGTGGCGAGGTGGTCGAGCTGGAACAGCGTGTCGAGCTGGTCGGCGTCCTCCTCGTCGCGCTCGAGCCGTTCCAGCAGGTGTAGCTGGCGCTGGACCAGGCCCTGGCTGCGGCGCGAGAGGTTGACGAACACGTTGCCGTAGTTGGCGCGCAGCGCGGCCTGCTCACCGGCCAGCCGCAGCGCCTGCTCGTGCACCGCGTCGAAGGCGCGCGCCACCTGCCCGACCTCGTCGGCCGAGGGCACCGCGATCGGTTCCACCGCGCCGATGTCGGCCTGCCCGCCGTCGCGGATGCGGGCGACCGCCGCGGGCAGGCGGTTGCGGGCCACGTCGAGCGCGCCGCGGCGCAGCTCGGCCAGCGAGCGCAGCAGTTGCCTGCCGATCAGCACGATGATGGCCGCGGCCAGCACCAGCGCCAGGATCAGCACCACCGAGGCGAGCCCGGCGGCGTCGCTGGCGGCGTTCTGCAGCGCGTCGGACTCGGATTTGATCCGCTCGCCGAGGGTGGCGCCGACCGCGCTGAGCCGGGCCGAGGTCTGGTCGGAGGCCACGTCCCAGTCGGCCGCGGCCACCGGCAGCGGCGCCGGGCCCTCCTCCTCGTCCTCGTCGTCGGCCGGGGTGGCGGGGTCGATGAGGACCAGCCGCAGCAGGTCCGCGCGGGTCTGCGCGGCCGGGACGGCGAGCTGCCGCTCGTACTCGGCGCGCTGCTCGGCGGTGGCCAGCGAGACGAAGGCCGCCACGTGGTCGTCGAGCCGGGCCTGGGAGGTGCGCAGGGCGGCGGTGTCGGCGGCGTTGAGCCCGCCGCGGGCGATGCCGACCGCGACCTGGGCCCACTGGTAGCGGATCTCCTCCTGGGTGGCGTCGAGCTGGTGCAGCGCGGCGGCGGTGCCCGCGAGGCCGCTGTCGGCGATCTCCTCGACGGCGGCGCGGTCGAAGTCGAGCAGCGCGTCGGTGACCGAGGTGTACTGCTCGATCGCGGTGGCGCTGTCGACCGAGCCCGCGGCGACCGGGGTGCGCAGGGCGTCGAGCCTGCCCAGGGCGTCGACGACGTCGGCGTAGCGGGCGCGGGTGACCTCGGAGGTGAAGTCGGCCCGCTGCACCGCGTTGCGAAGCTGCTGGCGGGCGTAGTCGACGCTCTGCCGCTCGCCCGCGGTGGCCCCGGCGATGTCGCCGTAGCCGCCGGTGAGCAGCACCGCGGACTTGGTGCGCTCGACCTGGACCCAGTTGATCACGCGGCGCAGCGAGTCGGTGACCGCGACGACGCGGTCGACGTCGCGGTAGGTGTCGGCGCGGTCGACCTGGTCGCCGATGCGCAGCGCGCCGAGCACGACGGCGAACACGACCGGCACGAGGATGACCGCGCCGAGCTTCACCGGGATGGTCCAGTCGCGCCAGCGGACGAGCGCGGCCCACGCGGAGCGCTCGCCGGCTTCCCCACCGGCTGCGGTCCGGCGCGGGGGCGGCCCGGAGTGGTCGGCGCGGCCGGTCCGGGGACCGGCCCGGTCCTGGGAGTCGGGGCCTGCGGTGGTCTGGGACGGGGTCTGGGAGGCGGTCACGGTCACGCGCGTCCTCCCACGACGGTCCTACCTCGCCGTCGGAACAACACCTTCACCGCGCCGCTCTCCTTCCACGGGGGATCATGGACAGCACTGGGGACAACAGGGCATTCGCGGGGTTCCGTCAACGGAGACCGGGTCACCAGTCGGTCATCGGCGATCTCCGGTGGAACTTGAGCCAGAAGCGTACCCCAATCCGGCGATCTTGGAATTGGCTTGACGACACCATTGCTGACCAGCGAGAACGGACCGGAACAGGCTCGACAAAGCCTTTCCAGGGCCACCTTGTGACCACTTTAGACCGTACGGAGTGCCCTTTTCGTCACTCTGCGGAGATTCTGCCGACTTGAGTCGCACGATCGGGTACCCCGATTCCAGCCACGACACAGGCGTCTCCCGGACCCGAAAAAGGGTACCCTGAGCAGGCGAAATGGCCGCACACCGCCCATGTCGGCGATCACCCCGCCACTCGGCGCCCCACCCTCGGGCAGAACGAGCAGCGAAGGGCTGCAACTTCCACAACGCAACGTGACCCCCAAATTCACCATTACGTGTGGTGTATGCGGACAACCGTACCGAAATCGCCGACTTCTCGTTCCGCAGACCGAATCGATGTGCATTAGGTTGTTCCGCCCCGCCGTGGTTAACATGTCGCCCGGCCATTCGGCCGCGAAACATTCCCCGTCTCATACCTCTCCCCCGGAGGAATGCATGACCGAGGTCGTCCCACCCACGTCCGCGCCGCCGCGCCGGGCAGGCGGCGCCACCTTCGGCGGGGTCGACCGCCCCCCCGCCGCCCGCGGGGCGGGCCCGGCACCCGGCCCGGACTACGCCGCGGTGCACGCGAGCGCCGCCTTCACCGGCCTGCGCCGCCGGTTCCGCCGGTTCGTCTTCCCCGTCACCGGGCTGTTCCTCGCCTGGTACCTGACCTACGTGCTGCTCGCCGCCTACGCACCCGACCTGATGGCCACCCGCGTCGCCGGGTCGATCACGGTCGGGCTGCTGCTCGGCCTCGGGCAGTTCGCCACCACGCTGCTGATCACGCTCGGCTACACCCGCTGGGCGCGCACGCGGCTGGACCCGCTGGCCGCCGAGGTGCGCGCCGCCGCCGAGGAGGCACCGTGACCACCCGCGCCCTGATCCCCCTGGCCCAGGACACCGGCCCGACCGGTGTCGGCGACCCGGTGCTCAACACCGCCGTGTTCGCCGGGTTCGTGCTGATCACGCTCTACATCGTCTACAAGGTCAGCGGCCGCAACAGCTCCGCCGCCGACTACTACGCCGCGGGCGGCCGGTTCACCGGCGTGCAGAACGGCATCGCGCTGTCCGGCGACTTCCTGTCCGCGGCGTCGTTCCTCGGCATCGCGGGCGCCATCGCCATCAACGGCTACGACGGGTTCCTCTACTCGATCGGGTTCCTGGTCGCCTGGCTGGTGAACCTGCTGCTGATCGCCGAGCTGGTGCGCAACACCGGTCGGTTCACCATGGGCGACGTCCTCGCCTTCCGGATGCGGCAGCGCCCGGTCCGCGCCGCCGCGGCCACCTCCACCCTGGTGATCTCCCTGTTCTACATGCTCGCGCAGATGGCGGGCGCGGGCGCGGTGGTGGCGCTGCTGCTGGACGTGCACGGCTCCGGCGGGCAGGCGGTGGTGATCACCGTGGTCGGCCTGATCATGATCTTCTACGTGCTGGTCGGCGGGATGAAGGGCACCACCTGGGTGCAGATCATCAAGGCCGCCATCCTGATCCTCAGCGTGGTGCTGATGACGGTGTTCCTGCTGGGCAAGTTCGGGTTCAGCCTGAGCGCGCTGCTGGAGCAGGCGGCCACCAACAACGCCAAGGGCGAGAAGGTGCTCGGCCCCGGCGTGCAGTACGGCAAGACCTCGACCACCACGCTGGACTTCATCTCGCTGGCGCTGGCGCTGGTCCTGGGCGCGGCCGGGCTGCCGCACGTGCTGATGCGCTTCTACACCGTGCCCGACGCCCGCGAGGCGCGCCGGTCGGTGGTGTGGGCGGTGGGCACGATGACCGTCTTCTACACCGCCACGCTGGTCATCGGCTACGGCGCGTCGGCGCTGGTCGGCTCCGAGCGCATCCTGGACTCGACCGGGCGGGAGAACGCCGCCGCGCCGCTGCTGGCCTTCGAGATCGGCGGCACGGTGCTGCTGGGCATCGTGGCGGCCGTGGCGTTCGCCACGATCCTGGCCGTGGTCGCCGGGCTGACGATCACCGCGTCGGCGTCGTTCGCCCACGACGTGTACGCCAACATCCTGCGCAAGGGCAAGCCGGCGCCGGGGTCGGAGGTCAAGGTCGCCCGGATCACCGCGGTGGTGATCGGGGTGCTGGCCATCGTCGGCGGCATCCTGGCCAACGGGCAGAACGTGGCGTTCCTGGTGGCGCTGGCGTTCGCCTTCGCCGCCTCGGCGAACCTCTCGACGCTGCTGTACTCGCTGTTCTGGAAGCGGTTCAACACCAGCGGCACGCTGTGGGGGATGTACGGCGGGCTGGGCTCCTGCCTGCTGCTGGTGGTGCTGTCCCCGGTGGTGTCCGGCTCGCCGACGTCGATCGTGTCCGATGTGGACTTCGCGGTGTTCCCGCTGTCGAACCCGGGCATCGTCTCGATCCCGGTGTCGTTCGTCTGCGGGTACCTCGGCACGCTCTTCGGCCGGGAGAAGGCCGACCCCGCGTTGCAGAAGGAGATGGAGGTCCGCTCGCTCACCGGGCTGGGCCGGTGAGCGGCAGACCCGGTCGCGGTGGGCGTCGACCCGGGCCGCGCGCCCCGGTCGGCGCCGCCGGGGTGGGTCGCGGGCCCCGACCCGACCGCCCGCCGGGACCCGCGCCGGGGCCCGGCCGCCCCGGCGCGGCCGGATGGTACGACCAGGCTGTTCGGTGTGGCCATGGCCACGGCGTCCGGTGACCGGCGGGGGCGGTATTACAGTGCACGCCGTGCTCGACACCTCCGAGGCCGTCCCGCGGCTGCGCGCGTTCCTCGACGACAACGCGCCCGCGACGCCGTGCCTGGTGATGGACCTGGACACCGTACGGTCCAACTACCGCGCGCTGCGCGCGGCCCTGCCCGAGGCCGGGGTGCTGTACGCGGTCAAGGCCAACCCGGCGCCGGAGGTGGTGGCCGCGCTGGTCGCCGAGGGCTCCGGGTTCGACGTGGCGAGCACCGGCGAGATCGACCTGTGCCTGGACCGGGGCGCCGACCCGGCGGACCTGTCCTACGGGAACCCGATCAAGAAGGCCGCCGACGTCGCGTACGCCCACGCCCGCGGCGTCCGCCGGTTCACCTTCGACTCCGACGGCGACCTGGAGAACCTGGCCGCGCACGCCCCGGGGTCCCGGGTGGCCTGCCGGTTCCTGGTCGACGCGCCCGCCTCGGGCACCCCGTTCGGGGCGAAGTTCGGCTGCGCGCCCGCGATGGCGGTGCGGCTGCTGGCCAGGGCCGCCGAGCTGGGCCTGGTCGTCGACGGCGCCTGCTTCCACGTCGGCTCCCAGCACCGCGACCCGGCCGCGTGGGTGGCGGGCATCGCGCAGGCCGCCGGGATCGCCCGGGAGCTGGCCGCGCGGGGCGTGCCGACCCCGGTGCTCAACCTGGGCGGCGGGTTCCCCACCGGCTACGCCGAGCCCGCCCCACCGCTGGCCGAGCACGCCGCGGCGATCCGCGCGGCCGTCGCCGAGCACTTCGCCGAGGTGCCCGAGCTGGTCGTCGAGCCCGGCCGGGCCGTCGTGGCCACGGCGGGGGTGATCCGCAGCGAGGTCGTGCTGGTGTCGCGGAAGGCGGATACCGACGAGCACCGCTGGGTATACCTGGACATCGGGCGGTACTCGGGGCTGGCGGAGACGGAGAACGAGTACATCGCGTACCGCCTGCGCACCGGCCACCCGGGCGCACCGGACGGCCCGGTGATCCTCGCGGGCCCCACCTGCGACGGGGATGATGTGATCTACCAGCACACCCCGTATCGTCTGCCGTTGGCGCTGCGAGCGGGCGACCACGTCGACATCCTCGACGCGGGTGCCTACACGGCGAGCTATTCCTCGGTGTCGTTCAACGGTTTCCCGCCCCTGCCGACGCACTTCGTCGGCTGAGCAACACAACACCCCTTGTAGGAGGTTCCATGTCGTACGACGGCGCGCCCGATCCGGGCGTCGGCCAGTTCGCGGGCAGGCACGTGCTCGCCGAGTTCGACGGTATCGACCCGTCACTGCTGGACGACCTGGGCTTTCTGCGCGACACCCTCGAGGGCGCGCTGCGGGCCGCCGGTGCCACCATCTGCGACGTGGTGTCCAAGCGCTTCGAGCCGCAGGGCGTGACCGTCCTGGCGCTGCTCTCGGAGTCGCACGCCTCCATCCACACCTACCCGGAGATCGGTTCGATGTTCGTCGACATCTTCACCTGCGGCGAGACCGCGGACCCGGAACTGGCCGCCGAGCTGCTGCGCGACCGCCTCGGCGCGGCCGACGCGCGGATCAGCACGGTCCTGAGGGGACACCCGGTGCAGGCGCCCGGGGTCCGGGCCGCGGGGTCGGCCGCGTGAACGTCGTCGAACCGCTGGGCGCGGGCCTGACCCGGGTGTGGGAGCTGCCCGAGGTCGTCGTGGACACCCGCACCGAGTTCCAGCACCTGGTCATCGGCCGCACCGCCCAGGGCTTGAGCCTGTTCTGCGACGACGACCGGCAGAGCACCGAGTTCAGCCAGCTCACCTACCACGAGGCCCTGCTGGTGCCCGCCCTGCTGCTGGTCCCGTCGGTGGACCGGGTCCTGGTGGTCGGCTCGTCGGAGGGCGTGGTCAGCCAGATCGCCGTCGCCGCCGGGGCCTCGGTGGTCGACCACGTGGACATCGACCGCCAGGCGGTCGAGCTGTGCGCGGAACACCTGCCCTACGGCTACACCCCGGAGGAGCTGGCCGCCGCCGTCGAGGGCACCGGCCCAGTCCGCGTGCACTACGCGGACGGTTGGAAGTTCGTCCAGGAGTGCACCGAGCGCTACGACGTGGTCCTGGTCGACCTGCCGGACGAGCGCCCGGAGTTCGCCCAGCACAACCGCCTGTACGAGGAGGAGTTCCTCACCCGCTGCAAGTCCCTGCTCTCCCCCGGCGGCGTCGTGGTGTGCCAGGCGGGCTGCCAGACCATGTGGCGCAACGAGACGCTGGTCCGCTCCTGGAAGCGCTTCGCCGACGTGTTCGGCGAAACGGTGTACTACGGCTCCGACGAACACGAATGGGCTTTCTTGTTCGGCCTCGCCGAAGCCGACCCGGGCACCACCGACCGCATGGTCGCCCGCCTGGAAACCCTCCCGTACCGCCCGGAGACGATCGACGCGCTCGCCCTGCGCGGCAACACGATCCCGCCCTACCGAGTGCGCACGGCGTAGTCGCGGGAGTCCCGGTCGGTGGGCGACCACCGACCGGGACTCCGCGTGCTACAGCTTCTCGCCCGCCCGGACCTTGTGGGTGACCTTGCGCTCCACGACGAAGCTCACGAACGGGATCATCCCGGCGATCAGCACCAGCAGCGTGCCCTTGACCGACCAGCGGGACTTGAGCGCCAGGTCGAAGGTGAAGACCAGGTACACCATGTAGAGGAACCCGTGCGCGGGGCCGACGACCGCCAGCGGCGCGGTGTTGTCGAACCCGTACTTGAGCACCATGGCCGCGACCAGGGCCAGCAGGCCCACACCCACCACGTAGGCCAGGACCCGGTAGCGGGCGAGGGCCCCCCGGGTGCCCTTGGCGGCGACCGCCTGGGCCGGGTTCTCCTCGTCGGTCATGCTCATCGGGGCTCCTGGGCGTTCAGGCTAGCGAGGTAGCGGTTGTAGGCGGTGAGTTCGTCGTCCTCGTCGTCCACCGCGGCGGGCCGTGGCCGGGCGGGTGGGGGCGGGGGTGGTTCGACCGCGGGTGGTGCCTCGGCGGGCTGCTGCTGGGCGAGCTTGCGCATCCGCCAGAACATGTAGGCGGGGGCGATGCCGAACAGGGGCCACTGGAGCACGTACCCCAGGTTCTGGAAGGTGCCGTTGGCCGACTCGAAGCGCTGCCACTGCCAGTAGGCGAGGCCGCAGCAGGCGACCAGCGACAGCACACTGACCGCGACGACGACGAACTTCCGCGGGCCGGGCACGCACCGATGCTAACCCGGGGCGGCTGAGAGCCGGGCCGGAGGGCTCAGGCCGAGGCGCCCGCGCGGGCGTAGCCGTCGGCGAGGCCGAAGACCTTCTGCCCGTAGGGCACCGAGTTGTTGTAGGAGAACACCCCGGCCCACCAGCCGGTGGGGGTGCCCAGGTCGCGGCCGCCCGCGCACAGGTAGCGGCCCGCGGCGAGCGCGGCGTCGTCGATCTGCTGGGGGTCGCCGCGGCCGTCGAGGTTGGCGTCGGAGGACCAGGCGCGCCAGGTGGCGGGGATGAACTGCATCGGGCCGACGGCGCGGTCGAGCGACGGGTCGCCGTCGTAGCGGCCGCCGTCGGTGTCGGCGATGGCCCGGACGCCCGTGGAGCCGTCGAGGGGCACGCCGATGATCGGCTCGGAGGGCAGGCCGTCATCGCCCAGGGCCGCCCCGGCGTATCGGCCGTGGTCGGACTCCACGCGGCCGATGCCAGCGAGGGTCGCCCAGGACAGGTGGCAGCCGGGGGTGCTCGACCGGACGACCAGCTCGGCGTTGCCGTAGGCCATCAGGGCGCGCGCGGGCACACCGGTGGGACCGGCGAGCTTCCCCGCCCACACCCGCAGCGGGTCGGCGCCGGACTGCACCGCCTGCGGCCGGGGGGCCGCCGCGGTGTCGGCGCCCTGCGCGGGCACGACGGAGTTGGGCTCGACCGCAGCCGCGGTGACCTGCTCGGCCGGGATCTCGGGCGCGGGTGGACCGGGCGGCGGGGTGAGCGCCGACCGCACCACCAGCACCGAGCCCGCCGCGACGGCCAGCACGAAGACCACCACCGCCAGCCTGCCCGCGACCCCGCCGGGGCGGAACCGGGGGAACCGGAACCGCCGGAGCCCGCCCGGGGTTCGCACCGCCGGGTCCGCGATCGGGGTCTTCGTGTCCGCCACCGTGCTCCAGCCCTGGTTCCGCTCCGGTCGCCGGGACGGACCCGGTGACGCACAGCATCAACGACAGGAACACCATGGCGTTACGCGGGACGCGCTGTCACGCCGGGTCGGTCCCGTCCCGGGTGGTGGAACACCCACCGGGCGGCGACCGGTCGCGGTGGTGGACCTCAGGCGGCGCCGTCGCGGCGCTGGCGCTGCAACCGGGCCACGCACCAGGCCGGGGCGCTGCCGCGGCGGAGGTGCTCCAGCACGGTCAGCGGTCCGAGCCGACGCGACAGGTCCGACGGTGCCAGGCCCGCGGCGCGGTAGTCGAGGGCGCGCTGGTCCAGCGGGCTCATGCCCGCGTCCCACCACTCCTCGGCCTCCGCCACCCCGCCGACCATCTGCCACCAGCCCGCGGCGGCGGCCAGCAGCTCGTGCGGCACGTCGGGCAGGCGGTCGCGCATGGCCGAGAGGTAGCGCGGGTCGGCGGCCTCGACCGACGCCCACCGCGACGAACCGCCGCGGGCGCGCTGGCCGGGGATGCCGGGCGTGGTGACGACCGGCGCGTCGGCGAGCCACTCGGACGCGATGCGGCTCGCCTCGACGGCCTCCGCGTCCTGTGCTCGCTCGGCGGTCCACTGGCGGACCAGGGCGTCGACCCCGGGATCGTCGAGCATTCTGCCTCCTGGAGGTCTCATGATCACTCGATGGCTGAAACCGTAGGGCCAGGGACCGACAATTCACCAGACCCCAGGCCGACCCATTTGTGGGATTGGGGCCGTTGACCCCCAGATCCACCCGGACGGTCCAGTGTGGATCTTCGGATCGAGGAAGATCATCACAGACGGTGACCGAGTTGGGCGGCTCCGTGCCACGCGGACGGTCGCGCCGGGATTCCGTTGGCGGGCAGTGTGAACTACCGGTCAGTAGAACTGACCGGTAGTTCACATGTGGGGTTTCCCACGCGTCAGGCGAAGAGGTTCTTCAGGAAGGTGATGATCGCCTCGGCACCGTCGCGCAGCCAGGACAGGATTCCCTGGAACATGCCCGCGGCCTGGGTCGGCTGGGTGATGACGTAGAAGAGCAGCAGGGCGACCACCACGAGGATCGCCACCTTCTTGACATTCATCGGCAACTCCGTCCGCTCCGGCCCGGGCCCGGCCCGGAACCCCCCGCCCATGATCCACCACAGTGGTGGCTGTCAGGCCGTATTTCCCCAAGCGGCGACACCCAGCGTGAGAATTTCGCCTGGATGCCACTCGCGTTGCTTCGGGATCACTCTACGGAAGTAGCCACCCGATCACACAGGGGGACATGCCGCTGCGCGCTCGACCCGGTGAACGGCCGCTCGCCGATCCCAGAAACGGTGTCACTTTTGCGCAACTGTCTGACCGTGGACACCACGGACTGTGGAACGGTTATAAGAATGTCCACGTCCGGGGAGTGATCTCCGCGGGCCGCTGGCCCCCGTGGCCAGTCCGCGCGCCCAGCAGGCGCGCGAGCACAACACCGAGGCTGTGAGGATGCCACAAGCGTCCTCACAGCCATTCGTTGTTCCGACCCGCTCGCGGCCTCAGGCGATGACCCCCGCGGCCCTGAGCCGCGCCAGGTCGTCGGCGGGCACGCCCAGCCCGGCCAGCACGTCGTCGGTGTCGGCGCGGGCGTCGCTCGGCGCGGTCGGCGCGGCGGGCGCGGTGCGGCTGAACTTCGGCGTTGGCGCGGGCTGCGCGGTGCCCGCCACCTGGACGAACGTCCCCCTGGCCACGTTGTGCGGGTGCGTCGTCGCCTCCTGCGGGGTCAGCACCGGGCTCAGGCAGGCGTCGGTGCCCCCGGCCAGCTCGGCCCACTCGTCGCGGGTGCGGGTGCGCAGCGTCTCGGCCAGGCGGGTGCGCAGCTCGGGCCAGTTCGCCGGGTCGACGTGCGCGGGCACCCCGTCCGGGTCCCAGCCCAGGACGCCGACGAGCGCCGCCCAGAACCGCGCCTCGATCGCGCCGATGGCCACGTACTTGCCGTCGGCGGTCTCGTAGGTGTCGTAGAACGGGGCACCGCCGTCGAGCAGGTTCTCGCCGCGGCCGTTGGGCCACATCCCGATGTTGCGCAGCCCGTGCAGGTGGGTGGTGAGGAACGCGGCGCCCTCGACCATGGAGGTGTCGACGACCTGGCCCTTCCCGGAGGTCTGCCGCTCGACCAGGGCGGCGAGCACGCCCATGGCCAGCACGAGCCCGCCACCCGCGAAGTCGCCCAGGATGTTGACCGGCGGCACCGGCTTGCGCCCGGCCTCCCCGATCGGGTCGAGGGCGCCCGCGAGGGCGATGTAGTTGATGTCGTGCCCGGCGGTGGGCGCGAGCGGGCCGTCCTGGCCCCACCCGGTGACGCGCCCGTAGACCAGGCCGGGGTTGCGGGCCAGCAGCGCGTCCGGGCCGAGCCCCATCCGCTCGGCCACCCCCGGCCGGAAGCCCTCCACCAGCACGTCGGCCCGGTCCACCAGCCGCAGCACCAGCTCCAGCCCCTCGGGCGCCTTGACGTCGACGCCGATCCACCGCCTGCTGCGGGTCAGCGGGTCGTCGGGGAACGAGAGCACGTCCGCGCCCGGCCGGGCCCGGTCCACCCGCACCACCTCGGCGCCCAGGTCGGCCAGCACGGTGCAGGCGAACGGCGCGGGCGCGAGCCCCGCCAGCTCGACGACCCGAATCCCGGTGAGCGGTCCCATGCTCTCGTTCCCTTTCGTAGACCAATCCATGTGCCGGTGGACCTCAGAGCGTGCGGGAGATGATCTCCTTCATGATCTCGTTGGTGCCACCGTAGATCCGCTGCACGCGCAGGTCGGTGTACATCCGCGCGATGGGGTACTCGCTCATGTAGCCGTAGCCACCGTGCAGTTGCAGGCACTCGTCGACGGCCTTCATCGCCCGGTCGCTGGTCCACCACTTGAGCATCGCCACGGTCGGGATGTCCAACTCGCCCCGCAGGTGCTTGGCGATGCAGTCGTCGAGGAACACCCGGCACACCCTGGCCTCGGTGGCGACCTCGGCGAGGACGAACTTGGTGTTCTGGAAGTTGAACACCGGCCGCCCGAACGCCTGCCGGTCCTTGGTGTAGCGCAGGGTCTCCTGGAGGGCCAGCTCCAGGCAGACGACCGAGGAGACGCCGATGATCAGGCGCTCCTGCGGCAACTGCTGCATGAGCTGCACGAAGCCCTGCCCCTCCTCGCTGCCGAGCAGGTTGGTCACCGGGACCCGCAGGTCGTCGAAGAACAGCTCGGCCGTGTCCTGGGCCTTGAGGCCGATCTTGTCCAGCACCCGGCCCCGGCGGAAGCCCTCGCGGGCGGTCTCGATCCCGATCAGCGAGATGCCCTTGGCGCCCTCGCTCGCGTCGGTCTTGGCCACGACGATGACGAAGTCGGCCTGGCTGCCGTTGGTGATGAAGGTCTTGGCGCCGTTGACCACGTAGTCGTCGCCGTCGCGGATCGCCCTGGTCTTGACGTTCTGCAGGTCCGAGCCGGTGCCCGGTTCGGTCATCGCGATGGCGCCGACCCACTCGCCGGAGGCGAGCTTGGGCAGCCAGGCGTGCTTCTGCTCCTCGGTGCCGTAGGCCAGCACGTAGTGCGCGACGATCCCGTTGTGCAGGGAGACGCCCCAGCCGCTGTCCCCGGCGCGCGCCTGCTCCTCCAGCAGCACCGCCTCGTGGGCGAAGGTGCCGCCCCCGCCGCCGTACTCCTCGGGGATGGACAGGCACAGCAGCCCGACCTCGCCCGCCTTGGTCCACAGCTCCCGGTCGACCTGCTTGTTCTCGATCCAGCGCTCGACGTTCGGGGTGAGTTCCTTCTCGCAGAAGGTGCGGGCCAGGTCGCGGAAGGCGTCCAGGTCCTCGTCCATCCAGGGGGAGCGCTCGGGCACGACAGACCTCCGGGTTGCGGACCGATGATAAAACAATCAGCGGTGCATGTAAGTTCTGACGTGAAGGTACATGCTGACCGGACCGCCCGTAAAGTGACCCGGGAGCGGACCCGAGGAGGCCAGCCGAGGTGACGACCACGCGCACCCACCGCACCCAGCAGGAGCGCAGCGAACAGACCCGCGAAGCCCTGCTCGACGCCACCGTCGCGTGCCTGGTCGAACTCGGCTACGCCCGCACGACCGTGCAGGAGATCGCGGCCCGGGCCGGGGTGTCGCGGGGCGCGCAGCAGCACCACTTCACCACCAAGGCCGAGCTGATGACCGCCGCCCTGGAGCACCTGTTCGCCCGCCTCATCGGCGGGATGACCAGCGCCGCGGAAACGCTGCCCCCGGGCCCGGAGCGGGTGGCCAAGGGCATCGACCTGCTCTGGGAGGCCTACTCCGGCACCCTGTCGACGGCGGCGGTGGAACTGTGGGTGGCGGCCAGGACCGACGCGGAGCTGCGGGAAACCCTGCGCCCGGTGGACCGGGCACTGGGCCACGCCACCCTCCAGCTCTACCGGCAGGCCACGGGCGCCGACCTGCCGGAAGCGGAGGTGGAGACGCTGATGCTGCTGAGCGTGAACCTGGTCCGCGGCCTGGCCCTGGACGCGATGATGGGCGGCGGTGCGGAACGGCGCACCCGGCTGCTGGACGAGTGGAAGTCGACGATGCTGGACCGGCTGCGCCGGGGCTGAGCCGCGCCGGCTCGGCAGGTCCACGCAGCCCTGGCTGTGGCCTTTGGCTGCTGTGGGTTTGGTGGGTGTGCCCGGGTGGGTGGATGTGCTCGGCCGTGCCTTCGCGAGCCCGGTTGTTTGGTGGGTGGTGCCCGGCTGGGTGGATGTGTTTGGCCGGGGCCCCTATGGCGATCATGTGCTCCAGTGCGTCAGGTGGGGCTGAAAAGATGCCCCACCGCCCAGGCAGGCTGTCACATGATCGCCACCCCCGGCCAAACACATCCACCCACCCGGGCATTCGCTCGCCGGGCCGACGGTTCTCGGGGTGGCCGGCCTGCGTTCAGGACATCCACCCGCCGGGTAGTTGCTCGCCGGGCCAGCGGTGTGTGGGTGGTTAGCGGCTGCGCCAATGGAGTTCGGATGGCCGGCCGCCAGGCCGCCGGTCCGGGGGTTGGCGGCTGCGCCGGAGGGGTTCGGCATGGCCAGCCGCCAGGCCGCCGGTCCGGGGGTTGGGCTTCGAGGACAGGCCCTGGGGCGCTGCGTCAGCTCTCGTGGCGTGCCCGCGAGCCGGAGCCCCCCGATCCCGCCCTTTGTTCGGAACTGCCCGTGGTGGCGGTTCGGCCCTGGGTGGGGGCCACCGGGCGGCGTACGGTTCCGATCATGGTGAGGGGCAGCGTCTGCGCCGTCCTGGCGATGGCCGCGGTGGGCAGTTCGGTCGCGGTGATGGGTGCCCTGCGCGACTTCCCGGTCTTCGCGGGTCAGGGTTTCCGGTTCGCCCTGGCGGCGGTCCTGCTGCTCGGTGTCCTGCGCCTGCGGTCGGCGTCGCCGCCCAGGGGCGCGGTCAGCTCCCGCCAGTGGGTCCGCATCGGCGTTCTCGCCGCTCTGGGCATGGTCGGCTTCAACGTCGCGGTTGTCGCGGCGGAGCGGGACACCGATCCGGCCCTGGTCGGGGTGATCATCGGCTGCGCGCCGGTCGTGATCGCCCTGGTGACCCCGCTGGTGAACCGGACCGCCCCGAACCGACGGATCGTCCTGGCGGGCCTCGTCGTGGCCGTGGGGGCGGCCGTCGCCCAGGGGCTCGGGTCGGTGGGCAGTGTGGTGGGCCTGTTCTTCTCGGGCTGCGCGCTGGCGGGTGAGGTCGCGTTCGCCTTGGTGGCCGCCCCCGTCCTGAGCGCGCTGGGAGCGCTGCGGGTGTCCGCCTACGCCTGCGCGGGCGCAGCCGTCCTGTGCGTGCCGGGGATCGCGGTCACCGGTGGGTTCCGGCTGCCGGACACCGGCCAGTTGCTCGCCCTGCTGTGGTTGGGGGTTGTGGTCACCGCCTGCGCCTACGTCCTGTGGTTCAGCGCGGTGGGTGCCATCGGCCCGGAACGGGCGGGGCTGTTCACCAGCCTGGTTCCCATCAGCGCCGTGGCGGCCACGGCTCTCCTCGGCACCGGCTCCCCCACCTGGGGTCACCTCATCGGGGCGGTGGTGGTCCTGGTCGGGCTCCTGGTCGGGCTCACCGCGGCGGAGCCACACCGCGCAGCGGTCGGTGAGGCGCACCAGGGGTGATGCCGGGGGGTCGGATCGCGGCGGGGAATCGCAGCGGCCGACCCGGCCCTCGCTCGGGTCGGCCGCTGCTAACCAGAGAAGAGGGGGGCGACGGGAGAACGTGACGTTCGCTTCCGCGAATACCACGGCGTCCCACATCGGGTCCTCGGGAGCTGTCAAGATTCCCGCGTGACTCCGCCCTACGCGCCCGGTCCTCCCGGCACCGCCCCGCACCCGCCAGCGCAGCAGTACGGGCCACCCCCCGGCCCCGAGCCAGTCCGGTCCCGCGGTGGGGTGTGGGTGTCGGGACTGGTGGCGGCCCTCGGTTTCGCCGCGGCGGCGGTGCTGGCGGTCGTCGCGAGTTTCCAGACCCTGTTCGAGTTACGGGTGCGGTTGGGGCAGGAGACCACCAGTGAGGGCGCGCTGAGCCAGACCCTGTGGGGGACAACGAGGTCCGGTGCGGTGTCCGGCAGCGGACCGCTGCCGGACCTGGCAGGGCTGCCGGTGGTGGTGGGTGGTGGGCTGCTCGCCGTCGCCGCGGTGGTGGCGGGGGTGGCGGGGGTGCGGCCGAAGCGGGGGCTGGTGACCGCGGTGCGCGTGCTCGGCGGGATCGGTGCGGGGGTGCTGGCGGGCGCGGTGGCGCTGATCGCGCTGATCGTCGGCCAGCTCGTCGAGCGGACCCTGGCGCAGGAGCCGTCCGAGGGCAGCCGGGTCGACATCAACACCGACACGGCGCTGGTGCTGCTGCTCGTCGCCGCCGGGGTGGGGTTGCTCGCGCTGGTCCCCGCGCTCATCCGGCGCGAGGGGGCGCGGTCGCGGGTGGAGCCGGTCACGCCGTCGATGGGGTTCCGGGCGCCGGTCGGGTACGGGCAGTACCCGGCTCCGGGCCGGAACCACGGTCAGCCGCAGACCGGTCAGCGGCCCGCGCTGCCCGGTGCGCCCCAGCACGCCGCGCCCGGTGGGCAGACCGCCGCCCAGAGCGGCACACCGCACCACGCCGCGTCGGCCGCGACCACCGCGACGATCGCCGGGGCGTGGCCGTCGGCGGGCGGTTCGGGCGACGACGCCGAGGTGACCCAGGTCGTGGCCAAGGCCCAGGCGGGCGGCGCGCAGGCGCCGAGCACCGGGGCGACGACCGAGACCGTGGCCACGCCCGCGCGCCCGACCGAAGCCGCCGCGCCGTCCCCCACCGCGCCGTCCCCCGCCGAAGACGACCGGCCCGCCGAACCCGCCCCGACGGCCGAGCCCACCGACAACCGGCCCACGACGCAACTCCCCCGCCCGGAACCAACCCCCGCGGGCGCCGGAGCCGAGTCGCAGGCGGAACCCCCCGCCGCCGAACCCCCGGCAGACCTTCCCGAGCCGGAACCGGCGGCGCCCGCCGAGCCCGGCCCGCAGGCGGAACTCCCCGAGGCCGAACCGGCCGCGGCACCCGAGTCGTCCGCGGAAGTCCCCGTCTCGGAATCGCCTGCCGCGCCCTCCCCGGCAGAGCCCGGGACGGGGCTCCCCGAGGCCCCGGCGGAATCGGGGCTCCCCACGACGGCGGCCGACTCCACCTCAGGCGTGCACTGGGTCGAGTCCACCCCCGTGATCGTGTCCGAACCGCCCGCCACCGAACCGGCTACGGACGCGGAGACCGCACCCGAGCCGCAGCGGGCCGATGCGCCGACCGACGGGTCAGCGGCGAATGCGCCGGGAGCATCCACTGTGGATCACACCACCGAGATCCCGAAGCCGAAGACCGACTGACACGGTCACGAGAACAGTGCCCCGGCGGGATTCCCGCCGGGGCACTGTCGTGTGCGGACACTCAGCAGTTGCTGGGTGCTGTCTTGCCCGCGAATCGGTCCTTGATCCATTTTCCGGCGTCGGCGTTGCCCGCGAAGATGCCGGTCAGGTGGTCGGAGATGTAGGTGTTCCACTGCTCGGTGACCCCGGCGGCGCAGTAGGACTTGTGCAGCGCGTCGCCCTGGGGGGTGTTGACGATCTCGTCGGTGGAGGCGTGGTACTGCAACACCGGCACTCGCGGCGGGTTCTGCCCCAACTTGTTCTGCGCCAACCGTGCTTGCCACTTCGGGTCGGTCAGGGGGTTGGTGGTGGTGTAGCCGGCGATGGTCTTGAAGGGGTAGTTGGCCAGCAACTCCACCACGCAGGCGTTCTGCTTGGCGTCGGCGAGGTCCTTGCGGCCGGTGTCGTTGAGGTAGGAGTCGAGCTGCAACTCCGGGTAGGCGTTGTCCAGGCCGACCGCGGCGAAGGCGAGGAACCCGAAGCCCAGGTACCCGTCGAGGCCCTTGGCGACCTCGGTCAGGTCGGCGGGGACACCGCCTGCGGCCACACCCACCAGGTTCAGGTCAGGGGCGTAAGAGGGTTGCTTCTCCGCCGCCCACAGCGCACCGCCACCGCCTTGGGAGTAGCCCTGGAAAACAACCTTGGCATCGGCGCTGAGCTTGGTCTGCGGCAGGCGCTGCGCCGCGCGCACCGAGTCGATGACAGCCGGGCCCATGGACTGGCCCACGATGTAGGTCGGCCGGTTCGCCTCGCCGGGCCCGTAGCCCTCGTAGTCGGTGACCGCCACCGCGTAGCCGGCGCTGATGGAGTCGTTGATGGCGGGCTGGTCGTAGAGAGTGCCGCGTTCGATGGCCTTGGACGGTGTGCACTTGAACGCGGGGCCCTGCGTGCCCACCGAGTAACCCACGATCGGCGCCTTGGCGGGGTCGACGCCCTTGGGCGTGAAGATGGTGCCGGTGACCGCGTTGCGTTCGCCCAGGGCGTTCGTCGACAGGTACATGACCTGCCAGGCGTCGGCGTTGCCCGCGTTCAGCGGCGGGATGGTGGGGCGCCAGCGGATCACGTCGCCGGGCTCACCGGCGGGCAGCGGGCTCGGCGGCACGTAGAAGCTGTCGTCGAGCGGACCGGGCTCAGCGGCCGAAGCGCCGATCG
The DNA here is from genome assembly GCF_003182415.1 of Actinokineospora spheciospongiae. Lineage (NCBI taxonomy): Bacteria > Bacillati > Actinomycetota > Actinomycetes > Pseudonocardiales > Pseudonocardiaceae > Actinokineospora > Actinokineospora spheciospongiae. The sequence continues at coordinate 504,221 of NZ_QHCP01000005.1, read as the reverse complement.
ATCCAGCGCTGAGCGGCGCGGCGCTCGCGGGCGACTGGACCGCCCCGGTGACGGCGAGCGTGGCGGTCGCGCCCGCGAGGGCGGCGGCGACAGCCACGGCGACGCGCCGTTTCGTCCTGGTCAACAGTGACCTCCGTGGGTTTGCGGGAAGCGGTGACAAAAGCACCCTCCCCACAGGCCGTCGGACAGGTCAACAGGAAACCGATAATTCTTGGCGGTGTGACAATCACCCACAATCGACTTCGTCGGGAGTGCGCGGGTTGGTCTTGGAAACATCCTCGTACCAAATGGATCGCGCACTACCGGACCAGGGCGCGCCCCGCGACGCGAATGTCCTGACCGGACACCGGGCGCATTCCGGTCAGCGCAGCCGCAGTGCCAGCGCCGGGCAGGCGGCCGCGGCGCGCTTCGCCCGGTTCACCAGTGCAGGCGGCACGGGGTCGCCGTCGACGACCGGGTAGCCCCACTCGTCGAGGTCGACCAGCTCCGGGAGGAGTTCCGCGCACAAGCCGTGCGCGCGGCAGCCGATGGGGTCCAGCCGCAGGGTCCGGGTCTGACCGCTCATGCCAGGCACCCCCCGTGCGCGTGGGCGGTGACGTCGTCGGCGAAGACCCGCAGCGCGCTCGCGGCGAGCCGGACCGCGCCGTCGGGGTGGGCGCAGGCACCGCGGCCGGGAACGACCCCGAGGCGGCGGCGCAGCCGGGCGGCGGTGTCGGCGGGGGCGGCGCCCGCGGCCAGCGCGGCGAAGTCGGCGGCGATCGCGGGCAGGCCGAACATGCAGGGCCCGCACTGCCGCGCCGACTCGGCGGCCAGGTGGGCCAGGACCTCCGAGGTCTCCCGCAGGCCGCAGCCGCCGAGCACGTGGAACGCGGCCACGCCGGGGATCGAGGACGCCCGGTGGTGCCCGGCGCGGGTCAGCCACTCGCCGCCGAGGCCGCCCGCGAGCACGGTCGCGTCGGGGTCGGTTCCGGCCAGCCGCAGCACCTCCCCCAACCCCAGGTCGACCGGGGTCTCGAACACGCCGCCGTGCGGTGCGGCGCCGCCGACGGTCACCAGGCGGGTCTCGTCGCGGCGGAACGCGTCCGGGCCGCGCCGGGCGACGAGCGCGAGCTGCGCGAGGGTTTCGACGTTGTCGACCAGCGTGGGCCTGCCGCGCACACCGCGCTCGGCCGGGCGGAACACCTTCACCGTGGGCCGGGCGTCACCGGTGGTGAGGAAGTTGACCAGTGCGGACTCCTCGCTGGAGACGTAGCGCCCCGGTATGTCCACAACAGACACGTCGATGGACCAGGAGCGCGCCGCGACCGCCGCGCGCAGTGCCGTCCCGTCGTGCGCGCAGAGGATCGCCTCTGCGGCGCCGACGGCGTGCGCGGCCAGTTCGACACCGTCGAGGACCAGGTGCGGGGCGATGGCGAGCAGCGCCTTGTCCTTGGCGCTGGCCGGGTCCCCCTCGCACCCGTTGGCGACGACCACCGGTGCGCGGCCCGCCGCGACCGCGCGCAGCTTGCGCCCGGTGGGGAACCCGCCGCCGCCGCGACCGCGCAGGCCGGACCGGTCGACCAGGTCGAGCAGTTCGGCCGGGTGCGGGCGGGGCAGCGCGCCGTGCACGGCGGTGTGCGCGGCCAGGTCGGGGGTGGGGGCGGCGAGCAGCCGCCGGGTCGTGGTGATCATGGAACCCTCACCGTCGTGTCGGGGTGGACGCGGGTGGTGCGCCAGTGCAGGGCGGTCGCCGCGGCGGCGACGCAGGCCACGTCGAAGCCCAGCACCCAGGCGGTGTCGGGGCCGGACATGGCGAACCCGTGCACCACCGCGACCGGCCAGGCCGCGTAGGACGCCAGGTGCACACCGCGCCAGACCTTCGGGGAGAGCCGGGTGCGCAGCAGGCTGGTGATGACGACCGCGAGCACCAGGTCGAGCGAGAGCGCGCCGAGGCCGAGCCAGAACGGGTCGTAGGCGGAGGCGAAGGGCACGAGCGCGTCGACCCACCGGATCTCCACGTACCCGTCGAGGACGGCACTGGCGATGTGCACGGCCAGGAAGACCAGGCTGAGCACCGACAGGTTGCGGTGCAACGACTGGACGGCGAACCGGGGGAACCGCGCGGTGCCGAGGCGGCCCGCGGTCAGCAGCCCGAGCACCACGGTGGCGGTGAACAGCGCCAGCGACACCAGCCCGCTCGCGCGGCTGAGGTACCAGAGGACCTGGGTGTCCATCACGCCACCGCCCCGTCGCGGTCGCACCGGGGAGGCCGCGCGCCCATCAGCCCACCACCGGCTCGGCGGCTGGGGCACCAAAGGACCCGGGTGTTCCACCACGCCACCGCCCCGTCGCGGGCGCACCGGGAAGTTGGCGCGCCCATCAGGCCACCACCGACTCGGCGGCGGGCCAGCCGCCGACGGGCAGCGCCGTGCCGTCACCGGCCACGAGCAGGGCGGGCAGGCCGCGGTCGGCCAGCCAGGCGGGGGCGTCGGCGCCGAGCACGATCGCGGCGGTGGCGGCGGTGTTGGCGTCCACGCAGGACTGGGCGACCACCGAGGCGGTGCACCACACCACGTCGGCGCTGCGACCGGTGCGCGGGTCGATCACGTGGTGCACCGGCCTCCCGGCCCGCCGCCAGGCGCGCCGGGTGGTGCTGGAGGTGGCCACCGCCCCACCGCCGAGGGCGATCCGCGACCGGGGGGCGCGCGCGGCGGTGCGGTGGTCGTCGCCCACGGCGACCTGCCAGCCGCCGACCGGGGCGCGGCCCGCGGTGGCGAGGTCACCGCCGAGGGCGACCAGCACCCCGCACCCGGTCCGGGCCGCGACGGCCGCGGCGGCGCGGTCGGCGGCGAGGGCCTTGGCGGTGGCGCCCAGGTCGAGGTGCACCCCGCGGGGCAGCAGCACCTCGCGGCGCCCCTCGTCGAGGTGCAGGCGGTGCCAGCCGGGGACGCGGCGGACCCCGATCGGCCTCGGGTCGTCGGCGGCGACGGCGGCGAAGTCGCGGTCGTAGCCGTGCGCGCGCAGCGCCGTGCCGACGGTCGGGTCGACCAGACCGCCGGTCAGCCGGGCCGCCCGCAGCGCGACGCCGAGCGCCTCGGCCAGCAGCGGGCTGACCGCCACGGAGCGACCGGGGGTGGTGTGCAGCCGGGAGACCTCGGAGTCCGACCGGAACCGGCTGCACGCCAGGTCGACCTCGGCGAGGTGGGCGCGCAGCAGCGCGGTGGCGGTGCGCAGCCGGGTGGGATCGGTGACCACCAGCACGGCGGTCGTGCCCCACACCGGGAACTCGGCGCGCGCGGTCACGACCCACCGGACCCGGCGTGCGGGCTGCCCGTGCCCTGGGAAACCCCGCTGTCCGACGACGACAACCCGTCGTCGATAGTGCTGTCGGTGGGGCTATCGGTGGTGCTGCCCGAATCGGTGGTGATGGTGCTGCTGTCGGTGGTGGTGGAGCTGTCGGCGTTGGCCGTGCCGGTCAGGGCCACCCCGAGCACCCCGGCCAGTGCCGCGGCCCCGACGGCCACCCCCGCGGTGACCGCCGCCACCCGGTTGGCCGCGCGGTCGCGCCACGCGGCCCGCCCGCGCCTGGTCTCGTCCATCTCGTCGTCGTCCTCTCCGTGGTCCTGACGACGACGATGCCTGTTGAATCTTTGACGAACCTGTGAGCGGGCCCGGAACCGCCTAGGCGGGGCGCGGGGGCAGCGGGACCGGCAGGGCGGGCAGGCCGTCGAGGCTGGTCGGGACGTGCGGCTTGCCCGCGCAGTAGGCGTCGCGGAGCCTGCCGTCGATGCGCTCGTGGGTTTTCCCCATGGCGCGATTATGCTGCCGGGCGTGGCAGGCAGGTGGTGGAAACCGCGCACGGCTCGGCCACCGGCGCACGCGGGAGCGGGCACCGCTCGGCGGATGCTCACAGACCCGAAACACACGGGCCCCCACTCGGCAACGTTGCCCGCCGACCATGGGCGCATGGACACCACCGCCTCCCCCGGAGCGACCCGTCCCGGCACGCCCACGACGTGGCGGCTGCGGGTCCGGCTCGACGACCGACCGGGCGCGCTGGCCCGGATGACGACCCGGCTCGCCGCCCGCGACTGCAACGTCCTGGGCCTGTCGGTGCTGCCGGTCCCCGGCGGCGTCGTCGACGAGATCGTGGTGAGCACCCCACCGGGCACCGCCCCCTCCCGGCTGATCGACGAGATCCGGGCCGAGGGCGGTCGCTGCGTCGGGATCACCCGGGCCGACATGCACCAGGTGGTGGACCGCACCACGGCGGCGCTGCGCGCGGCGGGCACCGCGCTGCGCGACCCGTCGAGCACCCCGGAATCCGTGCGCGCGCTGCTCGGCGCCGACTCGGTCACCGTCGCCGACACCGACGAGGGCACCGATGAGGGCGGGCACCGCGCGGTGCTGCGCCTCGGTGACGGGACCATCCTGGTGGCGCGCCGCGGCTGGGCGCCGTTCACCGAGGTGGAACTGGCCAGGGCCGCCGCGCTCGGCGAGGTGTTGACCGCGGGTGAGGTGGCCGCCGGGTCGCCGTCGGCGGTCATCACCAGCACCGGTGCGGGTGTCGTGCTGCGCACGGGGACGCCGGAGGACGCCGAGGCGGTCGCGGCCCTGCACGCCCGCTGCTCGGCGCAGACGCTGTTCGCCCGCTACCACGCTGGCCTGCGCACGCTCCCCCGCCGCTGGTTGCACCGGTTGCTGCAACCGCCGCGCGGGACGACGCTGCTGGCGCTGTGCGGCACCCGGGTGATCGGCATGGCGCAGCTCATCCGCACCAACGACCCGGCCGAGGCGGAGATCTCGGTGCTGGTGGAGGACGGCTGGCAGCGCACCGGCCTGGGCTCGGCGATGATCGGCAGGCTCGGTGCGGTGGCCAGGGGTGCGGGTCACCGGCGGATGATCGCGTGGTGCCTGCCGTCCGAGGTGGGGTTCGAGCGGGCGGCGATGTCGTCGGGGTTGCCGGTGTCGGTGCGGCGGGAGGACGACATGGTCCGGGTGGCGCTGGCGGTGGGGGCGGACCGCGTGCGGGAAGCCCGCGTGGGCCGTTGAGCCCCGCCCGGGCCGGGATTTCGTCGTCGGCGGCGGGCTGAGGTGAACACCGGGAACTGACTCCGGGTAAGTTGACCCTGTCGCTGCTATCTACTCCGAAGTAACATGGGTGCTCCGTCGAACCGAGGAGCGTTCCATGTCCGTCGTCGCGCCAGCCACCACCATCGGTGCCGTCCGGGGGGCTCCGGCCTCGGCCAGGGCTGCCGAGCTGACCGCGCGGGCGGTGCCGGGTGCCGAACCGACGACGGTGCAGATGGTGGCGCCGTTCACCGGGGAACCCATCACCAGCCTGCCGCAGATCGGCGACGCCGACGTGCGGCAGGCGTTCGCGCGGGCGCGGGAGGCGCAGGCGCGGTGGGCGGCCACCCCGGTGGCCGAGCGGGCGAAGGTGTTCCTGCGGCTGCACGACCTGATCCTGGCCAACCAGGACGAGGCGCTGGACCTGATGCAGGTGGAGACCGGCAAGTCCCGGCTCGACGCCTACGACGAGATCGCCGTGACCGCCATGGCCGCGGCCTACTACGGCCGCAAGGCGGCGAAGCTGCTCGCGCCCAAGCGCAAGGCGGGGGCGCTGCCGGTGCTGACCAGGACCACCGAGGTGCGCCACCCCAAGGGCGTGGTGTCGATGATCTCACCGTGGAACTACCCGCTGGCGCTGACCGGCCTCGACGCCATCCCGGCGCTGATCGCGGGGAACGCGCTGGTGCAGAAGCCGGACAACCAGACCGCGCTGACCGCGCTGTGGATTCAGGAGCTGGCCGGGAAGGCCGGTCTGCCCGAGGGCGTGTGGCAGATCGTGCTCGGGCGCGGGTCCAAGATCGGCAACGCGCTGCTGGAGGAGGCCGACTACCTGGCCTTCACCGGCTCGACCGACACCGGCAAGGGCCTGGCCGCGCGCGCGGCGGCGCTGCTGACCAGCTACTCGATGGAGCTGGGCGGCAAGAACCCGATGATCGTGCTGCCCGACGCCGACATCGACAAGGCCGCCGCGGGCGCGACCACCGCGTGCTTCTCCTCCGCCGGGCAGCTGTGCGTGTCCGTGGAGCGCATCTACGTGCACGAGAGCATCCGCGAGTCGTTCACCCAGGCGTTCGTCAACCGCACCAGGGCCATGCGGCTGGGCACCGAGCTGGGCTACAACGTCGACATGGGCTCGCTGACGTCCACCGAGCAGTTGGCGACGATCTCCAAGCACGTCGACGACGCCGTGGGCAAGGGCGCGACCGTGCTCGCGGGCGGCAAGGCCCGCCCGGACCTGGGGCCGATGTTCTACGAGCCGACCGTCCTCACCGACGTCACCGAGGACATGCTGCTGTTCCGCGAGGAGACCTTCGGCCCGGTCGTGGCCGTATACGGCTACACCGACACCGACGAGGCCGTCGTCCGGGCCAACGACACCCGCTACGGCCTCAACGCCAGCGTGTGGACCCGCGACACCTCGGCAGGTGAGCGGGTGGCCGCGCGCATCCACGCGGGCACGGTCAACGTCAACGACGGCTTCGGCGCCGCGTTCGCCTCGGTCGACGCCCCGATGGGCGGCATGGGCGAGTCCGGCGTGGGCAGGCGCAACGGTGTCGAGGGCCTGCTCAAGTACACCGAGGCGCAGACCATCGCCACCCAGCGCGGCATCCCGCTGCGCCCGGGTCGGGCCATCCCGTCGCGGGCCTGGACCGCCGGGCTCACCGTGGGCCTGCGCGCGCTCAAGCGCCTGCCCCGCTGACGCCCTCGGGGGCCGGGAAGCGGTTCCCGGCCCCGGGGTCGCCCGCCGGTGGCGCTCCCGTGGGCGTCCCGGGTCGGGGCGCGGAACGATCCGGGGTGGCGGTTCCGGCGCCGGGCTGACGCCCGGGGTCGTCGACGGACGTCCCGTCCCCGGGGCCGGGGCGCCGGCCGCCGGGGAGGGCGTCGTGGGGTGGTTGCGGGGGTACGGGGCCACGGCCGCGACCGTGGCCCCGCCATCGGATCAGGCCGGGACCGGGGTGCTGTCGATCACCCCGGTCGGGTGGTGCGCAGCCCGCCTCAGCGGGTCCTGAGCGCGCCGCCCTTCACCAGACCGAGGAACTCGGCCCACTCGATGTCCGCGAACGCCAGGTGACCGGACTCGGTGTTCTTCGAGTCCCGCACCGCTGCGCCGCTTCTGCCGACCGCGAGCTCCACGCAGTCATTACCTCCACCGCTGTGGCTGCTCTTGCGCCATTCGGCGCCTGCCAGGTCAGAAACGGTCACGCCCCACTCCTCTCGTCATTCACGAACCACGGACGAGCCGATCGGCCATCCGCGAGACCATGTCGACGGTGTTCTCGGGGTCCAACGCCGCCGCGCGCAAATGGTCGAAGATCAACGTGTACCGGTGGACGTCGGACGCCTCTTCGAGATAGACGCCAGACATGGAGTTCTCGACGTAGACGACGTCGGGGTCCGCCTGTTCCGGGAAACCCAGAATGAGGAACGGAGCCTCCATGCCCGCGTGCGCCCCGGCCCCGAAGGGGACCACCTGCAGCGTCACGTTGGGCATGGCCGCCGCTTCGACGAGCCGGGTCAGCTGCGCGTGCATGACCTCGGGCCCACCTGTCACGCGGTGAAGCACGGCCTCGTCGAGGACCGCCCAGTACTCGGGCGGCTGGGATTCGGTCAGCAGGCGCTGACGCGCCATCCTGCCCTGCACCCGCCTCTCGATCTCGGCCGTTTCGACACCCGGGCGCACGGCCCGGATGACGGCTCTGGTGTAGTCCTCGGTCTGCAGCAGCCCGGGGACGAGCAGCGCCTGGTGGGTGTGCAGGGAAGCCGCCTCCGCCTCCAGGCCGACGAACGAGCCGGTGAACACCTCGTTGTAGGCGTGCCACCAGCCCTTCTGCCTGGCCTCCCTGGCCAGTTGGACCAGGGCCTCGCGCCGGTCCTCCTCGATGCCGTACAGCTCGAGCATGTCCCGCACGTCGCGCGGGGTGACCCCGACCGTGCCGGTCTCGATGCGGCTGATCTTCGACGCCGAGCACTCGAGCTTCTCGCCGACCTCGTCGATGGTCAGCTCGGCCGCCTCGCGGAACCGGCGCAACTCGCTGGCGAGCCTGCGGCGGCGGACCGTCGGGCTGTGCCCTCGAACCACCTCGTCCACCTCTCTCTGCCCGCGCCGCCGAACACCCGTCGGCGGCTGCGGTCCTGGGCCAGTGTCAGTGCTGATCGCGGAGAAGCACAAGGCGACTTCCACCGCGTCAGAGCTTGAGCATGTTAGTGGCCAACTGTGACCACCCCGCCTATCACCCGATCGTGTGTTGCAACTTGCAAAATGCCTGTTCCAGACAGCAAGCTGCATATCCACGACGGTTTCCCCGGCCCTCGAACACCGTTATCCGAAGACATCGGCCGGCCCCGTCGAGCACTTGAGCCCTGGGGCACACCAACCGGGAGGCGGCCGCTGATGGAGTCGACGTTCGGGCACCTGGAGGCCTCCCTCCGGGGCTACCTGGCGGAGATCAGCAGCCGCGCCGAGACCGGCCGCGGCGTGACCGACCTGGCCCGGCTGGAACTGCCCCGGCTCGTGTCCGCCCTGCGCGCCCTGCTGGCCGACCACCAGCCGGACGTCGACGGCCGCTGCCCCACCTGCCGCACCCGGCTGTTCACCCGGGCACCCGCCCCCTGCCGCGCCTACCTGACCACGCACCTGTGCCTGCTGGCGGTGGAGGAGGAGCCCGTGGACGTCGTGCACACCGCCTACGCCCGCCACCTGATCACCTGACGACCCGACCAGCCGACGACCGCTCACACTCACACCCCCCAGACCCCGGGGCGCGAGGCCACCCCCACCCCTCCCCCGCGCTCCGGCGGCGCCGGTGTCCCGCCGCGAACGGGACAGCCGGTCAGGCGGCGGGGCCGAACCTCCCCGTGGGTTCGGCCCCGCCGCCCCACGACTTCCGACCGTGCCACGACCCCCACCGCCCCACCACTTCCCGGCAGCACCGGCCGAACCGGGACCGCTAGTCGAGGATGCGGAGCAGACCCTCCTGCACAACCGTGGCGACGAGGGTGCCGTCCTGGGTGAAGAAGCGGCCGGTGGCCAGGCCGCGGCCACCGGAGGCGCTGGGCGAGGCGCAGTCGTAGAGGACCCACTCGTCGGCGCGGAAGGGGCGGTGGAACCACATGGCGTGGTCCAGGCTGGCGCCGAGGACGTTGTCGGTGCCCCAGTAGACGCCGTGCCGGGCCAGGATCGAGTCCAGCAGGGTCATGTCCGAGGCGTAGGCCAGGACGCAGACGTGCAGCAGCGGGTCGTCTGGCAGCTTCCCGTCGGCCCGCATCCAGACCTGGTTGCGGGCGTCCCGGGGGCCGGTCTCCCGGGAGACCCAGGCGGGTTCGGTGACGTAGCGGACGTCGATGGGCCGGGGCCGGGTGGTGATGTTGGCGAACTTGGCCCTCAGCTCCTCGGTCACCAGCTCGCCCTGCGTCGGCAGGTCCTCCGGGGCGGGCACGACCGGCATCTCCTCCGCGTGCTCGACCCCCGCCTCCACCAGTTGGAACGACGCCGACAGCGCGAAGATCGGCTTGCCGTGCTGCACCGCGACCACCCGCCGGGTGGTGAACGAGCGGCCGTCGCGGATGCGGTCGACCTCGTAGACGATCGGCACGCTCGGGTCGCCGGGGCGGATGAAGTAGGCGTGCAGCGAGTGCACCCCGCGCTCCGGCGGCACCGTGCGGCCCGCGGCCACCAGCGCCTGCCCGGCCACCTGGCCGCCGAAGACGCGCAGCGAGGACTGCTTGGGGCTGACCCCGCGGAAGATGTCCTCCTCGATCTTCTCCAGGTCGAGCAGTGCCACCAGCCGGTCCAGCACCGGCTGCCCGTGCGGCACCCCGTCGGCGGCGCGCGGCGCCTCGACGGAGATGCCCGCGGTGGCGGCGATCCTGGCTGCCTCGGTCATCCGAACCTCCTGCGGGAACCGGCGGAGGCCGCTACGCGTGGTCCTCTTCGCCCAACCGGTGAACGCGGATGAGGTTAGTCGAGCCGATGGTGCCGGGCGGGGAGCCCGCGACGATGACCACCAGGTCACCCGGCTGGTAGCGGCCGATGGACAGCATCGAGTGGTCGACCAGCCGGACCATCCGGTCGGTGGAGTCGACCTCGTGCACCAGGAAGGTCTCGGTGCCCCAGGTCAGCGCGAGCTGGCTGCGCACCTCCGGCTCCGGGGTGAAGGCCAGCAGCGGCAGGTGCGTGTGCAGCCGGGCCAGCCGCTTGATGGTGTCGCCGGACTGGGTGAAGGCGACCAGGGCCTTGGCGTTGAGGCGCTCGCCGATGTCGCGGGCGGCGTAGGACAGCACGCCGCGCTTGGTGCGCGGGACGTGGGTCAGCGGCGGCACCGTCGGCATGTCGGTCTCGACCGCCTCGATGATGCGGCCCATGGTCTGCACGGACTCGATGGCGTAGCGGCCGACGCTGGTCTCCCCGGAGAGCATCAGCGCGTCGGCGCCGTCGAGCACGGCGTTGGCCACGTCGGAGGCCTCGGCCCGGGTGGGCCGGGAGTTGTTGATCATCGAGTCGAGCATCTGGGTGGCCACGATGACCGGCTTGGCGTTCTCCCTGGCGATCTGGATGGCCCGCTTCTGCACCAGCGGCACCTGCTCCAGCGGCAGTTCCACGCCCAGGTCGCCGCGGGCGACCATGACCCCGTCGAAGGCCAGCACGATGGCCTCCAGGTTGTCCACGGCCTCGGGCTTCTCCAGCTTGGCGATGACCGGCAGCCTGCGCGGGCCCACCCGGTCCATCACCTGGTGCACCAGGTCGATGTCGGCCGGGGAGCGCACGAACGACAGGGCGATGAAGTCGACGCCCAGTTGCAGGGCGAACTCCAGGTCCTCGATGTCCTTCTCCGACAGCGCGGGCACCGAGACGTCCATGCCCGGCAGCGACAGGCCCTTGTTGTTGGAGACCGGGCCGCCCTCGGTGACCTCGCAGACCACGTCCTGGCCCTCGACGGCGGTGACCACCAGGCCCACCTTGCCGTCGTCGATCAGCAGCCGGTCGCCCGGCTTGGCGTCGTTGGCCAGTCCCTTGTAGGTGGTCGACACCCGGTCGTGGGTGCCCGCGACGTCCTCGACGGTGATGCGCACGACGTCGCCGTCGCGCCACTCCACCGGGCCACCGGCGAAGGTGCCCAGCCGGATCTTGGGGCCCTGCAGGTCGGCCAGGATGCCCACCGCGCGACCGGAGCTGTCACTGGCCTGGCGAATCAGGTCGTAGACCTGCTTGTGGTCGCTGTGGGCGCCGTGGCTGAAGTTCATCCTGGCCACGTCCATGCCCGCTGCCACCAGGTCGCGCACCCGCTCCGGGGTCGCGGTGGCTGGGCCCATGGTGCACACGATCTTCGCTCGTCGGCTCACATCGAGACAGGGTAACCCCGTCCCCTTGACCGATCCCGAAGTACTGGCAGGTAACCGCCGACCGGACACCAGAAGTTGCCCGAACCGCTACCCGCGGGGGTGGGGGCGGTCGTGCCGGGCCTCAGCGGCGGGGCTTCTCGCTGACGCCGACGTGGTCGCGGGCCCACTGGTTGAACGGGCGCAGCTCGCGCCAGGCCGTGCGGACCCGGTCCAGGCAGCCGGGCTCGTGCAGCACGTCGTCGGGTTCCCAGACCTTCGCGACGAACAGCGACCGGTGCCGCAGCAGGTCGATGCGGGGGTGGTCCCGGTCGACGCCGCGCGGGTTGGTCTTGAGCCGGTCGCCGCGGGTGGACCAGCCCGCGCGCTCCAATTCGGCCAGGACGCCCACCAGCACCTCGCCGTGGATGTCCTCGGTGACCGCGGCGCGGAAGCGGGCCAACTGGTCGGATTGCAGGTGGTAGCAGCCGCCGCCGACGTACAGGCCCGCCGGGCCGACCTCGACGTAGTAGGCGCCCGCGCCGCGGCCGTGCTCCATCACCGCGCCGCAGTGGCCCTTGTACGGCCGCTTGTCCTTGGCGAAGCGGACGTCGCGGTACGGGCGGAACACCTTGGGGGTGCCGCCGTCGGCGAACTCCTTCTCCAGCTCGCCGACGAGGGCCACCATGGGCGCGCGCACGTCGGTGTCGTAGGTGGACCGGTTCGCGTCCCAGTAGGTCTTGGAGTTGTCGGCGACCAGGCCGTCGAAGAAGTCGATCGCGTACTCGCCGAACCCGGTGAACCGCTCGCTCACACCCGCTCCGCGGCGGTGAGGTCGTGCCTGCGCAGCAGTTCCGCGGCCAGGTCGGGGTCTGGGTCGTAGGTGACCTCGTCGACGGTCCCGATGAGCCGGACCGGGGTGATGGAGTTGGTGGCGAAGGCCGCGGCGAAGTCGGGCAGCTCCTCGGCGCGCACCGGGCGCACCTCCGACGGCCGACCGGCGCGGGCGAGACCACTCTGGATCAGGCCCATCGAGACACCCGGCAGCACCGGGGCGCTCGGCCACACCACGGTGCCCCCGGCGGTCACGAAGCCGACGTTCCAGGTGGACCCCTCGCTGATCTGCCCGTCGCGGTTGACGAACAGCACGTCGTCGAACCCGGCCATCCTGGCCAGCCTGCGCTGGTAGAACAGGCCGAACGTGCCGACGTGCTTCACCTGCGGCAGGTCCCGCTGGTAGCCGGCGGTGCGCACCCGCAGCGGCCCGTCCGCCCCGGCGGGCACCGGGGACGCGGAGACGATCACCCTGGGCTCCACCGGCGCCTCGGGGGCGCGCGGGTCCAGGTCGGGGGCGACCACCGTCACCCGGACCGCGGAGGGCTCGTCCACACCCTCCAGCGCGGCGCGGACGGCGGCGCGGACGGTGTCCTCGGGCAGGCCCCGGCCGAACACCACCCAGCAGTCGCGGTCGAGCCGTTCCAGGTGCCGGGCCAGGCCGCGCACCCGGCCCGCGGCGACCAGCATGGACGTGTAGTGCCCGTAGCCGAGCTTGGTCAGCGGCACTGTTTCCGGGGTGGTGAGTTCCGTGCTCATCGGGGGCAGTTTCGCACGTCACCGGGTGGGGGCGGGGACCGGCACTGAGCCCGCCCCGCCGCCCTCCGACTACCGCACCGCCAGCGGGAGCGCGGTCGGGTGCACCGGCGAGGGCAACTGCGAGGCGCCCATCAGGAACACGTCCACCGCGTGCGCCACCGACCGGCCCTCGGCGATCGCCCAGACCAGCAGGGACGCGCCCCGGTGGGCGTCGCCGCAGACGAAGACGCCGGGGCTCCGCGTCTGCCAGTCCGGGCCGCAGGACAGGGTGCCCCGGGGGGTGAGGGACAGGCCGAGGCCGTCGAGCAGCGGCATGTGCTCCACGCCCTCGAAGCCGATGGCCAGCAGCACCAGGTCGGCCGGGACGACCTCGACGTCGTCGCCGACCGGGACCACCTCGCGCAGGCCGGTTCCCGGGTCGCGGCGGACCTTCACCTCGCGGAGCTGGACCGAGGTGAGGTTGCCGTCCGCGTCGCCGACGAAGCGTTCGACGGCGACGGCGAACTTGCGGTCGCCCGCTTCCTCGTGGGCCGGGTAGGTGCGCAGGATGACCGGCCAGACCGGCCACGGGGAGCGCTCGGAGTCGCGGGCCCCCGGGGGCTTGGGGTACTGGTCGAGCTGGATGACCGAGGCGGCGCCCTGGCGGACGGCGGTGCCGTAGCAGTCGGCGCCGGTGTCGCCGCCGCCGATGACGATGACGTGCTTGCCCCGCGCGTCGATCGTGGTGGGGCCGTCGCCCTCGCACTCGCGGTTGGCGGGCACCAGGTGCTCCATCGCCAGGTGCACGCCCTTGAGCTCCCGGCCGGGCACGTCCGGGGCGTCGCGACCGCGCAGGGCGCCCACGGCGAGCACGACCGCGTCGTGGTCGGCGCGCAGGGTCTCCACCGACACCGAGCCGGGCCCGGTGCCGCCGACCTCGCAGCCGGTGACGAACCGGGTGCCCTCGGCGCGTAGCTGCGCGAGCCGCCGGTCGAGGACCTTCTTCTCCATCTTGAACTCGGGGATGCCGTAGCGCAGCAGGCCGCCGAGCCGGTCGTCGCGCTCGAACACGGTGACCTCGTGCCCGGCCCGGGTGAGCTGCTGGGCGGCGGCGAGCCCGGCCGGGCCGGACCCCACCACGGCGACCCGCCTGCCGGTCGACACCCCGGGGCTGACCGCCTGGTTGTAGCCGCGCTCCCAGGACACGTCGGCGATGGTGTTCTCGACGCGCTTGATGGTGACCGCGCCGCCCGCCTCCGGGGAGATGGCCAGCACGCAGGCGGCCTCGCACGGCGCCGGGCACAGCCGACCGGTGAACTCCGGGAAGTTGTTGGTGGCGTGCAGCCGGTCGGCGGCCAGCGACCAGTCACCGCGGCGGACCAGGTCGTTCCACTCGGGGATCAGGTTGCCCAGCGGGCAACCCGCGGACCCGCTGTGGCAGAACGGGATGCCGCAGTCCATGCACCGGGTGGCCTGCTCGCGCACCTGCCCGTCGCGGACCTCGGCGTCGAGGTCGCGGTAGACCTCGTTCCAGTCACCGATCCGCTCGTCGACCGGCCGCTTGACCGCGTCGGCGCGGGCGACCTTGAGGAAGCCATTGGGGTCAGCCACGGGACACCTCCACTGCCTGCTCGACCACTGCCTGCTCGACACTCGCGATTTCGAGACCGTGCCACCGGGACCCGTTCGACTCAGCCACGGGAAGCCTCCATGATCGCGGCGTCGACGTCGCGGCCCTCGGCGCGGGCGAGCCGCATCGCCTCCAGCACGCGCTGGTAGTCGCGCGGCATGACCTTGGCGAAGGCCGCCGCGCGCCGGGTCCAGTCGCCCAGCAGCGAGGCCGCGACCGGGGAACCGGTGAGGTCGTGGTGGGCCTGCACGGTCTCGCGCAGCCACTTGAGGTCGTCTTCGGTGGGGCGCTGGATCTCCACCATGTCCCGGTTGACCCGCTTGGGGTCGAGGTCGAGGACGTAGGCGATGCCGCCGGACATGCCCGCGGCCAGGTTGCGCCCGGTCGGGCCGAGCACCACCGCGCGCCCGCCGGTCATGTACTCGAAGGCGTGGTCGCCCACCCCCTCGGCGACGACGACCGCGCCGGAGTTGCGGACCCCGAACCGCTCCCCCACCAAGCCGCGCAGGTACACCTCGCCGCCGGTGGCGCCGTAGGCGATGACGTTGCCCGCGATGACCTGCTCCTCCGCGGCGAAGGTGGCCTCCGGGTGCGGGCGCACCACGATGCGCCCTCCGGAGAGGCCCTTGCCGACGTAGTCGTTGGCGTCGCCGACCATGTCGATGGTGACGCCCTTGGGCAGGAACGCGCCGAGCGACTGGCCCGCCGACCCGGTGAGGGTGACCCGGATGGTGTCGGGCGGCAGCCCGTCGCCGCCGTAGCGGCGGGTGACCTCCGAGCCGAGCAGCGTGCCGACGGTGCGGTTGACGTTGCGGACGGGCAGTTCCAGCCGCACCGGGTGCGCGTCCTCCAGCGCCGCCTCGGCGAGCTGGACCATGGTGCGGTCCAGGGCCTCGGCCAGGCCGTGGTCCTGGGCGCGGACGCGCCGCCGGGCGGTGCCGTAGGGCGATTCCGGGACCGCGAACACCGGGGTCAGGTCCAGGCCCTGGGCCTTCCAGTGCGTCACCGCGTCGTCGGTGTCGAGCAGTTCGGCGTGGCCGATGGCGTCGTCGAGGGTGCGGAAGCCCAGCGCGGCCAGGTGTTCGCGCACCTCCTGGGCCACGAACCGGAAGTAGTTGACGATGTGCTCGGCCTGGCCGGTGAACCGCTGCCGCAGCAACGGGTTCTGCGTGGCCACGCCCACCGGGCAGGTGTCGAGGTGGCACACCCGCATCATCACGCAGCCTGCGACGATCAGCGGCGCGGTGGCGAAGCCGTACTCCTCGGCGCCCAACAGCGCGGCCACCACCACGTCGCGGCCGGTCTTCATCGCGCCGTCGACCTGCACGGTGATCCGGTCGCGCAGGCCGTTGAGCACGAGCGTCTGCTGGGTCTCGGCCAGGCCGATCTCCCACGGGGTGCCCGCGTGCTTGAGCGAGTTCATCGGGGAGGCGCCGGTGCCGCCGTCGTGCCCGGAGATGAGCACCACGTCGGCGTGGGCCTTGGACACCCCGGCCGCGACCGTGCCCACACCCAGTTCGCTGACCAGCTTCACGTGCACGCGGGCGTGCTCGTTGGCGTTCTTGAGGTCGTGGATGAGCTGGGCCAGGTCCTCGATCGAGTAGATGTCGTGGTGCGGCGGCGGGGAGATCAGCCCCACCCCGGCGGTGGAGTGCCGGGTGCGCGCGATCCACGGGTAGACCTTGTTCGGCGGGAGCTGCCCGCCCTCGCCGGGCTTGGCGCCCTGGGCCATCTTGATCTGGATGTCGTCGGCGTTGACCAGGTACTCGCTGGTGACGCCGAAGCGGCCGGAGGCCACCTGCTTGATCGCCGAGCGGCGGCGCGGGTCGTAGAGGCGCTCGGGGTCCTCGCCGCCCTCGCCGGTGTTGGACCGGCCGCCGATCATGTTCATCGCGATGGCCAGCGTCTCGTGCGCCTCGGCGGAGATGGAGCCGTAGGACATCGCCCCGGTGTTGAACCGCGTGAGGATGTCCTCGACCGGCTCGACCTCCTCCACCGGGACCGGCGGGCGGGCCCCGGTGCGCAGGGCGAACATCCCGCGCAGCGCGCCGCCCTCGCGGTTGAGCCGTTCGACCTCGGCGGTGTAGGAGCGGTAGACGTCCTCGCGGCCCGTGCGGGTGGCGTGCTGGAGCAGGAAGACCGTATCCGGGTCGAACAGGTGCAGCTCGCCCTCGCGCCGGTAGGCGTACTCGCCGCCCACCTCCAGGCGGCGGTGCACGCGCTCGGTGGGGTTCTCCGGGTGCGCGCGGCGGTGGCGGGCGGCGACCTCGGTGGCGACGACGTCGAGGCCGACGCCGCCGAGCTTGGAGCCGGTGCCGGTGAAGTACTCGTCGAGCAGGTCCCCGGCCAGGCCGAGGGATTCGAAGACCTGGGCACCGGTGTAGGCGCCGACGGTGGAGATGCCCATCTTGGACATGATCTTGAGCACGCCCTTGACCAGGGCCTGCACGTAGTTGCGCACCGCCCGGGGCCGCTCGACACCGGTGATCGAGCCCTGGGCGATCAGGTCCTCGATGGTCTCGAACGCCAGGTACGGGTTGACCGCCGCCGCGCCGTAGCCCAGCAGCAGCGCCACGTGGTGCACCTCGCGGGCGTCGCCGGACTCCACGACCAGTGCGACCCGCAGCCGCTCCTTGGTGCGCACCAGGTGGTGGTGCACGGCCGAGACCAGCAGCAGCGACGGGATGGGCGCCATCCGGTGGTCGGAGTCGCGGTCGGACAGCACCAGCGTGCGCGCGCCCGCCGCGATCGCCTCCGACGCCTCGCGGCGCACCCGCTCGACCGCGGCGGCGAGCGCCGGGCCGCCGCCGGTGACCTCGTAGAGTCCGCTGAGGACGGTGCAGGCGAAGCCGGGCAGGTCGCCGTCGTCGTTGACGTGGATGAGCTTGGCCAGCTCGTCGTTGTCGATGACCGGGTACGGGAGCTGGATGTGGCGGCAGGACGCCGGGCCGGGGTCGAGCAGGTTCTGCTCCGGGCCCATGATCCGCTGCACCGAGGTGATGATCTCCTCGCGGATCGCGTCCAGCGGCGGGTTGGTGACCTGGGCGAAGTTCTGCTTGAAGTACTCGTAGAACAGCCGCGAGCGCTGCGAGAGCACCGCGGGCGGGGTGTCGGTGCCCATCGAGCCGATCGGCTCGGCGCCGGTGACCGCCATCGGCGTCAGCAGGACCTTCAACTCCTCCTCGGTGTAGCCGAAGGTGAGCTGGCGGCGCAGCACCGACTCGTGCGTCTGCACGACGTGCTCGCGGCCGGGCAGGTCGGCGAGCTTGAGCAGCCCGGCGTGCAGCCACTCCCCGTAGGGCTTCTCGGCGGCCAGCGCGGACTTGACCTCGTCGTCGTCGACGAGCCGACCGGCCTTCGTGTCCACCAGGAACATCCGGCCCGGCCGCAACCGGCCCTTGGCGATCACCCGGTCCGGGGGCACGTCGAGGACACCGGTCTCGCTGGCCAGCACCACCCGGTCGTCGGCCAGCCGCCACCAGCGCGCCGGGCGCAGCCCGTTGCGGTCGAGCACGGCACCGACCAGGGTGCCGTCGGTGAAGGTGACGCACGCCGGGCCGTCCCAGGTCTCCATCAGCCCCGAGTGGAACTGGTAGAAGGCCCGCCGGGCCGGGTCCATCGTGCGGTGGTTCTCCCAGGCCTCCGGGATCATCATCAGCACCGCGTGCGGCAGGCTGCGCCCGCCCAGGTGCAGCAGCTCCAGCACCTCGTCGAAGGACGCGGAGTCCGAACCGGACGGGTCGACGACCGGGTAGAGCCGGTTGAGGTCGCCGCCGATCAGGTCCGAGGCCAGCAGCGCCTCGCGGGCGCGCATCCGGTTGCGGTTGCCGCGGACGGTGTTGATCTCGCCGTTGTGCGCGACGTAGCGGAACGGGTGCGCCAGCGGCCACGACGGGAAGGTGTTGGTGGAGAAGCGGGAGTGCACCAGGGCGATGGCGGAGACCAGCCGCTCGTCGGTCAGGTCGGTGAAGAAGGCCGGGACCTGGGCGGTGGTCAGCATTCCCTTGTAGACCATCGTGCGCGAGGACAGCGAGGGGAAGTAGGTGCCGCAGCCCTCGGCCACGCTCTCGCGCTCCACCCGCTTGCGCAGGCAGAACGCCAACCGGTCCAGCGCCACCCCGGTCACGGCGGACCCGTCGGTCGGGTCGTCGCGGCGGGCGGTCAGGAACGGCATGGCGAAGTGCGGCATGACCCCGCGCGCGGTCGGCCCGATGCCCGCGGCGTCGGGCGTGGTCGGCACCTCGCGCCAGCCCAGCACCGCCAGCCCCTCCTCGGCGGCGATCCGCTCGAGGAGCGCGACGGCCTTGGCGCGCTCGTCGGGGTCGGTGGGCAGGAAGGCCAGGCCGGTGGCGTAGCCGAGGTCCCCGTCGGGGCCCGGCTCGGGCAGGGCGAAGCCGACCTCGGCGCGCAGCAGCGCGTCCGGCAGTTGCACCAGGATGCCCGCGCCGTCACCGCTGGTCGGCTCCGAGCCCGCGGCGCCGCGGTGCTCCAGGTTGGCCAGCGCGGTGAGCGCGTCGGTGACGATCCCGTGCGAACGCCTGCCCAGGATGTCGGCCACCATGGCGACACCGCAGGCGTCGTGCTCCGCGGCCGGGTCGTACAGGCCTCGGGGGCGCGGCAGGGCGGAGAAGATCATGTGCGGGGGTCCTCCTTCGACGTCACGCGCTCAGGTCGGGCGGTGCCAGGGGCGGGGGGTGATGCCTCGGCGGCGGTGCCAGGGGTCTGGGCACGGGACGGCGGCGGCCCGCGGGGGATGGTCCGAGCTTAACAGTCCTGAAACGAACAAGAAACCGTCGTCACACCCGGATGGCCGCGTGGGGAAGACGCGACTGGTCACGGCCCCCGCACGCGGACGACCGCACCTCGGTGAGCATAACCCAGGGGGCCGACGGCGGCCTCCGCACGCGAAGCGCTTGCGGCTGCTAGCGTCCAGCGATCGTGACCATTCGACGCGCGGGTGTCGCGCTCCTGCTGTCCGCGCTCTGCACGACCCTGGCGACGGCGGGCTGCGCGACCCGGGAACCCGAGCCCGCCCCGACTTCCGCCCCGGCCGCCGCCTTCCCGGTCACGGTGACCCCGCCGGGCGGCGCGCCGCTGACCCTCGATGAGCGCCCGGAGCGGATCGTGTCGCTGTCGTCCACGGCCACCGAGGGCCTGTTCGCGCTGGGGGCCGGGCCGCAGGTGGTCGCCGTGGACGACCAGTCGGACTTCCCGGCCGAGGCGCCGCGGACCGACCTGTCCGGACTGACCCCGAACGTCGAGGCCATCGCGGCGAAGACCCCGGACCTGGTGGTGGCCTCCGGCGACCCGGGCGGCCTGGTCGCCGGGCTGGCGAAGGTCGAGGTCCCCGTGCTGGTGCTCAGCGCCGCCACCACCCTCGACGACGTCTACGCCCAACTGGACGTCCTGGGCAAGGCAACCGGGCACCCCGCCGACGACCTGGTGGCCCGGATGCGCGCCGACATCGACAAGGTTGTCCGCGACACGCCGAAGAAGACGGTCGCCTACTACCACGAGCTGGACACCGAGCTGTACTCCGTGACGTCGAAGACCTTCGTCGGGCAGGTCTACGGCCTCTTCGGACTGACCAACATCGCCGACGCCGCCGACGCGACCGGCAGCGGCTACCCGCAGCTCTCCGCCGAGTACGTGATCAAGGCGAACCCGGCGCTGGTGTTCCTGGCCGACGGGCAGTGCTGCGGGCAGAGCGCGCAGACCGTGGCCGCCCGGCCGGGCTGGTCCACCGTGGACGCGGTGCGCGCCGGGCGCGTCGTCGTCCTCGACGACGACATCGCCTCCCGCTGGGGGCCGCGGGTGGTCGACCTGGTGCGGGTCGTCGCCGACGCGGTGGCGAAGGCCTGACCCCTTGTCCCGATCCCGGCTCACCCCCGGCGTCCTGGTCGTCGCCGTGGCCGCGCTGGTGGCGGTGGTGTGCGTGGCGACCCTGCTCGGCGCCGCCGAACTGGGCTGGGACCGGGTCGTCGGCGAGGTGTGGGCGCAGTTGACCGGCGGCGTGTCGCCGCTGTCGGAGCGCGAGGCGGCGATCGTGTGGCAGGTCCGGGTGCCGAGGGTGCTGCTGGCCGGGCTGGTCGGGGCGGCGCTGGCGGTGTCCGGCGCGGCGTTCCAGGGCGTGTTCCGCAACCCGCTGGCCGACCCGTACCTGCTCGGCGCCGCCGCGGGCGCGGGCCTGGCGGCGACGCTGGTGGTGATCGCCGCCCCCGGGGTCACCGGCTGGGTCGTCGGCCCGCTGCCGCTGGCGGCGTTCGCGGGCGCGCTGGGCGGGGTCGGGCTCACCTGGGCGCTGGGCCGGTCCGCGGGCGGCGGGACGGCGGTGCTGCTGTTGTCGGGGGTGGCGGTGGCGGCGTTCCTCACCGCGGTGCAGACCTTCGCGCAGCAGTTGGACACCGACACGATCAAGCAGGTCTACACCTGGATGCTCGGTGGGCTGAACACCAGCGGCTGGCACGAGGTGCTGCTGACGCTGCCGTACCTGGCCGTCGCCGCGGTGGTGCTGTGCCTGTGCGCGCGGCTGCTCGACGTGCTGGCCCTCGGCGACGAGGAGGCGGCGTCGCTGGGGGTGCGGCCGGGGCGGGTGCGGCTGGTGGTGCTGCTCGCCGCCTCCCTGGCCACCGCGGCGGCGGTCGCGGTCAGCGGGCTGATCGGGTTCGTGGGGATCGTGGTGCCGCACGTGGTGCGGCTGCTCGCGGGCACCGGGCACCGGGTCGTGGTGCCGCTGTCGCTGGTGGGCGGGGCGGTGTTCCTGATCGTGTGCGACCAGGTGGCGCGGACGGTGGTGGCCCCGGCGGAGCTGCCGCTGGGTGTGATCACCGCGTGCACCGGGGCGCCGTTCTTCGCCGTGGTGCTGCGCCGGTACCGGGGGCGGGTGCGGTGACCGGGCTGCGGCTGCGGGACGTGGCGGCCGGGTACGGCGGTGCCCCGGTGGTCGCCGGGGTGACGGTGGACGTGCCCGCCGGGAGCTGGCTGGCGGTGGTGGGGCCGAACGGCGCGGGCAAGTCGACGCTGCTGAAGGCCGTGGCGGGGCTGGTGCGGCACACCGGGGTGCTGGAGCTGGGCGGCAGGGCCACCGCCGGGATGTCCGCCCGCGAGCGGGCCCGCGCGATCGGCTACGCCCCGCAGGTCGCCGTCGTGCCGGACGGCATGGCGGTGGCGGACTACGTGCTGCTGGGCCGGACCCCGCACCTGGACCCGCTGGCCCGCGAGGGCGCCCGGGACCGGGCCGTCGTGGCGGATGTGCTGGACCGCCTCGACCTGGGCCACCTGGCGGGCCGGGAGCTGCGCACCCTGTCCGGCGGTGAGCGCCAGCGCGCGGTGCTGGGCCGGGTGCTGGCCCAGCAGACCCCGGTGCTGCTGCTCGACGAGCCGACCACCGGCCTGGACATCGGGCACGCCCAGTCCCTGCTGGAGCTGGTCGACCGGCTGCGCGCCGAGGACGGCACCACGGTCGTCAGCACCCTGCACGACCTGGTGTTCGCCGCGCAGTACGCCGAGCGGCTGCTGCTGGTGGACCGCGGCGAACCGGTCGCGCAGGGCACACCGGCGCAGGTGCTCACCGCGGCGACCGTGGCCCGCCACTACGGCGCGGCGGTGGAGGTCGTGCACACCTCGACCGGGCACCCCGCCGTCGTCCCGGCCCGCCCGCCCCGCGCGGGCTGATCCGGCACGCCGCACGCTGTCCGGTGTGACGGTTTCGCGCCCCGGTCCCCGTACCGGCATGAGCACTTTCCCGATACCGAAAAAACGCCCTTGAGCTGCGGATTCTTCGCGTGGTCAGATCATCAGCCACATTTCCCACGGGAGCGGAGAGACCATGCGGGTTCGAAGATCACTGGCAATCCTGGCGGCGGCAGCGGCGGCGGTCGGAACGGCCGTCGCGGTCGGCGGCGCGGCGACGGGGGCTCCTGCCGCGGGAGACACCACCACCGTCACCCGGACCTTCGGGTCGAACTGCCCGCTGCGGCTGCCCGACCACCCCGCGCCGCTGGACGCGACCGGGCGGTTCTCCGTCGACCTCGACGTCCCCACCAGCGCCGTCGTCGGTCAACCGACCGCCCCGATCCCCTGGCGCGGGCAGGCGTCCTCGGACCTGGACCTGAGCGAGGGCAGCGTGCTGCGCACCGCCCTCACCGCCGCCGGGGCCACCTCGCTGACCGCCACGATGCGGATCAGCCTGCTCTACTACACCTTCTCCGGACCGGGCGAGCACCACACCGTGGAGTTCAGCTCCGACCTGCCGCTCTCGGCCGGGGCGATCACCATGGCGGGCTCCGGCACGCTGCCGCCGCTGGAGTTCACCCAGCCCGCGGCCCGGTCGACCGTGGTGTGGATGGGCGGCTACTCCGTCCTGCTCACCCCCCGCCGGGCCGACGGCTCCCCCACCGAGTACGGCACGTTCGACTCGGGGTGCCTGATCCCGCCGTCGTTCTTCCCCTGGATCGACCTGCCGGTCCTGCCCTCGGCCACGACCGCCACGCACACCGCCACCGCCACCGGCCGCCTGGGGCGCACCCCGGTCGACTTCGGCACCGGCTCGCTGTCGCTGACCGGCGACAGCGCCACCGGGTCGGTCACCGGCGCGCTCGACCTGCCCACGGCCGCCACGGTCAGCACCCGCGCCCTCGGCATCATCCCCGCGACCGCGACCGCCCGGCTGACGACCGACCCGCTCAGCGGCGCGGTCCCGGGCGCGCTGCGCGGCCGGGCCACCGTGGCGGTCCCCGACCTGAGCGTCTTCGGCATCCCGGTCCTGCGCGGGTCGACCACCTGCCGGGGCACCGGACCGCTCACCCTCACCCCCGGCGCCGACTTCACCCCCGCCACCGGCGGCGCGCTCACCGGCACCTTCGAGACCCCCGCGTTCACCGGGTGCGGCGCGTACGGCGGTTTCCTCGGCTCCCTGTTCTCCGGCAAGGCGAACACCCTCGCCATCACCGCCTCGCCCAACTGAGCGCACGACCTCCGTCCCACACCACTTCGATGAGGGGAACGACCTTGCGCACAAGAAGACTGGTGGCCGCACTCGCGGCGATCGCGACCACGGCGGGCGTGGCAACCGCGCTCGGCGCGGGCTCGGCGTCCGCCGCGACCGTGGAGATCACCCGGAGCAATAGCATGTCCTGCTCGGTCGACATGCCTGGGCTGCCGAAGTTCAAGACGTCCATGGGGGTCACGGTCACCATGAGCGTGCCAGACACCGCGGTGGCCAACCAGCCGACCGCGCCGATCCCGTGGCGGGCCAACGGCTCGGTCGACCTCGACCTGTCCGAGAAGAGCCCGCTCACCGCCTACCTGGTGGCGAACGGCGCGGCCTCGGTGTCCATCTCCGCGGGCGCCAGCCTGCTGTACCTTGGCGCGAGCAACGGAGGAGACCAGTCACTCAGCTTCGCCGCCACCACACCGCTGCCCGCGACGTCAACCTGGGTTGAGGGCTCCGGTGAGCTGCCGCCGGTGCTCCCCACCGCGGTGGCCCCGGGACAGATCGGGCTCTACCACAGGGGTTCCGGGGTCTCGGTCACCCCGCTCAAGGCGGACGGGTCTCCCACGTCGATCGGCAACATCCCGTTCCTCTGCATCGGCTCACCGTGGCTCGCGCCGTGGCACACCATCGACGTAATCCCCGGGCCCACCAGCGCGGACTACGCCGTCACCGCCCGCACCGGTGTCGCGGGCACGGAGGTGGACCTGGGCGCCGGGTCGCTCGCGCTGACCGAGGCGGTCGACAAGTCCGTGACCGGCTCACTCGACCTGCCCGACTCGGGAACCGCCGCGCTGCGCCTGCTCGGCGTCATCCCGGCGACCGCGAGCGTGCGGGTGACCCCGGGGCCGGTCACCGGCAGCTTCGCCGACGGCTTCACCGCCCCGGCGACCGTCACCGTGGCGGACCTGTCGATCCTCGGCATACCGCTGCTGCGCGACCAGAACACCTGCCAGAGCACGACAACCCTCGCGCTCACGGCGGGCGACGGGCTCGCCATCAACCACAGCGGCTCCCTGACCGGGAACTACGACCTGCCCGCGTTCACCGGCTGCGGCTACTACACCGGCCTGGTCTCCTCGCTGTTCTCCGGCAACGGCAACACCATCACCGCCACCACCACGGACTAGGCACGGGGTGACGGTTTTCCGGGAATCCACCGCGCCGGGTGAGCACTTCACGCTCGGCTCTGGCCCCGCCTCCCGGCGCGGTGGTATCCCAGTCCGGACAGGGTTGACCAATCCGGCGAAAGTGGTGCCGCACATGGGAATTCGGAGAACCAGCGGTTCGATCGCGGTGGTGGCCGCGCTGGTGGGCGGGCTCGTCGTCGCGGGGGCGGGCACCGGTTCCGCCGCGACGGTCACCGTGCGGATCGGGGATTCGCTGAGCGGGTGCTCGACTGCGGTCCCGGGGGTGGGCACCGTCACCGCCGACATCGCCGCCCACATCGAGGTGGACGCGCCGGACACCGCCCGGCAGGGCGTGCCGACCGCGCCGCTGCCCTACCGGGGGACGGCGTCGGTGGGGCTCGACTTCGCCCCAGGAACGCCGCTGCGCCAAGCCCTCGACGGCGCGGGCGCGGTCACGCTGGACGCGACCGCGCGGGTGTTCCTGCGCTACCACAGCCCGCAGTTCCCGAACACGGAGAACCCGCGGCCGTACTTCTCGGTCACCGGAGTCCCGATCGCCGGGAACAGCGCGCTGCCCGAGTGGTCCACCTCCGGTGAGCTGCCCCCGATGGTGTTCGACCGGGTCGGGACCGAACCGACCCTGTACTACCAGAGCTTCAACGTCCTGGTCACCCCGCGCGGCGCGGACGGCGGCCCGACCGCCCTGGGCACGCTCGACGTGCACTGCATCTACCCGCCCGGCCCGTACGCCACGCACCGCGTCGAGGTCTCCCCCGCCGACCGGCACATCACCTAGGACCTCACCGCGCTGGGGATGCCACTGGCAAGGGCGAGCCCGACTGCCGGAGCACGACCACGCTGACCCTGACCTCGGGCGACGGGTTCACCCCCGCGAGCGGCGGCCCGATCACCGGGACCTACGACCTGCCCGCCTTCACCGGCTGCGGCAACCACACCGGGCTGGTCGACGCGCTATTCGCCGGGGTCGGCAACACGCTTGCGCTGAGCACCACCGGCTGACCCGGTCTTCTCGGCTCCCTCGTCGTCGAGGTCGCCTGCACGGTCCTCGTCGAGGTCGTCGGTGTCGTCGAACGGGTCTTCGTCGTCGTCGACAGCGTCGTCCTCGACAACGGGGGCGGGGTCCTCGTCGTCCCGGTGGGTGGAGGGCACCTCGTCCACCGGGATGACGGCGATCGCCCCGCCGCCGAGGTGTTCGCGGGGGCCGCGCTTGGCGGCGAGCACGAAGTAGACGACCGCGCCGATGAACACCAGCAGCGAGACCCAGACGTTGATCCGCACGCCCAGGACCAGGGTGGCCGGGTCGGTGCGCATCAGCTCGATCAGGCCGCGGCCCAGGGTGTAGCCGGCGACGTACACGGCGAACGCGCGCCCGTGGCCCAGCCGGAGCTTGCGGTCGAGGAACACGACCAGCGCGGCGACGAGCAGGTTCCAGATCAGCTCGTACAGGAACGTGGGGTGCACCGGGCTGCCGTCGATCAGGGTGTGGTCGACGGCGACGCCGTTGAGCGGGTCCGTGATGCCGTTGGCGTTGAGGCGCTCGTAGATCTCCAGGCCCCACGGCAGGCTGGTCGGCCCGCCGTAGAGCTCCTGGTTGAAGTAGTTGCCGACCCGGCCGATGGCCTGGGCGGTGACGATGCCGGGGGCGATCGCGTCGGCGAACACCGGCAGCGGGATGCCCTTCTGGCGGCAGCCGATCCAGGCGCCGACCGCGCCGAGGGCGATGGCGCCCCAGATGCCCAGGCCGCCGTCCCAGATGCGCAGCGCGTTCAGCGGGTTCTTGCCCTCACCGAAGTAGCGGTAGTAGTCGGTGGCGACGTGGTAGAGCCTGCCGCCGACCAGGCCGAACGGCACCGCCCACACCGCGATGTCGATGACAGCGCCCGGCTGGCCCCCGCGGGCCTGGAACCGCTTCTCGCCCCACCAGATCGCGACGATGATGCCCGCGATGATGCACAGCGCGTACGCGCGGATGGGGATGGTCAAGAAACCGAGATCGATCTCCCAGACCCCGCGGTCGGGACTCGGGATGTTCGCCAGGAACAGCGAGGAGGCGCTCGTCACGGGCCCACCGTAACGGGGGCCCGGACGGCTCAGCCGATCGGGGCGGGTGTGCGGCGCACACCCTCGGCCAGCTCCTCGGTGAGCGCGCGCACCGCGTCCGGGCCGGTCCGCGCGGCGGTCACGAAGGCCGACCCGACGATGACCGCGTCGGCGAACCCGGCCACCTGCGCGGCCTGGTCGCCCGAGCGCACGCCCAGGCCCACGCCGACCGGCAGCGAGGTGTGCTCCCGGGTGCGCGCGACCAGGGCCTCTGCCTCGACGCCCACGGCGTCGCGGGCCCCGGTGACGCCCATGACCGCGGTGGCGTAGACGAAGCCGGAGGACGCCGCCGTGGTGGCCGCGATCCGCTCCGGCGACGACGACGGCGCCACCAGGAAGATCCGGTCCAGGCCGTGCGCGGCGGAGGCCTCCAGCCACGGCTGCGCCTCGTCCGGGATGAGGTCCGGGGTGATCATCCCGAGCCCGCCCGCGGCGGCGAGGTCGCGGGAGAACGCGTCCACGCCGTAGCGCAGCACCGGGTTGAAGTAGGTCATCACCACGGCCTTGCCGCCCGCGGCCGACACGGCCTCGACGGTGCGGAACAGGTCGCGCAGCCGGAAGCCGCTGCGCAGCGCCTCGTCCGCGGCGGCCTGGATGGTCGGGCCGTCCATGACCGGGTCGGAGTAGGGCACGCCGACCTCCAGCAGGTCGCAGCCGGAGTCGACCATGGACTTGAGCGTGTCGATGGAGCCGTCGACCGTGGGGTACCCGGCGGGCAGGTACCCGATCAGCGCCGCGCGCCCCTCGGCCCTGGTGCCCGCGAACAGGGTGTCGAGCGTGCCCATCAGGACTCCTCGTAGAAGCCGAAGTACTTCGCGGCGGTGTCCATGTCCTTGTCACCGCGACCGGAGAGGTTCACCAGGATGACGCCCTCGGGACCGAGTTCCCGGCCCAGGACCAGCGCGCCCGCGAGGGCGTGCGAGGACTCGATGGCCGGGATGATGCCCTCGGTGCGCGAGAGCAGCCGGAACGCGTGCATGGCCTCGGCGTCGGTGGCCGAACGGTATTCGGCGCGGCCGGTGTCCTTGAGCCACGCGTGCTCCGGGCCGACACCGGGGTAGTCCAGGCCCGCGCTGATCGAGTACGCCTCGGTGGTCTGGCCGTCCTCGTCCTGCAACAGGTAGGACATGGCGCCGTGCAGCATGCCGGGGCTGCCGTGGCCCAGGGTGGCGCCGTGCTCGCCGGTCTCGATGCCCTTGCCCGCGGGTTCGATGCCGACCAGCCGCACGTCGGCGTCGTCGACGAAGCCGTGGAAGATCCCGATGGCGTTGGAGCCGCCGCCGACGCAGGCGGTGACCACGTCCGGCAGCCGCCCGAGCTGCTCCAGCACCTGCGCCCTGGCCTCGATGCCGATGACCCGGTGGAAGTTGCGCACCATCAGCGGGAACGGGTGCCCACCGGCGGCCGTGCCGAGCAGGTAGTGCGTGGTGTCCACATTGGTCACCCAGTCGCGCAGCGCCTCGTTGATGGCGTCCTTGAGGGTGCGCGAGCCCGAGGCCACCGGGACGACCTCGGCGCCGAGCAGCTTCATCCGCGCCACGTTCAGCGCCTGCCGCTCGGTGTCGACCTCGCCCATGTAGACCACGCAGTCCAGGCCCATCAGGGCGCAGGCGGTGGCGGTGGCGACGCCGTGCTGGCCCGCGCCGGTCTCGGCGATGACCCGCTTCTTGCCCATCCGCTTGGTGAGCAACGCCTGGCCCAGCACATTGTTGATCTTGTGCGAGCCGGTGTGGTTGAGGTCCTCGCGCTTGAGGAACACCCGCGCGCCGCCCGCGTGCTCGGCGAAGCGGGGCGCCTCGGTGAGCAGCGAGGGCCTGCCCGCGTAGTCGCGCAGCAACCGGGTGAACTCGTCGGTGAACGCCGGGTCCAGCCGGGCCTTGTCGTACTCGGCCGACAGCTCGTCGAGCGCGCCGATCAGCGCCTCCGGCATGAACCGGCCACCGTAGGGGCCGAAGTGGCCGCGGGCGTCCGGGTCGTGCGCGCCGGGGGCGTGCGGGTCCTGCTCCGCGACGGCGTGCACGGCGCTGTTCTGCGCCGCGGTGGTGTCGTCCTGCGGTGTGGTGCTGTCCTGCACCGGGGTGCTCTCCACGACGGCGTTCTCCACAGCATCGTCCACCGCGGTGCTGTTCTCCAGCGTGACACCGCGGTCGGTGGTGTTCTCGGGGGTGCTCACCGGCTCGGCCTCGGGCACGCCGGGTGCGACCCCGCCGTGACGAGCTGCACCAGGGCGGCCTTGGGGTCGTCGGTGGCCACCAGGCCCTCGCCGACCAGCACCGCGTCGGCACCGGCCCCGGCGTAGGTCATCAGGTCGCTGGGGCCCCGGACGCCGGACTCGGCGATCTTGACCACGTCGGCGGGCAGACCGGGCGCGAGCCGCCCGAACACGTCCCGGTCGACCTCCAGGCTGCGCAGGTCGCGGGCGTTGACGCCGATGACCTTCGCGCCCGCCTCCAGCGCGCGGTCGGCCTCCTCGGCGGTGTGCACCTCGACCAGGGCGGTCATGCCCAGCGACTCGACCCGGTCGAGCAGCGACTCCAGCGCGGGCTGCTCCAGCGCGGCCACGATCAGCAGCACCAGGTCCGCGCCGTGCGCCCGCGCCTCGTGCACCTGGTACGGGCTGACCACGAAGTCCTTGCGCAGCAACGGGATGTCGACCTTGGCCCGGACCGCGTCGAAGTCGGCCAGCGAACCGCCGAAGCGGCGCTGCTCGGTGAGCACGCTGATCACGCGCGCCCCCGCGGCCTCGTAGTCGCGGGCCAGGGCGGCGGGGTCGGCGATGGTGGCCAGGTCGCCCTTGGACGGGCTGCGCCGCTTGACCTCCGCGATGACCCCGACGTCGGTGCCGCGCAGCGCGTTGAACGCGTCCCGCGGCGGCGGGGCCTTGGCGGCCATCGCCTTGATGGTCTCGAAGGAGACGACCGACTCGCGCGCGGCGAGGTCCTCCCGGACCCCCTCGACGATCGATTCGAGGACGTTCACAGGTCACCCTCGATCGACGTTCCGCTGGTGTAGTCCCTCACAAGCACTGCCCCTTCCCGCCGAATTGATGCTAACTCCGGCCCTCGCGGGCAGGAGGCACCGGGTCCTCGCTCGCTCACCGCCCCGCCGTCGGGTCCTCCCCCTCCGAGAGTGCCTGCCACAGGTCGTCGTCGGTGCGGGCGGACTCCTTGGCCGCACCGGGTGCCGCGTACCGCGCCCCCATCCTGGGCAGCCGGGCGCCACGGATGAGCAAGACGCCCCCCGCCGCGGCCATGACCAGCCCGGCCACCGCCACCGCCAGCCGCGCCGGGACCGCTCCCCCGGTTCCGGCGACGGCCTGCCACACCGGCACCAGGCCCGCCGCGGCCAGCAGCGCGCCCGCGACCCGGCGCGGCACCGGGCCCAGCGCGAGCACGCCCGCGACCCCGGCCAGCGCCAGCACCGCCAGCGGCACCACCGAGGGCAGCGCCGCCGACACCGGCACGTCCGCGCTGGTGGCCGCCCCGGTGCCGGGGACCGTGCCGGTGCTCGTCGACCAGGTCAGGTACGACGAACCCCACAACCCGGCCGCGGACAGCACGAGCAGGCCCACCACCGTCCACAGCAGACGGCGGGGTGGCGGCCCCGGGGGCTCCTGCGGCTCGGTCATGAGTCCGCCGGGGCCCGCACGGTCTCCGCCGCGGCGATGGCGGCGAGCACCGCACCCGCCTTGTTCACGCACTCGGTGTCCTCGGCGGCCGGGTCGGAGTCGGCCACCACACCCGCCCCGGCCTGCACGTAGGCCACGCCGTCGCGGATCAGGGCGGTGCGGATGGCGATCGCGGTGTCGCAGTCGCCCGCGAAGTCCAGGTAGCCGACGACGCCGCCGTAGAGGCCGCGCCGGGTCGGCTCCAGCTCCTCGATCAGCTCCATCGCCCTCGGCTTCGGCGCCCCGGACAACGTGCCCGCCGGGAAGCAGGCGGCGACGGCGTCGAAGGCGGTCTTGCCCTCGGCCAGCTCACCGGTGACCGTGGAGACGATGTGCATGACGTGGCTGTAGCGCTCCACCCGGAAGAAGTCGACCACCTGCACGGTGCCCGGCGCGCACACCCGGCCCAGGTCGTTGCGGCCCAGGTCGACCAGCATGACGTGCTCGGCGCGCTCCTTGCGGTCGGCGAGCAGGTCCTTCTCCAGGACCATGTCCTCCTCCGGGTCCACCCCGCGCCAGCGGGTGCCCGCGATGGGGTGCGTGGTCGCCCGGCCGTCGCGCACGGTGACCAGGGCCTCCGGGCTGGAACCGACGATGCTGAACCCGTCGAGCCGCAGCAGGTACATGTACGGGCTGGGGTTGGACGTGCGCAGCATCCGGTAGACGTCGAGCGGGTCGGCGTCGGTGGTCATCTCGAACCGCTGCGACACCACCACCTGGAACGCCTCGCCCGCGCGGATGGCCTCCTTGGCCTTGCGCACCGCGGCCTGGTAGTCGGCGGGCTCGCGCCTGCGCGCGTAGTCCGGGCGGGGCCGCTCGAACACCGCGGCGGTCGACGGCGCCGGGCTCAGCAGCGCCCGGGTCATCGCGTCCAGCCTGGCCACCGCGTCGTCGTAGGCGGCGTCGACCCGCTCGGGCGAGTCGTCCCAGTTCACCGCGTTGGCGATCAGGGTGATGGTGCCCTCGTGGTGGTCCACCGCGGCCAGGTCGGTGGCCAGCAGCATGACCAGCTCGGGCAGCTCCAGGTCGTCCTCGGCGAGGCTGGGCAGCTTCTCCAGCCTGCGCACCGCGTCGTAGCCGATGTAGCCGACCATGCCGCCGGTCAGCGGCGGCAGGTCCGGCAGCGGGTCGGTGTGCAGCAGCCGCACCGTCTCGCGCAGCGCCGCCAGCGGGTCGCCCCCGGTGGGCAGGCCGACCGGCGGGGTGCCCGTCCAGTGCGCCTCACCGCCGGTGGCGGTCAGCGCGGCCGGGCTGCGCACCCCGACGAACGACCAGCGCGACCAGGAGCGGCCGTTCTCCGCCGACTCCAGCAGGAACGTGCCGGGCCGGTCACCCGCGAGCTTGCGGTACACCGACACCGGTGTCTCCGCGTCGGCGAGGACCCGCCGCACCACCGGGATGACCCGCCGATCGGCCGCCAGCGCGTGGAACTGCTCACGACCGGGGCTGACGGCCCCCATCCCCGCGTTCGTCGCGGGTCGGGACGGGACGCCGATCACACTGACCATGACGTCATTCTGCCGTGCCCCCGGCGCCACCCCCGGCACCGGGTCGAGGGCATCGGTGACCTGCGCGGACCCGGTTTCGGGCATGATGTCCGGTGATGAGCACACCGACCGCCGGGCCACCCGGGCCAGGCACCGGGCGCAGGCGGGGCAGGCGCCCCGGTGGCGCCGACACCCGGGCCGCCCTGCTGGCCGCCGCCCGCGAGGTCTTCGCCGAGCAGGGCTACAGCGGGGCCACGGTGCGCGCCATCGCTCGCCGCGCCGGGGTGGACGCGGCCATGGTCAACCACTGGTTCGGCGGCAAGGAAACGCTGTTCGCCGAGGCCGTGCTGCGGCTGCCGTTCGAGGTGGAGCCGCTGGTCGCGCACCTGCGCAGCGGACCGGCCGGGCAGTTGGGCGCACGGATGGCGCGGGCGTTCCTGACGAGCTGGGACGCCGAGGGCGGTACGCGGTTCACCGCTCTGGTGCGCAGCGTCGCCACGCACGCGGATGCGGGGAGTTCACTGCGCGACTTCTTCCTGGAGAACCTGTTCGGGCGGATCAGTGATCTTGTTGCGGAGGACGGGCGGGAGCTGCGGGCGACGCTGGTGGCGTCGCAGGTGATGGGGCTGGGGATGGTGCGGTACGTGGTGCACTTCGAGCCGCTGGCTTCCGCTGGGGTGGACGGGTTGGTGGCGGCTGTGGGGCCGAACATCCAGCGGTATCTGACTGGGCGGTTGGACTAGGTTCGGCTGGCTGGTTCTTGTTCAAAGCCCGGTCGTTTTGGTGGATGTGCTCGGCTTTCGAGCCCGGGGTTTTGGTGGGTGTGCCCGGCTGGGTGGATGTGCTCAGCTTTCGAGCCCGGGTTTCGGTGGGTGTGCCCGGCTGGGTGGATGTGTTTGGCCGGGGCCCCTATGGCGATCATGTGCTCCAGTGTGACCGGGTGGGGCTGAAAAGATGCCCCACCGCCCAGGCAGGCTGTCACATGATCGCCACCCCCGGCCAAACACATCCACCCACCCGGGCAGGGGCGTAGCCGGACCGGCGGTTGGTGGGGTCGCCAGCCTGCGTTGAGGACATCCACCCACCCGGGCAGTTGGCTCGCCGGACCGGCGGTTGGTGGGGTGGTCGGCCTGCGTTCAGGACTTCCACCCACCCGGGCAGTTCGCTCGCCGGGCCGGCGGTTCTCGGGGCGGTCGGCTGTTGTTGCTGTGCCCGATCGGGTTCGGAGTGACCTGCGGCTGGCCAACCCAGCCCAGCCCTGGCCTGGCTCCGGCCCCGTCTCTGTCTGCGCTCAGTCCTGGTGCAGCAGAGACGTGGCGTCGAAGCAGGTGGGGTCGCCGGTGTGGCAGGCGGCGCCCTCCTGCTCGACCAGGACCAGCACCGCGTCGCCGTCGCAGTCGAGGCGGACGTCGTGGACCTTCTGGGTGTGGCCGGAGGTGTCGCCCTTGACCCAGAGCTGTTGGCGGCTGCGGGAGAAGTAGGTGGCGCGGCCGGTGGTGAGGGTGCGGTGCAGGGCCTCGTCGTCCATCCAGGCGACCATCAGGACCTCGCGGGTGTCCCACTGCTGGGCCACCGCGCACACCAGGCCGTCGGCGTTGCGCTTGAGCCGGGCGGCGATCGCCGGGTCCAGGGTGGTGGGCTCGGTCACGGGGTGCTCCTCGCGAAGTGCTCGGTCGACGGGCGGGTCAGCAGCAGGACCACGGCGTAGGCGTGCGCGGCGGCCAGCACGCCGGAGGCGGCGCGCACCCACACCGGCAGGTCGCCGAGGGCGATCAGCACGTGCACCAGGACGGCGACGGTGGCGTAGCCCAGGGCGACGGCGCGGGCGGCCCGCCACCGCAGCCACAGCGTGGCCACGACCAGGAGCCCGAGCACGCCCAGGACGATCGGGAACCGCACGGCCCCCGGGTCCTCGCCGAGGCGGACCAGGGCAATGGCGACGAACAGGGCGGCGGCCCCGGCGAGGATGCCCAGTGCCAGCCTGACCTCCAGCGGGCGGGCGGTCGTCACCGGACCACGACCCCCGCGCCGCGCAGGGTGTCCTTGACCTCGCCGATGCGCAGTTGGCCGAAGTGGAAGACGCTGGCGGCCAGCACCGCGTCGGCGCCGCGCTCGACCGCCGGGGCGAAGTGCTCCAGGGCGCCCGCGCCGCCGCTGGCGATGAGCGGGACGTCCACCCTGGCCCGGACCATTTCGATCAGCGGCAGGTCGAACCCGGCCTTGGTGCCGTCGGCGTCCATGGAGTTGAGCAGGATCTCGCCGACACCCAGTTCCTGGCCGCGCTCGGCCCACTCGACCGCGTCGATGCCGGTGCCGCGCCTGCCGCCGTGGGTGGTCACCTCGAAGCCGGAGGCGGTCGGCTCCGCGCCCCCGGGGACGCGGCGGGCGTCCACGGACAGCACGATGCACTGGGCGCCGTAGCGGTGCGAGGCCTCGCGGAGGAAGTCGGGGCGGGCGATGGCGGCGGTGTTGATGCTCACCTTGTCCGCCCCGGCGCGCAGCAGCCGGTCGATGTCGGCGACCTCGCGCACGCCGCCGCCCACGGTGAGCGGGATGAACACCTGCTCGGCGGTGCGGCGGACCACGTCGTAGGTGGTCTCGCGGTCGCCGGAGGAGGCGGTGACGTCGAGGAAGGTCAGCTCGTCGGCGCCCTCGGCGTCGTAGGCGGCGGCCAGCGCCACCGGGTCCCCCGCGTCCACCAGGTCGGTGAAGTTGACCCCCTTGACCACCCGACCGGCGTCGACGTCGAGGCAGGGGATGACCCGGACAGCTACTGGCATGCCCGCGAGCCTACGGGGTCGGGGTCACCCGATCGCCGACGACCACGGGCCACGGGCGTGGCGCGGGCACCGCGAACCCGGGCCTCCTGAACCCGGTCTAGAAGCTGGAGCGGGCCAGGAAGCGGTCCAGGGCGTCGATCAGCGCGGTGGTCTGCTCCAGCAGCCCGCGCACCCGCACCCGCACGTCCTCCATCACCAGGTCGCGGTCCACCAGGGCGGTGGCCCGGTTGCCGGTGCCGCGCCAGCGGCTGCGCGAGCGGCGCTCCAGGGCGACGGCCTTGCGCAGCGCCCCCACCACCGTCCGGCTGCGCTCGACGAGGGCGTCGAGTTCCGGGGCGACGGTGAGCAGGAAGCGGTCCACCGGCAGCGGGACGCCGTGCTCGAACACGTCGCGGGAGCGGGCGATCTCGGCGGCGAGTTCCCCGTCCGGGGTCAGCGCGCGCTCGACGGAGTCGATGAGCACGGCGGCGTCGGCGCCCGCGTCGAAGTCGGCGATGGCGGACTCCCACAGCGCGACGCCGCGGCGGAGGGTGCCGACGACCAGGACCGGTCCGCGCTCACCGCGCAGCGCCTGGCGGTCGCCGGTCAGGTCGGCGAGCAGTCGGGACAGCGGCTGAGCGGGCGGCATGGGACCTCCACCTTCTGCGGACGCCGCCACGCTAGCGACCCGCGTTGGTGCCCGACAGGTCCCGACGGGGGAAAACTCACCGGTAGGGGGGTCGGGCACCTGGCCGATCCCGCTGCTGTTGTCGCCTGCCTGGGGATCGTGCCCGGGGTCGGCGCGGGCAGCGGGACGTGACGTTCGTCATCCCGCGCGAATCGGCCATCGGTTCCCGCCCGGGCGCCCGCGGTGGGGCCGCGCGATCGCGGGTGCGCAGGTCAGTGCGGGTGCGGCGACCGGGGAACACGCCGACCCGGTCGCCGTCGAGCAGGCGCGGCGACCCGCTCGATCCTGTGTGGACATGGCAGGTGCCCCGGTGCCGCACCGCCGGGCAGCCGGACCGACGCCCGATCAGCCGCTGTCGCCGGGGTTTTTGTCCGTTTACCCTGAGCGGAAAGGGAAGGCGGACCCCATGCGGGTACTCATCGCGCTGCTGATGGTCGTCCTGGGCGCCCCGGTCGCGGCGGCGGCCCCCACCGCCGCGATCGTCGGCGGCGACACGGTCCTGGTGAACGGCGTGCCCTGCCGGGTGGCGTTCAACGCCAAGACCCCCGCGAACGCGCACCGCGTCATCGTGCTCGGCGCCTGCACCGGGTCCGCGCAGCCGGTGACGGCGGCGGTCCCGCCGCCGGGCTCCACCCCGACCGCGCAGGTGCGCGTCGGCTCCCGCCTGGTCACGGTCACCGGCACGCGGTCGCCCGCCATCGGCTCGTCGGTGTGCACCAGCAGCCCCACGAGCGGCTACCGCTGCGGCACCGTGCAGGCGGTCAACCAGACGGTGAACTTCCCCGGCGGCGCGATCACCGGCCTCACCCGCACGAACACCTGCTTCGAGTTCGGCGACGCGGGCAGCCCGGTGCTCGCCGGGACGCAGGCGGTGGGCGTGCTGCTCGCGGGCTCGGGCAA
The DNA here is from genome assembly GCF_003182415.1 of Actinokineospora spheciospongiae. NCBI lineage: Bacteria > Bacillati > Actinomycetota > Actinomycetes > Pseudonocardiales > Pseudonocardiaceae > Actinokineospora > Actinokineospora spheciospongiae. The sequence goes on along the minus strand of NZ_QHCP01000005.1, from coordinate 467,908 downwards.
CTGCACCGTCGGCGGGACCTCCTACTACGTGCCGATCAACCAGGTGCTGTCGCAGAACGGGCTGGCCCTCTACGTGGGCTGACCCGGGTGGCGCCCCGGCCCGCAGGCACGCGGACCGGGACCGCCGCCGCGCTAGGCGACCGGGCCGGAGGCCGAGGTGACCTTCTGCGAACCGCTGACCGTGGCCAGGGACTTGGCGTGCCGCGCCGTGGCGGTCGGGCTGGTGCGGTCGGAGAGGTGGAACCAGTCCACCTGCACGCGCTGCGGGTCGACGTCGACCACCGAGTAGCCGTGGCTGTCGAGTTCGACGTACTTCAGGTGCGGGTTCCCGACGCGTAACGCGGATTCGGCGAGCACGGAGACCGTGCGCGGGTCGACCTTGAGGATGTCGTCGATGTTGTCGCTGGTGACCGAGGTCGTGACGAACTCGACGGCCGCGCTGTTGCCGTTCCACCAGTAGCTCGACCGGTCGAGCGGCACGTCCGCGCCCCAGGAGGAGTGGATGTCGCCGGTGAGGAAGACGGTGTTCTTGACGCGGTTGTCCTTGAGGTGGCCGAGCAGTTCCTGCCGGTCGGCGGTGTAGCCGTCCCAGGCGTCGGAGTTGGCCGCCACACCGCCGACGGGCAGGCCGATGAGTTCGCCGACCGCCTCCAGGAAGCGGGCTTCGAGGTTGCCCACCGAGATCGGGGTGATCATCACCGAGTTGCCGACCAGCTTCCACTGGGCGTCGGTGCCCGACAGCCCGGACTTGAGCCAGGCCATCTGGGCGTCGCCGGTGATGGTGCGGTCGGGGGCCCCGGGGTCACCTGAGGAGGGGGTGGTCTGCTGCGAGCGGTAGCTGCGCAGGTCCAACATGGACAGCTCGGCCAGCCTGCCCCAGCGGAAGCGGCGGTAGATCTCCCCGCCGGGTCCCTGGCGGACCGGCATCCACTCGAAGTACGCCTGCCGGGCGGCGGCCTTGCGGGCGTTCCAGTCCCCCTCCTCCGGCTGGTGGTTCTCCGCGCCGCCGGACCAGGTGTCGTTGGCGTACTCGTGGTCGTCCCAGGTGATGAACCAGGGCTGGGCCAGGTGCAGCGCGCGAAGGTCCGGGTCGGTCTTGTACTGGGCGTGCCGCTGCCGGTAGTCGGCCAGGGTGGTGATCTCGTTCGCCGGGGAGTGCGGGCGGATGGTCACACCGCGCGCGGTGTAGCTGCCCGCCCGGTACTCGTAGAGGTAGTCACCGGCGTGCAGGACGCCGTCCAGGTCGGTGCGGGCGGCGAGGTGGCGGTAGGCGGAGAAGTAGCCCGCCTGCCAGTTGGAGCACGACACCAGGCCCAGGCGCAGCTTCGACACGGCGGCGTCGGTCGCCGGGGCGGTGCGGGTGCGCCCCACCTCGGAGGTCGTGCCGTCGAGGGAGAAGCGGTAGAAGTAGGCGGTCGCCGGGCTGAGCCCGCCGACGGCGACCTTGACCGTGTGGTCGGCGGCGGGCCCGGTGCGCGCGCTGCCCGAGCGCACCACGGACGCGAACGCGGCGTCGGTGGCCACCTCCCAGCGCACGTCCACCTCGGGCCCCGCCCCGGACCCGGGGGCCGCCTCAGGGGTCGGGGTGACCCGGGTCCAGATCAGGACGTCGTCCGGGAGCGGGTCACCGGAGGCGACGCCGTGGGCGAACTGCGGCGGGGCGGCGGCAGCGGCGGTGGCCGCCCCGGCCAGCGCGGCCGGGACGAGCAGCGTCCCACCGGCCACGGCGGAGGACTTGAGGAACGCGCGGCGGTCGAACGGCGTGGTGGTCACGCCTCTCAGGGTTACACCGCCAGGCAAGATGTCACACCCCCTGTTCGGCGGAATTCACGGTGAACGTTCCCGGCCGGTCGGTCCCGCCACGCGGCGGGGGCGGGCTCCGGGAACATGCTCTAGGGTCCGCCCCATGGAGCCCCTGTCCGAACTCGGCGACGGCAAGTACCTGCTCGTCCGCACCTTCAAGCGCGACGGCAGCGCGGTCGGCACCCCCGTCTGGATTCTCCGCGACGGCGACCGGCTGGTCTTCTGGACCGCCGCGGTGGCGGGCAAGGTGAAGCGAATCCGGAACAACCCCAGGGTCGAGGTCGCCGCCTGCGACATCCGCGGCGTCCCGTCCGGTCCCGTGTACCCGGGAACCGCCCGCATCCTGCCGAAGGGTGAGGCCGGGGACAGCCTGGCGAAGATCCGCAAGAAGTACGGCCTGGTCGGCTGGATCACCATGATCGGCAGCCGCCTGCGCCGCGGCGCCGACGGCTCCGCCGCCATCGCCGTGACCTTGGATTAGGCCGCAGCAGGTTCTAGCGGACTGCGGCGAGGGCCTCGGGCAGGGTGAAGTTGCCGTTGTAGAGGGCCTTGCCCACGATCGCGGCCTCGATGCCCTCCTCGGCGAGGGCGGACAGGGTGCGGAGGTCGTCGAGGCTGGAGACGCCGCCGGAGGCGACGACCGGGGACTCGGTGCGGGCGGCGAACTCGCGCAGGAGGGTGACGTTGGGGCCGGTGAGGGTGCCGTCCTTGCTGACGTCGGTGACGACGTAGCGGGTGCAGCCGTCGCGGTCGAGGCGGTCGAGGGTGTCCCAGAGGGAGCCGCCGTCGGTGGTCCAGCCCCGGGTGGCGACGCGGTACTCGCCGTCGGTGAGGCGGACGTCGAGGCCGATGGCGATGCGGTCGCCGTGCTCGGCGAGGACCCGGGCGCACCACTCGGGGTTCTCCAGGGCGGCGGTGCCGAGGTTGACCCGGGCGCAGCCGGTGGCCAGTGCCGCCGCCAGGGTGGCGTCGTCGCGGATGCCGCCGGAGAGTTCGACCTTGACGTCGAGGCTGCCGACGACCTCGGCGGTGAGGGCGCGGTTGTCGCCCCGGCCGAAGGCGGCGTCGAGGTCGACGAGGTGAATCCACTCGGCGCCGTCGGCCTGCCAGGCGTGGGCGGCGTCGCGCGGGGTGCCGTAGGCGGTTTCGGTGCCCGCCTCGCCCTGGGTCAGGCGGACGGCCTTGCCGTCCACGACGTCGACGGCCGGGAGGAGGTAGAAGCTCACCCGGGCAGCCTAGCCGGCCACCTCCACTCGGTCGCCCGCCCGGGTCACACCGAGGCGCTGAGCCAGTTCTCCAGCAGTTGGGCGCCCGCGTCGCCGGACTTCTCCGGGTGGAACTGGGTGGCCGCCAGGGGGCCGTTCTCGGCGGCGGCCACGAACGGGCCGCCGTGGTCGGCCCAGGTGACCAGGGGCGGGATCATCGGGGGCTCGGGGTTCAGCTCCCAGGTGCGGGCTGCGTAGGAGTGCACGAAGTAGAAGCGGGCGTCGGGGTCGAGGCCCGCGAACAGGACCGACTTCTCCGGTGCCCGCACGGTGTTCCACCCCATGTGCGGCACGACCTCCGCCCGCAACCGGTCCACCGTGCCCGGCCACTCCGCGCAGCCGTCGGTCTCCACGCCGTGCTCGATGCCCCGGTCGAACAGGACCTGCATGCCAACGCAGATCCCCAGCACCGGGCGCCCACCGGCCAGCCTGCGGCCGATGATCCGGTCGCCGCGGACCGCGCGCAGGCCCTCCATGCAGGCGGCGTACGCGCCGACGCCGGGGACGACCAGGGCGTCGCACTCGACCGCCGCGGTGAAGTCACCGGTGACCTCCACGTCGGCGCCGACGCGGCGCAGGGCGCGTTCGGCGGAGCGAAGGTTGCCTGATCCGTAGTCCAGTACGACGACTCGTGCCACCCCTCCAGCCTAGTCGCCCGCGCGGATGCGCGCGCCAAACCCTCCGTTATCGAACTGTGATGCCCGCCTCGATAAAAGTGCCGCTGACCTGGGTACTCACCTGAAAGCTGTCGGGGCTGGTCGTGTGATGGTGGAGGAAGACGTGCGGACTTCGCTGACCCGGACCCACGGTGGTGGGACCTCCCGCTGGATCATCGCCGCGGCGCTCGCACTGGCCGCGGTGGTCAACGGGTACCTCGCGGCCAGCGAGGACGTGTTCTGGCCTGTTCCGCTCGCCCTGCTGTGGGTGGGGTTGGCGCTGGCGGTGCTTTCCGCGCGGGCCGGGGGTGAGCCGGTGGACGAGCCGGAGCCGATGCCGACCACGGCGCGGGAGGCCCTGGCGCTCACCGCCGAGGAGCCTGCCCGCCGCCGGGTCCTGCACGTCTAACCCACCCGCAGGAAATCGCGCACGCTCACGGCGATGCCCGCCGCGTCGAGGCCGTGCACCGCGTCGTGTTGTTCCGGTGTGCCGTAGGCGCGCAACTCACTGTCGCGGCGGGTGCCGAGGTTGAGTTGGCGGTGCGGCAGGTCGCGCAGGGTGGTGGCGACCTCGGCGGCGGAGGTGTCGCGCAGGTAGGGCTCCACCACGACCACGGCGGGGGCCGACGAGTCCACCGCTGCGCGCAGGCCGGTGCGGTCGAAGGGGCGGATCGTGTTGGTGTAGAGCACCGTCACGTCCAGGCCCTCGGTGGCCGCGAGCACCTGGTCGAGGACCGGGCCGACCGCCACGACCACGCCCAGGCCGCCGTGGCGCAGTGGGGTGAACCCCGGTGCCGCTGGCATCGGGGTGGTGTTCTGCCTGGTCGACAGGCGCAGGTAGACCCGGTCGTCGGTGGCGAGGGCGGCGGTCAGCAGCGGGGCGACCTCGTCGCCGTGGCCGGGGACGTGGATGGTCCAGCCGGGGAGGGCGTCGAGCAGGGTGACGTCGGCGGGGGCCTGGTGGGTGCGGCCGGTGGCCGGGTCGTCGTGGGAGGCGCCGATGCTGACCAGGATGGCGCCGACGCCCTGGTGGCCGAGGCCGAGCTTGATCTGCTCGTAGGGGCGCTCGACGAGGAACGGCGCGTAGGAGTGGACCACGGTCCGGTGGCCGGTGAGGGCGAGCCCGGCCGCCACGCCGATCATCGCCTGTTCTCGGATGCCGACGTCGACGACCCGGTCCGGGTGGCGGCGCAACTGGTCGGTGAACCGGTCGGCGGAGATGGCGGCGAGGACCAGGGCCACCCGGTCGTCCCGGTCGAGGGCGTCGGCGAGGGTGTGGACGAAGGCTTCGCGCATCCCAGTGGCCCGCTGGGTCTGGGTGGTCTGGTGGGTCTGGGTGGTCATGTCAGTTCTCCCTGATCTCGGCGACGACGGCCAGCGGCGCGTCGGGGTGGTCGGTGGTGAGGGCGCGCTCCAGCGCGTCGTGGTCGCGGCCGTCGGCGGTGGCGGTCACCCAGCCCTCGACGGCGAAGCGGGCGGCGATGCCGCCGGGCCAGCCGTGGGTGGCGCTGGCGTTGTCGACCACCACCGCGGTCAGGTTCGCCTGCCCGCGGCGGCCCGCCACCGCGATGGCCTCGTGGTTGCTGCCCTCGTCCAGCTCACCGTCGCCGAGCAGCACGAACACCCGCGGCCCGGACAGCCCGATCGCCTGGCCCAGGGCGATCGGCAGGCCGTGGCCGAGCGAACCGGAGCCGATCTCCACGCCCGGGACCAGCGTGCGGTCGGGGTGGTACCCCAGGATCGAGCCGAAGTCGAGCCAGTTGTCCAGTGTGGACTTCTCGAAGAAGCCCTTGGCCGCCAGGATGGCGTAGTAGGCCATCGGGCCGTGCCCCTTGGACAGCAGGAAGCGGTCGCGGTCGGGGGCGTCGGGGTGGGCCGGGTCGACGCGCAGGACCCGGTCGTACAGGACCCACAGCACGTCGAGGGTCGAGGTGGCGGCGAGGTGGTGCTTCTCGTCGCCGATCAGGCGGTCGTAGAGGGCGGGCAGTTCCGCGTAGGTGTTCATGGGACGACTGTGCGACCTCCAGTGCGCTGGAGGTCAACAGTCAACTCCGTCGCGCGGAATGCCGCCGGTGTGGTGCACTCGGTGTCGAGATGGACGACAAGCAGATGATCCGGCGGTCCAAGCGGCTGTCGAAGGTGCTCCGGCACGACCCGGCGAGCGCCGGGCTGACCCTGGACGGGGCGGGCTGGGTCCCCGTCGCCGACGTGCTGGCCGCGCTGGGCCTGGACCGGGCGGAGCTGGAGGAGGTGGTGGCGCGCAACAACAAGCGCCGCTTCGCCTTCGACGGGACCGGCACCCGCATCCGCGCCAGCCAGGGCCACAGCGTGCCGGTCGACCTCGGCCTGCCCCCGCTCGACCCGCCCGCGGTGCTCTACCACGGCACGGTCGCGGCGGCCCTGGGCGCGATCGCCGCCGAGGGGCTGCGGCCGATGAACCGACAGCACGTGCACCTGTCGGCGACCGAGGACACGGCCCTGGCGGTCGGGGCGCGGCGCGGCAGGCCGGTGGTGCTGGTGGTGCGCGCCGCGGTGATGGCCGCCGACGGGCACGTGTTCCACCGCAGCGAGAACGGGGTGTGGCTCACCGCCGGGGTGCCGCCGCGGTACTTCGACCTACCTGGAGGTCGCGGGTAGTCTCGGGAGGGTGTCCAAGCTCCCCGACGTGCTGACCATCGGCGAGGTCGCCGACCGCAGTGGCGTGCCGCACACCGCGCTGCGCTTCTACGAGGAACGCAGGCTGATCCACTCGGTGCGCACCGCGGGCAACCAGCGGCGCTACCCCCGGGCGGTCCTGCGGCGGCTGGCGTTCATCCGCACGGCGCAGCGGGTGGGCCTGAGCCTGGAGGAGATCCGCGACGCCCTGGCCACCCTCCCCGACCAGCGCACCCCGACCAAGTCGGACTGGCACCGGCTGTCGAAGACCTGGCGCGGCGAGCTGAACGCCCGGATCGACTCGCTGCAACGACTGCGCGACAACCTCGACACCTGCATCGGGTGCGGGTGCCTGTCGTTGAAGTCCTGCCTGCTGGCGAACACCGACGACCGGCTGGCCCAGTTCGGCCCCGGGGCACCGAAGTTGAAGGCGCGCACCGAGGGCGGGATCGGCTGACCCGCCCGGATCAGCCGGAGACGTACCAGGCGACGGCGCCGCCCGCCGCGACCAGGGCGAGCAGGCCCAGGACGACGGCGGCGACCTTGGCGGTCTTGTACGTGGAGTAGACACCACCGACGAGGATGCCCGCGAGGGCGATCAGGGCGATGACCACGACTTCCTTGGGCACTGTGCGCGCTCCGCTCTCGATCCGGGTGGCGGGTCGAACCCTAGAGCATGTCCTCAGAGCAGGCTGACCACCCCAAACCCCCGGCCCGGCGAGCCACTGCCCAGGTGGGTGGGTGGATACCAGCCCCCCGAGAACCGGCACCCCGGCTACGCGAAGGCCCGAATGGGTGGATGTACTTGCCCAGCCGACCACCCCGCCAATCGCCGACCCGGCCACCAGCCACCGCGAACCCCACCGGCGCAGCGGCCCAGCCGACCACCCTGAAAACCGCCGGCCCGGCGAGCCAACTGCCCGGGTGGGTGGATGTGTTTGGCCGGGGGTGGCGATCATGTGACAGCCTGCCTGGGCGGTGGGGCATCTTCTCAGCCCCACCCGGTCACACTGGAGCACATGATCGCCATAGGGGCCCCGGCCAAACACATCCACCCAGCCGGGCACACCCGCAAAAAAACCCGGCGCTCGAAAGCTGAGCGCACCCACCCAGGCACACCCACCAAAACCCCGGGCTTTGAAAACAGAGCACAACCACCCGGGCATCCCAACCAAGGTCCCGGGCTCGGCAGGACAGGCCCTAGAGCACGCCCTTGGTCGACGGGATGCCGCCGACCCGGGGGTCCGGTTCGGTGGCGGCGCGCAGGGCCCTGGCGAAGGCCTTGTACTCGGCCTCGGTGATGTGGTGCGGGTCCCGGCCGTGCACGACGCGCAGGTGCAGGGCGACCTGGGCGTGGAAGGCGATGGACTCGAAGACGTGGCGGTTGAGGACCGTGGGGTAGTTGCCGCCGACCGTGAAGCCGACCATGACCTCCGGTTCGCCCGTGTGCACGCAGTAGGGCCTGCCGGAGACGTCGACGGCGGCGTGGGCGAGGGTTTCGTCCATCGGAATCCAGCAGTCGCCGAAGCGGCGGATGCCCTTCTTGTCGTCCAGGGCCTCGCGGAGGGCTTGGCCCAGGACGATGGCGGTGTCCTCGACCGTGTGGTGGGCGTCGATCTCGATGTCGCCGGTGGCGCGGACCGTGAGGTCGAAGGAGCCGTGGGTGCCGAAGGCGGTGAGCATGTGGTCGAAGAAGGGGACGCCGGTGCTGACCTCCACCTTGCCCGAGCCGTCGAGGTCGATCTCGACGAGCACGGAGGACTCGCGGGTGCTGCGCTCGACGCGGCCGATGCGGTTGGTCATCACACGATCTCCTTGCTGGCGGACAGGAAGGCGTCGTTCTCCTCCGGGGTGCCCACGGTGACCCGCAGGTGCCCGGGGATGCCGACGTCCCGGACCAGGACGCCCCGGTCCAAGTAGGACTGCCAGGCGGCGGCCGGGTCGTCGAAGTGTCCGAAGAGGATGAAGTTGGCGTCGCTGGGGACGACCTGGGCGCCGAGGCCGCGCAGGGCGTGCGCCACGCGGTCGCGTTCGGCGGCGAGCCGGTGCACCGAGGCGAGCGTGCCCTCGGCGTGCCGCAGCGCCGCGCGGGCGGCGGCCTGCGTCAGCGACGACAGGTGGTAGGGCAGGCGGACCAGCAGCAGGGCGTCGACCACGGCCGGGGCGGCGGCGAGGTAGCCCAGCCGCCCGCCCGCGAACGCGAACGCCTTGCTCATGGTGCGGCTGACGATCACCCGGGTGGGGAATTCCTCGATCAGGTGCACCGCGCTGTCTTGCGGGGAGAACTCCGCGTACGCCTCGTCGACCACGACGACGCCCGGGGCGGCCTCGACCAGCGCGCGCAGGTCTGTCAGCGGGATGGACTGGCCGGTGGGGTTGTTCGGGCTGGTCACGAAGACCACGTCCGGCGCGCGCTCGGCGAGCACCGCCACCGCGGCGGCCACGTCGAGGGAGAAGTCGGCGCGGCGCGGGGTGGGGGCCCACTCGGTGCGGGTGCCCGCGGCGATGATCGGGTGCATCGAGTACGACGGCTCGAAGCCCAGCGCGGAGCGCCCCGGGCCGCCGAAGGCCTGGAGTACCTGCTGGAGGATTTCGTTGGACCCGTTGGCGGCCCACAGGTTCGCCGTGGACAGCTCGAGCCCGGTGGCCGAGGACAGGTAGGCGGCGAGGTCGGTGCGCAGGCCGACCGCGTCGCGGTCCGGGTAGCGGTGCAGGGTCGCGGCGACCTCGGCGGTGGCCGCGGTGATGTCGGCGACCAGCTCCGGCGGCGGCGGGTACGGGTTCTCGTTGGTGTTGAGCTGGTACGGCACGTCGAGCTGCGGCGCCCCGTACGGGGACCGGCCGCGCAGGTCCGCGCGCAGCGGCAGGTCGGACAGCTCCGCGCGGGAGCCGGGGGCGGTCACGCCCCGTCCCGGAAGCGGGCGGTGACGGCCTGGCCGTGCGCGGGCAGGTCCTCGGCCTCGGCGAGGGCGACGACGTGCCCGGACACCTCGCGCAGCGCGTCCTCGCTGTAGTCGACGACGTGGATGCCGCGCAGGAACGTCTGCACCGACAGCCCCGAGGAGTGCCGGGCGCAGCCGCCGGTGGGCAGCACGTGGTTGGAGCCCGCGCAGTAGTCGCCCAGCGACACCGGGGACCAGGCGCCGACGAACACCGCGCCCGCGTTGCGCACCCGGGCCGCGACGGCGCGCGCGTCGGCGGTCTGGATCTCCAGGTGCTCGGCGGCGTAGGCGTCGACCACCCGCAGCCCGTCGGTGACGGTGGCCACCAGCACGGTGCCGGACTGGGCGCCGGTCAGCGCGGTGGTGACCCGCTCGGCGTGCCGGGTGGCCTTGACCTGGCGCTCCAGCTCGGCGTCGACCTCGTCGGCCAGGGCGACCGAGGTGGTGACCAGGATGCTGGCGGCCAGCGGGTCGTGCTCGGCCTGGCTGATCAGGTCGGCGGCGACGTGCACCGGGTCGGCGGTCTCGTCGGCGAGGATGGCGATCTCGGTGGGGCCCGCCTCGGCGTCGATGCCGATCAGGCCGCGCAGCAGCCGCTTGGCCGCGGCGACGTAGATGTTGCCCGGCCCGGTGACCAGGTCGACCGGGGCCAGTTCGGTGCCGTCGGTGTCGGTGCCGCCGTAGGCCAGCAGCGCCTGGGCCTGCGCGCCGCCGACCGCCCACACCTCCTCGACGCCGAGCAGCGCGGCGGCGGCCAGGACCGTCGGGTGCGGCAGGCCGTCGAACGCGGCCTGCGGCGGTGAGCACACCACCAGCGACTCCACGCCCGCGGCCTGCGCCGGGACGACGTTCATGACCACGCTCGACGGGTACACCGCGAGCCCGCCGGGCACGTACAGCCCGACCCGGGAGACCGGCACCCAGCGCTCGGTGACGGTGCCGCCGGGCACGACCTGGGTGGTCTTGTCGACGCGCACCTGGTCGGCGTGCACCCGGCGGGCGCGGGAGGTCGACTCCTCCAGCGCGGCCCGCACGGCCGGGTCCAACCCGGCCAGCGCGGATGCCAGCGCCTCGGCGGGCACCCGGACGCTCGCCGGGCGCACGCCGTCGAAGCGCTCGGTCAGCTCCAGCGCGGCGTCGACCCCGCGGGTGCGCACGTCCTCGACGATGGGTCGCACCAGATGCAGCGCCGCGTCCACGTCGACCTCGGCGCGGGGCAGCGTGGTGCGCAGCTCGGCGGCGGACGGGACGGCGGAGCGCAGATCGGTACGCGAGAGCATGGGGTCCTTCCGGAGTTCGGCGAACCCCACCAGGGTAAGGCGTCGGGCCGGGCGGCTCAGCGCGCGGTGCCCCAGCTCACCGGATGGTGCGCACCGCGGCCACCGCCGTGTCCAACTGCGACCGCCCGACGAAGTAGTGCGGCGAGGCCCGCACCACCTGCTCCAAGCCGCGCCGGGTCATGTCCAGCCGGGTCGAGGACCGGCCGCTGACCGTCACGGTGATGCCCTGCCCGCGCAGCGCGTCGCGCACGGCCTCCGCCGCGACCCCCTCGACGGTGAAGGTGACGATGCCGCAGCGCCGGGTGCCCTGGTCGCGCACCTCGACCCCGGGCAGCGCCGACAGCCCCGCCCGCAGGTGCTCCGCGCGGGCGCCCACGGCGGCGGCGATGGCATCCGGCCCGAGGTCGAGGGCGTAGCGGGCGGCGGCGATCAGACCCAGCCGGTCGGCGATCGAGCACTCCCACAGCTCGAACACCCGCGCGTCCCGGCGCAGCTCGATCTCCCCCGGAGCCACCCACGAACCGCTGTGCAGGTCGACCAGGCGCGGGCTCAGCCGCTCGCGGACGTGCGCGGGGACGACCAGCACACCGGTGCCGCGCGGGCCGCGCAGCCACTTGCGCCCGGTGCCGCTGAGCAGGTCGACGCCCAGCGCGCCGACGTCCAGCGGGAGCTGGCCGAGGGACTGGCAGGCGTCGAGGAGGACCAGGGCGCCCACGGCGTGCGCGGCGTCGGCGACCTCGCGGACCGGGTTGACCAGGCCGCCGTTGGTGGGCACGTGGACCAGCGAGACCAGCCTGACCCGCTCGTCGAGGAGCCGGGTCAGCGCGTCGAGGTCCACGGTGCCGTCCGGGCCGGACGGCACCGGCTCGACGGTCGCGCCCGCCTTCGCGGCGAGGTTGAGCAGCGGCACGGCGTTGCCCGCGTACTCGGCCTCGGTGACCAGGACCCGGTCACCCTCGGCCAGCGGGACGGCGTCGACGGCGGCGAGCCAGGAGCGGGTGGCGCTGTCGGTGAACGCGACCTCGTCGGGCGCGCAGCCCAGGAGTTCGGCGAACACGGCGTAGCCCTCGGCCAGGTCGTCGGCGCGCTCGGCCGCGGCCCGGTAGCCGCCGACCTCGGCTTCCCGGCGCAGGTGCCCGACAACGGTGTCGAGGACCGGTGTCGGCGGCAGCGAGGAACCCGCGCTGTCGAGGAACACCTGGCCCCGGGCGCCGGGTGTGTCGGCGAGGACCCGGGCGGCGTCCCAGCCGTCGGGGTCGAGCGCGGTCAGCGCGGTGTCCAGGTCGACAGGTTCCACCAGGGCCCCCAGGTGTGGTCGGTGCCGGTCGTGTCGACGACCGGCCGGTAGCCGTTCCAGTTCTCGCGCAGCACGTAGGTGTGGTCGACCGCGGCGAGCACCACCATGGTCGGTGCGGCGGCGTAGGCGCGTTGCAGTGCGCGGAACGCGACCGCGCGCTGCGCAGGGTCGGTGGTGGCCCGCTCCGCGTCGAGGGCGGCGGCGACCGCGCCGCCGCCGGGGTGCAGCAGCGGGTACAGCGCCCGGTCCGGGTCGAACGGGTCACCGAAGGCGGTCAGCCTCGGCGTGGCCGGGTCGGTGGTGGCGTCGGCGGGCTTGGGCGTGACCTTGACGCCCACGGCGGCGGCGGACTTGGCGAAGGCCGTGGCCAGGTCGCGCGAGACCAGGTCGGTCGCCGGGTAGGCCAGGTCGAACGCGGCCACCGCGCCGCCCCGGGTCCGCACCCCGTCGGCCCCGGGCACCCAGCCCGCCGCCAGCAGCACCTCGGCCGCCCTGGCGGTGTCGCGCCGGAAGGCGGCGGCGGGTTCGACGAACTCGGCGGCCACCTCGGGCACCGGTTGCGACGCGGCGGTCCCCTTGCCCGCCAACGCGTCCCGGACGAGCGCGTCCCGGTCGACGGCGAGGTTGAGCGCGAGCAGGACGGCCGGGTCGGCGGCGGTCGAGCCCGCGGGGATCGAGACGGCGCGCAGGTCGGCGCTGCTGTGCTCGACCACGGCCAGGCCATTGGTCTTGGCGAACTCCTCAGCCAGCGTCGGCGGCAGCGCGGCGCCGTCGAGCCTGCCCTCGCGCATCCGCCGGGCGCGGGTTTCGTCGTCGGGCAGGAACTCCAGGGTCACCCTGGTGATCTCCGGCGGACCGGCGAAGTACGCCCGGTTCGCCTCCAACTCCAGCGAGACACCCCGGGTCCAGCTCACGACCTGGTAGGGCCCGGTGCCCACGGGCGGGTCGGACGGCGGCCCGTCGGACTTCACGCCCAGGGTCAGCAGCTCCGGGAACTGCGCCCAGGGGGCGTTGAGGTCGAACCGCACCGAGGTCTTGTCGACCGCTTGCACCCCGGACAGCATCCAGAACCGACCGCGCAGCGGGGCGTCGGCGGCCAGCACCGACCGGTAGGTCGCCACCACGTCCCCGGAGTCGAAGGCGCTGCCGTCGGTGAAGCTGACGTCGGTGCGCAGCGCCACGGTCCACGAGCGGCCGTCGGGGGCCGGGGTGGGCAGGCCGGTGGCCAGCGCGGGCCGCAGCGCGCCGCCGGGCGCGTGCTCCACCAGCCCGTCGAAGACCTGCGCGGAACCGAACGGCGCGTACCCGGCCACCGGGTCCAGCGTGGTGGGCTCGGCGGCGACCCCGATCACCAGCGAACTGCCGTCCGGGTCCCCCGAGGCGGGCGGTGTGGGGTCGGTGGTGCAGGCGGGGACCAGGAGGACACTGGCGAACACCACCGCGACCGGACCGCGGCGGAGGGACAGGAACGGCACGGGACCCGAGGGTAGTCGGGTCCCCGGCGGCAGGAGGTTGCGGAGTGCGCGCGGCGCTGTGTCAGATCACCTCGACCCCGGACCCGGCGGCGAACCTGGCGGCGGTCCGCTCCGGGGTCGCCGCGGCGGCGCGGGCGGGGGCCTCGCTGGTGCTGTTCCCGGAGGCCACCCAGTGCTGCTTCGGCGTGCCCCTGGGCCCGATCGCCGAACCGCTGGACGGCCCGTGGGCCTCGGCGGTGCGCGAGATCGCCGACGAGCACGGCGTGCTGGTGGTCGCGGGCATGTTCACCCCGGCCGACGACGGCCGGGTGTTCAACACCCTCCTGATCACCGGCCGCGGCGAACACCGCGGCTACGACAAGATCCACCTCTTCGACGCGTTCGGCTTCACCGAGTCCCGCACGGTCGCCCCGGGTTCGGAACTGGTCACGGTGACCGTCGACGACCTGACCCTCGGCCTCACCACCTGCTACGACGTACGGTTCCCCGAGCTGTACCGAGCACTGGCCGCCCAGGGCGCGGCGGCACTGCTGGTGGCGGCGTCGTGGGGGGCGGGCGAGGGCAAGCGGGAGCAATGGGAACTCCTGGTCCGCGCCCGCGCCCTCGACGCCACGGCGTGGGTGCTGGCCTGCGGCCAAGCCGACCCCGGCACCCCGAGCAAGGCCCCGACCGGCATCGGCCACAGCCTGGTCGCGACCCCGACCGGCGCGATCGCGGCCTCACTGGGCCCAACCCCGGACCTGCTGGTGGTGGACATCGACCCGGACTCGGTGACCAAGACCCGCGAGGCGATCCCGGTACTGGCCAACCGCAGGCTCTAGGACCCGCCCCAAAGCCAACCAGCCACCCACAAACCGCCGCCCAACCACCCGGCCGGCGCAGCACAACCAGCCGCCCCCGGCCCGGCGGCCCGGCAGCCGCGCCGAACCCCATCAGCGCAGCCGCCAACTACCCACCACACCGCCAGCCCGGCGAGCGAATGCCCGGGTGGAGTGAATGTCCTGAACGCAGGCCGACCACCCCAAGAACCGGCGGCCCGGCGAGCGAATGCCCGGGTGGATGGATGCGCTCGGCCAGCCGCCCACCCCGAAAACCGCCGGCCCGGCCAAGCAAACGCCCGGGTGGGTGGATGCGATTGGCCAGCCGCCCACCCCGAGAACCGGCGGTCCAGCGAGTCAACTGCCCGGGTGGGTGGATGTGTTTGGCCGGGGGTGGCGATCATGTGACAGCCTGCCTGGGCGGTGGGGCATCTTTTCAGCCCCACCCGGTCACACTGGAGCACATGATCGCCATAGGGGCCCCGGCCAAACACATCCACCCAGCCGGGCACACCCGCAAAAAACCCGGCGCTCGAAAGCCGAGCACACCCAGCCAGGCACACCCACAAACCCCGGGCTTGAGCCCGAAACACATGACTCAGCAGGGCCGGATCAGCGCCGACGGGCGATGACGCGGGCACCCTTCGACGGGATCAGCGTGATGTTGCGCGACTTGGGCGGCTCGGGCGGCCCCACCGGTTCCAGGTCGTAGCGGGTCAGGATCGCGCGCAGGACCACCACCGCCTCCTGCAGCGAGAACCCCGCCCCCAGGCAGCGGCGGACGCCGCCGCCGAACGGAATCCACGTGCCCGATTCCGGTGAGGTGCCGAGGAAGCGCTCGGGGCGGAACTCGTCCGGGTCGTCGAAGTGGTCCGGGTTGCGCTGCACCAGGCCGATGCTGGGCGAGACGATGGTGCCCCTCGGCAGGCGGTGGCCCGCGATCACCGTGGGTTCGGTGAGGCGGCGGGCGACGCTGTAGATGATGGGGCGCAGGCGCATGGCTTCCTTGGCCACCGCCTGGAGGTAGTCGTCGTCGCCGGTGTCGGCGGCCCGCTGGGCGGCGCGCAGGACCTCGGGGCGGCGGGAGAGTTCGTGCAGGGACCAGGCGAGCGCGGTGGCGGTGGTTTCGTGGCCCGCGAGCAGCAGCGTCATCATGTGGTCGCGGAGTTCGACCGCGCGGGCGTCCGGGTCGGCGGCCAGCAGGCGGGAGAGCACGTCGTCGCGGGTGGCGAGGTCGGGGCGGCCCCGGCGCTCGGCGATCTCCTCGTACAGCAGGGCGTCGACGGCGGTGATGTTCTCGGCGTTGCGCTTCCACGGCCACAGGCCGCCGAGCTTCGGGAAGGTCCAGCCGAGGACCGCGATCGGGCCGATGTCGGTGACCTTGTTGATCAGCGGGCGCAGCTTCGCCAGGCGCTCGCCCTCGGCCATGCCGAACACGACCCGGAGGATGATCTCCAGGGTCACCTCGTTCATGGTGCGGTGCGTGGCGAACGGCTTGCCCACCGGCCACTTCTCCGCGGCCGCCGTCGCCAGCCCCTCCATCATCCCGCCGTAGCCGCGCAGGGCGGCCCCGTTGAACGCGGGCATCAAGCGCTTGCGCGCGGACAGGTGCGCGGCCTCGTCGAGGATGAGGACTGATTCGTGCCCCATGACCGGGGCCAGGATCGCGTTGCCCTCCCCGGCGTGGAACACCGACGGCGACCCGGCGAAGACCTCGCGGATGTCCTCCGGTCGGGTCACCGCGACCACGGTGCGCCCGGCGGCGAGGCGGACGGTGTAGGTGTGGCCGTAGCGGGCCTGCCAGCGCGGGGAGAAGCGGGCCCGGGAGCGCATGAACAGGATCGTCTGCACCGCCCGTGGCAGCCGGGGCCCGTCGGGGAGGGTGTCGCTGGCGTGGTTGTCGACTTCGGCCGAACTCATCGGACCTCCCGCTGGTCTGCTCCCCGGATTTATACATCCGTATAGATGGACGGGGCAACTACCCTGCAC
Organism: Actinokineospora spheciospongiae; assembly: GCF_003182415.1. NCBI lineage: Bacteria > Bacillati > Actinomycetota > Actinomycetes > Pseudonocardiales > Pseudonocardiaceae > Actinokineospora > Actinokineospora spheciospongiae. The sequence goes on along the minus strand of NZ_QHCP01000005.1, from coordinate 451,728 downwards.
GGGTGGGACATCGGGAACTGCTGCTCGACGCCGCCCGGCGGCTGCTGGAGGACAAGGGCTACGCGCACATCACCGCGCGCGACCTGGTGGCCGCCTCCGGCACCAACCTGGCCTCGATCGGCTACCACTTCGGCTCCAAGAACGGCCTGCTCAACGCCGCCCTGGGCGACGTGTTCGAGGAGTGGACCGACGCCCTCGCCGAAGTCGCCCTGGCCGACCCGCACGCCTCCCCGCTGCAACGCGCCCACCTCACCTGGGCGACCGTGCTGCTGCACCTGGCCGACAAGCGCGCGCTGCTGCTGAGCTTCGTCGAAGCCCTCGCCCAGGCCGAACGCGACCCTGCACTGCGCGAACAACTCGCCGAGGTGCAGGACCGCACCCGCACCCGGGTGGCCGAGATCGTCGCCACCTCCTACGGCGACGCCGACGTCCACGCCGACGACCCCCGCTGCACCGCCGTGGCGGGCTTCATCCTCGCCGTCTGCGACGGGCTCGCCCTGCAGTGGCTGCTCGACCCGCAGCGCTCCCCCCGACCGGAGCACCTGCTGGCGGGCCTGAACGACCTGGTCGCCCGGTCCCAGAACTGAACCCGGGGCCTAGCGCAGGTCCATGCCCAGGTCGAGCGCGGGCGAGGAGTGCGTCAGCGCCCCGACCGCCAGGTAGTCCACGCCGGTCTCGGCGTAGGCCCTGGCCACGTCGAGCGTCAACCCGCCGGAGGCCTCCAACCGGGTCCCGGTGCCTGCGGCACGACGGACCGCCTCGGCGCACTCGGCAACGGTGAAGTTGTCCAGCAGCACCAGTTCCGCGTTCTCCGCCAGCGCCTCGTCGAGCTGGACCAACGTGTCCACCTCGACCTCGCACGGCAACTCCGGCGCATGCGCACGAACCGCCGCAAGGGCCTTCGCCACCGACCCGGCTGCCAGGACGTGGTTGTCCTTGATCAGGACCGCGTCGCCGAGGGCCATCCGGTGGTTCACCCCGCCGCCGCAGCGGACCGCGTACTTCTCCAGCACGCGCAGGCCCGGGAGGGTCTTGCGCGAGTCGCGCACAGCAGCGCCGGTGCCCTCCACCGCGCGCACCCACTCGTGGGTGGCGGTGGCGATCCCCGAGAGGTGGCACAGGAAGTTGAGCGCCGTGCGCTCGGCCGTGAGCAGGGCGCGGGTGGTCCCCCGGACCGTCAGCGCGGGCACCCCGGGCTCGGCGGCGGACCCGTCGGACCGCGCGCCCAGGACCTCGACGTCGGGCAGGACCTGGCGGAACACCTCCTCGGCGACCCCGACCCCGGCCAGCACGCCCGCTGCGCGCGGGGTCAGCTCGGCCACCGCGACCGCGTCGGCGGGCACGGTGGCCTCGGTCGTGGCGTCCGGCCCGTGGGCCAGGTCCTCGGCCAGGGCGATGGCGATGATGCCCGAGAAGGCTTCCACACCAAGGGGTTCGGTGCTCACGCGACACCTCGCAGCGCGATCGGGTGGACGGGGACCGGCTGGCCGGACGGCGTCAGCCGGATGATGGTCGGGTGCGACCAGGCCGCGTCGTCGCGGGCCGGGAAGTCGGTGCGCACGTGGCAGCCACGGGACTCGGTGCGGGTCGCGGCGGCGGCGATGAGGGCGCGGGCGACCAGGGTCAGCGCCGCGTCCTCGACCAGGGTGCGGGTGTCGAGCACCCGCTCGGCGGCGGTCACGTCCAGCACGGACCCGACGATCGCCAGGCCCTCGGCCTCGCGGCCGATCGCGGCGTAGCGGCTCATCACCCGTTGCAGCACGTCCCGGTCGGCGACCGGGGCCACCGGCAGGTCGGGCACGACGGCCAGGCAGGTGTCGGCGAGCCGCCCGCCCGCCAGGTCGGCGGCGACCGCCTCGGCGGCGCGCTCCCCCACGACCAGGCCCTCCAGCAGGCTGTTGGAGGCGAGCCGGTTCGCGCCGTGCAGGCCGGTGCGCGCCACCTCGCCCGCCGCGTACAGGCCGGGGACCGGGGTGCGGCCGTCCACGTCGGTCAGCACGCCGCCGCAGGCGAAGTGCGCGGCGGGGGCCACCGGGATCGGTGCGACCGCCGGGTCGACGCCCGCGGCGAGGCAGGCGGCGTGCACGGTCGGGAAGCGGCGGCGGAACGTCGCGGCGTCGAGGTGGGTGGCGTCGAGGAAGACGTGGTCGTCGATCCCGCCGCGGCCCAGCGCCATGTGCCGGGTGATGGCGGCGGCCACCACGTCGCGCGGTGCCAGGTCGGCCAGCGGGTGCACGCCTTCCATGACCCGGGCGCCGGTGGCGTCGACCAGCACCGCCCCCTCTCCCCGGACCGCCTCTGTCACCAGCGGGCAGCGCCCGCGGGCGCCCGCACCGGTGTAGAGGACGGTGGGGTGGAACTGCACGAACTCGACGTCGGCGACCGGGGCGCCCGCGCGCAGCGCCAGCGCGAGCCCGTCGCCGGTGGCGACCTCGGGGTTGGAGGTGGCCTGGTAGAGCTGGCCGAGCCCGCCGGTGGCCAGCAGCACCGCCGGGGCGCTGAGGACGCCGGGCACCCCGGCGTCGTCGAGCACGTGCAGGCCGACGACCGCCCCGGTGGGGGTGCGCAGCGCCTGCACGGCGACGTGCCCCTCCAGCACCGGCACCCGGCCGCCGCGGGCGGCGGCGACCAGGGCGCGCTCGACCTCGGCGCCGGTGGCGTCGCCGCCCGCGTGCACCACCCGGAACGCGGTGTGCCCGCCCTCCCTGGTCCGGGCCAGCTTCCCGTCGGGCCGCGCGTCGAACACCGCGCCGCGCTCGCGCAGCCGGGCGACGGCGGCGGGGCCGTCGGCGATGATCGCCCGGACCGCGTCCTCGTCGCACAGGCCCGCGCCCGCGACCAGGGTGTCGGCGACGTGCGCGCGCACCGAGTCGCCCTCGTCGTGCTCACCGGGCAGCACGACGGCCACGCCGCCCTGCGCCCAGCGGGTGTTGCCGTCCTCGGCGGCGGCCTTGGTGACCACCAGGACCCGCAGCCCCAGTGACCGTGCCCGCAACGCCGCCGTCAACCCGGCGACACCCGTCCCGACGACCACCAGGTCGGCGCGGGCCTCCCAGGTCGGCGCGCTCACTCCCCGCCGCCCGACTGGCCGATCTCGATCATCCGCTGCACCGCGCCGCGGGCGCGGGCGGCGGTGTCGGGGTCGACGTGCACCTCGTCGCGGTTCTCCCGCAGCGACCGCAGCAGCGCCGCCGGGGTGATCATCTTCATGTACCGGCAGGACGCGCGGTCGTTGACGGCGTTGAACTCGATGTCGGGGGCGGCCTTGCGCAACTGGTGCAGCATCCCGATCTCGGTGGCCACCAGCACCGAACTGGCCTTGGTGGCGCGGGCCTGGGTCACCATGTCGCCGGTGGAGAGGATCTTGACCTTCTCGCTGGGCACGATGCCCTCACCGGCGAGGTAGAGCGCGGAGGTGGCGCAACCGCACTCGGGGTGGATGAACAGGTCCGCGTCCGGGTTCGCCGCCGCGCGCTCGGCCAACTCGGGGCCGTTGATGCCCGCGTGCACGTGGCACTCCCCCGCCCAGATGTGCATGTTCTCCCGGCCGGTCTCGCGCTTGACGTGCGCGCCGAGGAACTGGTCGGGCAGGAACAGCACCTCGCGGTCGGCCGGGATCGAGGCGACCACGTCGACGGCGTTGGAGGAGGTGCAGCAGATGTCGGTCTCCGCCTTCACCTCGGCGGTGGTGTTCACGTAGGACACCACGACCGCACCGGGGTGCTCGGTCTTCCAGGCGCGCAGCTCGGCGCCGGTGATGGAGTCCGCCAGCGAGCAGCCCGCGCGCTCGTCCGGGATCAGCACGGTCTTGTCCGGGCTGAGGATCTTCGCGGTCTCGGCCATGAAGTGCACGCCGCAGAAGATGATGGTGGACGCGTCGCTGGTGACCGCGATCCGGCTCAGCGCCAGCGAGTCACCGGTGTGGTCGGCGATGTCCTGGATCTCGGGAAGCTGGTAGTTGTGCGCGAGCAGCACCGCGTCGCGCTCGGCCACCAGCCGCCGCACCTCGTCCCGCCACGCGGCGTCCGCCTCCACCCCGCCGTAGGGGGTCAGGTCGAGCATTTCCGCGGTCATGGGCCCCTCCTCAGATGTCCGATTTTCGCTCCCGAGGTTTTCGCCTTAGGATCGAAAACATGGCTGATGCTACCACCGCGACCGCCCCGATCCACCACGAAGTGCTCGCCGCGGTGCTGCAAGTGAGGCAGGGAACACTGCGGGTCCTGCTGTGGCAGCGGGCGATGGAACCGCACGCGCACAGGTGGTCACTGCCCGGAGGCCTGCTGCGGATGGACGAGGACGTGGAGACCTCGATCCGGCGCCAGCTCGCCGAGAAGGTCGACGTGCGGCAGGTGTCGCACGTCGAGCAGTTGGCCGTGTTCAGCGCCCCCGACCGCACCCCTGGGGCGCGGGTGATCGCCAGCGCCTTCCTCTGCCTGGTGCCCTCGCACCTGGACCCGGAGCTGCCCGGCGACACCGAGTGGCACCAGCTCGAGTCGCTGCCGGACACCGCCTTCGACCACCGGGCGATCGCCGTGCGCGCCCGCGACCGGCTGCGGGCGAAGCTGTCCTACACGAACATCGGCTTCGCCCTCGCCCCACCCGCGTTCACCATCTCCGCGCTGCGCGAGCTGTACTCCGCCGCCCTGGGCTACCGGGTGTCGGCGACCAACCTGCAGCGCGTGCTGTCCCGCCGGGGTCTGTTGGAGCCCACCGGGCGCACCACCCGGCCCGGCCGGGCGGGCGGGCGGCCCGCGGCGGAGTTCCGGTTCGCCGACGCCAGCATGGCCGTCACGGACGCCTTCGCGGTGCTCAAGCCCCCCGGTCAGCAGCGCTGAGAGCACCCTCCGGTACGCCGGACGCCGCAATCGGACAGCGGGGACGGTCGCCACGTCGTAGCGTGGTCGGGTGGCCGATTCGCTTCCGCTGTTCCCGCTCAGGGCGGTGCTGCTTCCCGGAGCGAACCTCCCCCTGCACATCTTCGAGCCCCGCTACCGCCAGCTAACGGTGGACCTGGTCAACGGCACCGTCCCGGACCGGCAGTTCGGGGTGATCGCCCTGCGCCCGTCGACGGAGCGCGAGGTGACCGAGCTGGCCCAGCTCAGCGCCATCGGCTGCTCGGCGGCGCTGCGCGAGGCGAAGCGGTTGCCGGACGGGCGGTTCGACATCATCACCACCGGGGAGCGGCGCTTCCGACTGCTCGAACTGGACACCACCAGCGCCCCGTACCTGATGGGCCGGGTGGAGTGGGTGCCCGACGTCGAGCAGCCCACCGCCGCCGCCGACTCGGTGTCGCTGCTGGCGGAGTCCGCGCGCTCGGCGCACCGCCGCTACTGCACCGCGGCCTGGCAGCGCGAGGACTGGTCCGAACCGGACGCCGACACCGCGACCTGCGAGCTGGCGCACGCGCTGGCCGCGGACTGCCTGCTGAGCATGGAGGACCGGCAGGACCTGCTGGAGGAGACCCGTCCGCTGCACCGGCTGCGGATGGTGGGCAAGCTGCTCAACCGGGAGGCGGGTTTCCTGTCGACCCTGCGCGCGGTCCCCGCTCCCCCGTCGGAGTTCAGCGAACCGATCTGCCTGAACTGAACGCCCGCGCCGGGAGCGCACCGCTCCCGGCGCCGGATCAGCCGAGCCTGCGCCCGAGGTCGTCCATCCCGTTCCAGGCCGCGGCCAGGCCGTAGGCGAGCGCGGTGCCGAACGGCCAGGCGACGAAGGCCCACCCGGACTCCAGCCGCGGCGCCAGGGTGAGCACGTCGCCCAGGGCGGGTGCCGCGGGCACCGGGTAGTGCGCCTCGGCCCAGGAGACGCCGACCCGGGTGGCCAGCCAGGCGGCCAGCGCGGCACCACCGGTGGCGGCGATCAGGTAGACCGGGCCGCGGCGCTCCCGCAGCGCCCAGACCGCGGCGCCGGTGACCAGACCCGCGCCCATGGCCATGAGCACGAACAGGACCAGGTCGTCGAAGCGGTGGTGGCTCTCCGAGCGCAGCGGGATCAACCGGCCGCCGTCGACGATCTGCACCAGTTCCGCAGGCGCCAGCCGGGACCACAGGAAACCCAGGGCCAGCCCGCACAGCGCGATCACGCCGAACACGCCCACGGCGGGCAGCAGGTCCCGCTTGACCACGACCGGCGCGGGTCGCCGCGCGGGCCACAGCTCGGCGAGGCCGTGCGGGTCGTCGCCCGGCTGCCACGGCCCGAACGCGGCGGGGCCGGGTCCGGGGTGGTCCGGGGTGGTCGGGGGAGCCGCGTCCCGTGCGCCGACCGCGTCCTCCGCCACGCCTGTCCTCCCGCTGCCGAACCGCTGGTGACCGGGCCGCCCGCGCGGAGCGGACCCGATCACCCGAGACTAGTCGGTCAGCCGGGACGCGCCCGCGCTGGTCAGCTCACCGTGCCGACTGCACCGGGCCGACCAGCCCACCGGGGTGACCTGGACGACCATCCGCCTGCCGCAGTCGGCGCAGAAGCGCGGCGGCTCCAACGCGGCCCGCCCGCCCCGGCAGGGCAGGTGCTCACCCTCCGCGGCGGGCTTGCCGCAGTGCACGCAGTACACGCTCGATCTCCTGTGGTTCCCGGTCTCAGAGGGTGTCGCTCAGCGCCTTGATCGGCATCTTGAGGTCGGTCAGCATGTCCAGGTCCTGCTGCGCCGGGCGGCCGAGGTTGGTCAGGTAGTTGCCGACGATGATCGCGTTGACCCCGCCCAGCATCCCCTTCTCCGCGCCCAGGTCGCCCAGGGTCAGCTCGCGACCGCCCGCGAAGCGCAGCATGGTGCGCGGCAGCGCCAGCCGGAACGCGGCCACCAGGCGCAGCGCCTCGCGGCCGGAGATCGGCTCGTACTGCTCGTAGGGGGTGCCCGGCTGCGGGATGAGGAAGTTCATCGGCACCTCGTGCGGGTCCAGCTCGGCGAGCTGCACGGCGAACTCGGCGCGCTGCTCCACCGTCTCGCCCATGCCCAGGATGCCGCCGGAGCAGACCTCCATGCCCGCCTCGCGGACCATCCGCAGGGTGTCCCAGCGCTCCTCCCAGGAGTGCGTGGTGACGACCTCGGGGAAGTGCGAGCGGGCGGTCTCCAGGTTGTGGTTGTAGCGGTGCACGCCCATGCCGACCAGCTCGTCGACCTGCTCCTGGGTCAGCATCCCCAGCGAGCAGGCGATCTGGATGTCGTTGCCGGACTCGCGGATCGCCTTGATGCCCTCGCGGACCTGCGAGAGCAGCCGGGCGTCCGGGCCGCGCACGGCGGCGACGATGCAGAACTCGGTGGCACCGGTGGCCGCGGTCTGCCGGGCGGCCTCGACCAGGCCGGGGATGTCCAGCCAGGCGGAGCGGACCGGGCTGGGGAAGCGGCCGGACTGCGAGCAGAAGTGGCAGTCCTCCGGGCAGCCGCCGGTCTTGAGGCTGACGATGCCCTCGACCTCGACCTCCGGGCCGCACCACTTCATCCGGACCTCGTGCGCGAGCGCGAGCAGGTCGTCGAGCCGGTCGTCACCGAGGTGCAGCACGGCGAGCACCTGCTCCTCGGACAGGCCGACCCCGCGCTCCAGCACCTGCTCGCGGGCGACGGCGAGGACGTCCGCGGGCGCGTCCTGGGGAGCGGTCTCGGCGTCGTGGGTGCGCTCGGCGGCTGCCGTCACGGTGTTCCTCCTCGAACCGGTGTCCCGGCGCCACTGCGCGCCCCGACACCTGCGTGTACGTGTCCGATGGGACAGTGTGCCGCATGGGGGTGACAGGTTTCAGCGAGGAATCTCACCCCGGGCGGGGTCGAACTCCCGCGCGGTGAACTCCTTGGCGTCGAATTCGCCACCCAGGCTGGGCGCGAGCCAGCGCCGGGCACCCTCGGCGAACGCGGTGGGATTCGCACCACCCACCCCCGCCGGGACGACCCCGACCAGCGGGGCACCGGTCACCAGCGGCAGGTCCTCGAGGTTGCACCGGGCGGCCAGGTCGGGCTCGGCGGGCCAGGAACCGACGACGACCCCCGCGCAGGCGATTCCCCGGGTGCGCAGCGCCTCGGCGGTCAGCGCGGCGGTGTTGAGCGTGCCCAGGCCCGCGTGCGCCACCACCAGCACCGGGGCGCCCAGCGACCAGGCCACGTCGGCCAGCGTGCCGCCGTCGGGGTCGAACCGGACCAGCAGGCCACCCGCCCCCTCGACCAGCACCAGGTCGTGGGTGCGGGCCAGCTCGGCGGTCGCGGCGGCCACCTCGGACGGGCGGACCGGGGGCATCCCCACCCGGCGGGCGGCGGTCTCCGGGGCGAGCGGGTCGGGGAAGCGGCGCAGCTCGGCGGTGGTCACCGCACCGGCCAGGGCGGTCACCGCGGCCAGGTCGCCCGGCTCGTCGAGGGCCACGCCGGTCTGGGCGGGCTTGAGCACGGCGACCCGGCGGCCCGCGGCCCGGGCGAGCGCGGCGACCCCGGCGGTGACGACGGTCTTGCCGACGTCGGTGCCGGTCCCGCTGATCACGAGGACACTCACGGTGGGTCAGGCTAGCGCCGGGCCTTGTCGAACACCCACCGGAACCGGCGAACGTCACTGCGCTGGACCGGCGGAGCGGCCTTGCTCCTTGTGATCTGCTCGGCTGTGGTTGGGTTTCAAAGCCCGGTCGTTTGTTGGGCGTGCCCGGGTGGGTGGATCTGCTTGGGCGGGGCCCCTACAGCGATCATGCGCCTGGTGTGACCGAGTGGGGCGAAAAGAGTGCCCCACTGCCCAGGCAGGCTTGCACATGATCGCTTCCCCCACCCAAGCACATCCACCCACCCGGGCATTCCGGCGCCGGGCCGGCGGTTGCGGGGGTGGTCGGCGGCTGCGCCGCTGACGGCTCGGGGTGGCTGGCCGCCAGGCCGGCGGCTGGCGGGGTGATCGGCGGCTGCGCCGGTGGGGGTCAGCCCACCGCTGCCGCGGCGGTGATCCCGGCGGTGATCCGGCCGATGTCCTCGGTCGTGCAGATGTAGGGGGGCATCGTGTAGATCAGGTCGCGGAAGGGGCGGAGCCAGACCCCGGCGGTGACGGCGGCGGCGGTGGCGGCGGCCATGTTGACCTCGTGGTCGAGTTGGACGACGCCGATCGCGCCGAGGACCCGCACCTCCCGCACGCCCGGGAGGTCCAGGGCGGGGGCGAGGCCGGTGCGCAGTTCGGCCTCGATGCGCCCGACCGTGCCGCGCCAGTCCCCGGCCAGCAGCAGGTCGATGGAGGCGGTGGCGACGGCGGCGGCCAGCGGGTTGCCCATGAACGTGGGGCCGTGGGCCAGGACGGGGACCTCGCCCCGGGAGATCCCGTCGGCGACGCGGGGGGTGCACAGGGTGGCGGCCATGCTCAGGTAGCCGCCGGTCATCGCCTTGCCGACGCACATCACGTCCGGGCTGATGCCCGCGTGGTCGGCGGCGAACAGCTCCCCGGTGCGGCCGAAGCCGGTGGCGATCTCGTCGAAGACCAGCAGGACGTCGTGGGTGAGGCACAGTTCGCGCAGGACGTGCAGGTAGCGCGGGTCGTGGAAGCGCATTCCGCCCGCGCCCTGGACCACCGGTTCGACGATCACCGCCGCCAACTCGTCGGCGTGCGCCTCGACCAGGTCGGCGAGGTGGGCGACGTAGTCGTGGTCGAAGTCGGTGGGTGGGGCGTCGGCGAAGCGCTGCACCGGGAGGACGCCGCGCCAGAGGCTGTGCATGCCGCCCTCGGGGTCGCACACGCTCATCGGGTTGAACGTGTCGCCGTGGTAGCCGCCGCGCCAGGTGAGCAGCTTGGTCTTGCCGGGTTTGCCGGTGGAGCGCCAGTACTGCAGGCACATCTTGATCGCGACCTCGACGCCGACCGAGCCGGAGTCGCAGAGGAACACGTGGCGCAGCGGTTCCGGGGTGATGTCGACCAGGCGCGCGGCCAGGGCCACGGCGGGCTCGTGGGTGAGGCCGCCGAACATGACGTGGCTCATCCGGCCCGCCTGCGCGGTGAGCGCCGCGTCGAGCACCGGGTGGCGGTAGCCGTGGATCGCCGCCCACCACGACGACATGCCGTCGACCAGTTCGCGGCCGTCGGCCAGGGTCAGCCGGGTGCCCCGGGCGCTGTCGACCACCAGCGGGGTCTGCGTGCCCGGCATCGGGCCGTAGGGGTGCCACACGTGGGCGCGGTCCAGGGCGAGCAGTTCCTCCGGGGTCACGCGGGGGAGCCTATCGCCCCGGAACCCGGAATCCACTGTGGACAGGCGGTCAGCCCTCGACGCCCGCGAGTTCCTTGCGCCGGGCGACGAGCCGGGCGATCTCGCGGCCGTGGTCGGTCGGCACGATCCACTGCCCCGGCGGGACGGTGATGCGCACGGCGGGCCCGGGGGTGACCGTGACCCGCAACTCCCCCACGCCGGGGACCTCCAGCGTGGCCCGGCGGGCCACCAGGATCTGCTCCACGGCGCCGACCCCGCTGAGCGCCACCATCGGCCGCACCAGCCGGAACCGCCCGCGCGACCCGGCGAGGGTGATCCGGTCGTGGGCCACCAGCAGGTGCAGCCCGCGGTCGCCGCGCGCCTGCCACGGCACCTCGACCCGCGAGTCGGCCAGCTCCGGCGTGTACGGCTCCAGCAACCGCCTGCGCGCGTCGACCGCCAGGAAGTACCCGGCGGTGCCGAGTGCGGCCCCGGTGACGGGCGACAGCGGCCACAGCGCCATGGCCCCCAGGTGCAGACCGGCCAGTCCGCCGAGGACCGCCGCGGCCACCGGCCAGCGGCGCGGGCGCATCAGCCGGGAGCGGAAGTACCAGGCCCCGGCCAGGACGAGCACCAGCGGGACCACCAGGTGGGGCAGCGGGTTGCCGAGCAGCGTGGCCCCCGCCGCGAGCAGCGGTCCGACGAGGACGATCAACACCAGGTGCGGCCGGACAGCGCGCAGCCGCGCGTCGACCAGCCCGCGCTCCGCCGTACTCACCCGCCCCCGCACCCGGCCAACGTTATCCGACCGGAACCGGATTCACCGGGATTGCCCGGCACGCCACGCCCAACACCGCGGTATCCGCAACCGGATTTCCGGTGGTGGTTGCCCGGGCAGGCCGCGGCCCCTGCGCTGTATGGCGTACGGGCCGGTCAGGTCAGCTTCACCGGGAGGGTTTCCAGGCCGCGGACCAGGGTGCTGTCGCGCCAGCGCAGTTCCTCCGGGTCGGCCGCCAGCGACAGCGCGGGGAAGCGGTCGAGCAGGCGGCCGATGGCGGTGGCGGCCTCCAGGCGGGCCAGCGGGGCGCCGACGCAGTAGTGGATGCCGTGGCCGAAGGCCAGGTGCGCGGACTGGGCGCGGGTGATGTCGAGGCGGTCGGGCCGGTCGGTGTGCGCCTCGTCGCGGTTGGCGGAGACGAGGGAGACCATGACGAACTCGCCCTCGGGGACCTCGACGCCGCCGAGGGTGATCGGGGCGGTGGTGTAGCGCATGGTGGCGATGTTGATCGGGCCCTCGAAGCGCAGGAACTCCTCGACCGCGCCGGGCAGCAGCGCGGGGTCGGCGCGCAGGGCGGCGAGCTGGTCGGGGTTGCGCAGCAGGGCCAGCACGCCGTTGCCGATGAGGTTGACCGTGGTCTCGTGGCCCGCGATGAGCAGCAGCATGGCCATGGACACCAGTTCCGCGGAGCTGAGCCGGTCGCCGTCGTCGTGCGCCCCGACCAGGTCGGAGAGCAGGTCCTCGGCGGGTTCGCGGCGCTTGTGCTCGATCAGCTCGGCCAGGTAGCGGCCCATGGCGTCGCCCGCGGCCGTGGTGACCTCGGGCGGGCCGGTGGTGATCATGGTGGAGGTCCAGGAGCGGAAGTCGTCGCGGTCGGCCTCCGGGACGCCGAGCAGTTCGCTGATCACCGTGATCGGCAGCGGGAAGGCGTAGTCGTCGAGGAGGTCGACGGTGTCGCGGCCCGCCATGGCGTCGAGCAGGCCGTCGGCGATGCCCTCGACCCGGTCGCGCAGCCTGCCGACGACCCGGCTGGTGAACGCCTTGGTGACCAGCTTGCGCAGCCGGGTGTGGTCGGGCGGGTCGGAGTTGAGCATGTGCGTGGCCAGCTCCACCCGGAACGGCAGCGGGGTGGCGTCGGTCAGCCGGTGCCGGTCCATGACGGGGGCGAACCCGGCGACGCCCTTGCTGATCCGCGGGTCGGTCAGCGCGACCTTGGCGTCGTCGTAGGCGGTGACCAGCCAGCCCTTGAACCCGCGCGGGAAGATCGCCTCGCGCACCGGGGCGGCCCGGCGCAGCTCGGCGTGCAGCGCGTGCGGGTCCTGCGTGTACTCGGGCGTGTCCAGCCTGAGCACGGTGTCCGGCACCGACATGTCCATCCCCCTCCACCAGCGGTTAACCCCGTTCACCAACCACCCTACCGTGATCGGGCGGTGGCGGGGTGTCACCGCCCCCCGCCATCCCGGGCAGGGACCGGGATGGCGGGGGGCGGGACAGCGGGGGTCAGGACAGGCAGCCCGGTCCCAGCAGCGCCTTGAGGTCGCCCATCAGCGACGGCGACGGCTGCACCCGCAGCGCGTCGTCGAGCTTGAGCAGGGTCTGCCGCGGCCCGTTGATCAGCTTGAGGTGCACCTCGGTGGTGCCGGGGTGCCCGGCCAGCACGTCCTTGAGCTGGGCGACCAGCGGCGGGGTGCACTTGGTCGCGGCCATGCTCAGCCGGAACGGGGCGCCCGCGGCGTTGGACAGGTCGGGCACGGCCAGGTCGTTGGCGATCAGCGAGGTGCGGTCGTCGCGCTTGGCCACCCGCGCCTTGACCAGCACGATCGCGTCCTCCAGCACCCCCATGCCGACCACGGCGTAGGTCTTGGGGAAGAACAGCACCTCGATGCCACCGGCGAGGTCCTCGAGCTGCGCCGACGCCCACGGCTCGCCGTTGCGGTTCACCCGCCGGTTGACCGAGGCGAGGATGCCGCCGATCACGACCTGGGCGCCGTCGGACAGGCCGCCCTCCAGGATCGCCGCGATGGAGGTGTCCGACTGCGAGGTGAGGATGTGCTCGACGCCGTTGAGCGGGTGCCCGGAGACGTAGAGGCCCAGCATCTCCCGCTCCAGGGCCAACTGGTGCTTGGACTCCCAGAACTCGTCCGGCACCCGCACGTCGAACACGCTGGAGACGTCCTCGTCCGCGCCGCCGCCCGCGCCGAACAGGTCGAACTGGCCGACGGCCTCCGCCTTCTTCGTCTCCATGACGGCGTCGACGGCGTCGGTGTGGATGAGGAACAGGCCCTTGCGCGGGTGCTTGAGCGAGTCGAAGGCCCCCGACTTGATCAGGGATTCCACGACCTTCTTGTTGCACGCGGTGGTGTCGACCTTGCGCAGGTAGTCGGAGAAGTCGACGAAGTCGCCCTTCTCCGCGCGCGCCTTGATGATCGAGTCGACCACGTTGGCGCCGACGTTGCGGATCGCACCGAGGCCGAAGCGGATGTCGGTGCCGACCGGGGCGAAGTCCTTCTCCGACTCGTTGACGTCCGGCGGCAGCACCGTGATGCCCATCCGGCGGCACTCCGACAGGTAGACCGCGGCCTTGTCCTTGTCGTCGCGGACGCTGGTGAGCAGGGCGGCCATGTACTCGGCCGGGTAGTTCGCCTTGAGGTAGGCCGTCCAGTAGGAGACCAGCCCGTACGCGGCGGAGTGCGCCTTGTTGAACGCGTAGTCGGCGAACGGGACGAGGATGTCCCACAGGGTCTTGATCGCGTCCTTGGGGTAGCCGTTCTTCTCCATGCCGCCGGAGAAGTTGACGAACTCCGCGTCCAGGACCTCCTTCTTCTTCTTGCCCATCGCCCGGCGCAGCAGGTCCGCCTGGCCGAGCGTGTAGCCCGCCAGCTTCTGCGCGATCGCCATGACCTGCTCCTGGTACACGATCAGGCCGTAGGTCGTGCCGAGGATGTCCTCCAGCGCCTCCGCCAGGGCGGGGTGGATGGGGGTGATCTCCTGCTGCTTGTTCTTGCGCAGCGCGTAGTTGGTGTGCGACTTGGCACCCATCGGACCCGGCCGGTAGAGCGCGCCGACCGCGGAGATGTCCTCGAAGTTGTCGGGGCGCATCAGCCGCAGCAGGTCGCGCATCGGCCCGCCGTCGAGCTGGAACACGCCCAGGGTGTCGCCGCGGGAGAGCAGTTCGTAGGTGGCCTTGTCCTCCAGGCCCAGGGTCTCCAGGTCCGGGACCGGTTTGCCGTTGGTCTCGATGTTGCGCAGCGCGTCGTCGATGACCGTGAGGTTGCGCAGCCCCAGGAAGTCCATCTTGAGCAGGCCCAGCGACTCGCAGGTCGGGTAGTCGAACTGGGTGATGATGGAGCCGTCCTGCGGCCGCTTCCACAGCGGGATGGTCTCCATCAGCGGCTCGGCGGAGAGGATGACCGCGCAGGCGTGCACACCGGCGTTGCGGATCAGGCCCTCCAGCCCGCGGCCGGTGTCGATGATCTCCTTGACCTGCGGGTCGCTGTTGTAGAGCTCGCGGATCTCGGTGGCCTCGTTGTAGCGCTTGTGCTGCGGGTCGAACAGGCCGTTGAGCGGGATGTCCTTGGCCATGACCGCGGGCGGGTATGCCTTGGAGATGCGGTCGGCGATGGCGTAGCCGGGCTGGCCGAACAGCACCCGGGCGGAGTCCTTGATCGCCGCCTTGGCCTTGATGGTGCCGAAGGTGATCACCTGGGCGACCTTGTCCGCGCCCCACTTCTCGGTGGTGTAGCGGATGACGTCGCCGCGCCTGCGCTCGTCGAAGTCGATGTCGATGTCGGGCGGGCTGACCCGGTCGGGGTTGAGGAACCGCTCGAAGATCAGCCCGTGCGCCAGCGGGTCGAGGTCGGTGATGCCCATCGCGTAGGCGATCAGCGCGCCCGCGGCCGAGCCGCGGCCGGGGCCGACCCGGATGCCGTTGGACTTGGCCCAGCCGATGAGGTCGGCGACCACCAGGAAGTAGGCCGGGAAGCCCATCTGGGTGATGACGCCGATCTCGAACTCGACCTGCCGGGTGTGCTCCTCGTCGACGCCCTCGGGGAAGCGCCGCCGCATCCCGGCCCACACCTGCTCGCGGAAGAACTCGTCCTCGGTCTTGTCGTCGGGGATCGGGAACTTCGGCATCAGGTTGCGGAACTCGAACATGCCGGTCGGGTCGACCTTCTCGGCCACCAGCAGGGTGTTGCGGCACCCCTCCTGCCAGGGGTCGGAGGCGTCGACCGCGCGCATCTCGTCCGGGGACTTGAGGTAGTAGCCGTCGCCGTCGAACTTGAACCGGGTCGGGTCCTGCAGGGTCTTGCCGGTCTGCACGCACAGCAGCGCGTCGTGCGACTCGCGCTCGCCCTTGAAGGTGTAGTGCGAGTCGTTGGTCACCACGAACGGGATGTCGAGCTTGCGGGCGATGTCGACCAGCCCGCCGCGGACCCGGCTCTCGATCTCGATGCCGTGGTCCATCAGCTCGACGAAGAAGTGCTCCTTGCCGTAGATGTCGCGCCAGTCGGCGGCGGCTTGCAGCGCCTCGTCGAAGTGGCCCAGCCGCAGCCGGGTCTGCACCTCGCCGGACGGGCAGCCGGTGGTGGCCATCAGCCCGTCGGCGTGCTCGGTGATCAGCTCC
This sequence comes from Actinokineospora spheciospongiae, assembly GCF_003182415.1. Taxonomy (NCBI): domain Bacteria; kingdom Bacillati; phylum Actinomycetota; class Actinomycetes; order Pseudonocardiales; family Pseudonocardiaceae; genus Actinokineospora; species Actinokineospora spheciospongiae. Next base: position 436,204 of record NZ_QHCP01000005.1, on the reverse strand, counting down.
CGGTCCATCCGCGGCCACTTGCCGAGCTGGCCCTCCATGGAGGCCAGGCTGGACAGGCGCATCAGGTTGCCCAGGCCGGTCGCGTTGCGCGCCCAGATCGTCTGGTGGGTGTAGGCGCCGCTGCCGGAGACGTCGTCGGACTTCTGGCCGGGGTCGCCCCAGCGGACCCGCTCCTTGGTGAACCGGGAGGCGGGCGCGACGTAGGCCTCGACGCCCAGGATCGGCTTGATGCCCGCCTTGGTGGCCTGGGTGAAGAAGTCGTAGATGCCGTTGGTGTGCCCGTGGTCGGTGATCGCCACGGACTGCATCCCGAGCCGCTCGCACTCGGTGAACATGTCCTTGAGCTTGGCCGCTCCGTCGAGCATCGAGTACTCGGTGTGCACGTGAAGATGAGCGAAGGAGTCAGCCACGACGCCACCCTAGCGAGGGGGTCTGACGGTCTGCGGCATTGGGGGCGCGCGTGTCGAACGGGTGGGCGAATCCCTTTCCATATCAAGAAAGCTGATACAACTACGCCATGCGCTTCCGCCCCGTGACACCCGAGGTGCTGGTCCGCGAACTCACCGACCGGGTGACGGCCGGGGAGCGTACCGAGTGGACTCGGGTGATCTTGGACGGCGCCCCGCCCGCGCGGCCGGACGAGCTGGCCGAGGCGCTGGTGGAGCCGCTGCGGGTGCTCGGCCGACCGGTGCTGCGGGTCGCCGCGGCCGACTTCCTGCGGCCCGCCTCGCTGCGGTTCGAGCGGGGCCGGGCGGACCCGGACGCCCGCTACGAGCTGTGGCTGGACGAGGGCGCGCTGCGCCGGGAAGTCCTCGACCCGCTCTCCCCCGGCGGCACCGGCCGGGTGCTGCCCGCGCTGTGGAACGCCGCCACCGACCGCGCCACCCGCGCCGACTACACCCGGTTGCCGCCGGGGGGCGTGCTGCTGCTCGACGGTGAACTGCTCCTCGGCCGGGGCCTGCCGCACGAGCTGTCGGTGCACCTGTGGCTGTCCGCGCCCGCCCTGGCCCGGCGGCTGCCCGCCGAGGAGCACTGGGCGCTGCCCGCCTTCGCCCGCTACGACGCCGAGGTGCGCCCCCTGCACACGGCCGACACCGGGGTGCGCGCCGACGACCCCCGCCACCCCGCGGTGCTCGACGACACCCCGGTCTGATCGATCATGGCCGTGTCGGCCCCCGGCTTCCGGCGCGGCCGTCCCGGCGACCGGGTAGCGTGCCAACCGTGGTCGATCCAGTAGACGTCCGCCTGCTCGGCGTGGTCGCCGAGATGGGCAGGGCCGCGGTGCACGAGGTGGCCGCGCGCCTGGGCATGGACCCGCGCGAGGTGGCCTCCCGGCTCGTCGCGCTGTCCGGCTCCGGGCTGCCGCTGCTCGTGGGCGTCGAGTGCGACCCCAACGGCCTGCGGCAGGCGTTGGCCCGGCAGAGCGCGCCGGTCGGCTACCCGATGCCGGGGCAGTACCAGCAGCAACCCCAGCAGCAACCCGGTTACCCGCCGCAGTACCAGCAGAACAACCACCCCGGCCAGCAGAGCGGGCCGTACCAGGTCAACCCGCAGAGCCAGCCGTTCCCGGCGCAGATGGGCCCGCCGAGCCAACCCTTCCCGGCGCAGGCCCCGCCGCACCACAACCACAACGCCGGTCACGCCCCGCAGAGCCAGCCGTTCCCTGCGCCCAACGAGCCGATGAGCACCTGGGGCCCGCCGCAGGTGTCGACCTGGGCCCGCGGCGACCAGCCGCCCACCCAGGTGGAGCTGCCGGTCGAGCGCACCCAGCCGACCACCCGCACCGCGGCGAGCCGCACCGGGACCGTCGGCAACAGCCTGGAGACCACCGGCCTGGAGGGCGAACGCCTCGCCGTGCGCCTGGTCGAGGTCGTCGACCCGGCCGACTACCTGTTCACCGCCGCGGGCTACCGCCTGCAACCGGGCGAGCGCTCGATCGTCGTGCACACCGAGCTGACCAACCGCGGGTCGGTCCACTTCTCCACGCTGCCGGACCTGTACCTGGTGCTGGTCACCCCGGAGGGCGAGACCGTCGGCAAGGCCCCGGTGTCGTTGTCCTCCCGCCCCCCGCACCGCATCGGCGTCGCACCGGGCGAGACGGCGGGCGGGCACACGGTGTACGTGGTGCCCGAGCAACTGGCGGTGACCTCGGTCCGCTGGAGCCCCCGGCCGGACGAGGAAGACCTCGCCCTGACCTGGGCCGTGGAGAACTAGCCCCGGTTGAACAACCGGGAGAAGAACCCCTTCTTGGCCTGCGCCGTCCGCTGCGCCGGGATCGGCGAGGTGGGCGGGCCCCGGTCGTAGTCGGGTGCCGGGAGACCGCGGGCGGGGGTGTCGAGATCCGCGGTGTCGAGATCCGCGGCCTGGCCCGGGACACCCCCGATCACGCCGTCGACGACCAGGTGGTCGTTGAGCTGCTCGGTGTCGCGTGGGCTGGTCATCGCGGCCTCCGGGGGTCGCCACCAGGGCGTCGGGCGGGGCCCCAACGTAACCGCTCGAACCCCGCCCGCGCACCCGGACACGCGAAGGAACCGGTCGGTCAGTAGTCGTCGGCCAGGGTGGCCAGGGCGGCGGCGAGGTCGGCGGGGTACTCGCTGGTGAACTCGACCCACCGGCCGTCGGCGGGGTGGTGGAAGCCGAGGGTGCGGGCGTGCAGCCACTGGCGGGTGAGGCCGAGGCGCTTGGCCAGGGTGGGGTCGGCACCGTAGGTGAGGTCGCCGACGCAGGGGTGGCGCAGGGCGCTGAAGTGGACCCGGATCTGGTGGGTGCGGCCGGTCTCCAGCTTGACGTCGAGCAGCGACGCGGCGCGGAAGGCCTCGATGGTCTCGTAGTGGGTGATGCTCGGCTTGCCGCCCGCCACCACCGCCCACCGGTAGTCGTGGCGCGGGTGGCGGTCGATGGGGGCGTCGATCGTCCCGACGCTCGGGTCGGGGTGGCCCTGCACCAGCGCGTGGTAGCGCTTCTCGACGGTGCGCTCCTTGAACGCCCGCTTGAGCACTGTGTAGGCGTGCTCGCTCTTGGCGACCACCATCACCCCGGTCGTCCCGACGTCGAGGCGGTGCACGACGCCCTGGCGCTCGGCGGCCCCGGAGGTGGAGATGCGCAGGCCCGCCGCGGCGAGGCCGCCGATGACCGTGGGGCCGGACCAGCCGGGGCTGGGGTGGGCGGCGACGCCGACCGGCTTGTCCACCACCACCACGTCGTCGTCCTGGTGGATGATCTCCAGGCCGGGCACCGCCACCGCCTTCAGCTCCACCGGGCGGTCCGGCTGCGGCAGGGTCACCTCCAGCCAGGCGCCCGCCAGCAGCCGGTCGGACTTGCCCGCGGGTCGACCGTCGACCAGCACGTCACCGGCTTCGGTGAGGGCCACGACGACGGTGCGGGAGATGCCAAGCAGCTTCGACAGACCGGCGTCGACGCGCATGCCGTCGAGGCCGTCGGGGATGGGCAGGGTCCGCGTGTCACTCACCGGTGGCCGCCTTCTTCTCGGACTTCGTGGTCAGGCTGCCGTCGTAGTCGCGGCCCAGCAGGGCCATCAGCACGATGAGCACGCCGCCGACGCTGATGCCGGAGTCGGCCACGTTGAACACCGGGAAGTACTCGCCGTTCGGGCCGAACACCGACACGAAGTCGACCACGTGCCCCTGGAACGCCCCGGGGGCGCGGAACAGCCGGTCGGTCAGGTTGCCCAGCGCGCCCGCGAGCACCAGGCCCAGGCCCAGCGCCCAGCCCGGCGAGCGCAGCTTGGGGATGACCCAGACGATGGCGACCACGACCCCGATGGCGACCAGGGTCAGCAGCCAGGTCATCCCGGTGGCCATGGAGAACGCGGCCCCGGGGTTGCGGATGAGGTCGAGGTAGACCAGCCCGCCGAGCAGCCGCACCGGCGGCTCGCCCTCCAGGTTGGCGGTGACCAGGATCTTCGTGACCAGGTCGAGCGCGTACACCACCACCGCCGTGCCGACCAGCAGCGCTGCCCTGCGCGGCGGCACCGGTGCCGCGCTCACCCCATCGCGTTCCTCACTGCTCACCACCCCATTGTCCACGGTCGGCCGACCCGCCCGGCCGTCGACCGGGCTCAGGGCAGCTCGCGCAGGAACGGCGGCAGCGGCCGGGGGTCCTCCACCGGCGCCCAGCGGCCGTCGACGAGGGCGTACTCGGCGGCCGGGCCACCGTCGACGAGGGCGTGCAGCGCGGCGACGAGCCGGTCCACGTGCTCTGGCGTCGTGCCCAGGCCGATGCTGACCCGCAGCGCCCGCCGCTCGGAGCTGCCTGCCCGGTCGAGCAGCCTGGCGGTGGCCACGTGCGCGCAGAACGCGCCGTCGCGCACGCCGATGCCGTGCTCGGCGGACAGGACCGCCGCGGCCAGGCCGGAGTCGAGGCCGTCGACGGTGAAGCTGACGACGCCGACCCGGTCGTGCTCCGCGCCGAACAGGCTCAGCGGGCGCAGGCCGGGGACGGTGGCGAGCCCGGCGCGCAGCCGGTGCAGCAGGACCCGCTCGTGCTCGACCACGGCGTCCCAGCCGTGCCGGGTGATCGCCTCGCAGGCGGTGGCCAGCGCGTGCACGCCGACCACGTTCGGCGACCCGGCCTCGTGCCGCTCCGGGCCGGTCGACCAGGTCACCGCGAGCCGGTCGCCGCGGTCGGTGACCGAGGCGGTGGCGCCGCCGCCGACCAGGTGCGGTTCGGCGGCCCTGAGCCAGTCGGCGCGGCCGACGAGGGCGCCCGCGCCGAACGGGGCGTAGAGCTTGTGCCCGGACAGGGCGACCCAGTCGACGTCGAGGGCGCGGATGTCGACCGGCCGGTGCGGGGCGAGCTGCGCGGCGTCGAGGGCGACCCTGGCGCCGTGGCGGCGGGCGACGGCGGACAGCTCGGCGATCGGCCAGACCTCGCCGGTGACGTTGGAGGCGGCGGTCAGCACCACCAGGCGCGGCCCGACGGCGCAGTCGGCCAGCGCCCGGTCCAGCGCCAGGGCAGCGTCGCCCGCGCTCTCCGGGGTGCGCAGGCGGTGCACGCGCGGGCCGCGCCAGGGCAACAGCGCCGCGTGGTGCTCGGTGTCGAACAGGACCACGGACGTGCCCCTGGGCAGCGCCCCGGCCAGCAGGTTCAGGCTGTCGGTGGTGTTGCGGGTGAAGATGACCTGGTCGGTGCGGTGGGCGCCGACGAACCGGCGGAGCACATCGCGGGCCTGGTCGTGCACGCGGGTGCAGACCTGGGAGGCGAAGCCCGCGCCGCGGTGCACGCTGGCGTACCAGGGCAGCAGCTCGTCCACGGCGTCGCGCACGGCCTCCAGGGCGGGGGTGCTGGCGGCGTGGTCGAGGTTGGCGTAGGGCACCCGGCGGCCGTCGACCAGCGGGACCGCCAGCCGCGCCCCCACCACGGGCGGCACGGCGGGGATACCGGCGGCGGCCTCGACAGCGGCGGTCGCGGGCACGGGCTCGGTGGTGCAGCCGGTGGGACACCCGGTGTCGCGGGCCGGTTCGGCGGTGCGGCGGCTGGGGATGGCGAGCGTCACGGGGTGCCTCCAAGGTCTCCAGGACCCTGGCCGGTGAGGGGGGTCCGCGCTTGCCCGTCCCGCACCTCGCGGGAGGACCAGGTCCTCACCCGGGGCACCCCACCGCGGAGGAGGGTTGCCGGCCAGCAAACCGGGGCTTGACGCTGGCACTCATGACCTTGCCGAAGACCATAGCCGACGCGGCGCCGCGGATCGAGTCCGATCCACCGGGTGGGATCGGCGTCACGGCTCAGGGTTTGCCGGTCTCGCCCTTCCAGCGGGCGAAGCGGCCCGCCCGGTCGACCGCGCGGATGCGGGTCTCGGCGGCGGCCCTGGCCTCCTGCGTGGTGACCACCAGGACCTGGTCCAGCTCCTGCAACCGGGTCGTGGTGACCGGGGTGAACGCGCCCGCGCCGCGGGCGACGAGGCTGACCGAGGCGCCCGGCGGCAGCCGCAGCTCCGACAGGTAGACGCCGTGCAGCTTGGACCCGACGGGGATGGTGACCTGCAACAGCTCCGCGTTCAGCTCGTCGAGGGTGGCCACGTCGACGTCGACCTCCTTGGGCTGCGCACCGGTGTCGAGCCGCAGCAGCTTCGCCAGCAGCCCGAGCGTGGTGCCCTGCACCAGGGTCAGCACGATCACCAGCACGAACACGGCGTCGACGAGTTGCTGCGCGCCGGGGATGCCCTGCGACAGCGGGATCATGGCCAGCACGATGGGCACGGCCCCGCGCAACCCGGCCCAGGACAGGAAGACCTGTTCGCGCCAGGGCATCCGGAACGGCACCATCGACACCAGCACGGACAGCGGCCGGGCCAGCAGGGTCAGCAGGGCACCGGCGACCAGCCCGGGGATGATCGCGTCGAGCAGCCTGCTCGGTGAGGCGAACAGTCCCAAGAGGACGAACAGGCCGATCTGCGCCAACCAGCCCAGCCCCTCGGCGAAGGAGACCGTGTCGGAGCGGTGCGGCAGCTTGGAGTTGCCCAGCACCAACCCGGCGACGTAGGCGGCGAGCAGCCCGGAGGCGTGCGCGGCCTGCCCGCCCGCGAAGGCGAGCACGCACACCGCGACCGTGGCCAGCGGGTACAGGCCGGTGGCGGGCAGCGCGGCGCGGCGCAGGGTGAGGGCCCCCAGCCAGCCCAGGCCGACGCCGAGGGCCAGGCCCACCGCGAGTTCGTAGGCCAGGGTGAGCGGCAGCGACCAGGTGACCGGGTCGGTGGAGGCCAGCAGCACCACGGCGATGTAGCTGGGGGCGTCGTTCATGCCGCTCTCCAGCTCCAGCGACCCGACCAGCCGCCGGGTGACCGAGAGGTTGCGCAGCACGCTGAACACGGCGGCGGCGTCGGTGGAGGCCAGCACCGCGCCCCAGAGCAGGGCCAACCGCCAGTCGAAGTCCAGGACCAGGTGCAACCCGAGCGCGGTCACCCCGATGCTGACCCCGACGGCCACAGTGGACAGTGCCACTCCCGGCCAGAGCGCCGGTTTGACCTCGACCCAGCGGGTGGTGAGGCCACCCTCGGCCAGGATCATGACCAGCGCGGCCAGACCGAGCGACTGGGTCAGGTCGGCGTTGGAGAACTCGATGCCCAGCCCGGCCTCGCCGAGCAGCACGCCGATTCCCAGGTAGAGCAACAGCGACGGCAGACCGAGCCGGACCGACACCCGCACGGCCAGCACCGCCAGCAGCAGCACCAACGCCCCGATGCCCAGTGCAACGGTCAGGTCGTCCACCATCACCTCCCGGGCAATCAGTTGTCGGGGCATTCTCCCCCGTAGGGGGCGGATTGTCGTAATCGGCGTCCCGGTGGCGGCCCAGGTGAGGCAACCGTCACGGCCCGTTGTCCCGCAATCGGTCCAGTGTGGCCGGGGCGTCCGGCGGTGCCGGGTCGAGTTCGACGACCTTGTCCCGCGCGCGGTCACCGCTGATGATCAGCACGTTCCCGGGGCGCACGCCGAACGCCGCGGCGAGCGCGCGGCACACCGCCTCGTTGGCCTTGCCCGCCACCGCGGGTGCCGCGACGGCGACCACGAGCGCGTCGCCCCGGCGCCCGCCGACGGCCGCGCGGCGCGCACCCGGCCGGACCCGGACCGCGAAGCGCATCAGCCCTCGGCGGGGGCGGTGAGCAGCACCCGCAGCACGTCGTCGACGAGCGCGCGGCGGTCCTCGGCCGAGTGCGGCAGGGTCTCCGGGGCGCCGTGCAGGAGCTGCACCTGCCCGAGGTAGGCGGAGTAGGTGATCACCGCGCGGCGGTGGGCCTGCTCGGCGGTGAACCCGAGCCCGGTGAACTGCTCGGCCAGGTACCCGACCCGCCGTCGCCCCACCCTGGCCACCGCGGCGGCGACCAGCGGGTCGGCCAGCGAGGCGTGCAGGGCCAGCTCGACGGCGGCCCCGGCGGGCAGCACCGCCTCGAACAGCAGCCGCAGCCGCTCGGCGGGGTCGGCGCCGCGGTCGGCGTGCGCGATCACGGCGGCGGTGTGCTCGGCCTCCCAGCGGTCGAGGGTGGCCCGGAGCAGGGCGTCGCGGGTGGCGAAGTGCCAGTAGACGCTGCCCTTGGTCGAGCCGCCCCTGGCCGCCAGCGGTTCGACCGCGAGCGCGGCGACCCCGCCCTCGGCGAGCACCTCCAGGGCCAGCGCCGTCCAGTCGTCCCTACTCCTCCGCACCTTCCGTACGCTAGCGTACGGCGGACCATACGGTTCCGTACGGAAGGTTCACCATGATCCACAACCGGCACGAACGCGTCCTGCCCGCCGACCCCGGGCCGCTGCTCGACGCGATCGCCGAGCCCGAGGGCCCGCTGTGGCCGCACCACCGGTGGCCCGCGCTGCGGCTCGACCGCCCGCTCGGACCGGGTGCCCGCGGCGGGCACGGCCCGGTCCGCTACACCTGCACGGCCCACGAGCCGGGCAGGCTGGTCGAGTTCACCTTCGACCCGGGCATCGGTCTGCGCGGCACGCACACCTTCACCGCCCGACCCGGCCGGGTGCTGCGCCACGACCTCCGCGCCCGCCCCACCGGCGCGGGTCACCTGACCTGGCCGCTGGCCATCCGCTGGCTGCACGACGCCCTGATCAAAGACCTGCTCGACCGCGCGGCCACCGCGCTCGGCGACCCTCCCCCGCGCCCGGCACCCCACTCCCGCTACGTCCGCGTGCTGCGTGCCGTGGCGGACGACGGGAAGCGGCGCGACTGAGCCGTCCGGGGCAGCCCGGCGGGCGATCGCCCTCACCCCCAGCGGTGTCACCCGGTCGTGGCAACACCGACCGCGTCACCGGATCGTGGCGCGGTGCGGCGGTCCACTCGCACGGAGCGGGCTGAAACCGGTCTCGGATGCCCGGCACCGGGCTCCCCGTTCGGCGCAGCGCACGTCGCCCCATCACCCGTCCGGCCGTGTCCAGCGCACGGAAAGTTGCAGTTCGCACGCGCGGTCACACCTTCTACGATGGCCCGACCGCAGCGCGCAGCGGTGCCCCTGACCTCGAAGGACATCCCACGGAGCACCCGGAGAAGGAGGTTCCGGCCCAGCCCCGGTCACCCGACCGGGGTGACCGGGCGGGCACCACCATGACCTCACACCGCTGGAACGACGGCTCCGCCGTGCGCTTGCCCCCGCACACCTGGCGCTTGGCCGCCGACGAACGCACCCGGGCCGCCGAACGCCACCTGCTGGCGCTCGCCGCCGTGCTCGCGCTGGCCGCGCTCACCGCCGTGGTCCGCCTCGCCGCGGGCGGCTCCCCGGCGCAGGCGGGCGAGGCCGGGCACCTGGCCCACGTCTTCGCCGCCGACCGGCTCGACCTGCTGCTCGACAGCGCCGCCGACGCCCCGCTGGCCTGGTTGCAGGCGGGCGCCTACACCGCGCTCACCGACGCCTTCACCCGCCACACGGCCGCCCTCGCGGGAGCCCGCGAGGGCATGGCCGTCGCCGCGGCGGTCACCGCCGTGCTGGTCTGGCTGCTCGCCCGCCGGATGGGGCTGCGCTGGTGGACGGCCGCCGCGGCGGTGGGCGTGGCCGCGCTGTCGCCGCTGGTCGTCGAGGTGCAACTGGGGCTGCGCCCGGAGAACGTGGCGACGCCCTGGGCGCTGGGCGCGCTGGTGCTGCTGTGGACCCCGCACCGGCACCGCAGGCTCGAACCGGACCTGTGGGCGGTGGTGCTGCTGGTCGTCGCCGTGATCACCGCCCCGGTCACCCTGGTGCTCGCGGCCTCGGCGGGCTGGCTGGTGTGGCGGCGCGGTCGCAGGCGCCTGGCGCAGGTCCTCGGCGCGGGCTTCGCGCTCGGCGTCGCCGTCGGGCTCGGTGCCTCCTCGGCGCTGAGCGGCCTGCACCTGGCGGGCCGCGGGCCGACGCCCGCGCAGTGGGCGGCGGTGGACCCGGTGCTGGCGGTCGCGGTGGTGCTCGGTGCCGTGGGTGGGCTGTGCTCGGCCCGGCTGCGCCCGCTGGCGATCGGCGTGCTCGGGCTGCTCGCGGTGGCGCTGGTGCCGGGCGGCCCCGGCTCCGGAGCGCTCACGGTGGCCGCCGCGCCCGCCGTGCTGCTCGCCGCGGGGGCGGCCGAGCTGGCGCTGACCCACCGGTTCCGGATCGGCAGGCACACCGGGAGCCGGTTGCTGCTGGGACCGACCGCGGTCGGCCTCCTGGTCGCGGCGGTGCTGGTGGTGCCGGTGTGGCCGGGCGCGCTGGACGCGGCGGCGGCCCGGCGCACCGACCCCGGCCCGCTCGCCGGGGCGACCCGGTGGCTGCGGGAGAACCTGCCCGCCACCCCGGTCGTGGTCGACGACGCCGCCTGGGTGGACCTGGTGCGCGCAGGCCGCGACCCCGCCCTGACCACCCGCGCCGCCGCGGGCGAACCGCCGCCCGACGCCTGGGTGCTGCTGACCCCGGCGCTGCGCGCGCGGGGCGCGGTCCCGGGCGGGGAGACCGTGGCGGTGTTCGGCACCGGCCCCGACCGGGTCGAGGTCGACCGACCCGGCGCCCCGGGCCGGGGCGCGGCCGGGGAGACCGGCGCCCGCAGGCACGCGGGGTCCGCGCTGGCCGACTCACCGCGGCTCACCGCGCGCCCCGACGTCACCGCCCTGCTGCGGACGGGCCGCGTCGACCCCAGGGTGCTGACCGTCCTCGCCGGGCTCACCTCGTCGCGACCGGTGCGGGTCACCGCGCTGCCCGCGGTGCCGGGCGAGGACGCGGCCGGGCAACCCCGCCGCCAACTGCTGGTCACCACCGCGGGCGAGCAGGCCGACCAGGTCGCCCGGTACTTCGCGGGCCAGCGCGGCGCCTACCGGCCCCTGTCCGTGACCAGCACCGCCGAGGGCGTCCTGGTCCGCTACCCGCCCGGGGCACCCGCCGGGCTGCTCACCCCGTTCGACCCACCTCCCTGAACCCCGAAAGGAACACCGACGATGTCGCGTCGGACAGCACCGCTCGTTGCGGCGGTCCTCCTCCTCGCCTGCGCCCCGCCCGCCGCCCGAGCCGCCCCCGGCCCCGACCTGGGCTGGGTGCGCCTGGGCCACCTCGCCCCCGGGGCGCCACCGGTCGACATCTACCTCGCCGCCTTCGGCCGCGCCGAGCAGGTGGTGGTCCGCAAGGCCGGGTACGGCGCGGTCACCCCGTACTCCGCGCTGCGCGCGGGCGCCTACACCGTGGCCATGCGCCCGGCCGACGCCGCGCCGACCTCCCCGCCCGCGCTGACCGCGACCGTGGACATCACCGCCGCCACCGCCCACTCGCTGCTGGTCTTCGCCACCGGCCCCGGCGGTTCGCTGCGCGGCGACCTGGTCACCGACGACCTGGGCGCGCCGGAGCCGGGCACGGGCCGGGTCCGGGTGGTGCAGGGCACCGCCGCGCTCGCCCCGGTGACGGTCGAGGTGGGCGGCACGAGCACCCCGCTCGTCGTCGACGCCTCCTACGGCATGACCACCCCATACCGGGACCTGCCGCAGGGCCGCCACGACGTGGTGCTGAGCGGGTCCACCGGGCGGGCACCGACGCAGGTCGACGTCCGCGCGGGCACCTCGACGACGCTGCTGGTGACCGAGTCCGACGGCGCGCTCAAGAGCACACCGCTCACCGACAGCGCAGGCCCGGAGGTCAAACCCCTGCTGGGGGTGGAAACCGGTGCGGGCAGGACCTCCACTGTGGACTCACCGGTGTGGGTTCTGGTTGTGCTGTCCCTGCTGGCGGCGGCGGGCGCGGGTGCCGCGCTGCGGTTCCGCACCCGGGCGCGGGGGTGAGGAAGCGCGCCGCGGTGGTCCTCCTGGCGTTGGTCGCGGTCACCGGCTGCGCGCCCGAACCACCGGTGGCACCACCCGCCACCATGCCACTGCCCGCCCCGCTCCCGGCGCCGATCGCGGCGGTGCGGGTGTCGCCCGTGGGACTGGAGATATCCGCGATCGGCGTCCTGGAACGGGAAGTGGTGCCGCTGCGGCTCGGCGCGGCGGGTGAACTGGAACCGCCCGCCGACTTCGCCAGGGTCGGCTGGTACGCCGAGGGGACCGCACCGGGCGACGTCGGGCCCGCGGTGCTCGCCGGGCACGTCGACTCCCGGGCGGGCCCCGCCGTCTTCTCCCGGCTGCGCGAACTCGAACCGGGCGACCGGGTCACCGTGCACCGCTCCGACGGCGCGGCGGCGGTGTTCACCGTCGACGAGGTGCGCCGGTACCCCAAGGACGCCTTCCCGACCGACGCCGTCTACGGCCCGGTGCCGGGGGCCGCGCTGCGGCTGATCACCTGCGGCGGCGAGTTCGACCGCGCCCGCCGGTCCTATGAGGACAACGTGGTGGTGTTCGCCTCGGCCCGCTGGGCGGGGTGAGGCGGACCACCCGGCGCCGGATCACCCCAGCGCGGCCAGGAAGCGGCCGGTGACGTCCACGGCGGGAACAGCGGCGCCCGCATCCTCGACCAGGACGGCGAACGCCACGTCGCCCCGGTAACCGGTGAACCAGCCGTGCGCCTGGGTGCCGTCGCCGAACTGGGCGGTGCCGGTCTTGCCGGAGGCGCCGTACTTCGCCAGCGCCGTGGCCCGGCCGGTGGTGACCACCTCGCGCATCATGGTGCGCAGGGACCGCACGGTCGCCGCCGCCGGGCCCCGGTAGCCGGTGTTGACGGTCGTGTCGACGCCCGTGAACAGCCGGGGGGTGACCGCGCCGCCGTACGCGACGGTGGCCGACACCAGCGCCATGCCGAACGGGCTGACCCGCACGGTGCCTTGGCCGATGCTGTTCTCCACCTGCTCGGAGCGGTCCCCGGCCGGTGGCACGCGCCCGGTCTGGGTGTTCAGGCCGGGCACCGAGAAGTCCGCGGCCAGGCCGAACCGGGCCGCGGCGGTGGACAGCGCGTCGGCGGGCAGGTCACCCGCGAGCGCGGCGAAGGTGGTGTTGCAGGACTGGGCGAACGCCGTGCGCAGCGGCACCGGGCCCAGGTCGAAGTCGGCGTTGCGGATGGTGCGGGTGCCGATGGTCTGCGTGCCGGGGCAGGGCAGCACGGTGTCGATGGTCGCCGCGCCCGCGCTGAGCACGGCGTCAGCGGTGACGACCTTGAACGTGGAGCCCGGCGGGTAGAGGCCGCTGAACGCGCGGGCGCCGTCGGAGCCGCCCGAGGTGGCGACGGCGAGGATGCCGCCGGTGGAGGGGCGCAGGGCGACCAGGGTGGTCGGCTTCCCCGCGCCCGCGACGGCGGCGTTCGCGGCGGCCTGGACCTTCGGGTCCAGGGTCGTCGCCACCGGTTCGGCGGGCGGCGGCGCGGTCCCGAACAGCGTGGCCACCGGCGTGCCGTTCGCGTCGACCGCGGCCACCACGCCGTCGCCTGCCCCGGTCGCCGGGGTGGCGCCCTTCTTGATCGCGCTCGCCAGCGTCGGGTCCACCCGCGTGTCCCCCACCGGGGCGAGGTCGGTCCCGGACCAGGTGAACAGCGGGGCGCCGCCCGCGCCGACCACGGCGACGGTGTTCTGCTGGGCGGCGAGGTGAGCGAGCCGCTGCCCGACCGCGAGCCGCGGGTGGATGACCGCCGGTGTCCAGGCCACCAGCCAGGTCTCGCCGGTGCGGACCACGCGCAGGGTGTTGGAGTACGCCCACGCCTTGCCGGACCCGAGGGTCCAGGTCGTGGTGAACGCCTCCTGCGCCTCGACCGCGCCCGCGGCGGGCTCCACCGGGTCCAGCGCGAACACCACGCCCTGCGCGCCCAGGGCGGTGCGGATGTCGGTCAGCGCCTGGGTGGCGGCGGGGGCGTTGTCGGTCAACGCGCCCGCGCCCGCGTGATCACCCCGGCGGACCCGGTCGAGGAACGCCTGCGCGGTCTGCGCCGCCGTGAGCGGAGCGGCGGCCCGGCCCTGCGCCGCGACCCTGTCCGGCGGTGCGGGCGACGGCCGCGCGTCGGGCAACAGCACGAACCAGGCGAGCAGGACGACCGCCAGGACGGCGGCACCGCCGATGGACAGTATCCAGCGCTTGCGCGTCTCGGACACGCGAAACCCCCAGTGGAACCCCAGTACCCCCGACGCGCGGACGTCGCGCTGCCCCCAGCGTGCCGGCCGCCCGGGGACCGGACCAGTTCCCCGTGGTGACGAACGCACAACGGCGGGGGCACCCCGAAGGGCACCCCCGCCGCCGAACGGTTCCGGTCAGCCGCGCCGGACGTCCACGCGGACCTGCACGCCATCGCCCACGGTCCCGGCGGAACCGCCCTCGACCAGGGCGTACGCGACCGAGTCGGCCAGGGTCTCCCCCGCCACGAACGCCTCGTGCACGCGCACGGCGTCAAGCACCTCTCCGGGGGCGTCGACGGTCAGCGCGATCCGGTCCGACACCTGCAACCCGGCGTCGCGGCGGGCCTGCTGCACGACCCGGATCAGGTCGCGGGCCAGGCCCTCGGCGGCCAGTTCCGGGGTGACCTCGGTGTCCAGCACGACCAGCCCGGAGCTGCCGGGCAGCTCGGCGGTGGCCCCGGCGTCCACCGCGACCAGGCGCCGGTCGTACTCGCCGTCGAGCAGTTCCACCCCGGCCGCCACCACGGCACCGGCGTCGGTGGTGCTCCACTCCCCGGCCTTGACCGCCTTGATGACCTTCTGCACGTCCTTGCCCAGCCGCGGCCCGCAGGCGCGGGCGTTGACCGCCAGCTCGAACCGGCCGTGCGCGGCCACGTCGGTCGTCAGCTCGACCGCCTTGACGTTGACCTCGTCGGAGATCAGCGACGCGAACGGCTCCAGCACCGCCGCGTCCTCGGCCGCCACCAGCAGCTTCGCCAGCGGCAGCCGCACGCGCAGCTTGTTGGCCTTGCGCAGCGCCAGCGCCGACGAGCACACCTGCCGCACCCGGTCCATGCCCGCCACCAGTGCGTCGTCGGCGGGCAGCGCCCCGGCGTCCGGCCAGTCGGCCAGGTGCACCGAGCGACCGCCGGTCAGCCCCCGCCACACCTCCTCGGTGGTCAGCGGCAGCAGCGGCGCGGCCAGCCGGGAGACGACCTCCAGCACGGTGTGCAGGGTGTCGATGGCGTCGGTGTCGCCGGACCAGAACCGGTCCCGCGACCGGCGGACGTACCAGTTGGTCAGCACCTCCAGGTACTCGCGCACCGACTGGCACGCCCCGGAGATGTCGTAGGTGTCCAGCGCAGCCGTCACCGACTCCACGAGCTGCCGGGTCTTGGCCAGCGCGTAGCGGTCGAGCACGTGCGGCGAGTCGGTCCGCCAGGTGCCGTCGGTGCCCTCGGCGTTGGCGTAGAGGGCGAGGAAGTACCAGGAGTTCCACAGCGGCAGCACCGCCTGGCGCACCGCGTCGCGGATGCCCCGCTCGGTGACGACCAGGTCGCCGCCGCGCAGGATCGGGCTGGCCATGAGGAACCACCGCATGGCGTCGGAGCCGTCGCGGTCGAAGACCTCGTTGACGTCCGGGTAGTTCTTGCGCGACTTGGACATCTTCTGCCCGTCGTCGCCGAGCACGATGCCGTGCGCCACGCAGTTGGTGAACGCGGGCCGGTCGAACAGGGCGGTGGCGAGCACGTGCAGCGTGTAGAACCAGCCGCGGGTCTGCCCGTTGTACTCGACGATGAAGTCACCCGGGTAGTGGTCCTCGAACCACTCGCGGTTCTCGAACGGGTAGTGCACCTGGGCGAAGGACATCGAGCCCGACTCGAACCAGCAGTCGAGCACCTCCGGCACCCGGCGCATGGTGGAGGCGCCGGTGGGGTCGTCCGGGTTGGGCCGGGTCAGCTCGTCGATGGTCGGCCGGTGCAGGTCCGTCGGCCGGGTGCCGAAGTCGCGCTCCAGGTCGTCGAGCGAGCCGTAGACGTCCACGCGCGGGTACGCGGGGTCGTCGGAGACCCACACCGGGATCGGGGAGCCCCAGAACCGGTTGCGGGAGATGTTCCAGTCGCGGGCGTTGTCCAGCCACTTGCCGAACTGGCCGTCCTTGATGTGCCCCGGCACCCAGTTGATCTGCTGGTTCAGCTCGACCATGCGGTCCTTGAACGTGCTGACCGCGACGAACCAGGACGACACGGCGCGCTGGATCAGCGGGTTGTCGCAGCGCCAGCAGTGCGGGTACGGGTGGTTGTAGGTCTCATGCCGCAGCAGCAGGCCCGCGTCCTTGAGGTCGCGGATGATCTGCTTGTTGGCCTCGAAGACGTGCACGCCCGCGTACGGCGGCACCTCCGCGGTGAACCGGCCGTGGCTGTCGACCGGGACCACCACCTCGATCCCGGCGGCGTCGGTGACGACCTTGTCCTCCTCACCGAAGGCGGGCGCGATGTGCACGACACCGGTGCCGTCGTCGGTGGTGACGTAGTCGGCGGCCAGCACCTGGTGGGCGTTCTCCCGCCCGGCGAAGAAGTCGAACGGCGGCTGGTAGCGCGTGCCCACCAGCTCGCTGCCCCGGTACCGGGCCAGGACCGGCAGGTCCTCCCCCAGCTCGCGGGCGTACGCGGCAACCCGCGCCTCGGCGAGCAGGTACCTGGTGCCCGCGCTCTCCACGACGACGTAGTCGACCTCCGGGTTGACCGCGGCGGCCAGGTTCGACGGCAGCGTCCACGGGGTGGTCGTCCACACCAGGGCCTGCACGCCGTCGAGGTCGGTGCCGGGCGCGCGCAGCCGCAGGCCCACCGTGACGGCCGGGTCCTGCCGGTCGCGGTAGGTGTCGTCCATCTTCGTCTCGGTGTTGGACAGCGGCGTCTCGCAGCGCCAGCAGTACCAGAGCACCCGGAAGCCCTCGTACACCAAACCCTTGTCGTACAGGGACTTGAAGGCCCACATGACGCTTTCCATGTAGTCCAGGTCGAGGGTCTTGTAGTCGTTGTCGAAGTCCACCCAGCGCGCCTGCCGGGTCACGTACGCCCGCCACGAGTCGGCGTACCGCATGACCGAGGTGCGGCAGGCGTCGTTGAACTTCTCGATCCCGAACGCCTCGATGTCGCTCTTCGAGGAGAACCCGAGCTGCTTCTCCGCCTCCACCTCGGCGGGCAGGCCGTGCGTGTCCCAGCCGAAGCGGCGCTCGACGTGGCGGCCGCGCATGGTCTGGTAGCGCGGCACGACGTCCTTGACGTAACCGGTCAGCAGGTGCCCGTAGTGCGGCAGGCCGTTGGCGAAGGGCGGTCCGTCGTAGAAGACGAACTCGTTGTCCCCGTCGTCGCCCGCGGGCCGGGCGTCCACAGTGGCCTGGAACGTGTTGTCCGCCGCCCAGTAGTCGAGCACGGTGGTCTCGAGGGCGGGGAAGGACGGCTGCGCCGGGACGGCGTCCCCGGCGGCGGAACTGGTCGCCTTGGGGTAACCCATGGGTGGCACTCCTCGTACGAGATCGGTCGGACCCACGCGGGGACGACCCGTCCCGGTCCTGCGCCGGTCCGCGCCGCGGTACCACCCCGCTTGCCACCGGGAACCCGGTGACCTCTCGTACCCGGCTGTCACGGGCCGGCCCCGTCCGGTTCTACTGGGGCCGCTCCCCTGGCGGAGCGCAGGCCCGTTCTTCCGGAGACTCCCCGGTGATGGCCGGATCGACGTCTGTACCCCCAGGGTACTGCGTGTCCGCAACCGGGTTCCCGGGAGCCTGTTCGCGGAACGCCGCGGGCCCGAAACCGCGCCAGGCCACGGCGGTCAGCACGACCATCGCGGCCCCGGCGGTCCAGAACGGGGCGGTCAGGCCGAACACCTTGGCCAGCAGCCCGCCGCCCAGCGAACCGAGGGCGGACCCGCCGATCGACAGCAGCATCGACACGCTGCCGACCCGGCCGCGCAACCGGTCGGGCACCACCCGCTGCCGGACGGCGGCGATGATCGTGCCCCAGACCACGCCGTGCACGCCGAAGACGAACAGGACCACACCCACGACCCACGCGGACCGGGTGCCTGCCAGGACGAAGTGGGTGGCGGTCTCCACGAGCAGGCCCACCCGCATCAGCGGGCTCTCCCCGAAGCGGCGGACCAACCGGCTGGCGAGCACCGTGCCGAGCAGCCCGCCGACCGCCATCACCGTCGTGAGCAGACCGAACCCGATCGCGGGCAGGCCCAGCCGCTCGGTCGCGTAGAGCACCATGATCGACACGGTGGCCATCAGCGTGAGGTTCATGAAGAACAGGCAGACGAAGAACATCCGCAGCAACCGGTGGGCCAGCAGCCACCGCACCCCCTCGGCGATCTCCTGCCGCATCGGGCGCCGCCCGGCCGGGTCGGGCGGCACCGCGCGGTGGCGCACGCCGCGCACCAACAGCGCCCCGATGAGGAAGGTGGCCGCGTTGACCCCGAACGGCAGCGCTGCGCTGAACACGAAGATCGCTGCGCCGAGCGGTGGCCCGGCGAACTGGTTGCCCAGCAGGTGGACCCCCATGAGGCGGGCGTTGGCCGCGGGCAGGGCCTCGACCGGGACGACCGCGGGGACCAACGCCCCCGAGGCGGTGTCCGCGAGGGTTTCGGCGGTGCCGAGCAGGAAGAACGCCGCGTAGACCACCGGGATGGACACGTGCCCGGTGGCGATGGCGCCGGTGAGCGCGCCGAGGACGACGGCGCGCACCAGGTTGACCACGACGACCAGGCGCCGCCGGTCGAGCCGGTCGACGAGCGCGCCGCTGAACAGCGACAGCAGCAACCACGGCAGTTGCTGCACGAACACGGCCATGCCGACCAGCGCCGGGTCGCGGGTGAGGCCCGCCACCAGCAGCGGCCCGGCCGCCAGGGCGACACCGTCGCCGAGGTTGGTCGCCAGGGACGCCAACCACAGGCGGTGGAAGTCACCACCGAGCTTGGGTGTGGCTGTGGTCATGGACATGACGAGCACCACGTGGACACGGAAACCCCCGGGTTCCTTCGGCTCAACCGAACGAACGCGAGGTTATCCGGACTTCCCGATCGGCGTCGGGAGTTGTCCACAGGGCGCTGATCAGCCCGCCTCGTGCGGCTGCTCGGCGCTGCGGCCCTCGCGGTGCCGGGCCGCCAGCACGGCGTCCGGCGTGCACAGGGCGCAGGGCGTGAAGCCGAGCTGGCGCGCCTCGGCGACCGGCAGCGTCAGCGAGGGCTTGCCCGAGATGAACGAGCACCGGCCCAGGTGGTAGCGCGGTCGCTCGTCGAGGACCCTGACCTCGGCGTCGAGGTCGGACACCACCAGCAGGTCGGCGGCGTCGGTGGCCTCCTCGGCGGGTTCGTCCCCGGCCCCCTCGGCGGGACCCGGTTCGGGTTCCGCCCCGGTGGCCCCGGGCTCGTCCCGGGCCGGATCAGGCCCGGCGGCCACCACGGGTTCGGGTTCGTCGTCGAGGTGGTCGTCGGCCACCGCCGGGGCGGACCGCGCCGCAGACCGCGTGCGGCGGGACCGCACCCAGTCGACGACGAGGATGGCCGCCGCGGCGACGCTCACCGCGACCGAGATCCACGCGAACAGGGTGTTGGCCGTGGTGAGCGCGCCGACCAGCAGGCCGAACGCCACCAGGACCAGCACCAACACGATGATCAGCACTGTTGACCCCACCCACCGGGACGTCGTGCCCGCGAACCGATCCCGGTCCGCGGGCCACTGTCCCGGCTACTCCGGCTCAGCCCGCCTCGGCGCGGGGGCCGAACGAGTAGCCGCTCTGCTGCCCCGCCGCCGCCCGGGCGCCCTCGGAGGTGGGCGCGGCGGAACCGCGGTCTCCGAGCTCGCGCAGGCTGGACTCGAGGAAGGTCTTGAGGCGGGTGCGGTACTCGCGCTCGAAGGTGCGCAGCTCGTCGATCTTCTTCTCCAGCGTGGTGCGCTCCGCCTGCACCGCGCCGAGGATCTCCGTGTGCTGCCGCTGGGCGTCGCGCTCCAGCGACGTGGCCTTCTCCCGCGCCTGCCGCTCCAGCGTGTCGGCCCGGGTGCGGGCGTCGTTGAGCATGGTCTCGGCGCGCGTGCGCGCCTCGTTGACCATGGTGTCCGACTTCGTGCGGGCCTCGGAGAGCAACTGCTCGGACTTGGTCCGGGCCTCCGCCAGCATGGTGTCCGCCTCGGCCTTGGCCTCGCCGGTCAGCCGGTCCGCCATCTCCTGGGCCAGGCCCAGGACCTTGGCGGCCTGCACGTGGTGGTCACCGCCACCGCCGGGGCTGGTCTGCTCCAGCGCGCTGGGCGGCGGGACCGGGTTGAGCCTGCGCGGCTCCTCCACGGCCCGGACCGGGGCAGCCGGGGCGGCGCCCGAGCGAGCGTCGTCGAGGTCGGCTCGCGCGGATTCGAGCTGCGCGTCGAGCTGCTCGACCTGCGCACGCAGGTCGTTGTTCTCCTCGATCAGGCGGGAGAGCTCCACCTCGACCAAGTCGAGGAAGGCGTCCACCTCGTCCTCGTTGTAGCCCCGCTTGCCAATGGGAGGCTTGCTGAACGCGACGTTGTGCACGTCAGCGGGGGTCAACGACATCTGATCACCTCACGCGCTCCAGGGCTGCAGGCACCCAAGTTCCCCGTTACCCGGGATAGGCCAGCCGCATCAGAATGAATACGACCAACAGCAGCACCATAATCGATAGGTCCAGGCCCACGCCCCCGATCCGCACCGTCGGGATGAGCCGACGGACGAGTCTGACCGGGGGGTCGGTCACTGTGTAGATGGTCTCCAGCGCCACCGCAACCCCACCGGCCGGTCGCCATTCCCTGGCGAACGTCCGGACGAGTTCGACCACCACGCGGGCGGTCAGCAGCAGCCAGAAGGCGAAAAACACCCAATAAGCGGCGAGACGCACTGGTTCCACAGGTCAACTCTGCCATCACTCAGCTTCGGCCCGCGAACCCGCCCTCGGCCAACCGCCGCTTGTCCTCGGCGGTCGGGTCGACGTTGGGGGGTGAGATCAAGAACACCTTGTTGGTGACCTTGTCCATCGAGCCGCGCAGCGCGAACGCCAGACCGGCGGCGAAGTCGACGAGCCGCTTGGCGTCGCCGTCCTCCATCTCGGTCAGGTTCATGATCACCGGGCGGCCGTCGCGGTAGTGCTCGCCGATCGTCCTGGCCTCGTAGTAGCTGCTCGGGTGCAGCGTGACCACCCGGCCGAGCGGGTAGCCGGTCGGGACCGGCGGCTCGCTGGGTCGGGGGCGGGGCGCCGCGTCGCGGCGGGCATCCATGGCCAGTGCTCCCTGGGTGGTCGAGGTGTCCGCGACCGCGGACACGGTCGACCCGATGGCCGACGGCGGCGACCAGCCGCGCGGTCGCAACCGCTCGACGGGCTCGTAGTCGTCGTCCACCTCGGACTCGGAACGGTAGCGCCCCGAGCGGCGGCCACGTCCGGGGGTGTACTCGTCGAACTCGTCGTCGGCGAGGTACTCCGGGCGGTGGCCGTAGCCACGCCGGTCGTAGTCGTCGAGGTCGTAGTCGTCGAGTTCGTCGGCAGGAACCATCCCGAAGTAGGCCTTCAACTTCTGCAGCGTACTCATGGCTTCCTCCGTGACTCCCGGGCGTGGCTCCCGCGCAAGACGACCTACCCGCGCCTCACACGTCTCAACCGTCACTCCGGGGTTCGGGTTCCCAGACCCCCGTTAGGGGGAGGCTAGCCCGCGACCCCCCAGGAGGGCGGTTCCGACACGCACGCACGTCGACCCGTAGTCGATCGCCTCTTCAAGATCGTTACTCATGCCGCAGGAAAGCTCCGTGGCCTGGGGGTACTCGGCCCGCAACCGTTCCGCCGCACTGGCAAGACGCGCGAAGGCGGCCGCGGGTTCCACCCCGCGCGGGGCCACCGCCATGATCCCGCGGAGGCGAAGATCACGCGTCCCGGCCACGTCCTCGGCGAGCGCGGGCAGGTCCTCCAACGGGCAGCCGCCGCGGGCCGGGTCGCCGTCGATGCTCGCCTGGAGCAGGACGTCGAGCGGCCCCTCGCACTCCCCCACCGCCGCGGCGTTGCCCACGGCCCTGGCCAGCGCCGCGGCCAACCGGCCGGAGTCGACGGACTGGACCTCGGCCGCCCACCGCACCACCGCGCGCGCCTTGTTGCGCTGCAACTGCCCGACCATGTGCCAGCGGATCGGCAGGTCCGGCCGCAGTTCGGCGACCCGGGCGGCCTTGGCCCCCGCGTCCTGCTCCCGGTTCTCGGCCAGGTCGAGCACGCCGAGGTCGGCGAGGGCGATCGCGTCCTCGGCCGGGAAGGTCTTGCTCACCCCGAGCAGCCGCACGCCCGCCGGGTCGCGGCCCGCCTTCGCGCAGGCGGCCTCGATCCGGGCCCGGACCTCGGCGAGGTTGGCGGCGATCTCGACGGCGCGGTCGGTCATCGGGGGTCCACCCAGGTCACCGCGGCCAATCGCCCAGTGGTCCCTTCCCTGCGGTGACTGAACAGCGCGGCTTCCTCGTTGGTGCACCGCGGGTCGATGCCGATCCTGGCCACCCCGGCGTCGGCGAGCTGGCGCCACAGCCCGGCGCGCAGGTCCAGCCCCGGGGTGCCGCGGCGGGTGCGGCAGGCGCTGCCGGGCAGGTGCTTCTCCACGTCGGTCTGCATCGCCTGCGGCACCTCGTAGCAGTCGCCGCAGACCGCGGGCCCCAGCAGCACCTCGACCCGCGCCACGTCGGCCCCGGCGGTGCGCATGGCCGCCAGCGCGGCGGGCACCACCCCGACCCGGGCGCCGACGCGCCCGGCGTGCACCGCGCCGACGACCCCGGCCACCGGGTCGCCCAGCAGGACCGGCACGCAGTCGGCGACCAGCACGACCAGGGCCAGCCCCGGCTCGGCGGTGACCACGGCGTCGGTGGCCTCCAGCGGTTCGGCGACCGGCCCGTCGACGACCTGGGCGGTGCGGCCGTGCACCTGCTCCATCCACACCAGCCGGTCCCCGGGCACCCCCAGCTCGCCCGCCAGCCGCTCGCGGTTGGCCCGGACCGCCGCCGGGTCGTCCCCGACGTGCCCGCCGAGGTTGAACGAGTCGTAGGGGGGCCGCGAGACCCCGCCCTCGCGCGTGGTGACCACCCGGCGAATGCGCACCCTGTGACTCCTCGTCGATCACGTGCGGAGCATGTCGGCCCACAACCTATCCGGGTGGACCGACGATGCGGCGAACCCCGGCGCGGGAACGCCGGGGTTCGCGGGGAAAACGGGGGGACCGGGGGGTTACCGGCGCATGAAGGGGGGCACGTCGACCTCGTCGTCGGGGTCGTCGGTCACCGGGACGGGTCGGCCGGGCAGGCTGCCCTGCGAGCCGACGCCCGACAGCGGGCGCGGCACCGAACCGGGGGGCGGGGTGGCCGAGACCGGCGGGGCGTACCCCGAGGACTGCTGGCCGTACCCGGGGTTCGACTGCCCGTACCCGGAGTTGGAGTTCGAGCCGGACTGCCCGTAGCCGGAGCCGGGGTTGGACTGGCCGTAACCGGAGGTGGACTGACCGGAGGACTGCCCGTAGCCCGAGGACTGCGTGGGCGCCGGGGCCTGCTGCTGCGGGGCCTGCTGCTGCGGCTCCGGGGCGGGCGGCTCCGGGGCGCGCTCGGCCTGGGGCGCGGGGGTCGCCGGGCGCGAGCCGATGGCCGAGGGGTCCAGCTTCTTGTGCGTGGGCTGGCCCGCGTCGAACCCGGCGGCGATCACGGTGACCCGGACCTCGTCGCCGAGCGAGTCGTCGATGACCGTGCCGAAGATGATGTTGGCCTCGGGGTGCGCGGACTCCTGCACCAGCGAGGCGGACTCGTTGATCTCGAACAGGCCCAGGTCGGAGCCACCGGCGATGGCCAGCAGCACGCCGTGCGCACCGTCCATGGAGGCCTCCAGCAGCGGCGAGTTGATCGCCTTCTGCGCGGCCTGCACCGCCCGGCCCTCACCGCGGGCGGAGCCGATGCCCATCAGCGCGCTGCCCGCGCCGGACATGACGCTCTTCACGTCGGCGAAGTCGAGGTTGATCAGACCCGGGGTGGTGATCAGGTCGGTGATGCCCTGGACACCGGAGAGCAGCACCTCGTCGGCGGAGCGGAAGGCGTCCATCAGGCTGACGCCGACGTCGCCGAGCTGCAGCAGCCGGTCGTTGGGGATCACGATGAGCGTGTCGCACTCGTTGCGCAGCTCCTGGATGCCGTCCTCGGCCTGCTTGGCCCGCCGCTTGCCCTCGAAGGAGAACGGGCGGGTGACCACGCCGATGGTCAGCGCGCCGAGCTTGCGCGCGATCGAGGCGACCACCGGGGCGCCGCCGGTGCCGGTGCCGCCGCCCTCGCCCGCGGTGACGAAGACCATGTCGGCCCCCTTGAGGACCTCCTCGATCTCCTCGCGGTGGTCCTCGGCGGCCTTGTGGCCGACCTCGGGGTTGGCCCCCGCGCCGAGGCCGCGGGTCAGCTCGCGGCCGATGTCGAGCTTGACGTCGGCGTCGGACATCAGCAGCGCCTGCGCGTCGGTGTTCACCGCGATGAACTCGACACCCTTGAGACCGACCTCGATCATGCGGTTGACGGCGTTCACGCCGCCGCCACCGATGCCGACGACCTTTATCACGGCGAGGTAGTTGTGCGGGGGCGTCATCGAAGCCGCCTTCCTGATAGTGGTCCTGCATGTGCGGGCCCGGGAACCCTCGACCTCAACCAGAGAGTGAGAGTTCTGTCAACCCCGGACTAACAGGAAAGGTAGGCATAGCGACGCGCGGTATCCAGCCGCCACGCCGTGCGGTGTCGCGGTTGTTGGTCACGGGACGTGCCCGCCCGGCGGTGTACGCCGCCCGGTCACTCCCCGGTGGTGCCGTCCAGCAGTTCCCGGATGACGTCGAGGTGGCCCGCGTGCCTGCCGGTCTCCTCGATCATGTGCAGCAGGACCCAGCGCGCGTTGACCTCCTCGCCGCGGAAGGGCACGACGGTGTCGAGGCCGACCCGGGCGGCGACGGCGCGGCTGTCGGCGCACTGCGCGGTGTAGTCGTCGACCAGTTGCCGCAGCGGGATCTCCACGGCGCCGCGGAACTCCGCGTCCGGGTCCTCGTCGGTGTAGGGGGCCAGGTCGGGCCTGCCGTCGAGGACGGTGCCGAACCAGTACGCCTCCACCCAGCGCAGGTGGGCCAGCAGCCCGGAGACCGTCATCAGCGGCGACGGCAGCACCGAGCGGCGCGCGTCCTCCTCGGACAGCCCCTCGGCCTTGAGCACGACGGACCCGCGCAGGTAGTCGAGGAAACCGTTGATCTGATCGATGTCGCCCGCCACCCGCGGCGGGTCGATCCGGGGGTCGTCCTGTGCCATGCCGCGCAGTCTCGCGCGGGGGTACGACAATCCGCGAGCGAGTTGTCTACTCGGCCACCGTCGGGAAGTCCGCGGCGGCGACGTCGTAGGTCTTGCCCGGCCGGGTCAGCAGCGGCCCCAGGACGGCGGCCTTGCGCGCGGAGTCCTCGGCGCCGCCCCACACCACGAGCCTGCCGTCGCCCAGGGTCAGCCGGATGTCGACCGGGGTGGTCGCGGCCACCGACGCGACCAGGGCGGTCAGGGCGGGCGGCAGCGCGCTGACCGCGGCAGCGGCGGCGGCCCGGCTGGGCTGGTCGGGGGCGCTGAGGACCGGCAGCCCCGGGGGCGCGGCCTTGACGGTGCTGAAGTCCAGGCCGGTGCCGTCGACCAGGTGCACCCCGTCGCCCGCCTGCACGGCCAGCACCGGGGTGCGCTCGGAGACGGCGATCCGCACGGTGCCCGGGTAGGACCGGCGCACCTGCACGGTGTCCACCCGGGGGAGCTGGGCGACGCGGGCGGCGACCTCGTCGGTGTCCAGCCGCACCAGCGGGGTGCCCGGGGCCACCGCGGCGGCCGCGCGCACGTCGTCGGCGGTGAGCTGGTCGGTGCCGCTGACCTCGACGTCGTGCGCGCCGAGCAGCGGGGTGAAGAACACCACCACAACGACGCCGACGACGAACGCGAAGGAGCCGAGCACCGCCCACCGGCGGACCAGGTAGCGGCGGTGCACCCGGCGCCGGGGACGTGCTCTCCCCGGCGCCCGCCGCGCGGGCCGGGGCGGGTCGCGCCGCACCCGGTCCCCGGTCCGCCGGGAGGCGGTGGCGCTCATCCGGTGGCCCGCCGCTCCAGCTCGGCCACCAACTCCGGGCCGAGCATCGTGACGTCGCCCGCGCCCATGGTCAGCACCAGGTCACCCGCGCGCACCAGGCCCGCCACCAGCGTGGTGGCCCGGTCGAACGCGGGCTCGTAGTGCACCCGCTCGGCGGGCAGCGGCACCGCGTCGGCGACCAGCGCGCCGTTGACCCCCGGCTTGGGTTCCTCGCGGGCGCCGAACACGTCGAGCACCACCACCTCGTCCGCGGCGGCGAGCGCGGCGCCGAACTCCGCGGCGAAGGTCTCGGTGCGCGAGTACATGTGCGGCTGGAACACCACCACCACCCGCCCGCCCGCCGCGGCCGGGCGCACCGCGGCCAACTGCGCGGCGACCTCGGTCGGGTGGTGGGCGTAGTCGTCGTAGACGCGCACGCCGCCCGCGGTGCCCTTGTACTCGAACCGCCTGCGCACCCCGCCGAACGCGGCGATGCCCTCGCCCAGTTCGGTGGGCGGGGCGCCCAGCTCCAGCCCGGCCAGGAACGCGGCCAGCGCGTTGCCCGCCATGTGCTCACCGGGCACGGCGACGCGCAGCTCCAGCTCCTGCCCGGAGACCGACACCCGCGCCACACCCAGGCCGCCCTCGGGCCGGTAGTCCAGCAGCGTCGCGTCCTCCGGGCCCTTGGCGTCGCGGCCGTAGCGGCGGACCCGGATGCCCCGGTCCCGCGCCCGGTCGGCCAGCGCGGCCGAACCCGGGTCGTCGGCGCAGGCCACCAGCACGCCGCCCGGCTCGATCCGGCCGAGGAACTCGTCGAACACCGCCGTGTACGCCTCGACCGTGCCGTGGTGGTCGAGGTGGTCGGCCTCCACGTTGGTCACCACCGCCACCGACGGGGAGAACACCAGGAACGACCCGTCGCTCTCGTCGGCCTCGGCGACGAAGATCCCGCCGCTGCCGTGGTGGGCGTTCGCGCCGGACTCGTTGAGGTCGCCGCCGATGGCGAACGACGGGTCCAGGCGGCAGCGCTGCAGCGCCACGGTGAGCATCGAGGTGGTCGAGGTCTTGCCGTGGGTGCCCGCGATGCAGGCGACCCGGTGCCCGGCCATCAGCTCGGCCAGCGCCTCGGACCGGTGCAGCACCGCCAGCCCCCTGGCGCGGGCCTCGACCAGCTCCGGGTTGTCCTCCTTGATCGCGGTGGACACCACGACCGCGGTCGGGCCGCCGTCGAGCAGGTCGAGGTTCGCCGCCGCCTGCCCGACCGCGATCCGCGCGCCCTGCGCGCGCAGGGCCAGGTTGGACCGGGCGTCCTTGGCGTCGGAACCGGACACGGCCTTGCCCCTGGCCAGCAGGATGCGCGCGATGCCGCTCATCCCCGCCCCGCCGATCCCGACGAGGTGGGTGCGGTCGAGCACACCGTCGGCCGGGTTCATCGGGAATCCCCCGCGGGGTTCTTCTCGATCGCGTCGAGCACCATCGCGGCCAGCACGTCGGCCGCCTCGCGGTGCCCGGAACCCCGGGCGGCGGCGGACATGGCGGCGGTCCGGCCGCGGTCGCGCAGGATCGGGATCACCGACTCGGCGACCCGGCGCGGGGTCAGCTCCGCGTCCGGCACCAGCAGCGCCCCGCCCGCCCGGACCACCGGCTCGGCGTTGAGCGCCTGCTCGCCGTTGCCGTGCGGCAGCGGCACGTACACCGCGGGCAGGCCGACGGCGGACACCTCGGCGACGGTCATCGCCCCGCAGCGGCAGACGGTGGCGTCGGCCGCGGCCAGCGCCAGGTCCATCCGCTCCAGGTAGGGCACCGACACGTACGGCGGCGCACCCGGCACCTGCTGCACGGCCAGGGTGTTGTTGCGCCCGTGCGCGTGCAGCACGCCGATGCCCGCGGCGGCCAGCTCGGCGGCGGCCCCGGAGACGGCGGCGTTGATCGAGCGGGCGCCCTGCGAGCCGCCGGTGACCAGCAGCGTCGGCGCGATCGGGTGCAGGCCGAAGAAGCGGCGCGCCTCGGCCCGCAGCGCGGCCCGGTCCAGCCGCAGGATCGACTCCCGCAGCGGGATGCCGATGACCTCCTCGCGGGGCAGCCCGGTGTCCGGCACGGCCACCGCGACCCGGGCGGCGAACTTGGCGCCGACCTTGTTGGCCAGACCCGCCTTGGCGTTGGAGTCGTGCACCACGATCGGCACCCGGCCGCGGGCGGCGAGGTAGGCGGGCAGCGACACGTAGCCGCCGAAGCCCACCACCACGTCGGCGCCGACGCGGTCGAGCACCTCCCGGGTGGTCTTGATCGCCGAGCGCACCTTGAGCGGCAGCTTCAGCAGGTCGACGTTCGGCTTACGGGGCATGGGGACCGGCGGGATCATCTCCAGCGGGTAGCCGCGCGCGGGCACGATGGTCTTCTCCAGACCCCGCTCGGTGCCCAGCGCGACGACCCGGGCGTCCGGGCGCAGCCGCATGACCGCGTCGGCCAGCGCCAGCGCGGGCTCGATGTGCCCGGCCGTGCCACCCCCCGCGATCACCACGCACGGTCCCTTGCGGGCCGCCCTGTTCCCACCGGTGGGACCTACGGTCAACGACGTCCTCCTTTAGCGGTCCGCGGCGCACCGCGGTTCGTCTTCTTCTGCCGGGCGGCGGGCGCACCACCCGCGACCCGGCCGGACATGGTGCGCCCGTCGGGGGCACCACGCCTGCTGTGGTCGACCGTCGAGCGCGCGACGCCCCGCGGCGGCGCCGACGGTCGGGCGGGCCTGCGCTTCTTCGGCGGCTTGTACGGGTCCGGCGCGGGCAGCCGCATGAGCCTGCCGAACCGGCCCGGCCCCTGCGAGCGCAGCGCGGACACGGCCTCGGGCTCGTGCCGGGCGCAGTTGGCGAGCAGGCCGAACACCACCATGGTCACCACCGCGGACGTGCCGCCGGAGGAGATCATCGGCAGCGTGATGCCGGTGACCGGCAGCAGGCCGACGACGTAGCCGATGTTGATGGCGGCCTGCGCGACCAGCCACACGGTCAGCGTCGCGGCGACCATCCGAATCCACGGGTCGATGTTGCGGGTCGCCACCCGCATCCCGACCACCGCCAGCATGGCGAACAGGCCCAGCACCAGCGAGCAGCCGAGGAAGCCCAGCTCGTCGCCGATGAGGGCGAAGATGAAGTCGTTGTGCACGTTGGGCAGGAAGTTCCACTTCGACGGCCCCTGGCCCAGCCCCCGGCCGAACAGCCCGCCGTCGGCCAGCGCGAGCTGCGCCTGCACCGCCTGGAAGCCCTTGCCGAGCTGGTCCTGCTCGGGGTTGAGGAAGCTGACCACCCGGTCGAGCCGGTACTCGGTGCCCACCGCGAGCAGCGCGACCCCGGCCAGGCCGCCCAGCGCCAGCGCGCCGAAGATCCGCACCGGGGCGCCCGCGAACCACAGCAGCGCCACCAGCACGATGCCCAGGGTGACCGTGCCCGCGAGGTCGGGTTGCAGCATGACCAGGGCGAACATCAGCAGCGCGGCGGGCACCACGGGCACCAGCAGGTGCCGGTAGCGGTGCAGCACGGCCTTCTTGACCACCAGCACGTGCGCCCCCCACAGCGCCAGCGCCAGCTTGCAGACCTCCACCGGCTGGAACGACACCGGGCCGAGCACGAACCAGCTCCTGGTGCCGTTCAGCTCGGCGCCCAGCGGGGTCAGCACGGCCATCAGCAGCAGGATGCTGCCCACCATCGCGGTCGGGCTCAGCGCGCGGATGCGGGCCAGCGGCACGCGCAGCGCCACCCAGAACAGCACCGCCCCGACGGAGACGTAGATGAGCTGCTTGAAGAAGACGGTGTAGAGGCCGAACCCCGGGGTGTTGAACGAGACCACTGAGGACGCCGACAGCACCATCACCAGGCCGAGCACGGTGAGCAGGCCGAACACGGCGAGCACCAGGTGGAACGAGGCCAGCGGCCTGCCCAGCCACGCGGTCAGCGCGACCCGGAAGGCGGTCACCCGACCGGGCGCGCGCCCGGTCCGGCGCGGCCGCTCGGCCTGGGGGCGGGCCTCGGCCTGGGTGACCATCAGCCGGTCCCGGGTCCGCCGTCGGTGAGCAGCCCGCGCACGGCGTCGGCGAACGCGTCGCCGCGGTGGGCGTAGTCGCGGTACATGTCGAGCGAGGCCGCGGCGGGCGCCAGCAGCACGACGTCACCGGGACGTGCCAGGGCGCGGGCGGCGTGGACGGCGGCGGTCATGGCCCCATCGTCTCCCGGCGGCACCCTGCTCACGGGGACATCCGGCGCGTGTCGCGCCAGCGAGGCGGAGACCACGTCGGCGTCGGCGCCGAGCAGCACCGCGCCGCGCAGCCGACCGGCCACCTCGGCGACCAGGCCGTCGACCGAGGCGCCCTTGAGCTGCCCGCCCGCGATCCACACCACGGACTCGAAGGCGCGCAGCGAGCCCGCGGCGGCGTGCGGGTTGGTGGCCTTGGAGTCGTTGACGTAGCGGATGCCGTCGACCTCGGCGACCGGGGCGGCCCGGTGCGGGCCGGGGCGGTAGGCGCGCAGGCCGTCGCGGACCGCCTCCGGGGGGACGCCGTGGGCGCGGGCGAGGGCGGCTGCGGCGAGGGCGTTGGCCACGTTGTGCGGGCCGCCGGGGAGCACGTCGCCGAGGGTGGCCAGCTCCTCCGCGGTGGAGGCCGGGTCGTCGACGAAGGCGCGGTCGACCAGCAGGTCCTCCACCACGCCCAGCTCACCGGGGCGCGGTGTGCCCAGGCCGAAGCCGACCCGGGTGCCCTCGTGCGCGGCGGCGAGCCTGCCCGACCACTCGTCGGCGGTGTTGTGCACCACGACCTTCGCCCCGGTGTGGATCTTGCCCTTGGCCGCGGCGTAGTCGTCGATGCCGCCATGCCAGTCCAGGTGGTCCTCGGCGACGTTGAGCACGACCGAGGCGTGCGCGCGCATCGACGACTGCCAGTGAAGCTGGAAGCTCGACAGCTCCACCGCGAGCACCTCGTGGCCCGCGCGCACCGCGTCGACCACCGGCAGCCCGACGTTGCCGCAGGCCACGGCGTTGAGCCCGGCGGCGCGCAGCATGGACTCCAGCATGGTGACCGTGCTGGTCTTGCCGTTGGTGCCGGTGACGGCCAACCACACCGGCGGTCGCGGCAGCCGCCGCGCCAGCCGCCAGGCCAGCTCGACGTCGCCGATCACCTCGACCCCGGCGGCCGCGGCGGCGAGCAGCAGCGGGCTGTCCGGGCGCCAGCCGGGGCTGGTGACCACCAGGTCGGTGCCCGCGGGCGGTTCGGTCAGGCCCAGCGCGGTCCGCGCGCCGGTGTCGGCGAAGGCCGCCAGCCGCTCGGCGTTGCCGTCGGTGACGGTGACCGAGGCGCCGTCGGCAAGCAGGGCCGCGACGACCCCCCGGCCCGCGACCCCGGCCCCCGCGACCAGGACCCGCCGGGCCGGTGTCATATGCCGCCGCCCGCGGACAGCCAGTCGGCGTAGAACAGGCCGAGGCCGAACATCGCGCAGACGCCCGCGAGCAGCCAGAACCGGATGATGACCGTGGTCTCGGCCCACCCGGCGAGTTCGAAGTGGTGGTGGAAGGGCGCCATCCGGAACAGCCGCCGCCGGGTGGTGCGGAAGACCGCGATCTGCAGCACGACCGAGACCATCTCGACCACGAACAGGCCGCCGATGATGATCATCAGCAGCTCGGTGCGGGTGGCCATGGCCAGGCCCGCGACCAGGCCGCCGAGCGCCAGCGAGCCGGTGTCGCCCATGAAGATCTTCGCCGGGGCGGCGTTCCACCACAGGAAGCCGATGCAGGCACCCATGGCCGCGGCGGCGACCACCGCCAGGTCCAGCGGGTCGCGCACGTCGAAGCAGGCGGCCTCGGCCACCCGGCCGCAGTCGTGGCTGAACTGCCAGAACGAGATGACCACGTAGGTGCCCAGCACCATCGCCGAGGAGCCACCGGCGAGGCCGTCGAGGCCGTCGGTGAAGTTCACCGCGTTCGACCAGGCCGACACGGCCAGGTAGCAGAACACGATGAAGCCCAGCGCGCCGAAGGACACGATGGAGATGTCGCGGACGAACGACAGGTTGTCCGAGGCGGGGGTGAGCTGCCGCTCGTCGGGGAAGCGCAGCGCCAGGACGGCGAACCCGATGGAGACGACCAGTTGCCCGACCAGCTTCGCGGTCTTGTTCAGCCCCAGGTTGCGCTGCTTGCGGATCTTGATGAAGTCGTCCAGGAAGCCGACCAGGCCCAGGCCGGTGGCCAGCATCAGCACCAGCAGCCCGGAGGCGGTCGGCGCCTCGCCGGGGGTGGCGGAGGTGGCGTTGGCGATGTGCGAGACGCCGTACCCGACCCACATGGCGATGATGATCGCCACCCCGCCCATGGTGGGGGTGCCGCGCTTGCTCTTGTGGCCCTCGGGGCCTTCCTCGCGGATCTCCTGCCCGAAGCCCTGCCGGGAGAAGACCCGGATCAGGTACGGGGTGAGCAGGATGGACGCGACCATGGCGATCGCGGCCGCGATGAGGATGCTCTTCACCGACCCGCCTCCAGCAGCGCGTCCGCGACCCGCCACAGGGCGGCGACCTTGGACGCCTTCACGAGAACCACGTCACCGGGTGCCAGTTCGGCGCGCAACAGCGCGACCGCGGCATCGACGTCCGGCACGAGCACCGACTCCTCTCCCCACGAGCCCTCCAGGCTCGCCCCCTGGTGCATGGCGCGGGCCTCGTCGCCCACCACCACCAGGCGGTTGATGTCCAGTCGAACGGCGAGCCTGCCCACCTCGTCGTGCGCGGCGACCGAGTCGTCGCCGAGCTCACCCATCACACCCAGGACGGCCCAGGACCGGCGTCGGTTGCCCGTGCGGGCCATCGTCGCCAGCGTCTTGAGCGCGGCGCGCACCGACTCCGGGTTGGCGTTGTAGGAGTCGTTGACCACCGTGACGCCGTCCGGGCGGGTGATCACCTCCATCCGCCGCGCCGAGACCCGGCGGGCACCGGAGAGCCGCGCGGCCACCTCGGCCGGGGTCGCCCCCAGCTCCAGGGCGATCGCGGCGGCGGACAGCGCGTTGCCGACGTGGTGGGCGCCGTGCAGCGACAGCGACACGGTCGCCTCGCCCTGCGGCGCGACCAGGCGGAAGGTCGCCCTGGCCTGCTCGTCGAGCACGACGTCGACCGCGCGCACCTGCGCCGAGGGCGCCTCGCCGACCAGCACGACCCGCGCCGAGGTGCGCTCGGCCATGGCGGCGACCAGCGGGTCGTCGGCGTTGAGCACGGCAACGCCGTCGGCGGGCAGCTTCTCGGCCAGCTCGCCCTTGGTGCGGGCGATGTCCTCGCGGGAGCCGAACTCACCGAGGTGGGCGCTGCCGACGTTGAGCACGGCGCCGATGCGCGGCGGGGCGGTGTCGCACAGCGCGGCGATGTGCCCCGGCCCGCGCGCGGACAGCTCCAGCACCAGGTGGCGGGTGGTCTCGTCGGCGCGCAGCACGGTCCACGGGTGGCCCAGCTCGCTGTTGAACGACCCCGGCGGCGCCACGGTCGCGCCCATCGGGGTCAGCACCTGGGCGATGAGGTCCTTGGTGGAGGTCTTGCCGGAGGAACCGGTGACGCCGACGACGGTGAGGCCGCCGGGGGTCAGCCGGTCCACGACCACCCTGGCCAGCGCGGCGAGCGCGGCCAGCACGGCGGCGCCGGAGCCGTCGGTGTCCCCCGCCAGCGCGACCGAGCGGGTGTGCGCGGAGTCGACCGGCGGGACGACGACGGCGGGGGCGTCGACCTCGCGGGCGGCCAGCACCGCCACCGCGCCCGCGGCGACGGCCCGGGCGGCGAAGTCGTGCCCGTCGACCTTCTCCCCTGGCAGGGCCAGGAACAGCCCGCCCGGGGTGATCTTCCGGGAGTCGAACTCGACGGTGCCGGTGACCACGGCGTCCGGGTCGGCGTCGTGCAGTCGGCCGCCGACGGCGTCGGCGACCTCCCGCAGGGTCAGCGGGATCATCCGGTCACCGTGCCCAGTCGCTCGCGGATGGCCGCCTCCAGTTCGTCGCGGTCGGAGAACGGGTGCACGACACCCGCCACCTCCTGGCCGGTCTCGTGCCCCTTGCCCGCCACCACGACCACGTCGCCGGTGCGGGCCGCGGCCACCGCGGCCGCGATGGCCTGCCTGCGGTCGCCGATGTCGCGCACCTCGCCGCGCTGCGCGGCCGGGACGGACTCCGCGCCCGCCAGCACCGCCGCGCGGATGGCCGCCGGGGACTCGGTGCGCGGGTTGTCGTCGGTGACGACCAGCAGGTCGCTGCGCCGGGCCGCCTCGGCGCCCATCAGCGGGCGCTTGGCGGTGTCGCGGTCGCCGCCGCAGCCCAGCACGGTGATCACCCGGCCGTCGGTGCGCGCGCGCATGGCGTCCAGCGCGACCGCGACGGCCTCGGGCTTGTGCGAGTAGTCGACGACGGCGGTGAAGTCCTGCCCGAGCGCCACCCGCTCCATCCGGCCCGGCACCCGCACGTCGGCCAGCCCGGCCACGATCGCCTCGTCCGGCACGCCCACCTCGTGCAGCACGGCGGCGGCGAGCAGGGCGTTGGCCACGTTGAAGGTGCCCGGGATCGGCAGCGTCGCGGCCAGGGTGCGCCCCTCGGGCCCGTGGATGGTGAACGACTGCTCGCCCGAGAGCGAGGTGCGCACGTCGGTCGCCGTCCACCGGGCATCACCGGTGGTGGCGACCGTCACCGTTGCGGGTGTCACCAACCTGCGGCCCCACTCGCCGTCCACGCAGACCACCTCGACGGCGGAGCGGCCGTCGAAGAGCTGCGCCTTCGTCCGGAAGTAGTCCTCCATGTCCGGGTGGAAGTCCAGGTGGTCCTGGGAGAGGTTGGTGAACGCCCCCACCGCGAACCGGGTGCCCGCCGCGCGGCCCAGGGCCAGCGCGTGGCTGGAGACCTCCATCGGCACGTGCGTGACACCGCGTTCGAGCATGACCGCGAACAGGGCCTGCAGGTCGGGGGCCTCGGGGGTGGTGAAGGCGCTGTCGAGGCGCTCGCCCGCGATCCGGGTCTCCACGGTGCCGATCAGGCCGGTGCGGTGCCCGGCGGCGGCCAGGCCGGACTCGACCATGTAGGAGGTCGTGGTCTTGCCGGAGGTGCCGGTGACGCCCAGGACCTTGAGCGCCAGGGACGGCTCGCCGTAGATGTGGCTGGCCAGCGGGCCGAGCGCGGCGCGCGGGTCCGGGTGCACCAGCACCGGCAGACCGCTGTCGCGCACGGCGGGTCGGGCCGCGCCCGCCTCGTCGGTGAGCACGGCGACGGCACCGGCGGCCACCGCGTCGGCGGTGAAGTCGGCGCCGTGCGCGCGGGCACCGGGCAGGGCGGCGAACAGGTCGCCGGGCAGCACGTGCTGCGCGCGCAGCGCGGCACCGGTGACGACCACTTCGGACACCGGGGTGCTCCCCGGCGCGAGTGGTCGCGCCGAGGCGCGGGAGGCCAGTGTGGCCAGTGGCACGGGCAGGATTCGGGAGGGGCGAGGCGGCGCTGTGACAGCCTTGCCGTCGAGCTTGGCGGGCACGGGGCGGAAGGCTACCTGCGCACGGAGGGCTACCGAGCGGCACCTCGATCACCCGGTGCCGGGAGCATGGGGTAGACGGGCCCGGGGTGACCCCGTCCGGGGGTACATCACACGATCAGGTGGAGCACTGTCCACCCACGTCCGGAGCAGCGAAAACCCGGTAAAGTCGAACACATGTTCAGCTCAACGCCCCACCGCGGCATGCAACTCGGCAACGACTCGCGCGTCCTTCCGGTGAGAGTTCGACGACAACCGCGAGGAGCACGCAGTGCCCAACACGCCAGTCCCGTCCCCGAACCGCCGCACCGTCCTCCTCGCCGGGCTGGGTGCCGTTCTGGCCGGGTGCGCCGATCCGTCCACACCGGCCACACCGCGGGCAACCACTTCCGGCACAGGGCTTTCCCCGACCCTGTCCTCCGCCGCCGCCGGGGCGGCGGAGGAACTGGTGGCGTTGGAGTCGACGTTCGGCGGGCGGCTCGGGGTGTACGCGGTGGACACCGCCGACGGCACCGAGGTCCGCCACCGCGCGGACGAGCGGTTCCTCATGTGCTCCACCGCCAAGGTGCCGGTGTCGGCGGCGGTGCTGCGGCGGCGGCTCGCCGAGCCGGGCCTGCTGGAGCGGGTCATCCGCTACACGGAGGCGGACCTACTGGAGTACGCGCCGGTGACCTCCGAGCACGTGGCCGAGGGCATGGCGGTCGCGGACCTGTGCGTCGCGGCGCTGACGCGCAGTGACAACACGGCGGTCAACCTGCTGCTCCCGCTCGTCGGCGGTCCGGCGGGGGTGACGGACTTCGTCGGCACCCTAGGCGATCGAACCACCCGCTTCGACCGCCCGGAACCGGACCTGAACGTCACCGCCCCCGGCGACGAGCGCGACACCTCCACCCCGCTGGCCCTGTCGTCGACCGTGCGCGCGCTGGTGGTGGACGACGGCCTGGACCGGCCGGGGCGCGAGCTGCTGGCCGGGTGGATGCGCGCCAGCGTCACCGGGAAGGACCTGATCCGCGCGGGGG
Source organism: Actinokineospora spheciospongiae (assembly GCF_003182415.1). Lineage (NCBI taxonomy): Bacteria > Bacillati > Actinomycetota > Actinomycetes > Pseudonocardiales > Pseudonocardiaceae > Actinokineospora > Actinokineospora spheciospongiae. Next base: position 399,808 of record NZ_QHCP01000005.1, on the reverse strand, counting down.
TGCCCGCCGGGTGGGACGTGGCGGACAAGAGCGGCTCAGGCGCCCAGGGGGAGGTCAACAACGTCGCCGTGGTCTGGCCGCCGAACCGGGCACCCTGGGTCATCACCGTCTTCACCTCGCCGACCGACCCGAAGACGACGCGGGGCAGGACCACGGTCGCGGCGGCGGCGGGCATCGTCGCACGCGCACTGGGCTGACCGAACCCACCTGCCGGCGCAGACAGGCGGACGGGCGGACCGGCGACCACTGTGAGCAGGTGGCTGGCAGGCGCGAGCAGGTGGCTGGCAAGCGCGAGCAGGTGGCCGACCGGCACGGGTGAGCGGCTGGCCAATGCGAGCGGCTGGCCAATGCGAGCGGCCGGCCGGCAAGCAGCCGCCTGCTGCGGGCGGGTGGCCGGCAGGCGCGGGTAGGCAGCCGACCGGCGCGGGTGAGCGGCTTGCCGATGCGAACGGGTAGTCGACCAACGCCGGCGAGCAGCCGGCCACTGGGGCTTGTCCTCAAAGCCGGCCCACGAACCGGCGGCCCGCCTACGCAAATGTCCGAGTAGATGGAGGTGCTTGACCAGCCGACCACCCCAACACACCGGCGGCCCGGCTACGGAACTGCCTGGGTGGGTGGAGGCGCCTGGCCAGCCAACCACCCTCGAAACCGACGGCCCGGCAAGCGAACTACCCGGATGGATGGAGGCGCTTGGCCAACCGACCACCTCCGCAACCGCCGGTCCGGTTACGCCCCTGCCCGGGTGGGTGGATGTGTTTGGCCGGGGGTGGCGATCATGTGACAGCCTGCCTGGGCGGTGGGGCATCTTTTCAGCCCCACCTGACGCACTGGAGCACATGATCGCCATAGGGGCCCCGGCCAAACACATCCACCCAGCCGGGCACACCCGCAAAAAACCCGGCGCTCGAAAGCCGAGCACACCCACCCACCCGGGTACACCCACCAAACCCCTCGGCGGCCGGAGGATACGCGCCAGGAGCAGGCGCCTGACCAACGCGGGCAAGCCGCCAGCCGGTGCGAGCGAGTGGCCAGCCGGTGCGGGCAGGCTGGCCGGTGTCGGAAGGCAGCGGTGAGCAGGGCCGGCGGCGTCCTGTGTGGACGCCGCGCGACCCTGCTCACCGGCACCGCGTCAGGGGATCACCAGCGGGACGATCGGCGCCTGCTCCTTCGACAGCGGGATGTTGTACCGCTGGGTGATGTAGGAGGCGACGTCGTGGAAGAAGAGGGCGGCGGAGTGGCCCTCGGGGGAGCTGTAGACGGGCGTGTCGTAGACCATGCCCACGACGAAACGGGGGTTGTCGGCGGGGAGGATGCCCGCGAAGGTGATCCAGTACTTGGAGTCGCTGTAGCGGCCGATGGCGCTGTCGTACTGCTGGGCGGTCCCGGTCTTGCCGGAGACCTGGTAGCCGGTGAGGGCCGCGTCCGGGGCGGTGCCGCTGTTCTGGTGCGGTGCCTTCTGCACGACCGAGCGGAGCATGTCGCGGACGGTGGTGGCCGTCTCGGGGCTGACCACGCGGACGCTCTCCGGGCGGGGCTCCGGGATGCGGGTGCCGTCGGGGGCGATCCGGGCGGCCACCACCCGGGGTGGGACGCGGACACCGTCGTTGGCGATGGCCTGGTACATCCCGGCCATCTGCAGGACGGTCATGGACAGGCCCTGCCCGATGGGGAGGTTGCCGAAGGTGCTGCCCGACCACTGGTTGCGCGGGATCAGGTTGCCGGGGCTCTCGCCGGGGAGGCCGACGCCGGTGCGCTTGCCGATGCCGAGGCGCCCCAGCATGTCGGAGAAGCGGTCGGGGCCGACCTGGTCAGCCAGCATGAGGGTGCCCACGTTGGACGACTTGGCGAAGATGCCGGTGGTGGTCAGGTTCAGCACCCCGTGCGACCAGGCGTCGCCGACGGTGCGGTCGGCGACCTTGATCGACCCGGGCACCTGGTGCACCGCCTCCGGGGTGGTCACCCCGTACTCGATGGCTGACATGGCGGTGACGATCTTGTTGACCGATCCCGGCTCGTACGGGGTGGTCACCGCCGGGTCGGACAGCAGCTTCGGGTCGACCCCCCCGGGCTGCGACGCGTCGAAGGTCTTGTCGTTGGCCAGCGCGTAGACCTCGCCGGTCTTCGCGTCCAGCACCACGACGCTGGCGCTCTTCGCCCCGGAGCGCCTGGCGAACTCGGCCGCCTTCTGCTGGGTGAAGAACTGGAGGTCCGAGTCGATCGTCAGCACCAGGTCGGAGCCGTTGACGGCGGGCTGGCGGTCGCGCTCCGTGCCGGGGATGACGACGTCGGCGCCCCCCTCGGTCTCCACGATCTGCCTGCCCGGTTGGCCGGACAGCTCGTTGTCGTGCAGCATCTCCAACCCGATCAGCCCGTGCACGCTGTGCTTCTCCGGGTCGGGGTCGTCCGAGCGCCAGTTCGCGTAGCCGACGACGTTGGCCGCCAGCGAGCCGCCCGGGTACTCGCGCATGGCCCGGTTCTCGACGTTGAGCTGGGGGAACTCCTCGGCGAGGACCCGGGTGAGCCCGGGTTCGGCGTTGTCCACCAGGTAGACGAACGCCTTGTCCGAGCGCAGCTTGGCCAGCAGGTCGGCCTCGTTGACCTGGTCACCGAGCACCTCGCGCATCCGGCGGGCGATGTCGGCGGTCTCCTGGTCGAACGACAGCGGGCTGGTCTTGCCCGCAGCCCTGGCCTTCTCGACCTCCTTCTCGATCTCCTTGCGCTGGGGGTTGGGCCGGTAGGCGATGGCCCGGGTCTCCACGCTGAACGCCAGCTCCGCCCCGTTGCGGTCCAGGATGGCCCCGCGCGCGGCCGGGATCGGGATGGGCTTGGTGCGCTGCCGCTCGGCCCGCTCGGCCAGGGCCTCTGCCTTGAACCCCTGAACCTGCACCAGCTTCAACCCGGCGGCCACCAGGGCGGCGATCAGCAGGAACCGCACGACGACCACCCGCACCCGGTGGTCGGTCCCCGCCGCCCGCTTGGTGACCCGCCGCATCCGCCCGGGGGCGGGCGAGGGCCTGCGCACGGCCTCTCCCCGCCGCACGGGCACCGCCCGCCGCGCCGAGGGCCGCCGCCCACCCGGCCCACCCCGGTACTGCTCAGCCATCCGCCGACACCCTCCCGCCAGTCACGCTGTCCTCATCCCCGGCCGCACCCGACCGGGACGTCGTCGCCCGCCCGGCTCGACCACGACCGCCGGTCCACCGCCGGGTGAGACCCGGCGCCCGGCCCGGCCACCGCGGGCGCGGGGCGCTGCGGAAATGCCCGACGGCTGCTCGTCGAACCTGCCGCCACGGACGTGGGGGCGAGGTCGAGCGGGGGGAACCACCCGCGTCAGCCGCCCGCCGGAGGCGGGGTCTGCTCGCCGGTCCCACCCGGGGCGGGCTGCCCCTGCTGGGTCTGCTGCTGCTCGACCTGCTGTTGCTGGGCCTGTTGCTCCTGGGCCTGCTGGGCCTGTTGCTCCTGGGCCTGCTGGGCCGCCTGCTGCTGGGCCGCGATCTCCTCGGGTGAGCGGACCTGGGTCGGGGTGGTGGCGGCCTCGGGGTCGCCGACCACGGTCACCCCGCCGTTGGCGTCGACCACGATGTGGCCGGGGTCGCCCGCGGGGACCATGCCCAACTGGCGGGCGCGCTCGGCCAGGGCGGGGGCGGACTCCTGCCTGGCCACCTCGCGCTGGAGTTCGGCGGCGCGCTCGGCGAGGACGGTGGCCTCCTGCTTGGCGGCTTCCAGCCGGTAGGAGTCGGCGATGGCCTGGGTGGTGAGCCACAGCGTGGTGGCCACGCCGACGACGAGCAGCGCGATGATCAGCACCACGAACGACGCGCGGCCGGAGGTGGCTTCCTCCTCCGCCGCGACCGTGGTGTTCCTGCGGTGGTTGGAGTTGTGCGCGGGCACCTTGCCGGAGTTGTGCGTGGGCACCTTGCCGGAGTTGTGCGCGGACGCCCTGCCCGCCGCGGGCGGGTGGCCCTCGCGCAGGGCGCGGCGGGCGTAGGCGCGTTCGGCGGCGACCGTGCGGGACCGCCCGGCCGTGCGCTCGACGCGGTCGGGGGTGGCGCGGGTGGGCTTGCCGGTCGGGCGGGGCGGGGACACCACCGACGACTCGGTCTGGCGGCGGGACGGCTCGCCCCGACCGCGGCGCGGTTCCGCTTCCTCGCGGCGGGGCCTGCGGCGCGCGGGCTGCTGGCCCTCGGCACGCCGACGTGCCGACCCGGTGCGGGACGCGTCATCGGCGACGGCGCGGCGGGGGGAACCCGCGCGCCCACTGGACGACTTCTCCCCCTCGCCCGCCGCACGGCGGCGGGACGAGCCCGCACGCCCACCCCGGGGCGCGTCCTCGTCCCCGGCGGCCACCCGGCGGCGCGCAGAACCCGCACGCCCACCCCGCGACGACTCGTCCGCGATGCCCGCACGCCCACCCTGGGACGTGTCCTCGTCCCCGGCCGCGCGGCGGCGCGCAGAACCCGCGCGCGCACCCTTCGGCGATTCGTCCTCGGTGCCCGCGCGCCCGCCCCGGGGTGGGTCCCCGTCGTCGGCCCGGGTGCGGCGGCGGGCTGTGCCCGCGCGTCCGCGGCGGGGGGTCTCGCCGTCGTCGGCCTGGCGGCGGGACGAGCCCGACCGCTCGCGGGTCGGCGGTTCCGGGTCCTCGGCCTCCGCGCGACGGCGGGACGCCCCGGCCCGGTCCGCGCGGGGCTGCTCCGCGTCGGCGGGGTCGGCGCGGCGGGCGGGGGTCGCGCGCGTGCGGCGCGGCGCCTCCGGCTCCTCGGCGGGGGTGGTGCCCCGGGGGGACCGCGCCGGGTCGGAGGAGTTCCTCGCGGGCGCGGTCATGGGGCCTCCCGGATGCGTTCCGCCGCGCGCAGGCGCACCGACTGCGCGCGGGAGTTGTGTTCGGTCTCGCGCTCGTCCGCCATCTCCGCGCCCCTGGTGATCAGGCGTAGCTGGGGGGCGTGCTCGGGCAGCTCCACCGGCAGGTCCGGCGGGGCGGTCGAATGGGCGAGCGCGGTGATCGCCCGCTTGACGATCCGGTCCTCCAGCGACTGGTAGGACTCCACGACGATGCGACCGCCGACGGCCAGGGCGGTCAGGGCGGCGGGGATGGCCCGGCGCAGCACGTCCAGTTCGGCGTTGACCTCGATCCGGAGGGCCTGGAAGGTGCGCTTGGCCGGGTGCCCGCCGGTGCGCAGGCTGGGCGCGGGCAGGACCGAGTACAGCAGTTCGACGAGCCGGGCGCTGGTGGTGAACGGCGCCCTGTCCCGTTCGACCAGCACGGCCTTGGCGATCTTGCCCGCGAACCGCTCCTCGCCGTAGTCGCGCAGGACCCTGGCGAGGTCGCCGTGGGAGTAGGTGTTGAGCACGTCGGCGGCGGTGGGTCCGGTGGTGGGGTCCATCCGCATGTCCAGCGGGGCGTCGCGGGCGTAGGCGAAGCCGCGCTCGGGGACGTCGAGCTGCATCGAGGACACGCCGAGGTCGAACAGCACGCCCTCCACACGCAACAGTCCCAGGCCGGACAGCGCCTCGGGGAGTCCGTCGTAGACGGTGTGCACGAGGTGGACCCGGTCGCCGTGGCGGGCCAGCCGCTCGGCGGACAGCGCCAGGGCGTGCGGGTCGCGGTCGAGGCCGACGAGGGTGAGGCGGGGGTGGGCCGAGAGCAGGGCGTCGGCGTGGCCGCCGAGGCCGAGGGTGGCGTCGACCAGGACGGCGTCGCGGTCGGTGAGGGCGGGGGCGAACAGCTCCAGGATGCGGTCGAGGAGGACCGGCACGTGGCGGGGTCGCTCAGTCACGCGCACGCACCTTCTCCCACACTCCCGAACTGCAGGCCACGACCTGCCCGGCCGGATCGACGGATGCCGCCAGGTCCCCGCCCGCTCGTCGAACTTGGCACCGGGGAAGGTGCGCCAAGGCCGAAGGCGAGCGGACCGAGGCCTGGCGGCACCCGAATCCCCCTCGTCTCCTGTCCGTGCTCAGAACACGCCGGGCAGGACCTCCTCCCGGGCCTGGGAGTAGTCGTCCTCGTGCTCGTCCAGGTAGGTCTGCCACGCCTTCGCGTCCCAGATCTCCAGCCTGGTGATCGCCCCGATGACCACGCAGTCCTTGGCCAGGCCCGCGTAGCGCCGCAGTTCCGGTGCGACCGTGATCCGCCCCTGACCGTCGGGACGCTGCTCGTCCGTTCCGGCGAACAGGTACCGCTGGTAGGCGCGGACCGCCTCGTTCGTCAAGGGAGCCGCCGCCACCTTCCGCGCCATGTCCTCGAACTCCGCTCGTGGAAACACGTAGAGGCAGTGGTCCTGACCCTTCGTGACCATGAGCCCACCCGCGAGTGCGTCCCGGAACTTGGCGGGCAGTGTCAGCCGCCCCTTGTCGTCGAGCTTGGGGGTGTGCGTACCGAGGAACATCTCGACACCCACCTCCCCACCGAACCCATCGGATCGGCCGTGGAGCCCCCTGCTGCCCCACTTGGCGCCACAGTACCCCACTTTTCACCACAGTCAACGCGAAACCAGCCGTGTCGGAGCCGGGAAATTGTGCGTTTCCGCAGCTAGAGGGGCAGGGGGTGGCAGTGGGGGGTGGTGGGGGCGTCACCGACTCGGGTTGCCGCCCGAGACGCCGCAAGACCCCCCGGAGCACCTCCCCGCGGCCCCCGAGGCGCACGTCACGGGGGTTCGTGGGGCGAGGTGGGGGAACCGGTGGAGCGGAGTGGGGGGCCGGGGGTGGTGCCCACACCGCCCGGGCGGGCGCCCACGGAGAGTCAGCCCACTCGGTGGTTGCGTACTCAACGTCACCTGAACGGCCCACGCCTGTCCGCCGGTCCCCCGGCGCCGCCCGGCCGCAGCACCGCTGCGCCGAACGGACCAGGGGCCGGGCGGACGGAGGTGTCCCGGCGGCGTGCGGCAGGATCAACGCCCCGCCTCCCCGGCGGGGAGGCTCGCCGGAAAGGGTGGGGTACCTCGCCGCGGTTTGACACACTGAATGCCAGGCTGACGTCCGGCACGGGACCCCGACGGCGTGAGCCCGACACCGCCTCCCGGCCGCCGGACCGGACGGCCGCGGAGAACCAGCAGGAGGTCGCGTGACGTCGAGTACCCCGCCCACCGCTCCCCCGGGCACCCCCTACGGAGCGGGCGGCGGCGAGCAGTACCCCAGCCCCGGTGCGAACGGGCCCAGCGGCAGGTACCCGGGCGCACCCGCGCCCCACCCGGGCACCGGCGCCCCGGCTGGCGGTCCGGGCACCGGGGCGCACCACCCGGCGGCGCCACCGCACCAGCAGGCGCCGTCGAACGGCCTGGCCGAGCTGCACACCGCGGTCGGCCGGATCGCGGCCAACGTGGAGCGGGTGCTCGTCGGCAAGCCCGAGGTGGTGCGGATCGCGCTGGTGACGCTGCTGGCCGAGGGCCACCTGCTGGTCGAGGACGTGCCGGGGGTCGGCAAGACCTCGCTGGCCAAGGCGCTGGCCCGGTCCATCGACTGCTCGGTCAGCCGCATCCAGTTCACCCCGGACCTGCTGCCCAGCGACGTGACCGGGGTGTCGATCTTCAACCGGCAGACCAACGGGTTCGAGTTCCGCCCCGGACCGGTGTTCGCCAACATCGTCGTCGGCGACGAGATCAACCGGGCCTCCCCCAAGACGCAGTCCGCGCTGCTGGAGTGCATGGAGGAGCACCAGGTCACCGTGGACGGGCACACCTACCCGCTGCACTCGCCGTTCATGGTGATCGCCACCCAGAACCCGATCGAGATGGAGGGCACCTACGCCCTCCCCGAGGCCCAGCGCGACCGGTTCACCGCGCGGGTGTCGATCGGCTACCCGGACCCGGCGGCGGAACTGGCCATGGTGGACGAGCACGCCGCGCACGACGTGTTCAAGACGCTGGAGTCGGTGTCCGACGCCGAGCAGGTGCGCGGTCTCATCGAGACGGTCCGGGCGGTGCAGATCGCCCAGGAGGTCCGCCGGTACGCGGTGGAGATCGTCTCGGCGACCCGGCGGCTGCCGGAGATCCGCATCGGCGCCTCCCCCCGCTCGACGCTGCACCTGGTGCGGGCGGCGCGGGCGCAGGCGGCGCTGTCGGGCCGCGACTTCGTGGTGCCCGACGACATCCACGCGGTGGCGGTGCCGGTGCTGGCGCACCGGCTGGTGCTCACCCCGGAGGCGCAGGCGTCGCGGCGGCCCCCGGCGGACCTGGTGCGCGGCCTGGTGCAGCGGGTGCCGGTGCCGCAGGCCACCCCCGACCACGGCGGTGCGCAGTGGTCGGGTCCGGGCGGCAGGCGCTGAGGCGATCCGGTCGCGGCACGGGAGGAAGGCGGTCGCGCGATGCGCGGAGCTCTGTCCGGTCTGACCACCCGGGGCCGGTGCCTGCTGGCCGCGGGGCTGGCGGCCGCGCTGTGCTCGTTGATCCTCAACGAGCGCGACCTGCTGCGGGTGTCGGTGTTCGTGGTGGCCCTGCCGCTGCTGGTGTGCGGGTTGACCGCGGCGACCAGGGTGGGCCTGCGGGCGCAGCGGCACATCACCCCGGCCAGGGTGCCGGTGGGCGGCCGGGCGGAGGTGGCGCTCGACGTGCGCAGCACCGGGCGGCTGCCGACGGTGGGCCTGCTGGTCTCCGACGGGGTGCCCTACGCGCTGGGCGGCAAGCCGCGGTTCCTCATCGAGCGGCTGCCCCGGCACTCCGGGACCCGGTTGCGGTACACGGTGCGGCCCGCGCTGCGCGGCATCCAGCAGCTCGGCCCGCTCATGGCCACCGTCACCGACCCGTTCGGCCTGGCCGAGTTCGAGCGCGAACTGGCCCGCACCTCGCGGCTGGTCGTGGTGCCCAGGGTGTTCCCGCTCACCAGCGTGCCCGGCGGCTCCGGCCTGGGCTCCGGTGACGACGGTTCCAACCGGCTCTCCGCCGGGCAGGGCGAGGACGACGCCGTGGTGCGCCCGTACCGGCAGGGCGACGACCTGCGCAAGGTGCACTGGCGCTCCACGGCCAAGCGCGACGAGATGATGGTGCGGGTCGAGGAGAGCCCGTGGCGCGGCGGGACCACGGTCCTGCTCGACCACCGGGCGCCCGGGCACCGCGGCAGCGGCGCGGACTCCAGCCTGGAGTGGGCGGTGTCCTTCGCCGCCAGCGCCTGCGTGCACCTGCACCGCTACGGCCACCAGGTGCGGCTGGTGACCGAGACCGGCGGGGTGCTGGTCTCCGACGCGGGCGACGGCAGCCACAGCGACACCGCGGTCCTCGACGCGCTGGCCGCGCTGCAACCGAGCCACCAGCGCGAGATCGCCTGCCCGGCCGACCCCGGTGGCGGCCAGGAGCTGATCGCCGTCCTGGGCAGCGCCACCCCGGAGGACCTGGGCAGGCTGATCCGCCACCGCACCCGGGGCACGCGCAGCCTGGCCGTGCTGCTGGACACCCGGGCCTGGGGCGCGGGCGAGGGACCGGCCGTCGACCCGACCGCCGCGGCCGCGCTGCTCACCGGCGCGGGCTGGGGCGTGACGCTGGCCAGGCCGGACATCCCGATGAACCGGGTGTGGGCCAACGTGTGCCGTTCCGGTTCGCGCCGGGACGGGACGATGATCGCCGGAGCGGGCACATGACCACGACGCAGCACCCACCCCAGCACGCACCGCGGCCCCCCGCGCCGCCCGAGCACGACTCCGACGCGGTGCAGTGGACGACGACGGTGACCCCGGCGGTGGCCGCGGTGACCACCCTGTGCGCCTCGACGGCGCTGTCCGGGGTGATCGACGGGGTGCGCTGGCTGGGCTACGCGGGCGTGGCGATCATCGTGGTGGCCGCGGTGGGCATGGGCCTGCGCGCGATGCGCACCCCCACCGCGGTCGTCGGCCTGGCGCAGTTGTTCGCGCTGCTGTGCCTGCTGGTCGCGCTGTTCACCAACGAGGGGGTCGTCGGCATCCTGCCGGGGCCGGACGCCATCGGCGCCCTGGGCGACGTGCTCGGGCAGTCGGTGGAGGCGGTGCGGGTCGGGGTGCCGCCGGTGGGCGCGACGGCGCCGGTGCTGTGCCTGGTGGTGATCGCCATCGGGCTGGTGGCGGTGCTGGTGGACACCCTGGCGGTGGCCGCCGGGGCGCCCGCGGCGTGCGGGCTGGTGCTGCTGTGCGTCTACGCGGTGCCCGCGTCGCTGTCCGACGAGCTGCTGCCGTGGTGGTCGTTCGTGCTGGGGGCGATCTCGTTCGCCGGGCTGCTGGCCGTCGACGGCACGCACCGCCACCACCTGTGGCGCAACCGCCCGGCCATGCCCGCCACCGGCCGCGGCCTGGGCGCCCCGGTGGCGGTGGTGGCCTCGGCGCTGGCCCTGGGGCTGGTCGCCGGGCTGACCGCGACCGGCATCGGCACCGTCGGCGGCTTCCCCGGCGGGGGCGGCGGCGGTGGGGGCGGCGGGCTGGCCCTCAAGCCGTTCACCGCCCTGCGCGGGATGCTCGACCAGGGCAGCAACGTGGAGCTGTTCCGGGTGCGCGGCCTGGGCAACGAGAGCCGCTACCTGCGCGCGATGACCCTGCCCCGGTTCGACCGCAACGGCGGCTGGACCGCGGCGGACGCCCTGTCGGACGCGGTCCCGGCCGACGGCGACCTGCCCAACGGCCTCGGCGACGACGGCGGTGGCGCGGTCACCCGGATCGAGATCGAGCCGGTCAACTCCCAGGACCTGTGGGCCCCGGTCTACGGCATCCCGCGCAGGCTCAGCGACCTGCCCCCGGACATGTACTACGACCAGAACGGCGGGATGGTCTACTCCCGCAGCCCGCGCAAGCTGGACCGCTACGTCGAGGACGCCGACCTGGGCCAGCCCGCCGCGCAGGACCTGCGGTCGGCGGGCACCCGACCCGCCGAGGGCCTGGACCCGGTGTACCTGGGCGCGGAGGGCATCGACCCGGAGGTGGTGGACCTGGCCCGGCAGCTCACCGCGGACCAGCCCACCACCTTCGACAAGGCACTGGCCCTGCAGAAGTACTTCGACCCGGTGAACGGCTTCAAGTACCAGACCCAGACCGGCACCTCCAGCGACGAGGACGCCCTGGAGGAGTTCCTCTTCCGCTCGAAGGTCGGCTTCTGCGAGCAGTACGCCTCGGCCATGGGCGTCCTGGCCCGCGCCGCGGGCATCCCCTCCCGCGTGGCCATCGGCTACACGGCGGGCTTCGTCTCCGGCGACTACCGGTCGATCACCACCCAGGACGCGCACGCGTGGGTGGAGGTCTACTTCCCAGACCAGGGCTGGGTGTCGTTCGACCCGACCCCCCTCAGCGACGGCCGCGGCTACCAACCGCCGTACGTCCAGGGCGACGCGAGCACCGGCCCGTCGACGACGGTCACCGAGGAGGAGGTCCCCGGCGGCAGCACCGAGAACACCCCCACCGCGCAGGCCCCGGAAACCGGCACCGCCGACGACCAGCAGGCCGCCGCCCCGAACGCGGACGGCGGCGGGTTCAGCCTGCCCTGGCAGGTGTGGCTGGCGCTGGCCCTGATCGCGTTGGCGGGCGGACTGGCGGCGCTGGGCGCCCGGGCGGCGAAGGCCCGCTCGCGGACGGCGTGGCGCCCGGTGGCGGCAGCCGCGGCCGCCGCGGTGCTGGCGGTGTTCTTCCTGGTGTCGGCGGTGTCGTGGTGGCTCGGCGCGCTGGTGGTGGTGCTCGTGGCGGCCGCGGTCCCCGCGGCCGTCCGGGCTTGGCGCCGCCGCGAGCACCAGCAGGCGGTGGCCGCTCGGGACACCGACGCGGCGGGCGCGGCGTGGGCGGAGCTGATGGCCGAGTCCTGGGACCGGGGCGCGGAGACCGCCGAGTCGGACACCGTCCGCACGGCCGCCCGCAGGCTGGTCAAGGAACACGGCCTGGACAGGGATGGGCAGGAGGCCCTGCGGACGGTGGTGAATTCCGTCGAACGCTCCTGGTACGGCGGTCGGGCCGACGCCCCGGAACTGCCCGCCGCGTTCGACGAGGTGGTCCGCGGCCTGCGCCGCACCGCCCCGATGGACTGGAAGTCCCGCCTGCTCCCCCGCTCGGTCCTCAAGCCCCGGCGGCGCAAGCAGGACTGATCCCACCCACGCGGAGGACCCGACCACCGGCCACCCCGCCCCCACCGGCGCCTCTGCCGACCACCCCAACAACCGCAGGCCCGGCCACCAACCACCCCAAACCCCATCGGCCCCGCCGCTGGCTGGCCTGGTGGCCGGCCACGCCGAACCTCGCTGGGCGCAGCCGCCCACCCCACCAACCGCAAGCCGGGCAGCCAGCCACCCGCAATCCCACCGCGCGCAGCTACCGACCACCCCACCAACCGCAAGCCGGGCAGCCAGCCACCCGCTATCCCACCGCGCGCAGCTACCGACCACCCCGCCAACCGCCGGCCCGGCGCCTGAATGCCCGGGTGGGTGGATGTGCTTGGGTGGGGGAAGCGATCATATGCAAGCCTGCCCGGGCTGTGGGGCATCCCTTCAGCCCCACTCGGTCACACTGGACGCATGATCGCTGTAGGGGCCCCGCCCAAGCAGATCCACCCACCCGGGCACCACCATCAAACGACCGGGCTTTAAAACCACGGCACGGCCCAGACCGAAAACGGCTCGGCGCCCGCCCCCAAAACCAGGGCAGGCGCCGAGCCAAACACCACGAAGACCCAGGAACCCCCGGATCAGCGCTCCTCGTCGAAGCGCCGCTTGAAGCGCTCCTCCATGCGTTGGGAGAACGAACTCCGATCGCGGGCGGGCGCGGGCCCGCCGCCACCGGGGGACTCCTGACCGGGTTCTGCGGGGTCAGAGCCCCGGCGCATGGCCGTCAGCGTCAGCAGGACACCGGCGAACATGACCAGGAAGCCGAGCAGGCTCACTGCGGGGAAACCAGCGGGGTTGAACGGCACACCCAGCACGAGGAGCGCCACGCCCACGATGAACAGGGCGATGCCCAGCAGGCGGCGTCGGCGGGACGGCTTGCGTAGGCGGGCACCTCGGACGGTGGACGCGAACTTGGGATCCTCGGCGTAGAGCGCGCGCTCGATCTGGTCGAGCAGTCGCTGCTCGTGCTCGGAGAGTGGCATTCTTTCCTCCTCCGGCACAGTCGCGGGCGCCGGGCGATCACGGTTGCCGCCGGACCCGGCGGGCACCCCGCACGGGGGTGTCGGTCTCCAGGATACGGCGAGTGGCGCCCGGCGACTACCCGATCCTCGATCACGGAACGACGGGTTTTCGTCACCGGTCGGTCACCGGGTGGTTCCGGTGGCCTCCGCGACGTCGTGTTCACGCTGCGTAGCCTGCCGCCGGGCCTCGGCGCCGGTCGCGATCGGGGCGGCGACCAGCGATTCCGGGATGGCGAACGCGTCGACCAGGGTGGCCGCGTGCGGGCGCAGGTGCGCGCACAGGTCGTTGACCGCCCCGGTGACCGCCTTGGCCCTGGCGGTGGTGAACCGGCCGTGGCCGAGGAACCAGTCCAGGTCGGCCTCGACGTTCGACAGGACGTGCAGGTCGCAGAGCCGGTTGAGCAGCGCGGTGGTCGCCTCGTCGGTGCAGCGGTCGATGGCGGCGACGAAGGCCTCCAGCACGATCCGGTCGACGTGCACCCTGGCCGCGCGCAGCACGTGGTCCTGGGCGTCGTTGAACACCTCGAACGGGTCGGCGTCGGCGTCCCCGGCGCGGCGCAGGCGGCGGGCCAGGGTGTCGAGGACGTGCTTCTCCCGGTCCTCGAAGACCTTGACGTGCCAGCCGCGGTCGAGCAGGTCGGTCTCCTCGTCGTTCGGGGTGACCGCGTTGACCAGGCGCTCGATCACCGAGCGGGCGGCGGTGCGCTCGATGACCGTCTCGACGAACCGGTCGGCGACGAACCGGGCCATGCCGACGCTGCCCAGCTCGCCGACGTGCTGCCGGTAGCCGGTCAGCAGGCCCTTGGCCACGAGTTGGAACAGCACCGTGTTGTCGCCCTCGAACGTGGTGAACACGTCGGTGTCGGCCTTGAGCTGCGGCAGCCGGTTCTCGGCGAGGTACCCGGCACCGCCGCAGGCCTCGCGGCAGGTCTGGATGGTGCGGGTGGCGTGCCAGGTGGTGGCCGCCTTGAGCCCGGCGGCCCGGGACTCCAGTTCGCGCTGGCGGCGGTCGTGCTCCTCGGTGCCCTGCTCGCCGTCGGTGTACTCCACCGCCGCGTGGTCCCGCTCGGACAGCTCGTGCAGGGTCGTGACCAGCTCCTCCTGCGCGAAGTGCAGGGCGTAGGTGGTGGCGAGCGCGGGCAGCAGCTTGCGCTGGTGGGCCAGGTAGTCCAGGACCACGACCTCGTCGAACCCGCTGCCCGGCCGCTCGAACTGGCGGCGGGCCAGGCCGTAGCGCACGGCGATGGTCAGCGCGCTCTTGGTGGCGCTGCCCGCCGCCCCGGCCACGCTGATCCGGCCGCGGATCAGGGTGCCGAGCATGGTGAAGAAGCGCCTGCCGTCACCCTCGACGGGGCTGCTGTAGGTGCCGTCCTCGGCGACGTCGCCGTAGCGGTTGAGCAGCGACTCGCGCGGGACCCGCAGGTGGTCGAACCAGATGCGGCCGTTGTCCACGCCGTTGAGCCCGGCCTTGCGCCCGCAGTCCTCGATCCGCACCCCGGGGACCGGGTTGCCCTCGTCGTCGCGGACGCGGACCAGCAGCGCGTGCACGCCGCGCCCCGCGCCGCCCGCGACGAGCTGGGCGAACACCACTGCCATCCGGCCGTCGCGGGCGGCGTTGCCGATGTAGTCCTTGCGGGCGGCCTCGTGCGGGGTGTGCAGGTCGAACTCCCGGGTGGCCGGGTCGTAGACGGCGGTGGTGCGCAGGTGCTGCACGTCGGAGCCGTGGCCGGTCTCGGTCATGGCGAAGCAGCCGGGCAGGTCCAGTTCCATGATGGCCCGCAGGTGCGCGTCGTGGTGGCGCTCGGTGCCCAGCGCCTCGACGGCCCCGCCGAACAGGCCCCACTGCACGCCCGCCTTGACCATCACCGACAGGTCGCCGAAGCCGAGCATCTCGAAGGAGGTCAGCGAGCCGCCGGTGTCCCCGTCCCCGCCGTACTGCTTGGGGAACCCCACCCTCGGGTAGCCCGCGTCGGCGAGCGCGCGCAGCTCGTCGAACACCAGGGCGCGGTGCTGCTCGGTGGTCAGGTCGTAGGTGGCGGGCGAGGGCAGCTCGCTCATCCGCTCCCGCGCCGCGCGCCGCACGTGCGCCCAGCGACCGTCGAGCAGCTCGGTCAGCGGTCCGGTGGGCGCGGCGGGGGTGGCGGGGATGTCCATCGTTCCTCCTCGGGGTGGTTCACCCCCGAAGTTAGTGGCGCGCGGCGGCGCGCGCCCGGCGTGCGCAGCGCGGCGGGGTGCGGTTTCCTGGCGCCATGGACCCCGTTGCGGCGTTGAAGCAGATCGCGCTGTTCCTGGAGCGGGCGGGCGAGCACACGCAGAAGGTGCGCGCGTTCCGCCGGGCGGCGGCGACCGTGGCCGCCCTGCCGGGAGGCGAGCTGGACCTGCGGATAGACACCGGGACGCTGCGGAACCTGCCCGGCATCGGCGACACCACCGCCACGGTCATCACCGAGGCGGCGGCGGGCGGCGAGCCCGCCTACCTGACCCGGCTGGTGGAGGCCGCGGGCAAACCGGTGGCGGGCGGCGCCGACCTGCGCGCCGCCCTGCGTGGCGACTGCCACACCCACTCCGACTGGTCCGACGGCGGCAGCCCGATCCGCGAGATGGCCGAGGCGGCGGCGGCGTTGGGCCACGAGTGGATCGCCCTCACCGACCACTCCCCCCGGCTGCGCATCGCCAACGGCCTCTCCGCCGACCGCCTGGAGCGGCAACTGGAGGAGGTCGCGGAGCTGAACGTGGAGCTGGCGCCCTTCCTGGTCCTCACCGGCATCGAGGTCGACATCCTGCTCGACGGCGCCCTGGACCAGACCGACGACCTGCTGTCCCGGCTGGACGTGGTGGTGGCCAGCGTGCACTCCAAGCTGCGGATGCCCGAACCGGAGATGACCGAGCGCCTCCTCACCGCCGTGGCCAACCCCCACGTGGACGTCCTGGGCCACTGCACCGGCAGGCTGGTGACCAAGAAGCCACGCCCGGAATCGGAGTTCGACGCCCACGCGGTCTTCTCCGCCTGCGCCGAGCACGGGGTCGCGGTGGAGATCAACGCCCGCCCGGAACGCCTCGACCCACCCCGCAGACTCCTCACCCTGGCCCGCGACCTCGGCTGCACCTTCGCCATCGACAGCGACGCCCACGCCCCCGGCCAACTCGACTGGCAGCCCTACGGCTGCGAGCGCGCAGAGGAGTGCGGCATCGGCCCGGACCAGGTCATCAACACCCGCACCGCCGACGCCCTCCTCGCAGGCATAGCCGCCCGGACCTGAACGCACCCGCCACCCCGAACCCCATCGGCGCAGCGACAACCGGTGACCCCCGCAACCGCCAGCCCGGCCACCAGTCACCCCGAACCTCACCGGCGCAGCGACAACCGGCCACCCAAGCAACCGCCAGCCCGGCGAGCCAACTGCCCGGGTGGGTGGATGTGTTTGGCCGGGGGTGGCGATCATGTGACAGCCTGCCTGGGCGGTGGGGCATCTTTTCAGCCCCACCTGACGCACTGGAGCACATGATCGCCATAGGGGCCCCGGCCAAACACATCCACCCAGCCGGGCACACCCACCGAAAACCCGGGCTCTAAAACCAGAGCACATCCACCCAGCCGGGCACCACCCACCAAACGACCGGGCTCGAAACCAGAGCACATCCACCCAGCCGGGCACCAACCACAAAAAGAACGGGGCTTGAAAGCTCAGGCGGTGTCCTCGTGCAACGCCACCTGCTCAGCAGCGATGCTGAACTCGTGCAGACCACGCAGCAGCGCGGCCCGTCCCTGCGGGCTCATCCGCTCCAGCACCTCGGCGAGCCCGGCCCGCCGAGCCGCCCGCAACCGCTCCAGCAACCGCACCCCGTCACCGGTCAGCACCAGCTCCACCTCACGGCGGTCGGTCGTGGCGGAGCGCCGGTCCAGCAGACCAGCGGCCTGCAACCGGTCGCACAGCCTGCTGGCCGAGGACGCGATGGTGCCCAGTTCCTCGGTGAGCCGGGTCAGGTTGATCGGTTCGTGGTCGCCGATGAACTGCAACGCGCGCAGTTGCACCGCGGGCACCTTGGGGTACACCCCGGCGGTGGCCTTGGCCAGCACCAGCCCGAGGGCGGCGGCGGCGGCCTCGGCCTCGTCCGCCGCGCCCGCACCCGGCGGCTGGGAACCCGACGACGCAGCCATACTGCAACTCTCGCACACCGGCGGCCCTGTCGGCCCCACGCCCACCGGAGGACCCCGTGACGACCGCTGCCGAGAGCCTGCGCGTGTTCGAGACCACGCTGAGATCGCTGCCCCTGCACTCGTTCGCCGAGCGGCTGCCGGAGCTGCTGACCGAGCACGCCGCCCTGCTCGGCGCCACGGTCCGGCTGGTCGACTACCCGGCGGCGAACCTGGTGCCGCTGGTGGGTGCCGCCGAGGCGGTCCCGATCACCGGCACGCTGCCCGGTGCGGCGTTCCGCGAGCAGCAGGCCGTGGTGCAGAACGACTGGACGGTGCACCTGCCGCTGCTGTGCCGGGGCAACTGCCACGGCGTGCTCAGCGGCACCGTGCTGTCCGAGCCGGACGACGCGCGGCTGGTGGAGCTGCGCGAGGTGGCCGACGCCCTGGCGGACGCGTTGCAGGTGGCCGACCTGGGCACCGACCAGCTCGCCAGGGTGCGCCGCGACCGGCGGATGACGGTGGCCGCGGAGATGCAGTGGGAGCTGCTGCCCGGCCGCGGCCTGGCCTGCCCGGAGTTCACCCTGGCGGGCCAGTTGGAGCCCGCCTACGGGGTGCGCGGCGACAACTTCGACTGGAGCGTGGACCCCGGGAAGCTCACGCTCACCCTCACCAATGGGATGGGCGAGGGCCTGGACGCGGCGCTGCTGACCACCATCGCCATCACCGCCATGCGCAACGCCCGCCGCTCCGGCCACGGCATCGCCGAGGCGGCCGCCCTGGCCGACCAGGCGGTGTGGGGCCAGTACGCGGGCACCCACTTCGTCGCGGCGCTGCTGCTGTCCCTGGACCTGGAGACCGGTGCGCTGGGCATCGTCGACTGCGGCTCCCCCCAGGTCTGGCGCGTCCGCGACGACGAGTGCACCCGCATCCTCCTGGAGACCCAGGTCCCCCTCGGCTCCCTGGAGGAAACCCACTACCGGGTGCAGAACGAAACCCTCCGCCCCGGCGACCGCCTCCTCGTGGTCAGCGACGGGGTCTTCGACTCCCAGAGCGGCGACCGCCGCTACGCCGACGTGGCGCTCCCCAGGACGGTGCGCACCACCCGGGCCCTGCCGCCCGGCCAAGCCGTCCGGGCAGTCCTCTCCGACCTGGCGGTCTTCCGCGACCAAGAGGACCTGGACGACGACGCCGTGGTGGTCTGCCTCGACTGGCACGGCCCCGCCACCCGGACCTGAGTTCCCGCGCTCGCCGTCGCACCGGCGGGCCCGGGCGCGCAACCCCGGCTAGCTGTTCGCCTGGGCCCCCGCGATCGGCAGCACGGCCGCCAACCCGGTCACGGCGAGGATTCGGTTCAGGAACGGCGGAACCCTGGCCAGCAGCAGACTCGCCCGCTCGTGGTTCAACGTCGACTTGTGCACCGCGATGAACGCGCTCAACCCGCTGGAGTCGACGAACGTCAGCCCGGACAGGTCCACCAGCAGGTCGGTGTCGTCAGCCACCAGGTCCATCAGGACCTGCTTGAACTCGACCGACGTGTGCATGTCGAGTTCGCCCTCGACGGTGACCACGACCCGCCCGGGGTCGGTGCTGACGGTGTGGTTGAAGTCGTTCATGTCGGCAGGTGTCCTGACGTGGTGAGGCCGCGGTCCCAGTGGCGCTCGACGAGGTCGAGCGCGAGCGGGAACTCGGGCAGGGCGGCGGTCAGCAGGTCACCCAGCTCGGTGACCAGGGCCGGGTCGGCACCCCGGGCGGCGAGCAGGGCCTCGGCCCAGTCCGCGGTCCACGACAGCGCCCGGGTGTCGCCGGTGAGCAGGACGGCGGAGATGGCGTGCAGTGCCTGGTCGACCACGGAACCGACCACGCCGTCGACGCCGTCGAGCGGTGGGGTGCCCACCACCCTGGCGGTGGGCGACCAGCGGACCCGCAGGTCCGCGGCGAGCCGGTCGTGGGCCAGTGCGAGGGCGGCCTGCTCGGCGGCGACCGCCTGCGGCAGCGGCGGCGCGGTCGGCACCACCGCGGGCAGTCCGGCCACGGCGGTCACGGCGGCGCGGGCGTCGGGGGCCCAGGCGGTGGCGCCGAGGGCCAGGGCGCGGACCGGGTCCGGGCCGAAGGCGGCGCCGCCGACGAGCACCGGGATGCCCGCGGCGGTGCCCGCCTCGATGAAGTGGCGGGTGGCGGGCAGCGAGCCGAGCACCGAGCAGCTCACCGCGACGGCGTCCGGGCCCAGGTCGTGCAGGTATTGGCTGAGCCGCCGGGCCGGGGTGGCGGCGCCGAGCAGGGTGGTCCGCCAGCCCGCGGTGCGCAGCGCGCAGGCGATGATCGTGGCGGGCAGGGCGTGCCACTCGCGTTCGGCGCAGGCCACCACGACCTGGCCGCGGGTGGCGGGGACCCGCTCGGCGCGCCGGGCGACCGCGCGGGTGGCGACGACCGCGACCGCGGTCGCGGCGTGCTCCTGGGCGACCGTCCACTCGGCCCGCTGCCAGCGTTCACCGATCCGGCGCAGGCCCGCGGCGATCACGTCGACCAGCACCCCCAGCGGGTCGGCGCCCGCGTCGAGGAGGCCGTCGACCACCTCGACCGCGGCGTCGGCGTCGACCCGGCCGAGGGCGTCGTCGAACCGCGCCGCCGGGTCCGGGGCGCCGGGTGTGTCGGGGAAACCGCCTGGCAAGTCCCTACCTCCCGCAGAACACCGCGAACAGGGCCATGTCGTCGTGCGGACGACCGGCGAGATACTCCACCACGTCCTGCTCGACCGCCTCGCACACGGCCTCGGGGCCCGCGCCCGCGTAGACCGGGAGCAGCCGGGTGAGCCGGTCCATGCCGTAGAACCCGCGGGCGCCGCGGGCCTCGTAGATGCCGTCGGTGAACATCAGCAGCGTGTCCCCGGTGGCCAGGGTGTCCTTGACCTCGGTGTAGGTGGCCGTGGGCCGCACGCCCGCTACGATCCCGCGCGCTGTCAGCTCCTCGACGGTGCCGTCGGCGCGCAGCACGATCGGCGGCGGGTGCCCGGCGACCGCCACGGTCACCTCCGCCCCGCCGTCGGCGCCTGGCCGCACCCTGGTGCACACCGCGGTGACGAAGCGGGCGTCGCCGTCGTCGTACAGGGCGCTGTTGAGCGCACCGAGGACGACGGCGGGTGAGCGGTCGAAGTGCACGGCGGTGCGGATGCTCTGCCGGGCGCGGCCGTTGAGCACGGCGGCCTCGACGCCCTTGCCGCAGACGTCGCCCAGGGCGAGCAGCCAGTCGTCGCCGTGGCCGTGCACGTCGTAGAAGTCGCCGCTGATGTCGCTGTGGTCGGCCGCGGCGCGGAACCCGGCGGCGATGCGCATCCCGGGGATGCGCGGCAGCGACGGCGGGCGCAGCCCGGCTTGGAGCACCGAGGCGACCCGGCTGCGGTCCTCGTAGAGGCGGGCGGAGTCCAGCGCGGTGGCGGCGCGACCCGCGATCCGCTCGGCGAGGGCGATGTCCTCGGCCGGGAAGCCGCGGTCGCCGCCGCGCAGCAGGACCAGCACGCCGATGGTGCTGCCGCGCGCGGTCAGCGGCACCCCGAGCACGTCGGCGGGTCGCAGGTCCACGGCCTGGGCGCGCAGCGCGTCGTGCGGGATGAGGCTGTCGAGGCCGTCGGTGGTGGGTGAGTCGGGGGCGACGTGCAGCAGTTCGCCCTGCCCGGAGCGCAGCACGCGGCCCACCCCGAGGTCCTCGGCGGGGTTGCGGGCGACGGAGTCGGTGAAGGTCGGGTCGGTGCCGCCGTGCAGGGAGAGCCTGCCGAGCCGGTGGTCGGCGAGGACGACCAGGACCCAGTCGGCGAAGCGCGGGCGGAGCAGGTCCACCAGCCGCAGCACCGTGCGGCGCAGGTTCAGCGATCCGGCGAGGGCGGTGGTCACCTCGTCGGCCAACTCGGCGTGCTGCCCGGACCGGCCGGGGCCGTGGTCACCGCCCCGGGTCCGCGCGCCGGGCCCGTCGAGCGGTGGGGCCGGGATGCCCGCCGCCGGACCAGTGGTCCCGGGGATCATCGCGCCACGCTTCCCTCTCCGAAGCCAGGAGATGGGGACCAGCCTACTGGTTGTCGAGCGGCACGGGGGTCGCCGACCGCCGGTCGGCGGCGACGGTGGCCACTTCGACGAGCGGGGCGGTCACGGCGAAGTCGGCCCACACCCACTTGCCCGCGTCCGTGCCCACGGCCCCGGCGATCCCCTCGTAACCCCACGCGGTGCTGAGCGCCTCGACGATCACCAGGCCCCGGCTGCGCTCGGAGAGCAGGGTGGGTGCCTGGCGCACCGGCAGCCCGGCGGAGTGGTCGCCCACCCGCAGCCGGACCACGGCCGCGGCGAGGACGACCTCGACGTCGACCTCGCCGCAGCCGTGCTCGATGGCGTTGGTCACCAGTTCGGACGCGGCGAGGACGAGGTCGCCCGCTTCACCGCGCGGCACGGCCCACGAGCCCAGCGCCGCGGACACGAAGTCGCGGGACTCGCCGACCGAGGACTCGACCGCCGGGAGGCGGGTGACCAGTCGCCGCACCCTCCCGCTGTCGGGTGCCATCCCGTTCACCGCACCTGCCACCGCCCTCCGTCCGTCGAACGCGGGAACCCGCCACCGCAGGCCCACACCGGACGGGGTGGTGTGACCGCGGGCGGCCCCCCGCTTGTGCACCACCGGCACGCGCCGCACTGCCTGCTCGCTCACGACCGGGGGTGTACCCCGTTCACGGCCCGGTGAACCACCGGGCCGGACCGGCTGGTCGGGGGCGGGTCAGGCGGTGCCCGCGAGGCCGAAGACCTCGGAGAGCCCGGTGATCTCGATGATGCGGCGGACCCGGTCGTGCGGGGCGGACAGCGTCAGCGTCCGCCCGCCCTCCTCGGCGGTGCGCAGCGCAGCGACCAGCACCCGCAGGCCCGCCGAGTCCATGAACTCCACGCCCGCCAGGTCCACCTGCACGCCGGTGGCGCCGGGGGTGGCGAGCGCGTCGGACAGCTCGGCCTCCAGCTGCGGTGCGGTCGCCAGGTCGACCTCGCCGGTCACCGACACGACGACCGGGTCGGTGCCCTCGCTCTTGATGTCCACGTTGTTCCTTCCCTCGGCGGGTGGGGACACGCCCACACCCGGGTGACAGTAGTGCCGCACCCCGGCGCGCACCGGGCGCGGGCGGGCGGATCTTGCCCCAGGAGGAACCGTTTCGCCCGGCGAACTCCTGGGTAAGTCGTGGTCGCACCCCCGCGGCGCGGAGCGGGACCTTGAGGAGGGAACCACCATGGCCGAGATCACCCGACTGCCCAAGCCGGTCTCCGACGAGTGGGCCTGGCAGCTCGCAGGCTCCTGCCGGGGCACCGACAGCATGGTGTTCTTCCACCCGGACGCCGAGCGCGGACCGGCCAGGCACGCCCGCGAGGAGCGCGCCAAGGAGATCTGCCGGGCCTGCCCCGTGCTGGCGCAGTGCCGCGAGCACGCGCTGGCCGTGCAGGAGCCGTACGGCATCTGGGGTGCGATGGGCGAGGGCGAGCGGCGCACGCTGATCGCCCAGCGCAGGCGCGAGGTCCGCGTCTCGTAGCCGGGTGGCCGGGGGGCCGCGGCCCCCTCCCGTCCGTTTCTGGGCATGGGAGCGTCAGCCTGCCAGGGTGTCCTCGCCGAGGGCGGCGCGCAGCCGCTCCAGCGTCTTGGCCAGCAGCCGGGACACCTGCATCTGCGACACACCCACCCGGCGGGCGATGTCGGCCTGGCTCAGCCCGCGGAAGAAGCGCAGCACGATGATGCGCTGCTCCCGCTCGGGCAGCTCGGCCAGCAGCGGCCCGAGGGCACGGCGGTTGTCCACCTCCGCCAGCCGCTCGTCCTCGTAGCCGAACCGGTCGCCGCTGGGTTCCGACAGCCGCGCGTCCAACGAGGTCCCCTGCTTGCCCGCGCTCGCCACGAGGGCCTCGTAGACCTGCTCCTTGGTGAGGCCGAGGTGTTCGGCCAGCTCGCTGGGCTTCGGTGCGCGCCCGAGCCGCTGGCTCAACTCGTTGCGCCCGGCCGCGACGGTGACGTGCAACTCCTTGAGCTGGCGCGGGACCCGCACCGCCCAGCCGGTGTCGCGGAAGTGCCTGCGCAGCTCACCCATGATCGTGGGGATGGCGAAGGCGTAGAAGTTGCCCCGTTCCGCCTCGAACCGGTCGACCGCCTTGATCAGGCCGATGGTGGCCACCTGCACGAGGTCTTCGAGCTGGTCACCGCGCCGGTCGAACTTGCGGGCGAGGTTGCGGGCCAGGTCGACGTGGTCGGCGACCAGTTCACCGCGCAGCGCGGCGCGGGCCGGGTCGGCCGGGTCCAGTTCGGCCAGTCTGCGGAACCGCGCGATGTCGGCGGCGTCGCGCGCCTCCTTGTCGCGCGCGGCGTCCTCGCGGGTGCTCACGGCGAATCGATTCCGGCGGGCCCCGACGTCAGCTCGATCGTGACGCGGTGGCCGCCGCCCGCGGGCTCGACCCGTTCGGTCACCCCCTGGGCCAGGGTCGTCAGGATCTGCCAACCCATCGCGTCGGCCGACGGCGGGGTCGGCCCCGTGGCGTCGACGCCGACGCGGACGGTGATCACCTGCTCCCCCGGCTCGAACCCGCACGCCAACGCCGAACCGGGCACCGCCGCGCGCACCAGCAGCGAGCAGGCTTCGTCCACGGCCATCCGCAGGTCCTCGATGGCGTCGAGGTCGAAGTCCAACCGCATGGCGATGTCGGCGGCGAAGGACCGCAGCAGCGGCACCTGTTCGGCGTCGGCGAAGACCTTCACCTCGACGGCCCGCACCCCGTGGGCGCGGACGACCGGGCTGGTTCCGACCTCAGACACACGTACCTCCTGCCGTCCCAAGCTGTCCCGGGACCGTACCCCCTGCGCGACCTCCGCAGAACGGTGGTGGAGCGGGGTGGGATTCGCGCCGTCACCGGCGCCATCACCACCCCGCCCCACGGCAACGGGCTCACGGGGGCAGGACCCGTGAGCTGGTACCCCGACTTGATCAGAGTTAAACCGGTCTAGCGGAAAGAATTTCGCGAGTAGGTCCGGGAGAAGTCCCCGAGGCCGCCGAA
This sequence comes from Actinokineospora spheciospongiae, assembly GCF_003182415.1. NCBI lineage: Bacteria > Bacillati > Actinomycetota > Actinomycetes > Pseudonocardiales > Pseudonocardiaceae > Actinokineospora > Actinokineospora spheciospongiae. The sequence goes on along the minus strand of NZ_QHCP01000005.1, from coordinate 375,566 downwards.
GTAGGTCCCGACCAGCAGCGCGGGGTCGGTGGCGACGGAACCCCGGGGCACCGACCCGTCGTTGCCGTCGTCCCAGCCCCACGAGGTGTTCGCGGCGTTGTCCTTGCCGTTGTCACCCCGGAACGTGCCCGGGGCCGCGTAGGTCTCGGTGTTCGCGCGCCGCGCCCAGAGCCCACCGGCGTCCAGCATGTTCACCAACTGGTAACCCACCGAACTGTCGGTGCCCGACGACGGGACCTCGGCGGTGCCGCTCGGGTAGTAGACGACGCCGTCGCCGTCGGGGGCGTGCTGGGCGTTCTTGGCGTAGAGCCCGTGCCCCTTGGCCTCCTGGAAGGTCGTGGGGTGCGCCACACCGTTGTAGGTCTGCATGACGACCTGCCCGTCGACGCTCTCCCCACCACTGGTGAAGGGACTGCCCGCGGGCGTGTAGGAGTAGAAGTCGCTGTGCGCGACGGTGACCATGCCTTCGAAGGCGCCGTAGGTCGACCCGTCCTTGCGCACGGTCAGCAGCAGCCCCTCCATGTCGTTCTCGTGCGTGAACTGCTCGAACGGGTCGGGGAAGTCCTCCCAGTCGCGCGGGTGGTAGAGCGCGTAGGTCAGGAACCAGTGCGTCCCCGTCTCGACGACGCTGTAGTAGACGGCGCCCTTGAGCCGGTTGACGTCGGCGGACTGGTTCTCCCAGTTGTTGACCGCGTTCCAGTCCCCGTCGTAGTCCACGCGGGAGAGGTAGTCGGCGTCGTAGTCGCTGGAATCGGTGTCCTGGTAGTGGATCGGCGCCCACCGGGTCGCCAGCGCGAGGTCGGACGGCGCGGCGGCGGCGGGGGTGGGGAGCAGGGTGACACTCGCCGCGGCCAAGGCGCAGGCGAGCACGGTCAGGCGGGACATGCGGCAGGGACCTCCCGTGTGTGGGGTGTGATCATGTGACTACCGCACGTGTGTGAAGCGGGGGTGGCCCGCACGCCAAATCGTGATCGTCGGCCGGGGAAGCCTCGGCCACCGGGCCGCGCCGGTTCCACCGGTCGGGTCAGCGGTCCGGGCCGGGTTTCGTGGTGCCCGCCCGGTCCGGCCCCTTGCCCAGCAGCGCCGCCGGGCGGATGGCGAGGTCGCCGAACTTGGATCGGGCCTTGTCCGCGGCCTGGTCGGCCTCGCGCCAGCCCTGTTCCGGTGCGTCGAGCGCCAGTTGCTCCGACTCCCCCGCCCCCAGTTGCTCCACGCGGACACCGATCAGCCGCACCGCGCCGGGCGGGGTCTGCTCGTCGAGGAGTTGGGCCGCCGTGCGGTAGATCTCCTGGGTGACGTCGGTGGCGACCGGGAGGGTGCGGGAGCGGGAGATGGTGGTGAAGTCGGCGTAGCGGACCTTGATCGCCACCGTGCGCCCGCGCAGGCCCCGGGAGCGCAGGGTGGTGGCCGTGCGCTCGGCGAGGCGCAGCAGTTCGCGGCGGAGCAGGGCGCGGTCGTGGTGGTCGGTGTCGAAGGTCTCCTCGGCGCCCACCGACTTCTCCGCGCTGCGCGGGACCACCGGGCGGTCGTCGTGGCCCTGGGCCAGGGCGTGCAGGTGTTCGGCCATGGCGACCCCGATCATCCGCCGCAGCCGGGGCAGGGGGGCCGCGGCGACGTCGGCGACCGTTTCCAGGCCGACGTCGAACAGGCGCTCCGCGGTCTTCTTGCCCACGCCCCACAGCGCGGAGACGGGGAGGGGGTGCAGGAAGGCGGTGACCTCGGTCTTCGGGACGACCAGCATGCCGTCCGGCTTGGCCAGGCCGGAGGCGAGCTTGGCGACGAACTTGGTGGGCCCGACACCGACCGAGCAGACGATGCCGTGCTCGGCGTGGACCCGGCGGCGGATCTCGGCGCCGACGCCCGCCGGGGTGGTGCGCAGCCTGCGCAGGGAACCCGACACGTCCAGGAAGGCCTCGTCCAGGCTCAGCGGCTCGACCAGGGGGGTGATCTCGCGGAAGATGGCGAGGACGCCCGCGGAGACCTGCTGGTACAGGGCGAACGTGGGGGGCAGGAACACCGCCCTGGGGCACAGCCTGCGGGCCTGCACCGTGGGCATGGCCGAGCGGACGCCGTGTCGGCGGGCGATGTAGTTGGCCGAGGACACCACCCCGCGCACCCCGACGCCGCCGACGACCACCGGGCGGTCGCGCAGTTCCGGGCGCTCGCGGATCTCGACCGAGGCGTAGAAGGCGTCCATGTCGACGTGCAGCATCGGGCAGCCGGTGTCCTCCGGCCACCCGCCCGGTCCGGCCCGGTACCTCTCGACCAGCCCCCTGGGCAGGTCAGCGCTGCGCCCCACGCCCCTGAGCAAACCACAGGGGTCCGACGATCAGCGGCGGGCCAGGGCGTGCAGCCGGGTGGCGATGTCGCGCAGCGGGGGGACGCGGGCGGCGGCGGCCTCCAGTTCGGCCAGGGCGTCCGGGTTGGCCTCCAGCACCGACCCGCCGACCAGGTCCGACACCACGCCCTGGCCCTGCAGCACCTCGACCACCAGGTCCGCGTCGGTGAGCAGGGCGGTGAGGCCGTCGGTGTCGAAGCGGCGCAGCAGGGTTTCCCCCGGCGCGCGCAGGGTGCCCGCGGGGTCGTCGAGCAGCCTGCGGGCGTCGACGAGCCTGCCCGCGACCGCGCGGTGCAGGACGGCGGCGAACCGGTTGGCCACCACGACCGACAGGGCACCGCCGGGGGCGACCGCGCCCGCGAGGGCGGCGAGGGTCGTCCCGGGGTCGTCGACGACCTCCAGCAGGCCGTGCGCGAGGACCAGGTCGACGCCGCCGGGGGTGGCGACGTCGGCGAGGGCGTCGCTGTCGGACTGCACGGCGGTGATCCGGTCGGCCACGCCCGCCTCGACGGCGCGGCGGTGCAGGGTGGCCAGCGCGTTCGGGCTGGGTTCCACCACGGTCACCGCGCACCCGTCGGCGGCGAGGGACACCGCCAGGACCCCGCTGCCCGCGCCCACGTCGAGCACGTGCGGTGCCGCCCCCCGGCGGTCGCGGGCGGCGGTCAGCTCGGCGTCGAGCACTCGGCGAACAGCATCCGGTCGCATGGACAGGGACTCTAGAGACTCTAAGGTCTAGGACGTGCAAACGGTCGCAGTGCTCAGCCTCAAGGGTGGCGTCGGGAAGACCACGGTGGTGCTCGGCCTGGCCTCGGCCGCGCTGCGCCGGGGCGCCCGCACGCTGGTCGTCGACCTGGACCCGCAGTGCAACGCGACCGCCACCCTGGACCCGGCGGACACCGAGGCCACCCTGGCCGACGTGCTGGAGACCCCCCGCCCCTCGGTGCTGCGCGCCGCGATCGCCCCGAGCGGGTGGAGCGACGAGGTCGACGTGATGGTCGGCTCCGAGGAGCTGGAATCGCTCAACGACCCGGACCCGGGGCAGCGCAGGCTGGAGAAGCTGGGCCGGGCGCTGGCCGAACTGGGCTCGCTGCTGGCCGAGGACGAGCTGCCGTACCAGATGGTGCTGATGGACTGCCCGCCGTCGCTGGGCCGGTTGACCCGGTCGGCGCTGGTGGCCGCGCAGGGCGCGCTGCTGGTGACCGAGCCCACGCTGTACGCGGTGTCCGGGGCGCAGCGGGCGTTCGAGGCGGTCGAGCACACCCGGCGCGAGCAGAACCCGAACCTGGTGCCGCTGGGCGTGGTGGTCAACAAGGTGCGCACGCACTCCTACGAGCACCAGTTCCGCATCGCCGAGCTGCGGGAGAGCTTCGGCTCGCTGGTCATGCCGGTGGCGCTGCCCGACCGGCTGGCGGTGCAGCAGGCGCAGGGCGCGTGCATGCCGATCCACCAGTGGCACACCCCCGGGGCGCGGGAGGTGTCGCTGGCGTTCAACCTGCTGCTGGCCCGGGTCCTGCGGACCGGTGGCCGCGGCCGCCACCAGGCCATCGCCTGGCCGGACGACGACGACACCGACTCCACCGACCCCGCGCAGCGGGCGGCCGACTGAGCGCGGTGGCACCCTGGGGGGATGCCCGAGGGAGACACGGTCTACCGCACCGCCGCGCGCCTGCGCACCGCCCTGCTCGACCGGGTCCTGACCAAGGGCGAGCTGCGCCACCCCCGCCTGTCCACGGTGGACCTGGCGGGCCGGGTCGTGGTGGGCACGCGCACGGTCGGCAAGCACCTGTTCCTCCGGTTCGACCGGGACCTGAGCCTGCGCAGCCACCTGGGCATGGACGGCGCCTGGGACGTCTACGCGCCGCGGGGGCGCTGGCGCAGGCCCGCCCACCAGGTCCGCGCCCACCTGGTCAACGCCGAGCACCAGGTCGTCGGGTTCAACCTGCACGAGATGGCACTGGTGCCCACGGCGGAGGAGGACCGGCTCGTCGCGCACCTCGGGCCGGACCTGCTCGACCCGGCGTGGGGTCCCGAACTGGCCGCCGAGGCGCAGTCGCGGCTGACCGCGGACCCGGCTCGGGAACTGGGGTTGGCGCTGCTGGACCAGCGGGTGATGGCCGGGGTCGGGAACGTGTACAAGGCGGAGATCTGCCACATCCTGCGGGTCTCGCCGTGGTCGCCGGTGTCTGCGGTGTCGGCCGAGGAGACGGTGGAGCTGGCCCGGGACCTGCTGGAGCGCAACAAGATGCGGGTCGACCGGTGCACCACGGGGGACACGCGGCGGGGGCGGGAGCTGTGGGTCTACGGGAGGCGGCGGACGCCGTGCCTGCGCTGCGGTGGGGCGGTGGTGGCCGGGGTGCAGGGGGCTGACGTGCGGGAACGGGTGGCCTACTTCTGCCCGGTGTGCCAGCCGGGGCCTCGTGGAGCTGCTGCTCCGGGCACTCGGGCGCGTGCCGCGGTCAGGTACCTCTGAGGGTGTGTTTCGGGGTTCCGTTGTGCGGCTTGGGGTTTGGTGAGGATGCACGGGTGGGTGGATGTGCTCGGCCGTGCCTGTGTCCTGCAAAGCGCCGGGGTTTTGGTGGGTGTGCCCGGCTGGGTGGATGTGCTCGGCCGTGCCTGTGTCCTGCAAAGCGCCGGGGTTTTGGTGGGTGTGCCCGGCTGGGTGGATGTGTTTGGCCGGGGCCCCTATGGCGATCATGTGCTCCAGTGCGTCAGGTGGGGCTGAAAAGATGCCCCACCGCCCAGGCAGGCTGTCACATGATCGCCACCCCCGGCCAAACACATCCACCCACCCGGGCAGTTGCTTGGTCGGACCGGCGGTTCTCGGGGTGGCTGGCTGGGCCGCTGCGCCGGTGGGGTTCGCGGTGGCTGGTGGCTGGACCGGCGGTTGCGGGGGTGGTCGGCTGGGCAAGCGCATCCACCCAGCCGGGCATTGTCGTAGCCGGGCCAGCGGTTTGTGGGGTGGTCGGCCTGCGTTCGGGACATCCACCCACCCGGATGTTCGCTCGCCGGGCTGGCGGGTTTCGGGGTGGCTGGCTGGTTCTGGGAGCGATCTTCCCGGCCGCTGCTGTCCGGGTTCAGCCGGTGGTCAGCACCAGAGCAGGCCGCAGGGCTTGTTCGTCGTCGTGGTGATCGGCGGCGGGGGTGGTGGGGGCGGGGGTGGGGGCTTGAACGTGGTGGTGGTCGCCGGGGGCGGTGGTGGGGTGGTGGTGGCCACCTTGGTGGTGGTCGTTGTCACCGGGGGTGGTGGCGGGGCCTGGATGGCCGAAGACGACGACGTCGTGGTGGTGGCGGCGTTGGGCGTGGTCGTTGTTGTCGGGCCGGGGGCGGCTGGGGTGATGACCACCGACACCGAGGTGACGACCTGGATCGTGGGTCCGCCGGTGGGGTTCGCCGGGATCGGCTCCGGGGCGACCTCGGCGGCGGGGCGGGACGCGGGCAGGTCGGCCTGGGCGGGTTCGGCGGCGATGCCCTCATAGAGCACGGCCGCCGCCGCCGCTCCGACCACCGCTCCGAGGGCCACCCGACCCGACCTGCTCAGCGCAGCGCGCACCCTCGTCCCCCTCGACCACCGCAGTGTCGGCCATCAGCTCAGTGAGTGATATTCACACACGCTCTGTATATGGTCGATCACCCTAGCATCCCCCGAACGGGTGAGTGGAAAAAACGTTGTCGCCGGCGGCGCGGAGACGTAGATTTGAGTTACACGAGAGAGGAGGTGGTCCACCGGTGTATTCCAGTAGGACGCGTGAGGTGGCTGTCCGCTAAGGACCACCCATCAACGATGGTTGCCGGCTCCGCCCACGGCAGACACCGGGTCCTCCCGGTGCCGTAGGCGCGGCGCGTGGTCGGCGAATACCAGGCAGTCACCCAGCCCTCGGGCCCCCGGGGTAGTCCGTCCCGGGCCCTCCTCCGCGCTTCGGCGTGGGAGAGGGAGCAGGCCCGGGGGCTGTGCCCTGTCCTGGGCACTTCTGCTTCGAGGCGGCTTCCGCGCCATCCGGCCGCCGGATTCTCCGACCCGCAGCCCCGGGCCTTCCCGGTGCGGCACGGGTCGGGTCTTCCGCAAGGCGATCAGTCTTCGGTGGCGTCGGTGCCCTCGACCTGGCGGAGGCGGCGCCAGGCCTGGCCCGCGGCCCGTTCGGCGGCCTTGGCCTCGCGGCGGGCGACCTGGAGGGCGCGGCGGGCGGCGAGTTCGGCGTGTTCGGCCGCGTCGAGTTCGGCGTTCAGCTCGCGGACGCGGTCCTCGGCCGCGGTGATGGCCTGCTCGGCCTCGGTTGCCGCGCGGTCGGCGTCGGCGCGGGTGGACTCGGCTTCCTTGACCGCGGCGCGGGCCGCCTTGAGGGCTGCCTTGTCGGTGGGCGTCGGTGCGGCCTTGGCTGGTGCGGAGCGGCCCTTCCCGGGTGGTGGGGCGATCGACAGGCCGGGCCAGACCTCGGTGACGGCGAAGTCCTTGGCACTGGTCACCCGGCCCTCGGCCAGTCGGGCCGCCGCGGCCTCGTCGGTGAGAGCGGCGGTGAACATGTCCTCCAGCTCGCGGGTGACCGGCTCGCTGGGCGACGCGCCGTCGGCGGCCGTGCGCACCAGGTCGGCCAGGAGTTCGGTGCGGCGCCTGGTCAGCGCGCGCAGTTGCGCGCCGGAGCCGCCCGCGTGCGCCGCGCGCAGGTCGGCGCCCAGGTCGAGCAGGTCGGTGACCGAGTCCGGGTGGTCGCGGACGAGGCGGTTGACCAGCCAGGCCGCCGTGGTGGGCTTGGCCAGGCGCTCGATCTCGGCCGCGCGGGCGGGGTCGCCCTCGGCCTTCGCCGCGCGGGCCAGGGCGCGGCGGGCGGCGACGAACTCCTCCCGGGGGAGCGCGTAGAGGTCGTCGGCGTCGGTCACGGGGACCATCATCCACCGTGACACGATGACCGCGTGGTCTACCGGCAGCTCGCGCGCACCGTCCTGTTCCGCCTCGGCGGGGGCGACCCCGAAACCGCCCACGAACGGGTGCTCAACGGCCTGGGCAGGCTCGGCGCGGTTCCCCCGGCCGTGGACGCGCTGGCGAAGGTGTTCGGCCCCCGGCGCGAGCGCACCGTCTTCGGCGTGCGGTTCCCCGGCGCGGTGGGGTTGGGCGCGGGGATGGACAAGCGCGGGGTGGCGCTGCGGGCGTGGCGCGGGATGGGGTTCGGGTTCGTCGAGGTGGGCACGGTCACCCGGCACCCGCAGCCGGGCAACCCGAAGCCGCGGCTGCGCAGGCTGGTCGCCAGCGAGGCGATCATCAACCGGATGGGGTTCAACAACCACGGCGCCGACGCGCTCGCCGCGACGCTGCGCGAGCTCGGCCCGCCGGGCATCCCCCTGGGCATCAGCATCGGCAAGTCGAAGGTCACCCCCGTGGCCGAGGCCGTCGAGGACTACCGGTACTCGCTGCGCGCCCTGCACGGGTTCGCCGACTACTTCGCCGTCAACGTCAGCTCCCCCAACACCCCGGGCCTGCGCGGGCTCCAGGACCGGGCGCAGCTCGACGAGCTGGTGGGCGAGCTGCGCCGGGAGACGCTGGCGCTGGCCGACGCGCTGCCGCCGACCCCGCTGCTGGTGAAGATCGCGCCGGACCTCACCGACCACGCGGTCGCGGAGGTGCTCCAGGTCTGCGCCGACCACGGGGTCGCCGGGCTGATCGCCACCAACACCACGCTCGGGCGCGGCGGGCTGGACCCCGCCGACGTGCGGGCGGGCGAGGACGAGGCGGGCGGGCTGAGCGGTCGGCCGCTGACCGAGCGGGCGCGGGAGGTCGTGTCGTTCGTCACCGCGGAGACCGGTGGGGCGCTGCCGGTGATCGGCGTCGGCGGGATCATGCGGACCGACGACGCGCTGCGGATGTTCGACGCGGGCGCCAGCCTGGTGCAGCTCTACAGCGGGTTCGTCTACTCCGGTCCGCCGCTGGTGCGGGCGGTCAACCGCGCGGTCGACGGGCGCTGAGGTCGCTGCCGCCGCCGCGACCGCGGCGGCGCAGCCAGCGCAGCAGCGGGTGCGCGGCGACCACCGCGATCGAACCCCAGCCGATGCCGTCGACGGTCATCCCGCCGAGGGTGACGGTCAGGTTGCCGACGCCCGCGGCCACCGCGACGGCCACCACGGCCAGGTTGACCGGCTCGGCGAAGTCGACCCGGTTCTCCTGCCAGATCCGCACGCCGACCAGGGCGATCATCCCGTAGAGCAGCACCGACGCCCCGCCGAGCACGCCCGCGGGCACGGTGTCGATCAGCGCGCCGAACTTCGGGCTCAGCGACAGCAGCACCGACGCCGCGGCCGCCACCACGTAGGTGGCGGTGGAGTACACCCTGGTGGCGGCCATGACGCCGATGTTCTCGGCGTAGGTGGTGGTGCCGGAGCCGCCGCCCGCGCCCGCCAGCGCGGTGGCCAGGCCGTTGGCGATGAGCGCGTCGCCCACGCTGCCGTCGAGGTTGCGGCCGGTGACGGCGGCGACCGCCTTGACGTGCCCGACGTTCTCCGCGACCAGCACCAGCACGACCGGGATGACGACCAGGATCACCGTCGGCCGGAACTGCGGGCTCTGCAGCTCGGGGAGCCCCAGCCAGGCCGAGGCGCCCAGCCGCTCGGCCTTGTCCGGGTCGATGCCGCCCGCGACGGCCGCGGTGATCCAGCCCGCGAGCACGCCGGCGAGGATCGACACCCGCGACAGCAGGCCGCGCGCGACGACCGTGCAGCCGGTGATGACCGCCACGGTGACCAGGGCGATCAGCGGCTGCTCGCCGAAGTTGTCGGTGGCGTTGGGGACCAGGCTCAAACCGATGATCACGACCACCGCGCCGGTGACGACCGGCGGCATGACCGACTCCAGCAGCCGCACCCCGAGCGCCTTGACCGCGATGCCGACGCCGATCAGCAGCAGCCCGGCGACCAGCACCCCGCCCAGCTTGGCCGCCGGGCTCTCGTTGACGGCGGCGACCAGCGGGGCGACGAAGGCGAAGGACGACCCCAGGTAGCTGGGGATGCGGTTGCGGGTGATCACCACGAACAGCAGGGTGCCCAGGCCGGAGAACAGCAGCGTGGTGGTGGCCGGGAAGCCGGTGAGGGCGGGCACCAGCACCGTCGCGCTGAACATCGCGGCGACGTGCTGCACGCCGAGGCCGATGGTGAGCGGCCAGCTCAGCCGCTCGTCGGGCGCGACGACCTCGCCGTCACGGAGGCGACGACCGTCCCCGTGCACGGACCACACCGTCAACTCGCCCCTCCACCCCCCGGTGCCCCCGACCGGATGCCGTGCATGGTGCCACAGCACGTAGTCGATCAGTCGATACGACACCGTGATGTTCACACCGATGGCCGCAGCGCCGGGTCTCCGGGCCGCAGACGCCGCCGGGGTGCGCTACGGCTCGTCACCGCGGGCTGGGGCGGGGGGACAGCGCTGCGCCGGGCGGGTGCGGACACCGCTCGGGCGCGCTGATCAGCCCGCGAGGTCGCGCAGGGCCAGGGCCAGGGCGGAGAGCCGGTCGGAGGCGTCGGTCAACCCCTCGCGGGGGGCGGAGGTGCTGGTGGCGGCGAGCGCGCGGCCCGCGGCGGAGACCAGGCCGCGGTAGCCCTCCACGCCGTCGTCGAGCTGGCGGCGCAGCGCCCGGACGCCCTCGGAGAGGTGGGCCCGGTCGGCGGCCGGGGCGTGGTCGCGGGCCCGCTCGACCGCTTGGAGCTGGGCGGAGACGCCGTGCAGGGCGGCGGCGGCCTCGGCACCGGACTGCCGGGCGTGCTCGACGGAGTCCGGCGGCACCAGGGCGGCGCGGCTGAGCTGGGTGAGCAGTTCGGCGAGGGCGTCCTGGGCTTCGCCCAGCGCGCGCATGGGTTCGCGGGCGGCCGACGAGCGGCCGGGCAGCGCCACCGGGACGGGCGCGGGCTCGGGCAGCGGCGCGCGGTGCAGCCGCCAGGACTTCACCCCGGAGAAGGCGGTGGCGATGCCGGAGACGACCGCGCCGCCGATCAGCAGCGGCAGGCTGGCCCCCGGGGCGGCGACAGCCACCTCGACCACGGCGGCACCGACCCCGGTGGCCGCGGTCGTGCCCGCCCAGCCCTTGGCGACCACGGCGGCCCGCTTGCGCTCGCGCAGTGCCTTCGCCCTGGGGTCGCGCCGGTTGGACAGCGCGCCGCGGATCTGCTCGCCCACGTGCTCGCGGAGGGCGCTGCTGATCTCGCGGCCGAGGCCGCGGGTGATCTCCTTGCCGATCCCCCCGCTGCCGATCCCCCTGCCGCCGATCCCCCTGACCCCCTCCTCGCCGGTCCCCGGAGCCGGTGGGTGGCGGAGGTCACGGAGGTGGCGGTCGACGAACTCGCCGCCGAGCTTGCGCAGCTCGTCCCTCCGTGACCCCATCGTCCACCTCATCGACTCGTCAGCGGGTCAGGACCCGGCCTGCGGGTTCGCCCGCTGCTCCTGCGCGACGCGCTGGGCGATCTCGTTCTGGATGTTGGCCGTCGGCGCGGACGCCGCCTGCCCACCGGTGACCTGGCCCGCGACGGCGCCGCCGGACATCGAGGCGCGGATCTGCTCGAGCCGCGACTGGCCCGCCATCTCGGTGGTGGAGGCCTGGACCTCCATCATCCGGCCCTGCACCGAGTTCTGCGCCAGCTCCGCGGAACCGAGGGCGGTGGTGTACCGCTTCTCGATCTTGTCGCGGACCTCCTCCAGGGAGGGGGTGTTGCCCGGCGCGGCCAGCTCGCTCATCTGGTTGAGCGACCTGGAGACCTGCTCCTGCATCTTGGCCTGCTCGAGCTGGCTGAGCAGCTTGGTGCGCTCGGCCAGCTTGTTCTGCAGCACCATGGCGTTGCGCTCGACGGCCTGCTTGGCCTGCGCGGCGGCCTGCAGGGCCTGGTCGTGCAGGGTCTTGAGGTCCTCGATGCCCTGCTCGGCGGTCACGAGCTGGGTGGCGAACGAGGTCGCCGCGTTCTCGAACTGGGTCGCCTTCTGCTCGTCGCCCTTGCTCCGCGCCTCGTCGGCGAGCACCAGGGCCTGCCGGGCCGAGGACTGGAGCTTCTCCACCTCGCCGAGCTGGCGGTTGAGCTTCATCTCCAGTTGGCGCTGGTTGCCGATCACGGAGGCGGCCTGCTGCGAGAGGGCCTGGTGCTGGCGCTGGGCCTCCTCGATGGCCTGCTGGATCTGCACCTTCGGGTCGGCGTGCTCGTCGATCTTCGACGAGAACGACGCCATCAGGTACTTCCAGAACTTCACGAACGGGTTGGCCATCTCCTCCGCCTGCCTTCTTCGTACTGCCGGTCCACTGGTTCAGCGCTGCCACGCTCTGCGCACCTGTCGTCCGCGAAACGGCAACGTCCCGGCGTCGTCATGGGTTCCACCGTGGCTGTGCGTTCCATCGTGTCAGGTGCGCCGGGACCGTTCCACCGGACCCGGCGTAATTCAGGGATCACCCTGAGAACACGGGCCCACCTCGGGGTCGCCCCGGTCCTGGCACGCCGACGATTGTCCCCGATGATCGGCGCGCGGCCGGGTCGAACGCGGGAATCCACGCCGAACCGAGACGTGGCGGGTGCGGCGCAGGCCCGGGCGCCCGCCGCGTGCGGGTGCCCGGGCCTGCGCCGGTGCTCTGGGGTGGGGGTCAGGCGGCGAAGACCGCCCCGGCCCTGGCGCCGCCCAGCGTGGTGTCGAGCCGGTGCGAGAGCACGGGCTGCAACCGCAGGTCGGCCAGGTTCTCGCCGACGACGGCGGGCACCAGCCTGCCGCCCTCGGCCGACGCGCGGGGACCCGCGGGCCCCTTGGCGGCGTCCACGGCCTCCACCGGCTCGGCGCCGACCCGCTGCGGCACGCCGTCCTCCACCGAGGTCAGCGCGCTGATGTCGGACGCCACGTGGTGCAGCAGCTCCGACAGCGGCAGCTCCAGGGCGTCGCAGATGGCCGCCAGCAGCTCGCTGGACGCCTCCTTGCGGCCCCGCTCGACTTCCGAGAGGTAGCCCAGGCTGACCCGCGCGGAGCGGGAGACCTCCCGCAGCGTGCGCTGCTGGTTGGTGCGGGCGTGTCGGAGCCGATCACCGATCGCCTCGCGCAACAGCACGGTCATCGCGCACCTCCCTTCCTCGGGACCTCAGTCCGAGCGCCGCCCCCGGTCGAAGCGGGAACCGCACCTGGCTGTCACACAGACAACGTTACCGAGAGGCACCGACACAGCGCAGCGACTTCACGGGTAGTCCGCCAAGAGCGAACGAGTGGTGAACCCGGAATGTTCCCGGGGTACCACGCCCGCGTCCCACACGCGTCGCGCGCGGAACGCCACCGACAGTGAACGGGTCCTCACCCGGAAAGGGTACCGACCGCACGGGCGATCAGGTCAAGGGCGGCACGCACGGCAACCGAGCGAACTTCTTCCCGGCCACCCGTCGCGACCGGCGACGACAGCAGCGTTCCGTCCGGTCCGGACAGTGCCGCGTACACCGTCCCGACCGGCTTGCCGTCCTGCGGGCCGGGCCCGGCGACGCCGGTGAGCCCGACGCCGTAGGTGGCCGCGCAGCGCAGCCGCGCGCCCTCGGCGAGGGCGACGGCGACGTCCGGGTCCACCGGCCCGCGCTCGGCGAGCAGGTCGGCGTCCACGTCGGCCAGGGTCGCCTTCAGGTCCGTGGCGTAGACGACGAGGCCGCCGCGGACGACGGCGCTGGAGCCCGCCACGCTGGTCAGCGCGGCGGTCAGCAGGCCGCCGGTCAGCGACTCGGCGGTGGCGACCGTCTCACCCCGGGCGCGCAGCGCGGCGACGACCGCGGCCACCGGCTCGGGGGGCAGGCCGGGCAGCAGGCCGAGCCCGGTCACGTGACCAGGGCGCGCTTGCCCCTGGCGCGCAGCCGGATCGCGCGGATGACGTAGTCGACGCCGGTGACCACGGTGAGCGCCACCGCGATGCCCATGACCGTCCAGTTGAACGGGACGAACAGGGCGGGCAGCGGGAGCAGGAACAGCCCGATCGCCAGGACCTGGGCCAGCGTCTTGGCCTTGCCGCCGCGGCTGGCCGGGATCACCCCGTGCCGGATCACCCAGAACCGCAGGAGCGTGACGCCGATCTCCCTGACCGCGATCACCAGGGTGACCCACCACGGCAGGTCGCCGAGCAGGCTCAGCCCGACCAGGGCCGAGCCGGTGAGCGCCTTGTCCGCGATCGGATCGGCGATCTTGCCGAAGTCGGTGATCAGCCCGTGCTTGCGGGCCAGCCTGCCGTCGATGTGGTCGGTCACCGAGGCGACCGCGAAGATCGCCCAGGCGACCAGCCGCCAGAACGTGTCGGCGCCGTCCTCGGTGAACAGCGCCGCCAGGAACACCGGCACCAGCAGCAGCCGCGACACGGTGAGCATGTTGGCGATGTTGAGCACCGGGACCTGCGTCGGCTCCGGCAGGGCGGGCGCGTGGTGCTCCGGCACGGCCGCGGCGACCGGCTGGGCGAGGTCGGCGGGTCCCGCGGGTGACTCGGTGCACTCCGGACCCTCCACCGCCTCCCCGGGGCCCCCGGTCGCCGCGGCGCTCACGGCGAGTCCGGGGCGACGCGCGGAAGCACCTCGAGCGGTTCGACCACCAGGTCCACGCCCTCGGAGTCGACCACGCGCGCGCGGACCAGGTCGCCGACGGCGAGGTCGGTGACGTCGAGGGAGTCGCCGCTGACGAACACGCACTCGCCGTCGACCTCGGGGGCCTGGTGGGCGGCGCGGCCCGCGCAGTCCTCGTCCTCGGAGTCGGGGCGCTCGACCAGCACGACCACCTCGGAGCCGATCCGCTCCTCGGCGCGCTGGGTGGTCAGCTCCTCCGCCAGCGCCGAGATCCGGGCCACCCTGGCGGCGACGGTGTCGGCGTCGAGCTTGTCGGGGAGGTTCTCCGCCTCGGTGCCGTCCTCGTCGGAGTAGCCGAACACGCCGACCGCGTCGAGCCGGGCCTCGGTGAGGAACCGGACCAGTTCGGCCACGTCGGCCTCGGTCTCGCCGGGGAAGCCGACGATGACGTTGCTGCGGATGCCCGCGGCTGGCGAGTGCTCGCGGATCTGCCCGACCAGCTTGAGGAACGAGTCGGTGTCGCCGAAGCGGCGCATCCGGCGCAGCACGGTCTCGCTGGAGTGCTGGAAGGACATGTCGAAGTAGTCGGCGACGCCGGGCGTGGTGGCGATCGCGCGGACCAGGTTGGGCCGGGTCTCGGCGGGTTGCAGGTAGGACACCCGCACGCGGTCGATGCCGGGGATGGCCGCGAGGCCGGTCAGCACCGCCTCCAGCGCCCGCTCCCCGGCGTGCTCGCGGCCGAGGTCCTTGCCGTAGGAGGTGGAGTTCTCGCTGACCAGGACCACCTCGCGCACGCCCTGGGCGGCCAGCCAGGCGCCCTCGGCGAGGATCTCCTCGGGCAGCCGGGAGACGAACGAGCCGCGGAAGGACGGGATCGCGCAGAACGAGCAGCGCCGGTCGCAGCCGGAGGCGATCTTGAGGGAGGCCACCGGGGCGTCGTCGAGGCGCTTGCGCTCGATCCGCGGCCCCCAGGCGTGCCCGGGGACGGCGACCTCGGCCGAGGCGGCCTGGCGCTCGACCGGGCTGATCGGCAGCAGGGTGCGCCGGTCGACCGGCACGTGCGAGGCGACGGCGTGGCCCGCGACCACCTCGCCCAGGCGCTCGGCCAGGTCCGGGTAGTGGTCGAAGCCCAGCACGGCGCTGGCCTCGGGGAGGCTGTCGGCGAGTTCGGTGCCGTAGCGCTCGGCCATGCAGCCGACCGCGACGACCTTGGCCCCGGTGTCGGCGGCGGCGAGCAGGGTGTCGACCGAGTCCTTCTTCGCCGATTCCACGAACCCGCACGTGTTGACGACGATCACGTCGGGGCTCGCGTCGGCGCCGCCGTCGAGGTCGACCAGTTCCCACCCACCGCCCGACAGCCTGCCCGCGAGTTCTTCGGAGTCGACCTCGTTGCGGGCACAACCGAGGGTGAGCATGGCGACACGACGTGACGTGGACGGAGAAGACACGACCAAAGGGTAACCGCCGGGTGACGAGGACGGCCGGGGCGTTGGGGTTGGTCAACGCCACCGGCCGTCGGGGCAATGGTGCCATCCCCCGCGCCGGGAGCGGGAATCGGGCGTGCTCACCGGGCGGGCGCGCTGCTGGGGCGCGGTTGCCGCGCGCGATGAGCGGTTCCGAGACGAGGGGTGATCGACTCCCGCCGGGAGTTGTCTGCGGAGGACAAAATACGATCGGGTGAGCTATTGGACACGGTCGGGTTCCCGCGCGTGACTGGATCGGAACTACGAATACGCGCTGTGATGGTGCACAGTGTCCTGGTTCACCATGGAGGGGAGCGGCAAGGGCATGTCCAGCAGAGGTAAACACCGGAAGAAGCGCAGGATTCCGGCAGCGGCGGCGGTGGTCGTCCCGGTCGCGGTCGTGCTGGTGGTCTCCACCGGTGACGGCGTCCCGCTGCCCGGCCTGGCCGGGTCCGGCGTGGACGCGGTGCCGCCGGAGCTGTCCGTGCCGGTGTCGGCCTCGGTGAGCGTGCTCGCCGTCGACGGCTCGATGCCCGCCGATTCCGACCTGAGCCCCGAGGTGCTCGCCGCCGTCGCCGACGCGCAGGCCGTGCCGCCGCCCGGCCCCGAGGCCGGGATCGACCTGAGCCAGGCGGGCATCCCCGAGGTCGCCATGCGCGCCTACGCCCGCGCCCAGCAGCTCCTCGCGGCCACCCAGCCCGGCTGCAAGGTCCAGTGGACCGTGCTGGCCGCGATCGGCCGGATCGAGTCCGGCCACGCAGGCTCCGGGGCGGTCGACGCCTCCGGGCGCACCCTGACCCCGATCCTCGGCCCGGTCCTCGACGGCGTCGACACCGCCGCGATCGCCGACACCGACGACGGCCGCTGGGACGGCGACCGCACCTGGGACCGCGCGGTGGGCCCGATGCAGTTCATCCCCGCCACCTGGGCCTACTACGGCACCGACGGCAGCGGCGACGGCACGGCCGACCCGAACAACCTCTACGACGCGGCCGTGTCCGCCGCCCGCTACCTGTGCGCGGGCGGCACGGACATGTCCGACCCGACCCAGCAGGCGCGGGCGATCTTCCGCTACAACCACTCCGACAGCTACGTCCGGTCGGTGCTGGCCTGGGTCGGCACCTACGCCGAGGGCGTCACCCAGCCGCCCGCGGTCGTCCCCCCGCCCGGGGCGAACCCGCAGGCGCCCGGTCCCGGCAGCATCCTGGCGGGCGGCGGTGGCCCGATCGCGCCGCTGGCCGCCGCGGGCACCACCGTGGTCCCGCAGGCGGGCAACACCCCCGGCGGCACCGGTGGCGTGGCGGTTCCCCCGATCACCGTGCCGGGCACCGGGGTGCAGGTCCCCGGCGTGCAGGTCCCGGTCCCCGGGCTGCCGGTCCCGCCGGTCACCACCGCGCCCAAGCCGCCGACCACGACCGCGCCGAAGCCCCCGGTCACCACGGCCCCCAAGCCGCCGACCGCGACGCCGCCGCCGGTGACCACCACGCGGCCGCCCACGACGACGCGGCCCCCGACCACAACGACCAGGCCGCCCGCCACGACCACCACGCGGCCGCCCCTGCCGGGCACCGACTGGTACGACTGGTCGGTCTGGGTCCCGTGGATGAAGTGACCCGCTGACCCGCACGCCGAGAGCCGCCCGGACCCCGGGGCGGCTCTCGGCGTCTCAGACCCGCTCGAACACCGCGGCCAGGCCCTGCCCGCCGCCGATGCACATGGTCTCCAGCGCGTACCGCCCCCCGCGGCGGTCCAGCTCGCGCAGCATGGTGGTCAGGATGCGGACGCCGGTCGCGCCGAGCGGGTGGCCCAACGAGATCCCGGAGCCGTTGACGTTGACGCGGTCCCAGTCGGTCTCGGTCAGCCCCCACTCGGCGGCCACGGCGAGGACCTGGGCGGCGAACGCCTCGTTCAGCTCCACCAGGTCCACGTCGGCGAGGGTGAGGCCCGCGCGGTCGAGGGCCTTGGCGGTGGCGGGCACCGGGCCGAGCCCCATCAGGTGCGGTGGCACGCCTGCGGCGGCCCACGACACCAGCCTGGCCAGCGGGCGCAGGCCCAGCTCGGCGGCCCTCTCCGGGGTGGTGACCAGGCAGGCCGCCGCGCCGTCGTTCTGGCCGCTGGCGTTGCCCGCGGTGACGGTGGCCCCCGGGTCCTGCCTGCCCATGATCGGCTTGAGCCCGGCCAGGGTCTCGGTGGTGGTGTCCGCGCGCGGGTGCTCGTCGCGGTCGACCGGGGTGGCGGGCTTGCCGCGCTTGCCCGGCACCGCCACCGGCACGATCTCCTCGGCGAAGCGCCCGGCCTCGATCGCGGCCACGGCCCGCTGGTGCGACCGCGCGGACAGCTCGTCCTGCGCGGTGCGGGAGACGCGGTACTCGCGGCGCAGGTTCTCCGCGGTCTCGACCATGCCGCCGTCGACCGGGAAGTTCACCCCGCCCGCGGTCACCCGCGCCCTGGCCAGCCGGTCGTGCAGCTCGACGCCGGTGCCCTTGACGCCCCAGCGCATCGCCGTGGAGTAGAACTCGACCTGGCTCATGTTCTCCGCGCCGCCCGCGACCACCACGTCGGCCGCGCCGGTCTGCACCCGCATGGCGGCGTCGAGCACCGCTTGCAGGCCGGAGCCGCAGCGCCGGTCGAGCTGGGTGCCGGGCACCCCCACCGGCAGCCCGGCGTCGAGGGCGGCGACCCGGCCCAGCGCGGGCGCCTCGCCGTTGGGGTGGCACTGGCCGAACACGACGTCGTCCACCAGCGCCGGGTCGACGCCGGTGCGCGCGAGCAGTTCGCGGATGACGGTCGCGGCCAACTCGGTCACCGGCACACCGGTGTACACACCGCCGAACCGGCCGACCGCGGTGCGGACCGGCTCGCAGATGACTGCCTGGCGCATCGCTGCTCCTCCACTCCCCGCCCGGCCGGGCGGACCGGGGTCCCCAGCCTGCCCCGCCGGGGCCGATCGGGCGATGTGCTGTGCCACACGGTGTCGCGCGCCGGTGCCGGTCCCGGCGCGACGGACCGGAGGGGCGGGACTAGATTCCCGGGGATGAGACCGGTTGTGCGCAGGGCGAAGACCACCGACGTCCGGGCCATGAAGAAGATCATCGACGCCTACGTCGGCAAGGTCCTGCTCGCCAAGCCCACGGTGACCCTGTACGAGGACGTCCAGGAGTTCTGGGTGGTCGAGATCGACGGCGAGCTGATGGGCTGCGGCGCGCTGCACGTCCTGTGGGAGGACATCGCCGAGATCCGCACCATCGCCGTGCGCCCCGAGGCGCTGGGCCGGGGTGTCGGGCACCTGCTCGCCGACCGGCTGATCGCGGTCGCCCGCGAGCTGGGCCTGGCGCGGATCTTCGTGCTGACCTTCGAGACCGAGTTCTTCGCCCGGCACGGCTTCGTCGAGATCGACGGCACCCCGGTCAGCCCGGAGGTCTACGAGGAGATGCGCCGCTCGATGGACGAGGGTGTCGCGGAGTTCCTGGACCTGGAGTACGTCAAGCCCAACACCCTGGGAAACACGAGGATGCTGCTGAAGCTCTGAAGCACCCCTCAAACCCGCTCTAGGGGCGGTCCGGCACACACAGTGGGGTCCGGCGGGGTACCCCGCGCCGGGGCGGCGGTGGGATGAATGACGGGCCGTTTCCCCACTCCCCCAGGAGAACCCCGTGGCCACGTCCACCCTGCGTCGTGCCTCCCGCGGTGTCGTCGCGTCCGTCGCCGCCGCCTGCGCCCTGGTCGTCGGCGCGGGCACCGCGTCCGCCGACCTCAGCGCCACCCAACTGCGCAGCACCACCGACAGCTACCTGTTCAGCCAGAGCCTGAACACCTTCCAGACCACCCGGGCCAACCGCCCGTACGCCAGCCAGCTCGACTGGTCGTCGGACGGCTGCTCCAACTCCCCGGACAACCCCTTCGGCTTCAACTTCGTCAAGGCCTGCTACCGCCACGACTTCGGGTACCGCAACTACAAGAAGCAGGGCCGGTTCACCGAGGACAACCGCCTGCGCATCGACAACAACTTCAAGTCGGACCTGTACACGATCTGCGCGGGCAACTGGTCCTGCAACCGCACCGCCGACGTGTACTACACGGCCGTGCGCCAGTTCGGCAATAGCTGAGGTCGCCCGGGTGACCGGGGCCCCGGCCCCGGTCACCGCCGGTCGTGTCGCCCGATCACACCCACGGGCTCACCTGGACCGGGCATCATCGAGGCGTGCTTGAGATCGCCCTGACCCTGGGCAGACTGGTCGCCACCCACGCCGCCAAGGCCTGGCTGGGCGACCGCCGCAAGAAGGTCGAACGGACGGCGTCGCTGACCGACCTGACGCTGCCCGGGGCGGCGGACGGCTTCACCCGCCGCAAGCTGTCCCGCCAGCTCGAGGACATCGGCGACCGCGTCGCCCAACGCCTCGAACCGGCGCTGCACACGGAACTGAGGGGCCTCCCGGACCACGAACGCCAAGCCGCCTTGGACGCCGTCATCGACACGCTGTGCGACGTCGACCTGACCGACACCCTGCTCCTGAGCGCGGACCTGGACCCGGCCGAACTGGTGCGCCGCATCAGGTCCGAGGTCCCCGACGCCACGCGCCGGGCGGGCCTGTCCGCCGACGCGGTCGCCCTATTCGACCTGGTGCTGCTGGAAACCTGCGCCTGCCTGGTCAGCGTCATCACCCAACTCCCGGCCTTCCAGCCCCGCGCGCTGACGGAACTGCTGAGCAGGGTCAGCGACCTCGCCGACTCGGTGGGCGAAGTCCTCAACCGCCTCCCCCGCCCCAGCCTCACCGCCCCGGACGGCACGACACTGGACGACGACTTCGCGCGGCGGTACCTGGGGTTCCTGAGCGAGGCGCTGGACGAACTGGAGATGTTCGGCATCGACGTCCGCCAGTACCGCCCCCGGACGTCGGTCAGCGTGGCCTACCTGAGCCTGACCGTCTCCGGCGCGGCTCCGAAGGAGGAGTGGCTGCCGATCCTCGACCACCAGCGCACCGAAGGCGTCCGGGTCGAGCAGGCCCTGGCCGGTGCCCGGCGCACCCTGCTGCGCGGAACAGCGGGCTCGGGCAAGACGACCCTGCTCCAGTGGATCGCCGTGACGGCGTCACGGGCGGGCTTCACCGGCCCACTGGCCCCGTGGAACGGCAAGGTCCCCTTCCTGGTCCGCCTCCGCAGCTTCGCCGACGGGAACCTGCCCCAACTGAGCGGCTTGATCGCGGCGGCGGCGGCACCGGTCGCGGACTTCGAACCGACGGCGTGGGCAGCCCGTCAGTTCGTCAACGGCCGTGCGGTTCTCTTGGTCGACGGCGTGGACGAGCTCCGCGCCGACCGGAGGTCTCGGGTCCGCCGCTGGCTGGCGGACCTGCTGGTGGCCTACCCGCACACCGAGGTCGTGGTCACCTCGCGTCCGGCGGCGGCCAAACCACGGTGGTTGACCGAACTGGGGTTCCAGGAGCTTGACCTGGAGCCGATGACCCCGGCGGACATCGCCGAGTTCACCCGGCGCTGGCACGCGGCTGCCCGGCAAACCGGTGTGCTGCCTTGCCCGGTGGAGGAACTGGGCGAGTACGAGGCGGCCCTGCTGCGGCAGTTGGAGGGCAATCGCCACCTGCGCACGCTGGCCGCCACGCCGCTGCTGTGCGCGATGCTGTGTGCGCTGAACCTGGACCGGCGCAAGCACCTGCCGCCGGACCGGATGCGCTTGTACGCGGCGGCCTTGGACCTGCTGCTGGAGCGCCGGGACGTTGAACGGGAGATTCCATCGGAGATCCTGCTGAGCGGATCGGCGAAGGTCACCATCCTCCAGTACCTGGCCTGGTGGCTCACCTTGTGCGCCCGCTCAGAGGCGAAGGTGGAGGAGGCGGTGCACCAGATCGGGGCGGCGATCCGCCGTGTTCCGCATGCGCAGGGCATCGAGGCCGGGGAGATGCTGGAGCATCTGCTGGAGCGGAGTGGTCTGCTGCGGGAGCCAGTGCCGGGGCGGGTGGACTTCGTGCACCGGACATTCCAGGAGTACCTGGCGGGCAAGTACGCGGCCGAGGAGCACTACGGCGAGGTGCTGGTACAGAAGGCGCACCTGGAACAGTGGCGCGAGACGGTGATCATGGGTGTGGGCCACGCGGCGGTCCCAGTCCGTCGAGAGATCATCGACGCCATTCTCGACCGGGCCACCGCAGAGCCGCGCCACTCCCGCAAACTCCGCTTGGTCGCGGCGGGCTGCCTGGAAACTGCGCACACCCTGGACGAGGACACTGCGGCACGCCTGGATACCACCCTGAAAACCCTGTTTCCCCCCAGGCGCTCGGTCGAAGCTCGATCTTTGTCGACCTTGGGCGACCGGGCCCTTCGGCACCTGCCCACGGACCTGTCGAGCATCTCCGCCGCATCCGCTGCCGCATGCGTGAGATCTGCCGCTTTGGTGGGCAGCCCACAAGCACTACGACTGCTGAGCAGATATGCCCTCGATCCGAGACTTGAAGTCCAGGGAGAAATCGCGGGTGGATGGAAATTCTCCAGCCCGGAGCGCTACGCGAAAGAAGTCTTGGCAGACACTCCGCTGATCCATGGTCACATCGAAATCCAATCGGCAGACCACGTGCAGCACCTGCACGCGTTGAGGCATCTCAAGACCTACGGTGTTCAAATCACCAACCACCGGCAAGATTTGTCCTTCCTGGGCGTGGACGAACGACTGACCTCCCTCCGCATCGATTTCGCAGCCGAGCACCCGGACGTCGACTTGGCTCCGCTGCACAAGATGCAGCAGCTACGCTTCTTCTTATTGCAGGGTGGTTCGCAACATGAAACCACCGGCCTTGAGGTGTTTCAATCACTTCCTGAACTCGAATTCCTCTTCCTGACACGACCTCGAGCGCGAACACTGGAGTTCGTCTCCACGCTCAACAAGCTGGCCTATTTCGGTATCAACAGTGCCGCCAACCTGAAAGACGCCTCTGCGGCGATGGCACTTCCCAAACTCCGCCACCTCATCCTGGGGGCCTTACCCGACCTCAATTTCGGAAAGGTCAAATCACCAAGCATCCGAAATCTGACCATCACCAGAACTGTGGCCTTGGAGTCGATCCTGCCTCTGGTTCCAAATATTCGACATCTCGTGGTTCAAATCGAAGCAGGTCAGGACATGACCTTGGTGCAGCATGCCCGAGTATTGGAGGAAATGGTCCTGTCAGGCCGCGGTTTGATCGATCTGGCTCCGCTTGCCGTTCTTGAACAGCCGGTCGCGGTCCACCTGCGCGGGTTGGAGGCGACCGGGCTGGACGAGCTCGGGCCGAACATCACCGTGACCGGAGGGCGTCAGTAGCCCTGCTGGTACCCGTGCTGCTGCGGCAGGTGGTAGCCGCCCTGCTGCGTGTAGTCGGCATAGCGCCTCGGGATGCCACCCGGGCCCACGTACGCCGCCTTGCCGAAGCCCAGGATCGGGTAGCCGATGAACGGGAGCAGGACCAGCAGCACCGTGAAGCCCGCGTCCTTGCCGAACGAGCGCGACAGCCCGGCCAGCGTGAGGATCATGAACACGATGTTCGCGACCGGGATGAAGAACATGATCAGCCACCAGGTCTGCTTGCCGCTGATCTTGAGCAGGACGATGGTGTTGTAGATCGGGACGATGGCCGCCCAGCCGGGTTCGCCCGCCTTGGTGAAGATCTTCCACATCGCGGCGATGCCGATGACGGCGAAGACCGCGGTGACGGCGAGAATGCCGATGAGGGCGCCCCACGGGAATTCGGTGGTCGGGTAGGTGGGGACGTCGTACTGGGCCACGGCGGGTCCTTTCAGGAGGGTGCGACTGTTGGTCGCTCCCGGACCCGTGGGCGTGCCGCGTGCCGGGTGGGTCGTTATCCGTTCGAGACGTCAGTCCTCATCGGACACCTCGACCGGGCCGCCGCCGCGCATCTCGTACAGGACGCCGTCGAGTTCTTCCGGTTTGATCAGGACGTCCCGGGCCTTGGAGCCCTCCGAGGGGCCGACGACGCCCCTGGTCTCCAGGAGGTCCATCAGGCGACCGGCCTTGGCGAAGCCGACGCGGAGCTTGCGCTGGAGCATCGACGTGGAGCCGAACTGGGAGGTGACGATCAGCTCCGTGGCCTGCACCAGCAGTTCCAGGTCGTCGCCGATGTCGGGGTCGATCTCCTTCTTCTCGCCTGCCTTGGCGGCGGTGACGCCGTCGGTGTAGTCGGGCTGGGCCTGTTCCTTGGTGAAGGCGACGATGGCCATGATCTCCTCGTCGCTGACGTACGCGCCCTGGACGCGGACGGGCTTCGAGGCGCCCATGGGCAGGTAGAGGCCGTCGCCCATGCCGATGAGCTTCTCGGCGCCGGGTTGGTCGAGGATGACCCTGGAGTCGGTCAGCGACGAGGTGGCGAACGCCAGCCGGGACGGGACGTTGGTCTTGATCAGGCCGGTGACCACGTCGACCGAGGGGCGCTGGGTGGCCAGCACGAGGTGGATGCCCGCCGCGCGGGCCTTCTGGGTGATGCGGACGATGGCGTCCTCGACGTCGCGGGGGGCGGTCATCATCAGGTCGGCCAGCTCGTCGACGATGGCCAGGATGTACGGGTAGGGGCGGTACACGCGCTCGCTGCCGGGCGGGGCGCTGATCTCGCCGGTCTTGACCTTCTTGTTGAAGTCGTCGATGTGGCGGACCCGGTTGGCCTGCATGTCCTGGTAGCGCTGCTCCATCTCCTCCACCAGCCAGGTCAGCGCCGCCGCCGCCTTCTTCGGCTGGGTGATGATGGGCGTGATCAGGTGCGGGATGCCCTCGTACGGGGTCAGCTCGACCATCTTCGGGTCGATCAGGATCATCCTGACCTCGTCGGGGGTGGCCCTGGCCAGCAGCGAGACCAGCATGGAGTTGACGAAGCTGGACTTGCCGGAACCGGTGGAGCCCGCGCACAGCAGGTGCGGCATCTTCGCCAGGTTCGCGGTGATCATGTGGCCCTCGATGTCCTTGCCCAGGCCCACCACCATGGGGTGGGAGTCGGACAGGGCGGTCGTGGAGCGCAGCACGTCGCCGAGGCGGACCATCTCGCGGTCGGCGTTGGGCACCTCGATGCCGACCGCGGACTTGCCCGGGATGGGCGCCAGCAGCCGGACGTTGTCGGTGGCCACCGCGTAGGCGATGTTCTTGGTCAGCGCGGTGATCTTCTCGACCTTCACCCCGTGGCCGAGCTCGACCTCGTAGCGGGTGACCGTCGGGCCGCGGGTGAAGCCGGTGACCTGGGCGTCGATGGAGAACTGGTCGAGGACGCCGGTGATGGCCTCGATCATCGCGTCGTTGGCCTTGCTGCGGGTCTTGGGCGCGTCGCCCGCGGTCAGGACCGACGGGTCGGGCAGCCGGTAGTCGCCGTCGACGACGCGGGTGACGGTGATGCTGTCCGGGTCGCGGGGGGCCTCGGTGACCTGCGGGGTCTCCTCGACCCGGGGCACCGGGCGCTTGCGGACCGGTTCGGCGGGGGCGTCCAGCGGCAGCGTGGGCTGGGCGCCCTCGGCCTCCTCGGCGGCCTTGCGCCCGCGGGGCTTGCGCGGGCGCAGCGGCGGCTCGGCGAGCGGGTCGGGGTCGCCGAGGTCGAGTTCGTCGATGCCGACGTGGCGGTCTTCGAGGTCTTCGTCGTCGGGGAGGCGGCCCAGCTCGCGCAGCCGGGTGGGGATCTCGCGGACCGGGGTGCCGGTGAAGACCAGCACGCCGAAGCCGAGGACCAGGAACAGCACCGGCACCGCGACCCAGGCGGTGACGCCCTTGGCGAGCAGGCCGCCGGAGAAGAACCCGAGCGCGCCACCGGCGAACATCCGCCCGTGGTTGTCCTCGGGCATCCCGGCGAACACGTGCAGCACGCCCAGCAGCGCCAGCGAGATCAGCAGCGCGCCGACGGCGTAGCGGGGCCGCTTCTCCGGCTGCGGGTCCGAGCGCATCAGGATCACCCCGACGGCCAGCAGGGCGGGCGGGACGATGGTCGCCAGCGCGCCGAACACGGTGCGCACACCGATCTCCAGGCCCGCACCGACGATGCCCGCTGCCCGCCACCACACGGCGGCGCCGAGCACCAGGCCGAGGGCGATCAGCCCGAAGGCGATGCCGTCGCGGCGGTGCGCCGGGTCGAGTTCCTTGGTGCGGCCGATCGCGCGGGCCAGGGAGCCGACGCCCTTGGCGAGCACGCCCCAGGCGGAGGCGAACGCGCCCCTGCTCGGCGGCGGGGCGGCCTTGCCGCGCGCGGGGGCGCGCTTGGCGGGTGCCTTCGCCGCGGACCGGGCGGGGGTCTTGGCCGCGGTGCGGGTGGGCGCCTTCGCGGGCGCCTTGGCCGGGGTCTTGCGGGTGCCGCCCGCCGACGACCGCGCCCGGCCGGTCGTGGAGTTCTTGGGGGTCGTGGAGCGGCTCGCCATGACCCCAGGCTAGTCGCCCGGACCTCTCCAGCCCCGGACATCACCGCGGCAACACGCGCACATCCCGCCCCGTGAGCACCGGGGTGCGGGCAGCGCGGACCTGGCCGGCCCCGGTGACCTGGGCCGTGCCATGCTCTCGCCCATGGTTGCGCTGACCGGGGGCAGTGACGAGGCGACACGCCGGGAGAAGGCGGTCGCGGACACACCGAACATCTGGCGGGTGCTCAACGCCGTCGACCGCGCGTTCGTCCGGCTGGTCGGCCGGGTCGAGGTCAGCGGCGCTTTCCCGGAGCACCTGCTGGGCAAACCGGTGCTGGTCGCGGCGAACCACATCGGCATGTTCGACCCGTTCGTGCTGATGGCCGCGGCGAAGGGGCAGGGGTTCCTGCCGCGGTTCATGCTCACCGCGGGCCTGATGGACGCGCCGGTGCTGGGCCCGCTGCTGCGCCGCAGCGGCCACCTGCGGGTCGACCGGGGCAAGGCGAACGTGATCGACGCGTTCAGCCGGGCCGTGGAGACGCTCAAGACGGCGAGGGTGCCGCTGCTGGTGTACCCGGAGGGCCGGGTGACCCTGGAGCCGGGCATGTGGCCGGAGAAGGGCAAGACCGGGGTGGCCAGGATGGCGCTGGGCGGCGGCGTGCCGGTGGTGACGATCAGCCAGTGGGGTGCGCACGAGGCGGTGTACTGGGGCAGCGAGACCGTGTCCGGGTGGAAGGACGTCAAGCCGCTGGTGGTGTCGTTCCTGCGCGCGGTGCGCAACCGGCCGGTGTTCAAGGTGCACTTCGGCGGTCAGGTGGACCTGTCGGACCTGTCGGCGGGCAAGCCGGGCGACGCGATGCGCGCGCACACCCGGATCATGCAGGCGATCACCGCGGACCTGGTGCCGCTGCGGGCGGACGAGCCGGACGAGGCGCGGTTCCACGACCCGACCCGGCCCACCACCGGTCGGAGCCCGTGGCGGCCGCCCGCTCCCCCGCGCGGGTAGGGGCCGTTCGCCCCTCGACCTGATTGGTCTGGTCCAATCCGTCGACAAGCCTTGACGGGTTGGCCAACAATTCACCATCCTCGGTGGTGAGCGCGCTCTCCCTCCTCTCCCCCGCTGAGGAAAGAGACAATTCCATGAAGCGATCCCTCGTGATGCGCGCGAGCGCGTCCGGCCTGCTGCTGTCCGGGCTCCTGGCGGCGGGCGCGGTGTCCCCCGCGCACGCCGCACCGGAGCTGTCCCCCGGGCTCGTCCCCGCCGTGCAGCGGGCCTTCGGGCTCACCGCCGAGCAGGCCGCGACCCGGCTGGCGCAGGAGGACACCGCCGCCCGGGTCGAGCCCGCGGCCAAGGCGGCGGCCGGGGCGGCGTACGGCGGTTCGTGGTTCGACCCGGCGCGCGGCGTGCTCGTCGTGGCGCTGACCGACCAGACCCGCGCGGGCGCCGTCCGGGCCACCGGGGCCGAGACCACGACCGCCACCACGAGCGCGGCCCGGCTCGACGCCGCCAAGGCCGCCGTGGACGCGCTCCCCACCGGCGCACCCGCGGGCGTCTCCGGCTGGCGGACCGACCCGAGGACCGGGAGCGTGCGGGTCAGCGTCAACACCCCGGGCGCCGACGTCGACGCCTTCCTCGCGGCGGCGGGCCGGGTGGCGCCGCTGACCGTCGCACCCGGACCGAAGCCGACCACGCTCAGCGCGGGCACCGTCGGCGGCGACCCCTACCACATCAACGGGAACACCCGCTGCTCCATCGGCTTCTCCGTCCACGGTGGATTCGTCAGCGCCGGGCACTGCGGCGGCGCGGGCAGCTCCACCACCGGCTGGGACGGTTCGTACCTGGGCAACTTCGCCGCCTCGCAGTTCCCCGGCGACGACATGGCCTTCATCCGGACCGGCGGCGGCTGGTGGACCGTGCCGGTGGTGATCGGCTGGGGGCAGGTGTCCGACCAACTCGTGCGCGGGTCGAACGAGGCGCCGGTCGGGGCCTCGGTGTGCCGCTCGGGTTCCACCTCGCACTGGCACTGCGGCACGGTCCTGGGCAAGAACGAGACGGTGAACTACGCCCAGGGCGCGTTCCACGGCGCGACGAGGACCAACGCCTGCGCCGAGCCCGGCGACTCCGGCGGCTCGTTCCTCAGCGGTGACCAGGCCCAGGGCGTGACCTCCGGCGGCTGGGGCAACTGCTCCTCCGGCGGGCAGACCTGGTTCCAGCCGGTCAACGAGATCCTCCAGCGCTACGGCCTGACCCTGCACACCGCGTGAACCCCGCGCCGGTCCGGGCCCTTGCCGGGTCCGGACCGGCGTGGTGGCATGGGCGCCATGAGCCTCCCCGAGAGCACCGACCCCTGGTGGAAGAGCGCTGTGGTGTACCAGGTCTACCCGCGCAGCTTCGCCGACTCCGACGGCGACGGCGTCGGTGACCTGCGGGGCGTCGAGTCGAAACTGGACTACCTGGCCGAACTGGGCGTGGACGTCCTGTGGCTCTCGCCGGTGTACCCGTCGCCGCAGGACGACAACGGCTACGACATCAGCGACTACCGCGGCATCGAGCCGGTCTTCGGCACCCTCGACGACTTCGACCGGCTGCTGGCGGGGGTGCACGAGCGCGGCATGAAGCTGGTGATGGACCTGGTGGTCAACCACACCTCCGACGAGCACCCGTGGTTCGTGGAGTCGCGCTCCTCCAAGGACAACCCGAAGCGCGACTGGTACTGGTGGCGCCCGCCGCGCGAGGGCGTGCCCGCGGGTGCGCCGGGCGCGGAGCCGACCAACTGGACGTCGTTCTTCACCGGCCCCACCTGGGAACTGGACGAGACGACCGGCGAGTACTACCTGCACCTGTTCTCCCGCAAGCAACCCGACCTGAACTGGGAGAACCCGCAGGTGCGGGCGGCGGTGCACGAGATGATGCGCTGGTGGCTCGACCGCGGCGTCGACGGCTTCCGGATGGACGTCATCAACATGATCTCCAAGGACACCGCGCTGCCGGACGGCCCCGGCGGCGACGGGTCGGCGCACTACCTGCACGGGCCACGGCTGCACGAGTTCCTGCGGGAGATGCACCGGGAGGTGTTCGCGGACCGGGCGGGCGCCACGATGACCGTGGGCGAGATGCCCGGGGTGACGGTCGAGGAGGCGCGGCTGCTGACCGACCCGGCGCGCGCCGAGGTCGACATGGTCTTCCAGTTCGAGCACGTGCAGCTCGACCACGGCCCCGCGAAGTGGGACCGGACCGGCCTGGACCTGCGCGACCTGAAGGCGACCCTCGGGCGGTGGCAGACCGGGCTGGCGGACGTCGGGTGGAACAGCCTCTACTGGAACAACCACGACCAGCCCCGGGTGGTCTCCCGGTTCGGCGACGACGGCCGGTACCGGGTGGAGTCGGCGAAAATGCTGGCGACCGTTCTCCACCTGCACCGCGGCACGCCGTTCATCTACCAGGGCGAGGAACTGGGGATGACGAACTACCCGTTCACCTCGGCCGCGCAGTTCCGCGACATCGAGTCGGTGAACCACCACGCGCTCGCGGGCGACGCCGCACTACCCGGTTTGCGCGCGATGAGCCGGGACAACGCGCGCACTCCCATGCAGTGGGACGCCTCGCCGAACGCGGGCTTCACGACGGGCACGCCGTGGTTGCCGGTGAACCCGAACCACACCGAGGTGAACGCCGCCGCGGCGCGCGCGGAAACCGACTCGGTGTTCCATCACTACCGCGCACTGATCGCATTGAGACACTCGGAACCGACTGTGGTGCACGGGGACTTCACCATGCTCCTGCCGGACGACCCGAACGTGTACGCCTTCTCGCGTTCCCACCGCGACACAGAGTTGTTGGTGCTGGCCAACTTCTCCCCGAAGGAGCAACGCCCTGACCTCGGGTTTCCGTGGTGGGACGCCCACTTGGTGCTCGGCAGCCACTCGGACGGGGGAACGACACTGCGTCCGTGGGAGGCGCGCGTGTACCGACGGTAAAGGTAAAGAACGTCCCATCACTCGGTCAGTGGTTGTTGCACAACGGGAATCCCGGTTAACCGCGAGCGGTTAACCGGGATTTTGCTTGTACGACACAACTTCACACAGTGAGGATGCTGGGCGACTCCTACTCATTCGAGAGCCCGGCCACACTCCACTGGGCTATTAGGGTGAATACGGGACAGAGGTCTGCCCATGTGGAACCCTGGTCGGTAAAGATCCGTTTACTCGACGAACGGGACACCATGTGTCATCTTCGTCACGATGTGCACACGGTAGTTCTCCCTCCGTGCAACGGCGCACCGACAACCACAATCCCTGGAGGTACCCCATGG
Source organism: Actinokineospora spheciospongiae (assembly GCF_003182415.1). Classification (NCBI taxonomy): domain Bacteria; kingdom Bacillati; phylum Actinomycetota; class Actinomycetes; order Pseudonocardiales; family Pseudonocardiaceae; genus Actinokineospora; species Actinokineospora spheciospongiae. The sequence continues at coordinate 345,573 of NZ_QHCP01000005.1, read as the reverse complement.
GTGCTGCACGCACCGACGCCCACGCCCCGCCCGGCCGCCTGCGGTCGTGGCTGGGTCAAGACGCCCGGCACGACATCCCGGCCTCGCTCGTCGTGTTCCTCGTAGCCGTACCCCTCTCGCTCGGCATCGCCGCCGCCTCCGGCGCGCCGGTCATGGCCGGACTCATCGCCGCCGTCGTCGGCGGGATCGTCGCGGGTGCCCTCGGTGGCTCCGCGCTCCAGGTCAGCGGACCCGCGGCCGGTCTGACCGTCGTCGTCGCGGAACTCATCACCCAGTTCGGCTGGGCCGTCACCTGCTCGATCACCGTCATCGCGGGTGCGCTCCAACTGCTGCTCGGCGCCTGCCGGATCGGCCGCGCCGCGCTCGCCATCTCCCCCACCGTGGTGCACGCCATGCTCGCGGGCATCGGCGTGACCATCGTCCTCGGCCAACTGCACGTCCTGCTCGGCGGCGCGGCAGGCACCTCAGCCTGGGAGAACATCAGCGAGCTGCCCGGGCAGCTACTCGACCTGCACAGCCCCGCCGCCTTCATCGGGCTCGGCGTGATCGTCCTGCTGGTGGCGTGGCCCAGGCTGCCCGCGCGCGTCCGGGCGGTCCCCGGTCCGCTGGTCGCGATCGTCGCCGCCACCGCCATCTCCTCGCTCGCCGCGCTCACCCTCAACCGCGTTGAGCTGCCCGACTCCCCGTTCGCCGCGATCGCGCTGCCGCAGCTTCCGAACGGGCAGTGGGGCGCCTTCGCGCTCGGCGTGTTCACCCTCACCGTCATCGCCAGCGTGGAGAGCCTGCTCTCGGCCGTGTCGGTCGACAAGCTCCGCGAGGGCCACCGCTCCAACCTCGACCGCGAGCTGATCGGGCAGGGCTCGGCCAACGTGGCCTCCGGCCTGCTCGGCGGCCTCCCGGTCACCGGCGTGATCGTCCGCAGCTCCACCAACGTCCGCGCGGGCGCGCGGACCCGCGCCTCCGCCGTCCTGCACGGCATCTGGGTGCTGCTGTTCACCGTGCTGCTGGTCGGCCTGGTCGAGCAGGTCCCGATGGCCGCGCTGGCCGGTCTGCTGGTCTTCATCGGCACCCAGCTCGTGCGCCCGGACGACATCCGGTCCGCCCGCTCCCACGGCGAACTGCACGTCTACCTGATCACCGTGGCAGGCGTGGTGATGCTCAACCTGCTGGAGGGCGTGCTCATCGGCCTGGCCGTGGCCATGTTCGGGATGCTGCGCCGCGTCGTGTGGGCCCGGGTCCGGGTCGAGGACGGCGACGGACCCGACGAGGAGGGCCGCGAGACCCGCTCGGTCGTCGTCGAAGGCACCCTCAGCTTCCTGTCTGTGCCGCGGCTGTCGCGGGTGCTGGCGCAGGTCCCCGACGGCAGCGCCGTGACGGTGGAACTGGTGGTCGACTACCTCGACCACGCCGCCTACGGGCACCTGGCCACCTGGAAGACCACGCACGTGGCGGGCGGCGGCACCGTCGTCGTCGACGAGATCGGCGGCCCCGGCCCCAACGCCCGGCGCAAGCGCCCCGGGGTGGTCGGCACCCGCACGTTCCTGGCCTGGTCGCAGTGGCAGGCCGGGGAACCGGAGATCCCCGCGCAGACCCGGCGCGACCCGCTGGTCGTCGGCGCGCGGGAGTACCACCGCCGAGGCGCGTCGGTGATCCGGCCGCAACTGCGCAAGCTGGCCTCCTCGCAGGCCCCGCACGCGCTGTTCCTGACCTGCGCCGACTCGCGGATCGTGCCGAACGTGATCACCGCGTCCGGCCCCGGCGACCTGTTCACCATCCGCAACGTGGGCAACCTGGTGCCCCGGCCGAACGAGTCCGACGACCAGTCGGTGCAGGCCGCCGTGGAGTACGCGGTGGGCAACCTGGGCGTGCGGACCATCGTGGTCTGCGGGCACTCCCGCTGCGGCGCGATGACGGCCACCCTGGCCGACCAGGCGGGCGACGGCGCGGTCGCGCAGTGGCTGCGCTGGGCCGAGCCCAGCGTCCGCGAGTGGCGGGCAGGCCACCCCCTGGGCCGCGCGGCCGAGGAGGACGGCTGGTCGGAGGTCGACCAGCTCGCCATGGTCAACGTGGCCGTGCAACTGGACACCCTGCGCTCGATGCCGGAGGTCCGCGACGCCGACGTGCGGCTGGTGGGCATGTTCTTCGACATCCCCACCGGCACCGTGCTGTCGCTGGAGGACGACCGCTTCACCCCCATGCCGGGTGACCGGGCGGCCCTCCCGCCGCAGCGCACGGCGGCCAAGGCCGCAGACGGGGTCGCGGGCGGCGAGCCCGCGGTGGACGCCGCGAAGGCCGCGACCAACGGGTCACCGGTCACCACGTAGGCCGCCAATGGGGTGACCCCCGTCACGCCGGTCCGGGTTCGCGCGATGAAGCGGGTGAACCCGGACCGGAAGGGGTGGCCCACCATGACCGACCCGACCCGCCGAGACCGGCGCCGCGACCGCAACCGCCTGCTGCGCCAACTGCTGACCGCCACCGTCGCCGTGGTGATCGCCTCGGCCACCCGCCGCTGACAAAAGCGCCGGACACGACTCCGCCCCACGAGCGCTGCTCGTGGGGCCGAGTCGTGTCCGGCGCTGGTGCCGGGAGTCGGATCAGCCTGCCAGGCCCAGCCAGTGGGCGTACTTGCTCAACTCCGGGTTCGACCTCCGGTGCAAGGACACCAGGACAGCGGTGAGTTCGCGGACCATCGGGTGCAGGCGGGTCAGTTGCGGGGCGATCCGCCGCGCCTCCTGGAGGGAGCGGAGGGCGGCGCTCCGGTCGTCGTTGATGAGGTGGGCGCGGGCGACGTCGATGTGGTGGTGCGCCCGACGGGTTCGCGGCATGGAGCGCGGCGCGCGCCAGTGTTCGGCCGCCTTGATGGCCGCGATGCCATCTCCCAGTTCCACGTGCGCCGCGACCTCGTGGGTCGCGCGGTTGGCCGTCCCGAACGTGAGACCCCAGTGCACCTGGTCCTGCCCGATCCTAGTCGCCAGATCCCCCGCTGCCTGGAGGTGGGAGCGGGTGGCCGCGCCATCTCCGGCACGTGAGGCGAGGGTGGCGGACCGCAGGTGCAGGCTGCCGTACACGGTGATGGCGTCGTCAGCCGGATCGCGCCGGATTTGATCGTCCAACTCCGACCGCGCCGTGTCCATGAGCCGCAGACCACGGGTGAAATCTCCGGCTGCCTGGAAGGTCACACACCTGGTCCACTGCGCGAGTGCGCCCGCCAACGGGTTTCCCGTGCGTTCCGCTGCCCAGGTGAGCTTGTGTTCGACAGCTTCGGCTAAATCGCTGTAACCGAGCCGGTACAGCAGGGTGTGTGTTGCGTGGTAGGCGCTGACCAACAGGTTCCACACTTCGGTTCCCGATTCGCGGTACGCGGCGCTGGTCAGTTCCTCCAGCAGGGCCGGAAGTCGAAGTGCCATTTTTCCGTATTGGGCTTCGCCGCGCAGTCGAGCGACTTCTTTCACCTCCACGGCGAGTTCGGCCACCGGGCGGACCGGAACCTCGTCGGGCAGGTCGTAACCGCGCAGAACCGCGCGGATCGCGTCGATCTGCCGGTGCGTGCTGTCGTCTTTCCGGTCCTCGGTGTACGGCTGCCCGGTCAGCTTCTCGATGGGCACCCGCAATTCTCGGGCGACACCGGAGAGCAGCCCGTTGCTCACGGCGCGGTCGCCGACCTCGACCTTCTGCAACAGGCTCAGGGAGACGTTGACTCTGCCCGCGAGCTGGCGTTGGGTGAGCCGGGACGCCTTGCGCAACGTGGCGATCTGCCGACCGATGTGGGCCGTGTCGTCGTACATCGGTATCCCCTTCCGGCAGCACCAGGCGAAGACGGGCCGCACTGGCGTTCGAGCCCAGGGTAGGGCGCCTGCCGGAGCCGGAGCCAGCGGGACCCGCGACCGATCACTTGCCGCGTTCACCCTGCCACTGTGTGCAACTCCTGTGCAACCTCACCGGGCGCCCGGTCCCTAGCATCGGGAACGTTGATGGACTCACGCCTGCGAAGTGCCCGCCACCCGGCTCCGCCGTGGCCGCACACGCGTGGTTGAAAGGAAGCTGTTCATGCGATTCGGTTATTTCCTGCTGAAGATCGCCGGTACCGACGGCAAGCGAATCGAAGACTGGGATCTCGTCGATTTCTCCGAGGTGCCGCTGGACGCCGAGGACCTGGGCGGCTCGACCACGACGGAAGCCATCGCCGGATTGCCCCGGTGGGGTGACGAGCGCTTGGCATCGCACACCGGTTACTACGAATTGTTCAACGTGTGCCTCGCCTCGGTGGGTGAGGACGAGGAGGACGGGGGCACGCGATTCCCTGACCGGGTGATCGCGGAGGAATACCGGGTCATGGAGTCGGGCAAGCGCTTGAACACCTCGGACGTCGTGGACATGCGCGAACAGATCCCGGTGACGTCGTGCTAGCCCGGTGCACGGCACCCACGCCCCCGGCCGAGTGGCAGCCGATTTCCGGGAGGAATCGCCGGACCAGGACCCATCCGCCGCCCGTGAACCGACTCCGCCCCACGAGCGCTGCGCGTGGGGCGGAGGTCGTTCGCGTTCAGCGGGTCAGACGGGGATGACCGTGGGGACGATCATCGGACGCCTGCGGTAGGTGTCGGCGACCCAGCGGCCCACCACCCGGCGCACGGACTGGGCGATGCGGTGGGGGTCGGTGATGCCCGCGGACTCGGTGTGCGATAGCTCCATCTCCACCAGCGACACCACGCCGTCAAGGGCCTTGGGGTCGTCGGAGAAGCCGCGGCCGGAGACCGTGGGCGGGGAGACCGCGCGGCCGGTGGAGGAGTCGACCACGACGGTGATCGAGATGAAGCCGCCCTCGCCGAGCACGAGGCGGTCGGACAGGGTCGACTCGCCGACGTCGCCGACCGAGAGGCCGTCGACGTAGACGTGGCCGACCTCGACGCGGCCGGAGATGGCCGCTCGGCCGTCGACCATGTCGACGACCACGCCGTCCTCGGCGATGACCACGTGGTCGGCGGGGACACCGGTCTGCACGGCCAGTGCGGCGTTGGCGCGCAGGTGGCGCCACTCGCCGTGCACCGGCATCACGTTGCTCGGGCGGACCGCGTTGTAGAGGAACAGCAGTTCCCCGGCGGGGGCGTGGCCGGACACGTGGACCTTGGCGTTGCCCTGGTGCACGACGTCCGCGCCGAGGCGGACCAGGCCGTTGATCACGCCGAACACCGCGTTCTCGTTGCCCGGGATCAGGGAGCTGGCCAGCACGATGGTGTCGCCGGGGCGGATGGAGATCTGCCGGTGCTCGCCGCGCGCCATCCGCGACAGGGCCGAGAGCGGTTCGCCCTGCGACCCGGTGGAGACGAACAGGACCTGGTCGTCGGGCATGGTCATGGCCTCGTCGATGTTGACCAGGAGGCCCGCGGGGACGTTGAGCAGGCCCAGGTCGGCGGCGATGCCCATGTTGCGCACCATCGACCGGCCCACCAGCGCGACCCGGCGGCCGTGCTTGACCGCCACGTCGAGGACCTGCTGCACCCGGTGCACGTGGCTGGCGAAGCAGGCCACGATCACCCGCTGGTCGGCCCGGCGGATGACGCTGTCGAGGACCGGGCCGATCTCGCGCTCGGAGATGACGAAGCCGGGGACCTCGGCGTTGGTGGAGTCGACCAGGAACAGGTCCACACCCTCGTCGCCGAGGCGGGAGAAGCCCGCCAGGTCGGTGAGGCGGCCGTCGAGCGGGAGCTGGTCGAGCTTGATGTCACCGGTGTGCAGGACGACCCCGGCCGGGGTGCGGATGGCGACCGCGATCGCGTCCGGGATGGAGTGGTTTACCGCGAAGAACTCGCAGTCGAACTCGCCGTAGGAGGTGGTGTCGCCCTCCTTGACCTCGCGCAGGTTCGGGTTGAGCCGGTGTTCCTTGCACTTGGCCGCGACCAGGGCGAGGGTGAACCGAGAGCCGACGACCGGCAGGTCCGGGCGCAGCCGCAGCAGGAACGGGACCGCGCCGATGTGGTCCTCGTGGCCGTGGGTCAGCACGAGGGCGTCGACGTCGGCCATCCGGTTCTCGATGGCGGAGAAGTCGGGCAGGATCAGGTCGACGCCGGGCTGCTGGTCCTCGGGAAAGAGCACCCCGCAGTCGACGATGAGCAGCCTGCCCGCGAACTCGAACACGGTCATGTTGCGGCCGACCTCGCCGATGCCGCCGAGCGCGACGACGCGCAGCGCGCCCTCGGGCAGCGGGGGCGGCGGGTTGTGCGGCCACTTCCCGGCCTTCGGGGCCTGGTTCTGGGTGGGGCGTGCTGGTTGCGGGCTCACTGGCGGACCGTCCCGGCGCTGGTGTGGGTCGTGGTGGTGACGTAGGCGGCGTTGGCGTCGGTGTGGGCGACGCGGGCGCTGGCCACGTGTGATTCCGGTGCGCTCGACAGCGGCACCCCGGCCTCGGCCAGGTCGGCGGCGATGGCCTTGACCTGCTCGGGGGTGGCGGCGAGCAGCGGCAGCCGGGGGTTGCCGCAGTCGTGGCCGCGCAACCGCAGGGCGGTCTTGCTGAACACCACCCCGCCGACCCGGCTGAACGCCCGCAGCACCGGCAGCAGTCCCATGTGGATGCTGCGGGCCTGGGCGACCTCACCCTGGTCGTAGTTGTCGGCCAGCGACCGCAGCCGCCCGGCGACCACGTGCCCGATGACGCTGACCACCCCGACCCCGCCGACGGACAGCCACGGCAGGTTCAGGGCGTCGTCACCGGAGTAGTAGGCCAGGTCGGTGCTGGCGATCACGTCGGACCCGGCCAGCAGGTCGCCCTTGGCGTCCTTCACGGCCTGGATTCGCGGGTGCTCGGCGAGCCGCCGCAGCGTGTCCACCTCGATCGGCACCACGGAGCGGGGCGGGATGTCGTAGAGCATCACCGGCAGCCCGGTCGCGTCGGCGACGGCGGTGAAGTGCGCGAGCAGCCCGGCCTGCGGCGGCCGGGAGTAGTACGGGGTGACGACGAGCAGGCCGTGCGCGCCCGCCTTCTCCGCCTCCCGGGCCAGGTGCAGGCTGTGCGCGGTGTCGTAGGTGCCCACCGAGCCCACCACGGTCGCCCGGTCGCCGACCGCCTCGACGACGGCGCGCACCAGGTCGGACTTCTCCCGGTCGGAGGTGGTGGGCGACTCGCCGGTGGTGCCGTTGACGACCAGCCCGTCGTTGCCCAGCTCCACCAGGTGCTCGGCCAGGGCTTGGGCGCGGTCGAGGTCCACCGTCCCGTCGGGGGCGAACGGGCTGACCATGGCGGTCAGCACCCGGCCGAACGGCCTGCCGGGGGCGGCGGTGGGACATGCGGTCATGGTGCTGACGCTACCCGTTGGCCTCCCCGGTGCCGTCCGCCACCTGCGGTTGCGACACCGACGGGTGCCCACCCGGGTGACGCGCGTTACGGTGCGCTGTGCCCGATCCCGTCTTCGAGCCCGACCCGGCGACCACCCCCGACCCGAGCAAGGTCAAGGTGCTGCGCGGTTCCCCGCCCGGCATCCGCAACGCCCAGGTCCACTACCGGGCGGCGGGCGGCATCCTCGGCCGCAAGACGGTCCCCCGCTCGCAGGCGCAGTCCGCGCTGCTCAAGTACCACGACGAGGACGGGTACGACCAGGAGCAGGTCATGACCCTGTCCGAGGCCGAGCACTTCCTGCGGGAGGCCCGCACGCGCGCGGAGGCCGCGGACGTGGAGGAGGCGGCCCGGCACGCGGCGGTGGACCTGGTGTGCCCGCACTGCAAGGTGCGGCGGCAGTACGCGGGGGCGATGAGCTTCATGCTCGGGGAGATGGCGCTGATGGGCGGGGTGAAGGCGCTGTCGCAGGACGCGGTGGTGCAGCACGCCTACCGGTGCCCGGTGTGCGGGTCCACGGAGTTCTTCGCGGACGGGTTCCTGCGCCACCCGATCCAGTGACGTTTCCGATGTGGACAGGTGCCGCCCGGGTCAGAAGCCCCGGCTGAGGTTCTTCACGGCGGAGATCGAGGCGTCCGGGCCCTCGAACTCCACGCGACTCTCGTCGCGGCCGAAGGCGAACAGGAGGATCTCGCCGGGTTCCGCGACCAGGGTGACCGGGTCCGGGCCTTTCTTGACCGTCGCCGTGCGGCCCTCGGGGGTGCGCAGGGCGATGCCGACGGGGCTCTTGCGCAGCAGGACCTTGCCCATGCGGCCCAGGGTCGTCCAGATCGCGGCGTCGCGGCGGGCGGCGGGGGGCCGGGGTTCCCAGCCGGGGGTGGCCCGGCGGACGTCCTCGTGGTGGACGTAGTACTCCGTGGTGTTGATCAGCTCGTCCAGCGGCTTGAACGGCGACCAGACCGGGGGGCCGGTGCGCACGAGGGTGACCAGTTCGTCCCACGGCTTGGCCAGGTAGCCGCGGGTCACCTTGTCCAGGTAACCGGCGAGCGGCTTGACCAGGATGCCCGCCGAGGCGTCGAGCCTGCGCTCGCGGATCACCAGGTGCGCGGCGAGGTCCCGGGTGGTCCACGCCCCGCAGAGGGTCGGGGCGTCCGGCCCGACGACGGTGAACAGGTCGCACAGCGCCGCGCGCTCGTCCTTGGCCACACCCATGCGCCGACCCTACCGGTGGGTCACTTGTAGTCGTTCACCTGGGAGCCGGTGAGTTGCTGGCCGTTCGCGCCCGACAGGACGCAGTAGATCGTGTGGCGGCTGCTGTCCTCCTTGTCGTCCCAGGTCTGCCGGGAGGGGTAGACGATCGAGTACTTGAGGTTGCCGCGCTTGTCCGGGATGACCCGTTCGGTGTTGAACAGCCAGCCGCAGTAGCCCTTCCCCACGGCCTCGACGTCCTCGGCGTCGTAGGCGAGGGTGTAGTTCGAGTTGAGGGGGTCGATGGTGCCGAAGACCTCGATCAGGAACGTCTTCTTGCAGTCGTTGCCCGAGTTGGAGAAGCCCGCGCCGGCCTGGAGGCGGTTGTTGGCGCAGTACCCCTCCGACAGGTTGAACTCGGTGAGGTCGCCGCCGGGCCCGTAGGTGTAGGTCTCGACCTTCGGGGCGGCTCCGTCCGAGCCGGTGGCGGTGAAGGCCCGGTTGAGGAAGATGCCTCCGACCAGCGCCAGCACCGCCACGACCGCCATCACGGTGAAGACGACACCGGGTTTGAGGCTCCAGCGCTTGCCCGCTGCGGGCTGGACCGCGCGGGTGGCGGTGTGCGGGGGCTGCGGCGGGTGGAGCACCGTGTTCTGGGTGGGGACCGGGCCGGTGTGCTGCGGGGTGGCCATGCCGTGCGGGCCGGTCGGCGGACCGGTGCGGACGTGCGCGAGCAGGCCGCGGACCTGGGCGGCGTTGAGGCGGGCCTGTGGGGTGGCGACCATCAGGCCGGTGATCACCGAGGCCAGCGCGCCCTGCGCCCTGGTCAGGTACGGGACCTCGGCCAGGATGGCGTGCATGGTGGCGGCGGTGGTGGGGCGCTCGAAGGGCGAGTAGCCCTCGATGGCGAAGAACAGCACCGCGCCCAGCGCCCACAGGTCCGACGACGCGTGGGCCTCCTCGCCGCGGATGCGCTCGGGGGCCATGTAGGTCGGGGAGCCGATGAGCATCCCGCTGCTGGTGAGCCGCGGGTCGTCGAGCGACTGGGCGATGCCGAAGTCGGTGAGCTTCACCCGGTTGTTCTTGGCCAGCATGATGTTGCTCGGCTTGACGTCGCGGTGGATGACGCCCGCCTGGTGGGCGGCCTCCAGCGCGGAGAGGAGCTGTTCGGCGAGGACGGTGACCTGCTCGGGCGGGAGCGGGCCGCGCTCCTTGACCACGTCCGACAGGGTGGGGGCCTGGATCAGCTCCATCACGATGTAGGTGGCCCCGGCCTCCTGCACCACGTCGTAGACGGTGACCACCGCCGGGTCGTTGAGCCTGCCCGCGGTGCGCGCCTCGCGGAGCACCCGCTCCTCGAACACCCGGCGCTCCTCGTGCGGGACGCCCTCGGGCAGGTGCAGCTCCTTGATGGCCACGTTGCGGCCGATCATCCGGTCCTCGGCCAGCCACACCACGCCCATGCCGCCGCGGCCCAGCTCACCGAGGATCGCGTAGCGACCCGCGACCACCCGTGACCCGTGCGCCACGGTGGGTCCCTGCTCCTGCGTCACCCGTCCACCTCCTGCAAGTGCCGGGGATCGTAACCGGCAGGCCCCCGCCCGCGCGGGTGCTCCCGGCAGATCAGTCGCTCGCGGGGTGCACTTCGTGTCCGGCGGAGCGCAGCGCCGCCACCGCCCTGGTCAGGTCGGCGTCGTGGACGAGGATGTGGTCGGTGTCGAAGGTGGACACCGCGAACAGCGAGACCCCGGCCGCGGCCAGCGAACCGGCGAGCGAGGCCATGATGCCGGTGAGGGTGAACTCCAGCGGGCCGCGCACGGTGAGCACCCGCCACCCGTCCTCGGCGCGGCCCCCGGCGGGGCCGCGGCCGGTGGGGGCCACGACGGACACCTCGTCGGGGGTGCTGGTGACCGACACCAGCCCCGGTGAGCCGAAGACCGCCGGGTCGACCGGGGTCCCCGGGTCCAGCCGGGTGACCGCGTAGTCCCCGTCGGTCACGTCGATGATCAGTCGCTTCACCGGCTCAGCCCTCGGCGACCAGCGGGCTGGAGGCGACCTCGGTGCCGTCCGGCAGCGCGCTGATGGTGAAGTCGGCGAACACGGCGGCGGCGACCTCCCGCAGGTGGCGCAGGCACTCCACGGCCAGCGCGCGGATCTCCACGTCGGCGTGCTCGGTGGCGCGCACGGCGATGAAGTGCCGCCAGGCGCGGTAGTTGCCGGTGACCACGATCCGGGTCTCGGTGGCGTTGGGCAGGACCGCCCGCGCCGCCTGCCTGGCCTGCTTCTTGCGCAGGGTGCCGCCCGCCACGTCGGCGAACTTGGCCTCCAGCCCGGCCAGCAGCTCGTTGTAGGCGTCCTGGCCTGCCCGCGTGGCGGCGAGGAACTTCGCGTGCAGCTCGGGGTCGTCGGCGATGACGCCCGGCTCGACCACCGCGGCCGACGTCTCCGGGACGTAGCGCTGGGAGAGCTGCGAGTAGGAGAAGTGCCGGTGGCGGACCAGCTCGTGGGTCAGCGAGCGGGAGATGCCGGTCAGGTAGAAGGAGGCGCTGCCGTGCTCCAGGACCGACAGGTGGCCGACCTCGATGACGTGCCGGAGGTAGCCCGCGTTGGTGGCGGTGGCCGGGTTCGGCTTGTCCCACGACTGGTAGCAGGCGCGGCCCGCGAACTCCGCCAGCGCCGCACCGCCGTCGGCGTCGGTCGACCACGGGACGTCCGCCGGGGGCGAGAACTCGGTCTTGGCGATGAGCTGCACCCTCGGCCGCACCGTCTGGGTCACGTGCTGGTCCTTTGCTCCGACTGGCGTACCCGGTCGCCTGCACTATAGGTGGACCGCGGCGGGAGCGGGCCCGGTGCACGGCCCACCCCCGCCGGATGCCCTCAGCCCGCCAGCGTCACCGCCACGTCGCCGGTGCCGCTGCGGCCGCGCACGCGCAGCGCCGGGGCCTCGGCGGGGGCGGTGGTGTCCAGCGGCAGGTCCGCGACCGCCGTGCCGACACCGGTCGAAACGTCGACCTCCGCGGGTGTCCCCCGGCGCACGGCGACGTTCAGGGCGCCGGAGCCGGTGTTCAGCTCGATCCGGCCCGCGGTGGCGTCGGCGACGGTGATGGTCCCGGAACCGCTGCGCACGCGGAGGTCGGCGGCCACGGTCGCCAGGTGGACGTTGCCGCGCCCGGTGACGATGGTGGAGGGCCCGCCGAGTTCGCCCGCCTCGACGTCGCCCGCCCCGGTGCGCGCCCGCAGCCCGCCGCCCGCCGAGCCGACCCGGACGGTGCCGGTGCCCGCGTTCGCCTGCACCACCCCGGTGGCGCGCTCGACGTTGACCGAGCCCGCGCCGGTGCCGACCTCCACCCGGTCGGCGGTGCCCGCGACGGTCACCGAGGCGGCGCCGCCGTTGGCCGTCACCCGGGAACCGAGCGGGGCCAGCACGGTCACCCCGAGCGGGACCGCGCCCAGCGGGGCCGCCTTCGGGGAGCGGACGGTGAGCGTGCCCGCGGTGAAGTCGACCCAGGTCCGGCGGACCGCCTCGGCGCCGGTGTCGGTGGGGCCCTGCTCGCCCAACTGGCCGTTGATCCAGCCGAGCACCTGCGAGACGCCCTCGGACCACGGGGTGGCGCTCTCCGGGGCGTGCCGGACCTCGACGTGCACGTCGGGTCCGTCGGTCAGCCGGACCTCGATCCGCCCGGCCGCCGTGCCGACGTTGACGTGCACCGGGCCGTCGGCGGTGAAGGTCTCGTTGCGCGTGCTCATCCCGCGTACCACCCGCGCACCCGGGAGCCGCCCTCGCCGTCGTCGGAATCCGGCTTCTCGGCGGCGGGGGTGCCGGAGGGGTGCGAGTGCCACCCCCTGCCCTTGCCGCTGAGGGCGCCCTGCAACGCCTGCTGCACGAAGGTGTTGAGGGACACCCCCTGGGTGGAGGCGGCCTGCTCGGCGCGGCCCTTCAGCTCCTCGAACAGCCGCAGCGTCATCCGGCTCATGTCGCCCGCCGCGCCGCTGAACGGCGGCGTGGGCGGGACCTCCTCGGCCCGGGGCTGTTCGGGCCCGGCCTGCCCGGTGGTCGACTTGGCGGTGCCGGTGACCGCCACCCGCACGTCGCGGCCGTCCAGCCGCACCTCGACCACGTGGTCGGGCAGCTCGGCGGTCACCTCGGCGGCCAGGTCGGCCAGCGCGTTCATGATCGCCAGCCGGGCGGCGGGCTCGACGGCCGCGGCGAGCACCGCCGCGGCCCGGCGGGTCGTCTCGTCACCCGCGGACGCGGTGGTGGTCAGGTCATCCCGCAGAGCGGCGATGTACGGGCTCAGGTCCATGACACCACCATGACACCATTCTTGACATCTGTCGAGGAAGCCGTGATGCCACTGTGGTGTCAGACGGCATTGCGCAGGGCATCGGCCAGATCACCCCGGTCTCCGACCCACAGGTGTTCCAGCCCCAACCAGTCCGCCATCAGCCGCAACTCCGCGGCGAGTTCAGCGGCCACCCGGGTCCGGTCGACCCCGTCCTCGGCGAACGAGCCCTGCGCGCGGAGGGTTCCCGTGGCCCGGTCGGCCTTGATGTCCACCCTGGCGACGATTTCCCCGTCGAGCAGGAACGGGAACACGTAGTAGCCGTAGAGGCGCTTGGGCTCGGGGACGTAGATCTCGATGCGGTAGTGGAAGCCGAACAGCCGCTCGGTGCGGGCGCGCTCCCAGATCAGCGGGTCGAACGGGCACAGCAGCGCCCGCCCCTCGACCCGGCGCGGCGTGCGGGCGGCCGGGTGCCGGTAGGCCGGGTGCCGCCACCCCTGCACCGCCACCGCCTCCAACTGCCCGTCCTCCACCAGCTCGGCCACCGCCCGCTGCGACTGGGCGGGCTGGAGCCGGTAGTAGTCCCGCAGGTCCTTCTCCGTGCCGACCCCGTGGGCCAGCGCCGCGCGCAGCGTGAGGCGGCGGGCGCACTCGTCGTCATCCGGGGTCTGGGCCAGCACCTCGGGCGGCAGGACCCGCTCGGGCAGGTCGTAGTGGCGCTGGAAGCCCTTGCGCGTCCCGGTGGTCAACTCGCCGACGGCGAAGAGGTACTCGCACACGTGCTTGACGTCGGACCGGTTCCACCACCCGCCCTTGACCTTCGGCACCGCCCCGCCCAGCGCCGCCTCCAGCGCCCCCGCCCCGATCGGCCCCTGCTCCCCGACGGTGGCCAGCACGTCGTCGACCAACCCGGGCGACTCGCGGCGAATCCGCTCCACGTGCCGGGCGTAGCGCTGCTCGTACCGCCGCATCCGCCACCGGAACAGCGGCCAGTCCTCGGCGGGGATCAGGCTCGCCTCGTGCGCCCAGTACTCCACCAGCAACCGGGGCCTGCGCGTCGAGTGCGACCACGCCGCCTCGTCCACCAGGTCCTGGTCGTAGGCGCCGAGCCGGGAGAACACGGGCATGTAGTGCGCCCGCACGGCCACGTTGACCGAGTCGAGCTGGAGCAGTTGCACGCGCGACAGCGCCTTCTGCAGGTGGCGCCGGGTCGGCGGGCCACCGGGGCGGGCGTCGGCGAAGCCCTGCGCGGCCAGCGCCGTCCGCCGGGCCGCCGCGGCCGAGAGGGTGGGGGTTGCTTCGATCACCGCGACGATGCTGCCGGCCACCACCGACAACCCGGCACCCGATAGGTTGCCGGGCATGGCCGATGCCCAGGTCCGCCCCGCCACCCCCGCGGACGCCGACGAGATCGCCCGCATCCAGGTCCAGACCTGGCAGACGGCCTTCGAGTCGCTGCTGCCCACCGACGTCCTGGCCGGACTGGACCCGGCGGAAGCGGCCGAGCAGTGGCGCCAGACCATGGCCCAGGGGCCTGCCACGGTGTTCGTCGCCCAGGAGGGACCGTGGGTCGTCGGCTTCTGCTCGGTCGGGCCCTCCCCCGAATCCGAATCCGCCGCCGCCAACGACCTGCCCGCCGAGGACGCGGCCACGGTCGCGCTGGTGAGCCTGCTGCTGGTGGAACCCCGGTGGGGGCGCCGTGGTCATGCGGGCAGGCTGCTCGCCACTGCTGCGGCGGAATTGCGGGGGGCGGGGTGCACGCGGGGGATCGCGTGGGTGCCGGAGCGCAATGCGGCCTCGGTGGGGTTCTTCCGCCGGGTCGGGTGGGAACCGGATGGGGTTGTGCGGACCTTGGACGCGGGTGGGCGGCCGCTGCGTGAGGTGCGGGTGACCGGGACGCTGGAGCTGGAACTGGCCTGAGCGGTCGCGGTGTGCTGGGGTTTTGTTGTGGTGGCCGAGTTTCGAAGCCCGGTCGTTTTGTGGGTGTGCCCGGCTGTGTAGATATGCCTGGCGCGTTTTCAAGCCCGGTTGTTTGTGGGTGGTGCCCGGCTGGGTGGATGTGTTTGGCCGGGGCCCCTATGGCGATCATGTGCTCCAGTGCGTCAGGTGGGGCTGAAAAGATGCCCCACCGCCCAGGCAGGCTGTCACATGATCGCCACCCCCGGCCAAACACATCCACCCACCCGGGCAGTTGGCTCGCCGGGCCGCCGGTTTCCGGGGTGGTCGGCCGGGCAAGCACCTCCACCCACCCGAACATTCGCTCGCCGGGCCGGCGGGTTTCGGGGTGGTCGGTTGTCGCTGCGCCCGTGGGGTTCCGGGTGGCGGGTGTTGCTGCGCCGGTGGGGGTTCCGGGTGGCTGGTGGTTTGGGGGGTTGGGTGGCGGCTTTGCGGGGAGTTCTAGTGGTGGCGGGTGTTGAGGCGGGCGGCCTGGCGGGTCAGGTGGTCGCGTTCGGCGAGGTTGGGGGCCTTCTGGGCGGCCTCGGCGTACAGGCGGGCCGCCGTGTCCAGGTCGCCGTCGCGTTCGTGGAGGTGGGCGGCGACGGCGGTGTGGCGGGGCAGGGAGGCGTCCAGGGTTGACAGGGCGGCCAGGCCCGCTCGTGGGCCGTCGGCCTCGCCCACTGCCACCGCGCGGTTGAGGCGGACGACCGGGTTGTCGGTGAGGCGGGTCAGTTCGTCGTACCACTCGACGATCTGGACCCAGTCGGTTTCCTCGGGGGTGGGGGCGTCGGCGTGCAGGGCCGCGATGGCGGCTTGGGCCTGGAACTCGCCCAGGCGGTCGCGGGCGAGGGCCGCCTGCAGGACACCGACGCCCTCGGTGATCGCGGCGGTGTCCCAGCGGGTGCGGTCCTGGTCGGCCAGCGGGACCAGGCTGCCGTCGGGGGCGGTGCGGGTGGCGCGGCGGGCGTGGTGCAGGAGCATGAGGGCGAGCAGCCCGGCCACCTCGGGGTGGTCGATCGAGGCGGCGAGCTGCCGGATGAGCCGGATGGCCTCGGCGGCCAGGTCGACGTCGCCGGAGTAGCCCTCGTTGAAGACCAGGTAGAGGACGCGCAGGACGGTGGCGACGTCGCCGGGCTGGTCGAAGCGCACGCCGGAGACGGTGCGCTTGGCCCGGCTGATGCGCTGGGCCATGGTCGCCTCGGGCACCAGGTAGGCCTGGGCGATCTGGCGGGTGGTCAACCCGCCGACGGCGCGCAGGGTGAGCGCGACCGCCGAAGACGGCGTCAGCGACGGGTGGGCGCACAGGAAGTAGAGCTGGAGCGTGTCGTCCACCGCGGGCGCGGGGCCCGGCGCCGGTTCCTCGTCGACGAGGTCCTCGCGCCTGCGGCGGGCGGCCTCGGCCCGGGTGGCGTCGAGGAACCGGCGCCAGGCCACGGTGACCAACCAGCCCTTCGGGTCGCGCGGCGGGTCGTCCGGCCAGGTGCGCAGCGCCTCCACCAGCGCGTCCTGCACGGCGTCCTCGGCCGCCGCGAAGGGGGCCCCGCGGCGGACGAGGACGCCGAGCACGCCCGGGGTCAGGCCCCGCAGCAGTGCCCCCGTCACCGGCGAGCTCACTCGGTGATGGTGTGCGACGCGGTGAGGAACGGGCGCAGCTCCAACCACTCGTGGATCGGCTTCCCGTCCTTGCCGGGGGCGGCCGACAGTTCCCCGGCCAGCTCAACGGCCCGCTCGTGGCTGTCGACGTCGATCACCATCCACCCGGCGATGAGGTCCTTGGTCTCGGCGAACGGGCCGTCGGTGACCGGCGGGCGCCCCTCGCCGTCGTACCGGACGAACGTCCCCTCGGGGGCGAGCGCCTGGCTGTCGACGAACTCGCCGGTGCCCTCCAGCCGGGCGGCGAAGTCGTTCATGTACCGCACGTGGGCCGAGATCTCCTCCGGCGTCCACTGGGCCATGGGCACGTCGTTGACCGCCGACGGGGCGCCGCGGTAGTGCTTGAGCAGCAGGTACTTGGCCATGGTGGGTTGTCTCCTCAGTACTGGCGCGACCCCATTCTGGTCGCTCTCACCCCGGGGACGGAGCCGGGCACTGGTTCTCGACACCGCAGGCGAAATCTCCTGGATTTTTTCCGGGGGGCCGTCCGCACCCGATCCCACCGCGCTCCCGACCCGTGGTTGACTCGACGTCGTTCGAGCACCCGAGGGGAAGAGGACCGCTGCGATGTCGTCGTTCCTGGACCGCAAGTTGACGCGCCGGTTCCAGACCTACGACCTCGACCGGGACGGGTTGGTCGACGCGGCCGACTTCGAGCGGGCCTGCGCCAACCTGGGCGCCGAGTACGGCCTCCCCGACACCGACCCCGGGCTGCGCAGGCTGCGCGAACTCATGGGCGGGCTCTGGCGGCACCTGGCCGCCGCGGCCGACACCGACGGCGACGGCCGGATCGACCTGGCCGAGTACAAGCGGGCGTTCACCGCGGGCCTGCTGGAGACGCCGGAGAACTTCGACCGCGTCTACGTGCCCTTCCTCGACGCGCTGATGGCCATCGCCGACACCGACGGCGACGGCCGGTTGTCCGCCGAGGACGAGGTGCGCTGGACCCGGGGCCTGATGGCCCTGCCGGACGCGACCGGGCGCGACGTCCACCGGCGGCTCGACACCGACGAGGACGGCTACATCGGCACGGCCGAACTGCTGTCGGCGATCCGCGAGTTCTACTTCGACGACAGCCAGGGCTCGGCCGGGGAGTTCCTGCTGGGGCCGCTGCCGGAATGACGGCGCCGGGCTGACCCGCGGGGGTCGATCCCGGGCGCGGTGGAACGGGTCCGCCGGTCCGGGCGTCCCCGTGGTGGGGTCGGGTACCGTCGACGGCCGGTCCGACGGAAGGGGGTCCGCGTGCTGCTGCCCTGGCTGTGCATCACCCTGGGCATCGCCTTCGGGTCCGCCGTGGTCCCGTTCGTCAGCATCGAGCTGTTCGTGATCGGGCTGGCCACGCAGCAACCGCAGATCTCCTGCCTGCTCCTCGGCGCCGCGGTGGCGGTCGGGCAGGTCGGGGGCAAGCTGCTGTACTACTACGCCGGGCGGGGATCGATCCACCTGCCCGCGTTCCTGCACCGGCGGCCCAGGCCGCTGACCGCGCGGCGGGCCCGGTGGGAGCTGCGGACCAAGCGGCTGCGGGCGTGGGTGGAGACCGTGCGGGCCAAGTGCGAGGAGCACCCGCACTGGATGCTGGGCACCTACAGCGTCAGCTCCGTGGTGGGGCTGCCGCCGTACATGGCGACCGTGGTGCTGGCGGGGCTGGTGCGGATGCGGTTGAGCACGTTCATCGGGGCCGGGCTGGTGGGCCGGTTCATCCGGTTCAGCCTGTTGGCGGCCTCACCGGCGCTGTTCGCGGGCTGGTTCCTCTAGGAGCAGGGCACGCAGCGCCACCCAGGCGCCACCGGGGAACCACAGCTCCGCGCCCAGGCTCTTCGAGTCGCGGACGCCGACGCGGGGCCCGTGGACGACCTCCGCGCAGTTGCCGCTGTCCCCGCTGAAGCTGCTGCGCCGCCACCTGCTCGCCACGTACTCCCCTTTCCCCTGCTCACGACGGCGGACCGCTTCGCCGGTGACGGGCACCCGCGAACCGGCCCACGCGCCGAACCCCTACCGGCCCTTGACGACCAACTGGTCCAACAGGTCCGCGGTGGCCGCCGCGACGGCGTCCACCGCGGCCTCGAAGGCCGCCGCGTTGTGCGCGGCCGGTGCGCGGAAACCGGAGATCTTGCGCACGTACTGCAACGCCGCAGCGCGGACGTCGTCGTCGCCCGCCTCCTCGACGTACGGGGGCCTCAGGGTCTTGATGCTGCGACACATGGCCCCATGGTGCACCCGGGCACCGACAATCACGAGGTCGCGGACCCGACCGGTTCCACGTTGTCGGCCGGAGCCGCCCCGGTGCTGTCGGTGTCGTCGGTGCTGTCGACCAGGGCCACCCGCGCGTCGTCCGGTTCGTGGCGCAGCGGCGCGCGCCAGTACGGGTCCAACTCCGGGGAGAGCGCCACCAGCGCGAGCAGCACCAGCAGCGCCGACCCCGGGGCGAACCCGCCGGGGAACAACGCCCCGGCACCCGCCACCACCACCAGCCCGGCCCTGGCGAACTGGCGCGCCCCGACCGGGGCCACCTCCCCGCTCAGGCACCCGCACGAGGACCCCGGCGCCGCCGACCTGGCGTAGCCGAGGTAGGCGACCATGCCCGCGCCCAGCAGCACCGCCGCCACCGCGCCGACCGGCCGCACCGCCGGAACCAGCAGGGCGACGGCAACCAGCGCCTCCACTCCCCCGACCACCCGGTGCGCCGGCCCGACCCGCTCAGCACCGACCAGCCCGCGCAGCGCCGAGCGCCGGACCGCCGCGGACGCGGAGGGCGCCAGCAGCTTGAAGCCCGCCGCCCACAGCAGGACCACGGCCAGCGCGACCGCAGGGGCCGCACCCACCCAGCCGAACATCCGCGCCTCCCCGGAGCGTGTCCTCAAAACAGCCCGACCACCCAGGAAGCCGGCGGCTCAGCCAAGCAGATGCCCGGGTGGGTGGAAGTACTCGGCCAGCCGACCACCCAGGGAACCGCCAGCCCGGCCAAGCAGATGACCAGGTGAGCAGATGCGCTTGGCTGGCCTCCCACCCCCGAAACCGCCGGCCCGGTTACGGAGATGCCCGGGTGGGTGGATGCGCCTGGTCAGCCGACCACCCCCGAAACCGGCGACCCGACTACGGAACCGCCCCGGTGGGTGGATGCGATTGGCCAGCCACCC
The DNA here is from genome assembly GCF_003182415.1 of Actinokineospora spheciospongiae. Lineage (NCBI taxonomy): Bacteria > Bacillati > Actinomycetota > Actinomycetes > Pseudonocardiales > Pseudonocardiaceae > Actinokineospora > Actinokineospora spheciospongiae. The sequence goes on along the minus strand of NZ_QHCP01000005.1, from coordinate 326,044 downwards.
GCCAACCGCCGGCCCGGCCACCAGCCACCAGCCACCAGCCACCGCGAACCCCACCAGCGCAGCGGCCCAATCAGCCACCCCCGAAACCGGCGGCCTGGCGAGCGAACTGCCCGGGTGGGTGGATGTGTTTGGCCGGGGGTGGCGATCATGTGACAGCCTGCCTGGGCGGTGAGGCATCTTTTCAGCCCCACCTGACGCACTGGAGCACATGATCGCCATAGGGGCCCCGGCCAAACACATCCACCCACCCGGGCACCCACAACAAACAACCGGGCTCTAAAACCAGAGCACATCCACCCGGACACACCCACAAAAAAACTGGGCTGCCAGACACACCCCAGGCCGCCGCATACGCGGTGGCGGTGTCGATCTCGTCGGCAGAATCGGGATAAACCCGCATGGTGGCCGAAAGCGACGAAGACCGGCGAGCCCCCGCTCGCCGGTCTCCCTCGATGTCCTGTGAGCCGATTACTCCTTATCGCCCAACTCCGATGTGGGCTATTCGCCGTCCGAGTCGGACCAGTCAGCAGGGCCGTGGGCGCACCCCGGGGCGCCGATGTCGTGCAACTCCCGCCTGCCCGGCACGCGGGCGTAGGCGGGGCAGAGGCAGACGCCCGTCGAGTCGTACAGACCGTCGGGGTCCACCAGGGTTTCGTTGGCGTTCACTTGTCCACCTTCGAGGGAAAGCGACCTGTGGTGTCGGCAGTGACGGCGATCATGCTAGGGCAGGTCGCTCGTGCCTCACTGGGAAGAGCCGAATCGGTCACTCGGTCGAGAGCAGGTAAGCCACCTCGGTTCGCCATTCCCCCAGGTCAGAGACCTCATCGGGGTGGGTGAGATAAGTCTCGAAACGCCCAGCCCACACCCCGTCACGGATGGCGAAACCGGTTCCGGTGCGCGCCGACCAGCCGTCCAGGGCGGCGAAGGTCTCCCGGATTCGGTCCGGGTGCCCGAGGTGGACGAGCACCGCGTAGTCACCCGCGGGCCGCGCCCCGGCGGCCACCCGCCCGTCCCCCTCGACCGGGTCCTGGACCGGCCAGCCGACCTCCACGTCGATCAGGCCGGCGGGGTCGACGGCGTGGTAGCGGTAGAACGGCGCCCCCACCGGGGTGTTCCCCCGTGCGGTGAGCCACTCCAGCACCTCGGGGACCAGCGCGTTGACCCGCCCCCACTCGCTCAGCGGAGCGGTCGTGCGGATGCTCGCGTAGGGCTGCTCGGTGCGGCTCTCGACGTGCGGCTCGGTGGTCATGTCGGAGGTTCCTCTCGCTCGGTCGGCGGGCAGGGCCACCAGTACGACGACCTCGTGCGCCTCGGACACCCGCTCCACACCGACCCCTTCGCCGGGTCGAACGCGGTCAACGGGCGAGGCTAGCGAGCGGCACCGACAACCGTGCTCCGGTAGCGCTCCAACCACTCCACGAGTTCGGCCGGGCGGGAGAACGCGGGCAGGTGGCCACCGCCCATCTCGTCCGGGGTGATCCCCAGCCGCTCGGGCACGACGCGCCGCTGGAAGTCGGCCGGGAACAGCCGGTCGTCGCGGCACAGCAGGAACCGGGTCGGCACCGGCGGCCACGCCGAGGCGGGCCACGGGTCGCTGAAGGGCCGGTCGGACTGCACCGGGACCGGCTGGGCCAGCACCTCCTCCAGGTCCTCCGGGGGCACGTCGTGCAGGAAGGTCACCAGGGGGTCGAACGGCGCGTCGGGGTCGCGGCCCTCCCGCAGGTCCTGCTCGCGCTGGGCCTCGACCTGGCCGGTGGCCTCCCACCAGTCCCCCGCCGTCTCCCCCGGCCTGGGGGTCATGGCGGCCACGAGGACCAGCAGGTCCACCGCGATGCGCTCGCAGGCCAGCGGGGCGGAGTACGCCGCCATGGAGTGGGCCACCAGGATTACGCCGGGGCGGTCGCCGACCGCGTCCACGATGGCGTCGGTGTACTCGGCGAGCCCGGCGGTCGGGTCGGCCACCGGGAGGTCGGGGGTGATGACCTCGTGCCCGAGCGCCTGGAGCAGCGGGGTGACGCGGTACCAGTAGGTGCTGTCGGAACTCGCGCCGTGGACCAGGACGTAGGTGCCCATGGTCGGTCACACACCCGCCAGTTCGAGGGCTTTGCGCATCGCGTCCCTGGCCCGGGACCGGTCGCCCGCGACGTCGTAGGCCACGGCCAGGCGGTACCAGGACCGCCAGTCGTCCGGGGTGGACTCGACCTCGGCGCGGTGCTTCTCGAACCAGGTGTCGGCGGCACCGCGGTCGACCCGGCCGGAGGGCGTGCGGGGCAGGTCGGAGGTGTCCGGCAGGCCGCCCTCGGCGTCGAGGCGCTTGGCCAGGACCGAGGTGCGCATCCCGAAGCGGAAGGTGGCGTAGGCGATCCAGGCGCCGACCAGGGGCAGCAGGAGGACGCCGACCCCCAGGGCCACGGCGATGGGGGAACCGTCCTGGAACAGCGCGACCGCCCGGCCGCCGAGCAGGACGAAGTACACGACCAGGACGGCGGTGAGGATGATCGAGACGGTTCTGGGGGACACGCCGCGATCGTACGGGCCGGGCGGCGGATCGCCGCTGGTCGGGCCGGTCAGAGGTCGAGGAGGTTTTCCAGGCCGACGGTCAGGCCGGGCCGGTCCGGGATCGCCCGGACGGCGTGCACGACACCCGGCATGAAGCTGGTGCGGTCCAGGGAGTCGTGGCGGATGGTGAGGGTTTCGCCGGTCCCTCCGAAGAGGACTTCCTGGTGGGCGACCAGGCCCCGCAGGCGGACCGAGTGGACTCGGATGTCGTCGACCAGGGCGCCCCGGGCGCCGTCCACCTCGGCGGTGGTGGCGTCGGGGACCTCGATGAGACCGGCTGCCTCGCGGGCCTCGGCGACGAGGCGGGCGGTGTGGGCCGCGGTGCCGCTGGGGGCGTCGGCCTTGCGGTTGTGGTGCAGTTCGATGATCTCGACCGTGTCGTAGTACTTGGCCGCGAGCTGGGCGAAGCGCATCGACAGCACGGCACCCAGGGCGAAGTTGGGGGCGAGGAGGACACCCAGGTCCGACTTCGGTTCCAGCCACTCGCGCAGGGTGGCGACCTTGGCGTCGTCGAAGCCGCTGGTGCCGACGACCGCGTGGAGGTCGTGGTCGAGGCAGAAGCGCAGGTTGTCCATGACGACGTCGGGGTGGGTGAAGTCGACGACCACCTCGGCGCCCGCGTCGGCGACGGCGGACAACGGGTCGCCCGCGTCGACGGCGGCCACGACCCGCAGGTCCGGGGCCGCTTCCACGGCTCTGACGACTTCCGCGCCCATGCGGCCGCGGGCGCCGAGCACGCCGACGCGGACGGGGTTGTCCGCGGAACGGGGGGTGGGGGTCGTCATCGGTTCACCTCAGAGTCGGACCGGCACGTCGTCGATGTGGTCGTACGGGCCGACCACGGCCGCGGCCAGCGGTCGGGTCAGCAGGTCCTTGGCGAGGACCGCGACGTCCTCGGCGGTGACGGCGGCGATGCGCTCCAGGGTCTGCTCCACCGTCAGGTAGTCGGCGTAGGCGAGTTCGCCCTTGCCGATGCGCGACATGCGGGAACTGGTGTCCTCCAGGCCCAGCACCAGACCGCCGCGCAACTGGCCCTTGCCGCGGGCCACCTCGGCGTCGGACAGGCCGTTCGCGGCGACGTCGGCGAGGACCTCGCGGACCACCCCGGCCACCTCGCCCAGGCGGTCGGGCTGGCAGCCGGTGTAGACCGACAGGTGCCCGGAGTCGGCGTAGGAGGCGACCGACGAGTAGACCTGGTAGGCCAGGCCCCGGCGCTCGCGGACCTCTTGGAACAGCCGGGAACTCATGCCGCCGCCCAGGGCGGCGTTGAGCACGTTGAGGGTGAAGCGGCGCTCGTCGTGCCGGTCGAGGGCGCGGACACCGAGCATCATGTGCGCCTGCTCGGTGTCGTCGGTGTGCAGCACCAGTTCCGGCGCGCTGCCGAAGCGGGCGCGGCCCACCCTGGGCGCGGCCGGGGCGCGGTCGCCGGTGAGGCGGTCGCCGAGCGCCTTGCGCGCGAGGGCGAGCACCTGGCGGTGGCTGACGTTGCCCGCCACGGCCAGGACCATCTTCGGCATCGTGTAGCGGCGGCGGTAGAAGCCGTTGAGCGCGGTGCGGCTCATGCCGGTGATCGACTCCTCGGAGCCCAGCACCGGGCGGCCGAGCGCGTGCCCGGGCATCAGGGCCTCGCAGAACGCGTCGTGCAGCAGGTCCTCGGGGTCGTCGTCGCGCATGGCGATCTCCTCGAGGACCACCCCGCGCTCGGTCTCCACGTCGGACTCGGCGCAGACCGCGTCGAAGACCACGTCGGCCACGAGATCCAGCGCCAGCGGCAGGTCCTCGTCGATGACGTGCGCGTAGTAGCAGGTGTGCTCCTTGGCGGTGAACGCGTTCAGCTCACCGCCCACGGCGTCGATCTCCTCGGCGATGGCCGCCGCGGACCGCTTCGCCGTGCCCTTGAACAGCAGGTGCTCCAGGTAGTGCGCGGCACCGGCGACGGGCGGGGCCTCGTCGCGCGAGCCGACGCCGACCCAGATGCCGACCGAGGCCGAGCGCACGCCGGGCACGCGCTCGGTGATCACCCGCAGGCCGCCGGGCAGCAGCGTGCGGCGCACCTCGGCGTCGGCGGAGCGCTCCAGCACCACGGTGCTGCCGGGCTTCTGCAGGTGCCCCGGGGTGCGGGAGGAGATGCGGGAGGTACCGCGACCGCGGGCGCTCGGGGCGCCCGCGGTCGCGGTGGAGCCGGTTGCCACTAGGCGTTGGCCGCCTCGGAGGTGGCGTCCTCGGTCGCCGGGGCGTCGCCGTCGGCCGGGGCCGCGGCTTCCTCGGCGACCAGGACCAGGCTGATCTTGCCGCGCTGGTCGATGTCGGCGATTTCCACGCGGAGCTTGTCGCCCACGTTGACGACGTCCTCCACCTTGTTGACGCGCTTGCCCTGGCCCAGCTTGGAGATGTGGATCAGGCCGTCCTTGCCCGGGAGCAGGGAGACGAAGGCGCCGAAGGCGGCGGTCTTGACGACCGTGCCCAGGAACCGCTCGCCGACCTTGGGGAGTTGCGGGTTGGCGATGGCGTTGATCAGGTCGATCGCGGCCTCGGCGGACGGTCCGTCCGCGGCACCGACGTAGATCGTGCCGTCGTCCTCGATGGAGATGTCGGCACCGGTCTGCTCGGTGATGGAGTTGATCATCTTGCCCTTCGGGCCGATGACCTCGCCGATCTTGTCGACCGGGATCTTCACCGAGGTGACCCGCGGGGAGTACGGGCTCATCTCGTCCGGGCGGTCGATGGCCTCGGCCATGACCTCCAGGATGGTGTACCGGGCGTCGCGCGCCTGGCCGAGGGCCTGGGCGAGCACGTCCGACGGGATGCCGTCGAGCTTGGTGTCGAGCTGGAGCGCGGTGACGAACTCCTTGGTGCCCGCGACCTTGAAGTCCATGTCGCCGAAGGCGTCCTCGGCACCGAGGATGTCGGTCAGCGCGACGTACTCGGTCTTGCCGTCGACCTCGTCGGAGACCAGGCCCATGGCGATGCCGGAGACCGGCGCCTTGAGCGGCACACCGGCGTTGAGCAGCGACATGGTCGAGGCGCAGACCGAGCCCATCGAGGTGGAGCCGTTGGAGCTGAGCGCCTCGGAGACCTGGCGGATCGCGTAGGGGAACTCGTCGCGCTTGGGCAGCACCGGCACCAGGGCCCGCTCGGCGAGCGCGCCGTGGCCGATCTCGCGCCGCTTGGGCGAGCCGACGCGGCCGGTCTCACCGGTGGAGAACGGCGGGAAGTTGTAGTGGTGCATGTAGCGCTTGTGCGTCTCCGGCGACAGCGAGTCGATCTGCTGCTCGAGGCGGAGCATGTTCAGCGTGGTGACACCCAGGATCTGGGTCTCGCCGCGCTCGAACAGGGCCGAGCCGTGCGCGCGCGGGATGAGCGCGACCTCGGCCGACAGCGACCGGATGTCGGTCAGGCCGCGGCCGTCGATGCGCACCTTGTCGCGCAGGATGCGCTGGCGGACCAGCTTCTTGTTCAGCGAGCGGAACGCCGCGCCGATCTCCTTCTCGCGGCCCTCGAAGGCGCCGCCCTCGACCGCGCCGACCTTGACCAGGGTCGCGCCCTTGACCTCGTCCAGCTTGGACTCGCGCTCCTGCTTGTCGCCGATGGTCAGCGCCGCGGCCAGGTCCTCGGCGGCGGCGGCGGTGACGGCCTCCAGCGCGTCCGGCTGGTAGGCCGGGTACGTGGGGTAGTCGCGGGTGGCCTTGGCGGCGTGCGAGGCCAGCTCGGCCTGCGCGTCGCACAGCGCCTTGATGAACGGCTTCGCGGCCTCCAGGCCGGAGGCGACGATCTCCTCGGTCGGCGCCTGGGCACCGGCGGCGATGAGGTCGGTGACGTTCTCGGTGGCCTCGGCCTCGACCATCATGATCGCGACATCGTCGTTGACCACGCGACCGGCGACGACCATGTCGAAGACGGCGGTGGCGAGCTGCTCGTGGGTCGGGAAGGCGACCCACTGGCCCTCGATCAGGGCGACCCGGACGCCGCCGATGGGGCCCGAGAAGGGCAGCCCGGCGAGCTGGGTGGAGGCGGACGCGGCGTTGATCGCGACCACGTCGTAGAGGTCCTGCGGGTTGAGCGACTGGACCGTGATGACGACCTGGATCTCGTTGCGCAGGCCGTCCACGAAGGACGGGCGCAGCGGGCGGTCGATCAGGCGGCAGGTGAGGATCGCGTCCGTGGACGGGCGGCCCTCGCGGCGGAAGAACGCGCCGGGGATGCGGCCCACCGAGTACATGCGCTCCTCGACGTCCACCGTGAGGGGGAAGAAGTCGAAGTGCTCCTTCGGCTGCTTCGAGGCGGTGGTCGCCGAGAGCAGCATGGTCTCCTCGTCGAGGTAGGCCACGACGCTTCCCGCGGCCTGCCGGGCCAGGCGCCCGGTCTCGAATCGGATGGTGCGCGAGCCGAACTTGCCGTTGTCGATGACAGCGGTCGACTCGTGCACGGTGTTTTCTGACATGTAGCGGTACTCCTCGTCTAAGGGCGCGCAAACCACCCGAGCACGGGGTCGCGGTTCGGACGAGGCCGGTCTTCGATCGAAGTCCTCGGGCCCCTCGGTGCTCTCGGAGCACCGGGGCCGTCCCGGAGACCACTACCGAGGACCGGCGAACTGGTCCCGTGGCGCGTAGCGTGCTTCGCCCTTGTCGTCTTTGTTCTCGTCTTCGGTGCGAGTGTCCACCCGGGTGGGTGAACGACCCGGGGGGAGGGGCCGAAACCGGTTCCTCCCCCCGGGGTCGAGCTATCGGCGCAGGCCGAGCCGCGAGATCAGCGACCGGTAGCGCTCGATGTCCACCTTGGTCAGGTAGTTGAGCAGCCGCCTGCGGCGGCCGACCAGGAGCAGCAGACCACGACGCGAGTGGTGGTCGTGCTTGTGCTCCTTGAGGTGCTCGGTGAGGTCCTTGATCCGCTTGGTGAGCAGCGCGATCTGGGCCTCGGGCGATCCGGTGTCCGAGTCGTGCACGCCGTACTCGGTGAGGATCGTCTTCTTCTGGTCGGTGGTCAGTGCCACTCGTGGATCTCCTGGTTCTGATGTGCCGTGCGGCCCGGACCGGGTCGTCCCGCCCCCGGGGAAGTCGGTACCGGCCGCCACGGACCACAGCCGGACCCAATCACCAAGGTTAGCAGGTGCTCACCGAGTCAACGCGGGGCGTGAAGTCCCACCTGGTCGAGCGGCGTGTACCGGCCACCCTCGCTGGCGTAGAGCACCAGCTCGGACGGCGTCCACCACGGGCCGCGGTAGCCCGCCAGCTCCGCGGCGAGCGCCCGGCCGGGTTCGCCGCTGCCCTCCCGCGACCAGCGGGCGACGGTGACGTGCGGGGAGTACTCGGGGTGCCCGCCCGCAGACGCCTCGGCGGCCTCGGCGACCGCCACGAGGTTCGGCGTGCGGTCCTCGACCACCAGCAGCGCGACGGCGCTGAAGGTCCCGGAACCGTTCAGCCGGAGTTCGGGTGCGACCAGGCCGGTGACCCGGTCGCGCAGTGAGCGTAGCCGGGCCTCGGGGTCGTCCGCACCGTAATAACCGACGGTCACGTGCCACTGTTCCCTCGGAACGGCTCGCAGCGGCGGGTTCACCCGGAGGTGGTCGGCCAGGTGGTCGGCCACGGCGTCCGGCAGGGGGAACGCGGAGAACAGCCGGGTCACGCCCGCTTGCCCGCCCGGCGCAGCAGGTCGGCCAGCTCCGGGAACCGGTCGTCGAGCAGCCCGGCGGCCTCGGTCAGGTCGTCCGGGGAGGCGATCCGGCGCAGCGCCATGATCGCGCTGCGGCCGATGTCGACCGGCAGGTTGTCCCTGGTCACCGACGGTTTGGAGTTGCGCACGTCCTCCAGCGCCCGTTGCAGCGCCTCGCGCCTGCCGGAGGCCACCTCGGGGGTCAGCACCTTGCGCTCCAGCATGATCAGCCGGGCCAGCACCGCCGGGTTGCCGATCTTGGCCCGGCGGCCGCTCATCACCTGGCTCAGCATTGGCGCGCTGATGCCCAGGACGTCGGCGAGGTTGGCCTGGGACACGTCGAACGCCACCACCAGCCTGCGCACCCGGTCGCCGAGCGGCTCCCCGTACCACTCCCGCTGCAGGGCGATGTTGCGTTGGACGATTTTGTGGTCCTCCACCTGCGCCTCTCCCCTGATGCTCCCGCCCGTGCGCGAACCTCGCGGGGGGTATCTTGCCAGGCCAGGAGCGGCTGCCGGGGCGGAACCGACCAGGAGGTCCTCAGGCCAGGAGCGCGCGGGTGTCGGCGACGTCGAGGTGCATCTGCTCGACCAGCGCCTCGGAGGAGGGGTACTTCTCCATCCCGCGCAGCCGCTCGACGAAGTCGACGGCCACCCGCTGCCCGTAGAAGTCCTCACTCACGTCCAGCACGAACGACTCCACCCGCCGCTCCCGCCCGGAGAACGTCGGGTTCGTCCCCACCGAGGTCGCGGCCACCAGCGGGGCCCGGTCGGGGGCGTTGAGCAGGGTGAACCGGCAGGCGTAGACCCCGTCGGCGGGCACGGCGGCGAAGCGCGGCACCGACAGGTTCGCGGTCGGGAAGCCCAGCTCGTGCCCCCGGCCGTCACCGCGCACGACGATGCCCTCCAGCCGGTGCGGCCGCCCCAGGGCCGCCGCGGCGGCCCGCACGTCCCCGGCGTCGATGCAGGCGCGGATGTAGGTGGAGGAGAAGGTGAGGCCACCGGCGCTCTCGGCGGTGACCAGGGCGGCGCCCTCGGTGCTGAACCCGAACCGCTGCCCGAGGGTGGCCAGCATCTGCACGGTGCCCTGCGCGCGGTGGCCGAAGGTGAAGTTCTCCCCCACCACCACCGACGAGACGTGCAGCCGCTCCACCAGCATCTCGTGCACGAACTCGTCGGCGGGCAGCTTCGACAGCTCCGGGGTGAACGGCAGCACGCAGAACACGTCCACGCCCAGGCCCTCGACCAGTTCGGCCTTGCGGCGCAGCGTGGTCAACTGGGCCGGGTGGCTGCCGGGGCGCACGACCTCCGCCGGGTGCGGGTCGAAGGTGACGACCACGCTGGGCAGGTCGCGCTCCTCGGCCAGGGTCACCGCCCGCCCGATCAGGGCCTGGTGTCCGAGGTGGACGCCGTCGAACACGCCGATGGTCGCCACACAGCGACCCCAGCCACCGGGGAGGTCCGCGAGCCCGCGCCAACGCTGCACGCGGTCAACCCTAATACGGTTCGCCCCCGCCCGAGCGGTGGGTCACGGCACGTTCAGCACGACCAGCGCCCTGGCCGACCGCCCCTCGTCCACACCGAGCGCCACGGCCTTCCCGGCGGGGTCGAAGATCCCGTAGGTGCCGTCGATCCCGGCCGCGGGCAACCGCTTGCCGTGCGCGAGGGCCTGGGCCTCCACCCGGTCGAGGTCGCGCCGCGGGAAGGCGGTCGCCACGGCGGCGTCCATGTCCAGCGACAGCGCCGGGTCTTCCTCCAACTGCTCCAGCGTCCGGCAGACCCGCAGGTCGAAGGGACCGACGCGGGTGCGCCGCAGCGCCGCGAGGTGCCCGCCGACCCCGAGGGCGGCACCGAGGTCACGGGCCAGCGCGCGCACGTAGGTGCCGGAGGAGCAGTCGACCATCACGTCGAGGTCGAGGGAGGTGTCGGTGCGGGTGGTGGCCAGCAGGTCGAACCGGAACACGGTGACCGGCCGGGCGGGGATCTCCACGTCCTCCCCCGCGCGGACCCTGGCGTAGGCGCGCTTGCCGTCGATCTTGACGGCGCTGACCGAACTGGGCACCTGCATGATCTCGCCGGTCAACTCGGCGATCCCCGCGGCAACGGCCTCGTCGGTGACGCCGCTCGGGTCGGCGCCGGTGGTGGGCTCACCCTCGGCGTCGTCGGTGGTGGTGGCCTGCCCGAGGCGGATGGTCGCCAGGTAGACCTTGCGGTCGAGGGCCAGGTGCCCCAGGAGCTTGGTGGCCCGCTCGACGCCGAGCACCAGGATGCCGGTCGCCATCGGGTCGAGGGTCCCGGCGTGCCCGACCTTCCGCGTCCCCACGATCCGGCGCACCCTGGCGACGACGTCGTGGGAGGTCATGCCGGGGGCCTTGTCGACAACGACGAGACCGGGGGGGACGGTGGGGCGCGGGGCTTTCTGGCTGGGCACGAGCGGGAATCCTAGGCCGTGGCCTCGAAGCCGGGACTCGGCGGTGGTGCCGGGTCCGCGGTGGACCGCGTGCTCCGGCGGCCGGGCTTTCCGCGGGGGTGCCCGGCTGGGTGAATTCGCGTGGTCGGGGCTGTGCCCGCGGGTCAGGGGGTGGCGGGTTCCGGTTGGGCCTCACCGGCGGCGAGGGTGGGGATGTCCCAGGCGCGGCGGCGGATGCGGACCGGGACGGCCTCGCCGCGTTCGGTGGCGGCGAAGACGGCGGCGCGGGCTCGGCGCCACCAGACCCAGGTGCGCCAGGTGCCGAGCAGGAGGAGGGCGGCGATGGCGAGGAAGGCGACCCGGAAGTCCGCCGGGCCCGCGTCGGCGGTGTTGCCGCCCAGGAGGACGCCGACGGCCAGGGAGGTGGTGGTGATGGCGCAGAAGCCGCCGACGTTGACCACGCCGGTGGCGGTGCCGACCCTGGCGATGGGGTTGTAGTCGCGGGCGAGGGCGAAGGCGATGCTGCTGACCGGTGAGCCCAGGGACAGGAAGCCGATGGCGGCGACCACGACCGGGCCGGGCACCACGCCGCCGGGCCAGCCCAGCAGGACCGCCCAGACGGTGATCGCGCCGGTGAGGAACGCCCAGACGATCGGCAGGCGCAGGATGGGGCGGCGGCCGGTGGTCTCGCCGATGAACGGGCCGAGGACCATGCCGACGACCACCAGCAGGCTCAGCACCGCCCCGGCCTGCGCGTCGGACATCCCCTGGGCCTGCACCAGGTACGGGAAGCCCCACAGCAGGCCCAGGGCGGCCGGGGTGAACATGGTGGTGAAGTGGACCCAGAAGCCCAGCCGGGTGCCGGGGACCACCCAGGCCGCCCGGACGTGGCCCGCGACCTGGCGCAGAGGGATCGCGGCGGCGGGCTGGGCCGGGGTGCCGCGCGGGGTGTCGCGGACGCGGAGGGCGACGGCGAGGGAGTAGCAGAAGGTGAGGCCGCCCGCGATGGCGAAGGTGGTCGTCCAGCCCGCGTTGTCGAGCAGGAGGGTGAGCGGGACGGTGGCGACGAGGTTGCCGAAGGAGCCGAAGGTCGCGGTGATGGCGGCGAGGGTGGCGTAGCGGCGCGGCGGGTAGTGCGCGGCGACGACCCGCAGGACGCTGACGAAGGTCATGGCGTCGCCCAGGCCGAGGACGGCGCGGGCGGTGAGGGCGAGCGGGAAGCTCGCGGCGAAGGCGAACAGCAGTTGGCCCAGGCCCATGAACAGGGCGGCGGCGGTCAGCACGCGGCGCGGGCCGAAGCGGTCGACGAGCAGGCCGGTGGGGATCTGCATGGCCGCGTAGACGCCGATCTGGAGCACGGTGAAGGTGCCCAGGGCGGCCGAGCCGATGTGGAACCGTTCCGCGGCCTCCAGGCCCGCGACGCCGAGGGAGGTGCGGTGGAAGACGGCCATCAGGTAGACCGCCGCGGCGGTGGCCCAGATGAGCAGGGCGCCCCGCCTGCCCGCGGTCTTCGCGTCGGACGCGAGCGCCGATGACATGGGTGTCCGCCCCTTCCCTCGTGGTCGGTGTCCATGGTGCCGCACGAACCGCGAAGCAGACGCAATTATTAGCGTCGCTAATCGGTGCTGTTGCGCACACCCGTGGGATCAGCGGACCACCCCCACGACCGCCCACCGCCCCGATCGGGTGCGCAGCAGGATCGTGACCAGCCGGACCAGCATGAACGCGCTCAGCCCGGTCCAGATCCCGGCCAGCCCCCAGCCCAGCGCGAACGACAGCCACACCAGCGGCAGGAACCCGACCACGGCGGACAGCAGCGTCGCCGTGCGCAGGAACGCCGCGTCGCCCGCGCCGAGGAGCACGCCGTCGAGGGCGAACACCACCCCGGCGACCGGTTGCAGGGCGACGAAGAACCACCAGGCGTGCGGGATCTCGGCGAGCACGGCCGGGTCGCCGGTGAACGCCCGCGGCAGCACCCCGGCGAGCAGCCCGAACACGACCCCCAGCCCGACGCCGAAGGCCAGGCCGTACCCGGCGAGGCGGCGGGCCAGCTCGCGCGCCCGGCCCGCGTCCCCCGCCCCGAGCGCCGCCCCCACCAGCGCCTGCGCGGCGATGGCCAGCGAGTCGAGCACCAGCGACAGGAACGTCCACAGTTGCAGCACCACCTGGTGCGCCCCGACCGCGCCCACGGAGGTGCGCGCGGCGACCGCGGCGGCGGAGACGAAGCAGGCCTGGAAGGCCAGGCTGCGCACCAGCAGGTCGCGGCCGAGCACCAACTGCGCGCGCATGACCGGGAACCGGGGTCGCAGCGGCACCCGCTCGCGGCGCAGCGCCCGCAGGAACAGCGCGCCGCCGAGCACCTGGCCCGCCACGTTCGCGGCGGCCGACCCCTCCAGCCCCCAGCCCGCGGCGTAGACCAGCACCGGGCACAGCGCGGCGGACACGGCGTTGCCGGTGAGCACGAGCCGCAGCGGCGTCCGGGTGTCCTGCACGCCGCGCATCCACCCGTTCCCGGCGAGCGACACCAGGATCATCGGCACGCCGAGCAGCGCGATCCGCAGCCACGACACGGCGGCGTCCGCCAGCGCCCCCTCCCCCGCCAGCCCGCGCGCGACCGGGCCCGCCAGCAGTTGACCGGCGCCGAGCAGGAGCACCCCGAGGGCCAGCGCCAGCCAGGTCGCCTGCACCCCCTCGGCCACCGCGTCCGCGCGCCGCCCGGCGCCATGCAGCCGGGCGGTGCGGGCGGTGGTGCCGTAGGACAGGAAGGTCAACTGGGTCGACAACTGCGCCAGCACGATCGCGCCGACGCCGAGGGCGCCGAGTTCGACCGCCCCGAGGTGGCCGACCACGGCGGTGTCCACGAGCAGGTAGAGCGGCTCGGCGGCGAGCACGGGAAGCGCGGGCAAGGCGAGCGCGAGCACCCGCCGCCCTGTCGTGTGGTCCCGCATGGACACTCCCAGTAAGGTGCGAAATACGTGTACACCCCTGACACTAGCCGTAAGGACCGGTCATGGACAACGCTGCTTACTTGGACGTGGCGCTGCGCCTCGCCAACGCCGACCTCGACGGGCTGACCGGCCTCCGCGCGGCGCTGCACGACGAGCCGTGGTGGTCGGAGCGCTGCGGGCAGTCGGACCTGGTGGCACTGCGCGAGACCCGGGGCGCCCTGCGGGAGGTCCTGGGCGCGGTCGTGCGCGGCGACGGCGACGCCGTGCTGGCCGGGGTGAACCGCCTGCTGACCGAGCACCCGCCGCAGCCCCGCCTGTCCGGCCACAGCGGTGACTGGCACATCCACGTGGCCTCACCGGACGCGCCCCCGGCCACCGAGGTCGCGGCAGCCGCCGCCTGGGGAGTGGCCCAGGGCGTGGTCCGGCACGAAACCGAACGCTGGGGCGCGTGCGACGCGGCGGACTGCGGCAACTACTTCCTGGACCTGTCGACGAACCGGGCCAAGCGCTTCTGCTCGGCGCGGTGCGCGAACCGGGTGCACGTGGCGGCCTTCCGCTCCCGCCAACAGGATTCCTGACCACCAACCCCCACCGGCGCAGCGATCAGCCCGCCACCCCGGAACCCGCAGGCCCAGCGACCAGCCACGCCGAACCCCACCGCGCAGCGACCGACCACCTCGGACCCCACCGGGCGCAGCGACGACCGCCAGCCCGGCGGCCCAGCGGCAGGTCAAGCCGACCCCCGCCAGCGCAGCCGCCGCCCAGCAGACCACCAGCCCGGCGGCAACCGCCCAGAGCCCGCAGGCCACCTGCCACCGCCACCCGCCACCGCAAGTCTGGCGGCCAGTCACCCGTAACCCCACCGGGCACAGCAGGCGACCACCCGACAAACCGCCGGCCCGGCGACCGAATGCCCGGGTGGGTGGATCTGCTTGGGTGGGGGAAGCGATCATGTGCAAGCCTGCCCGGGCAGTGGGGCACTCTTTTCGCCCCACTCGGTCACACCAGGCACATGATCGCTGTAGGGGCCCCGCCCAAGCAGATCCACCCACCCGGGCACGCCCAACAAACGACCGGGCCCTTGAACCACAGCCACGGCTGAGCAAGAGCCCACCCCGGGCACGCCCACAAAACGACCGGGCCCTTGAACCACAGCCACGGCCGAACAAACTCCAGTATGGACAGAAAGCCCATCCGAAGGAATCAGCCAGAACCAGGGTCGTGCTGGGAGAAGAAGGCGTCGACGACCGCGCGGAAGCGGTCGGGTTCCTCGACGTGCGCCATGTGGCTGGAGTTCTCGAAGACCTCCCACCGGGCCCCGGGAATCCCCTCGTGCAGAGGCGCGACGGCGCGCGGGGTGACCTCGTCATGGCGCCCGGAGGCGAGCAGGACCGGCGCGACCGCCCGGGGCAGGCGGGAGCGGATGTCCCAGTCCCGCAGCGAGCCGGTCAGGCTGAACTCGCTGGGCCCCATCATCGCGTTGTAGACCGTGGACTCCTCCCCCAGGGCCGCGAGCGTCGCCATGACCTCGTCCGGCACCGGCTTGGCGCGGCAGACGTGCTCGCGGTAGAAGGCGCGGACGGCGACCTTGTAGTCCGGGGAGTCGGTGGTGCCCGCCGCCTCGTGGTGCTCGATCGCCGACCGGATCTCCGCCGGGAGGTTGCGCACCAAGCCGCCCACCTCGTCGATGTACTGCCGGGCCGAGGCGAACGCGCCGACCGCGACCACCGACAGCAGGCCCGCAGGCCGGGCGACCGCGTGCTCCAGGGCCAGCATCCCGCCCCAGGAGTGCCCCAGGACGTGGTACCCGGTGCCGAACCCCAGGTGCGAGACCAGGGCGGCGAGCTCGTCGAGGAACAGTTCCGGCCGCCAGAACACCTCCGGCGCACCGGGGAGGCGGCCGGAGCGGCCGCTGCCGAACTGGTCGTAGAAGACGCACACGCGGTCCAGGGCGGCCAGCGACAGCAGGTAGTCGTGGGTCATGCCGGGGCCGCCGTGGCAGACGATGACGGGGGCGCGGCCGGGGACGGGGGTTCCCACGGTGCGGTACCAGGTCCGCAAGCCCTGCCGGTGCAGGGTTCCCTCCGCGGTGGGGCGGGTTTCGGCGGTGCTCATGTCACCCCTCGCTGTCGTCGCTGTTCCGCCATGCAAGCCCCCGTTGCTGACCGATCGCTGACGGCTCGGAGGGCCTTTCGGCTGGTAGCATCCGACGTGCGCTGAAATCCGGGCGCAGGACCGGAGACCGTTGCCGGGGAACGGATTCCCCGCGACGAATCCCCCCGAGGAAGGACCGTCATGGCCGCTCCCGCACAGACCCCGGCGACCGCCGTCGAGTACGGGCACGTCGAACCGCTGTGGACGCACTTCGACGACCTGGACCTGATGGGGATGGTGCACAACACCCGGTACCCGGTGCTGGTCGAGCGGGCGCTGACCGGGCACTGGACCCGGCAGGGGTTCGACTTCGTCAACGGCGTCTACAGCAAGCCGGACGTGGTGATCGTGGTGGCGGAGTTCTCGATCTCCTACCGGGCGCCGATCCGGGGCACCAACCCGATCGGGGTGCACCTGTGGGTGGAGAAGGTGGGGCAGTCCAGCGCCACCTACGGGTTCCGGGTCCTCTCCGCCGACAGCGCGACCGTGCACGCCGAGGGGCGGCGGGTCCACATCAGACTGGACCAGGCCACGCACCGCCCGACGCCGTGGACCGACGAGGCCCGCGCGGTGCTCGACGCCCTCGCCAAGCCGCAGGAGACCTCCGCCTGACACGCGACAACCGCCCGGGTGCGACCACTGGTCGCACCCGGGCGGTGTCGTCAGTACCCCTGTCTCACCAGGGGATCGTGCCCGTCTCGGTGAGGAACCGGCGGTCGGGCAGGGTGGCGGCGTCGGCCGTGGCGTACCGGACGATCACCGCCGCCCCCTCCTCGACCGACTTGGGGCCGGTGAAGTTGTTCAGGTCCGTGGCGACGAACCCGGGTGAGACCGCGTACACGGTCACCCCGGACTCGGCCAGGGCACCGGCGTAGAACACCGACGCCATGTTCATCGCCGCCTTGGACGCGCAGTAGGGCAGCAGGTCCGGGCGCTGGGCGGCGCCGGTGGCCACCCGCTCGAAGGTGGCCAGCGAGCTGGTCACGTTGATCACCCGGCCGGACGCCTTGCGCAGCGCCGGGAGCAGCGCCTGCGTCACCGCGAACACCCCGGTGAAGTTGGTGTCCAGCACCGAGGTGAGGTCCTCTACCGACAGCTCGTCGAGGGTGCGGGCCGTGCCGCGCGGGATGCCGGTGACCCCGGCGTTGTTGACCAGCAGGTCCAGGCCGCCGTGGTGCTCGGCCACGTGCTCGCCCGCGGCGCGGACGCTGTCGGCGTCGGTGACGTCGAGCCGGAGGAACCGGACGTCGCCGTCGATCCCCGCCGCCGCGGCCTCGCCCAGGGCGGGGTCGCGGGCGGTGAGGAGCACCGTGTGGCCCAGTGCGGCGAGCTGGCGCGCGGTCTCGTGGCCGAGGCCCTTGTTGGCGCCGGTCACCAGGGCGACCTTGGCGGGGGCGGTGTCGGTCATCGGTTCACTCCGGGTCGATCGTCGACGGGCTGGCTGCGGGGTGGTCGGGCTGCGGGGTGATCATCCCGCAGCGGCGGTTCACTCCGCGGCGGCGGGTTCCTTGGCCCCGGCCGAGTCCGCCTTCGGTGCCGCGGCGGGCGTGGCCGGGGTGGCGGCCGGGGCGGGGGCGGCGGGCGGCGGGAAGCGCAGCCAGAACAGCGCGATCAGGAACGAGATCGCCACCAGCACGGTGCACGCCAGGTAAACCGCCGAGTACGCGTCGACGCCCAGGGAGCCGTCCGCGGCCGTCTTCGACTGCAGGATCACCGCGCACATCGCGATGCCCAGCGCGCCACCGAACTGCCGGGCGGTGGTGTTGAGGCCGCTGGAGGAGGCGAAGCGGGTCGGCGGGGCCGACATCGCCGCCGACTGCGAGGTGCCCAGCGTCGCCGAACCCATGGCGAAGCCGACCAGGAAGCCACCGGGCAGCCACAGCGCGAGGAAGGCCGCGCTGTCGGTCAGGCCGAAGCTGAACCAGATGCCGCAGGCCAGGAACGCGCCCAGGCCCAGCAGGGTGACCATCCGCGGGCCGCCGATCTTCGGGGCGACCTTGCCCATCCGCAGCGCGGCGATCGAGGCGACGATCGCGCCCGGCGTCATCGCCAGGCCCGCCTGCAGCGGCGAGTACTGCCACACGTCGATGATGTAGAGCACGCCGACGAGCAGCCACGGGTACTGGGCCATGCCGTAGAACAGCGACGTCGCGTTGGTGGCGACGAAGGTCTTGTTGCCCCACAGCGCGGTCTCCAGCGCGGGGACCGGGTGCAAGCGGGAGCGCAGGACCACGAAGGCGAGCACGAGCACGCCGCCCACCAGGCAGGCCAGGGTCTTGGCGTCGGTCCAGCCCCAGGTGCCGCCCTCGGTGACGCCCATGGTGAGGGCGCCGACGCCCAGCGCCAGCAGCAGCGTGCCCAGCGGGTCGGGCAGCGCGCCGCGGCTGCTCTTGTCCTGCGGCGCGAGCAGCCGCAGGGTGGCGATCACCAGCAGGACGCCGAACGGCAGGTTGATGTAGAACACCGAGCGCCAGCCGAACAGGTCGACCAGCACCCCGCCGACGGTCGGGCCGACGGCCGCGGCCAGCGCGGACGCCGCGCTCCACAGGCCGATCGACTGCGCCCGCTTGTCCGCCGGTCCGTCGAGCAGCAGGATCGTCAGCGACGCCGGGATCATCGCCGCCGCGCCCGCGCCCTGCACGAGCCGGGCGACGATGAGGAACGGCAGGTTCGGCGCCACCGCGCAGGCCAGCGAGGCCACGGTGAACAGGCCGACCCCGCCCGCGAACAGGGCGCGGCGGCCCAGCACGTCGGCGAGGCGGCCGGAGGGGGCCAGCAGCGCGGCGAACATGACCGCGTAGGCGCTGATCACCCACGACATCGAGCTGACCGAGACGGTGGGGAACGCCCGTTGCAGGTCGGGGATCGCGAGGTTGGCCACGGTCGAGTCGAGCATCGACAGGAACGCGCCGCCCGACGCGGTCAGCAGGATCGCGCGGGTCCGGCCCGCGCTCTTGGTTGCCTCAGTCATCCTTCACTCCTGGTTGCCCGTGCCCGGCGGCTCGGGGTGGTGGTTGCGCTCACTCTTCGGTGGCGGCGTAGTCGATGACCTTGTCGACCTGCTGGATGCGGGCCAGGTCGAGGTCGCCCGCGATCTGCTCGTCCTGCGCGATCAGCGCGTCGAGGTCGTGGTGCTCGTAGCCGATGATCCCCATCTCGGCGAACGCGTGGCGCATCTTGTCGCCGAAGAGGCCGAGGTCGTTGAGGGTCGGGACGATGCGGGAGAACAGGTGGCTGCGGAACGCCTTGAAGTGCTGGGAGCCGCGCATGTAGTCGATGCACTCGTCGGCGTCGATGTCGAGGTTGCGCCAGACCTCCTCGCCGACGAACCGCTCCTGCATCTGGTAGCAGGCCTCGATGCAGAACTCCTCGCGCTCGTCGCGCTCGGCCTGGGTGAGCTGCGGGTAGTACTCGCGCAGGGTCAGCCGCCCGAACGCCACGTGCCGGGCCTCGTCCTGCATGACGTAGGTGTTGAGCGCCTGGGCCAGCGGCTCGGAGGCGTTGTCGCGGATCAGGCCGAACGCGGCCAGCGCCAGGCCCTCGATCAGCACCTGCATGCCCAGGTAGGTCATGTCCCACCGGGAGTCGGAGATGACGTCGTTGAGCAGCGCCTTGAGGCTGGGGTTGATCGGGTAGGCGAGCTGGAGCTTCTCCCGCAGGTAGCGCGAGTAGACCTCCATGTGCCGGGCCTCGTCCATCACCTGGGTGGCCGCGTAGAACTTCGCGTCCAGGCCGGGGACGGTGTGCACGATCTTCGACGAGCAGATCAGCGCGCCCTGCTCACCGTGCAGGAACTGGGAGAACTGCCAGGCCGCCAGGTGGTGGCGGACCATCCCCTTGTCCTTGTCGCCCAGGGAGTCCCACACCCGGGAGCCGTAGATGGCGATGGTCTGCTCCGGCACGCCCATGGGGTTGTTGCAGTCGACCTCGATCGACCAGTCGAGCCGCTCGGCCGCGTCCCACTGCTTCTGCTTGCCCTTCTCGTAGAGGCTCAGCAGGCGGTCGCGGCCCTCGTCGTACTCCCAGTCGAAGACCGTGGTGCCGCCGCCGGGGATCTGCCACTGGGTCTGGTCGACGGGTAACGCGTACATCCGGGTGCTCACGGATTCCTCCAGGAATGGGGTCGCGGCCCGTGGTCTGCCACGTCACCGGGCACCGGGCTCTACCGGGGCAAGTCTGTGCGAGGCGCCCCCCTGGAGGCAGTGGGGATAACCCTGGGGTCCCCAGGGGTGTGCGCGGCCGGGCTTGTTTTCCCGGTCCTCCTAACATCCGATGTGATCGGAACAGGTGCCCATTTCCTGGAGCCTGTCGCATACTGGTGGAGCAGACATCCGCCGAGACCCGCAGGGCCGCGCCGACGGGGGGTGTTCGTGGGTCCAAAGGCCGCAGTCCATTGGATGGGGGATAAAGCTTGAGCACGCTTGATGACCTTGGCGTTCCCGGGTTGGAACGACCGGGCGGAACAAGGTTTGCCGAAGGCGCAAAACGGAGAAAATGGGCAGACCACCTTGTCGGCCGGGAACACGAACTGGGCATCATCGCCCGCTCACTGGACAACCTGTCCAACGGCGCCGCGGGCAGCCAACTGATCGAACTGACCGGGGACGCGGGGATCGGCAAGACCGCCCTGTTGGGTGAACTGGTCAGCGTGGCCCGCGCCCGGCACGCGGTGGTGCTGTCGGGCAGGCCGGAACGGGGTTCCTCCTACAGCGTCTGGGCCGACGCCTTCGACGACCAGCACCGGCTCGTCGGCGACGTCGTCCGTAGCTGGACGCCCGCCGAGCGCGCCGAGCTCGGCTGGCTGTTCCCCAGCCTGGCCACCCGCGAGGACGCGTTGCTCGGCATCCCATTACCCGGGCCCGCACCGGTGGGCCACCGCCTGGTGCGGGAACTGCTGGAGCGCCTGGCCGTCTCGGCGCTCGTGGTGGTGCTCGACGACATGCACACCGCCGACCCGGCGTCGCTGGACCTGCTGGGCAGCCTGCTGCGCCGCCCGCCGAACGCCTCGGTCATGTTCGCGGTGGGCTACCGCGACCGGCAGGCGGGCACCCGGCTGCGCGAGGCCATCGCGGGCCGGTCCCGCCAGGTGACGCTCACCGCGACCCGCCTGGCGCCGCTCACCGAGGCCGACACCGCCCGGATGCTGTCCGGGCAGGGCACCGCGAGCTGGCGCAGGCAACTGCACCTGGAGAGCGAGGGCAACCCCTCCTACCTCAAGGCGCTCTCCGCCGAGCGCACGCCGTTCCCGGGTGGGGGCCCGGGGTCGGGGGCGCCGCACGACATCCGGGCGGGCGACTGCCCGGTCTTCTTCGACGAGCTCGACGGGCTGACCCCGGCCGCGCGCACGGTCGTGGAGGCCGCGGCGGTGCTCGGCGACGTGTTCGACACGACGCTGGTGGCCAGGATGCTGGAGCAGCCGGAGGCGGCGGTGCTGGCCTCCATCGGCGAGCTGATCCGCCAGGACCTGGTGCGCCCGGTGGTCTCCGGCCAGTACTTCGCCCTGCGCCACCCGGTCGTGGCTCGGGTCATCCGGGAGAACGCCGAGCTGAGCACCCGCATCGAGCTGCACCGCACCGCCGACGCGGCGCTGCGGACCAGGGACGCCTCCCCCGCGACCCGGGCGCCGCACGTCGAGCAGTGGGCGCGCTACGGCGACCTGGACGCGGTCGAGGTGCTGGAGAACGCCGCGGCCTCGGTCATGTCCACCGACCCGGTGCGCGCCGCGACCTGGCTCAAGACCGCCCTGCGGGTGCTGCCGCAGATCCCGGACCTGCAGTCGCGGCGGGCAGAGATGCTGGTGCGCCTGGCCAAGGCCCGGGGCACCTCCGGCTACCTGCGCGAGTGCCGCGACACCATGCACGAGGCGCTGCGCCACCTGCCCGCCGAACCCCGGGTCGCGCACGCCAAGGCGGTCGCGTTCACCGCGATGGTGCAGCGGCTGCTCGGCGCGCACGCCGAGACCGAGGCCATGATCCGGGCCGAGATCGAGGCCCTGGACCGCCCGGACAGCTCCGCCTGCGCGCAGCTCACGTTCGAACTCGCCTGCAACGAGCTGAGCAAGGGCGACCCCGACCGCTGCCAGGAACTCGCCGCGGCCGCCCTCGACGTCGCCGTGCGGCACGGGCTCGCCCCGATGCAGGCCTCCTGCCTGGGGCTCAGCGCGATGGCCAAGGCCACCGCGGGCGACATCGAGGGGGCCCGCGCCTGCCTGCGCGGCGCCACCACCCTGCTCGACGCCATGCTCGACAACGACTTCGCCCACAGCCTCACCGCGGTGGTGTGGATCGGGTGGAGCGAGGTCGTCCTGGAGCAGTGGGACGACGCCCTGCGCCACTTCGACAAGGCCGTCGAGGTCGCGGGCCGCAGCAAGAGCTGGCTGGTCCTGCCGCACCTGCTGGTCGGCTACGTGTTCGTGCTGCGCAACCGCGGCCGCCTGCGCGAGGCCCGCACGGCCGCCGAGCACGCGGTGCACCTGGCCGAGAAGTCCCGCAGCCCGGAGCAGATGACCAGCGCCCACTCCATGCTGGCCTGGATCGACGCCACCCTCGGCGAGACCGACCAGGCCCTGCACAGCGGCATCGTGGCCACCGACAACAACCGCGAACCCGCCAGCGGGTGGTGCGGCACCCTCGCGCTGCGGATGCTCGCCGAGGTGCGGCTGATGACCCGCAACCGCGAGGAGTGCATGGCCCTGGTGACCTCGGCGGGCGGCCCCGGCCTGGTCGCCGCGGACGTCTGCTCCCGGGTCGCCTGGTACGAACTGCTGACCAGGGCCGAACTGCTCACCGGCCGCACCGAGGCGGCCGCGGTCTGGGCCGGGCACGCCGCCAAGGCCGCCACCGCGCTGGACCAGCCGGGCCGCAACGCCCTGGCCGTGCTCGCCCAGGCCCAGGTCGACCTGGCCCGCAGGCCCGAGACCGCCGTCCCCGCCGCCGAGCGCGCGGTGCGCGGCCTGGAGGACGCGGGGATGGTCGTCGACGGCCTGCGCGCCCGCGTCGTCCTCGGCACCGCCCTGTGGCACCAGGGCCGCCACGACGACGGGATGCGCGAGCTCAAGACGGCGGAGATGACGTTCACCCAGATGGGCGCGCAGAGCCTGGCCCGCGTCGCGCGGACCGAACGCCGCCGACTGGCGGCGCGGTCGGCGACCGTGCGGGGGCCGCGGTCGGAAAGCGCGTCCGGGGCGACCACGCTGACCGGCCGCGAGCGGGAAGTGGCGGAGCTGGTGGGCGAGGGGATGACCAACCGGCTGATCGCCCGGCGGCTGCACATCGCGGAGAAGACTGTGGAGATGCACCTGTCCAACGTGTTCGCCAAGATCGGCGTGAGCAGCCGCTCCGGGGTGGCGGCCTACATGATCCGGAACACGGCGTAGGTCTTGGCGTTCGAGGGCCCCGGTGCGCATGGCGCACCGGGGCCCTCGAAGTCGAGGCTTTGGTGGGGGTGCCCGGGTGGGTGGGTGTGCTCAGCTTTCGAGCCCGGGTTTTTTTGGTGGTGGTGCCCGGCTGGGTGGATGTGTTTGGCCGGGGCCCCTATGGCGATCATGTGCTCCAGTGCGTCAGGTGGGGCTGAAAAGATGCCCCACCGCCCAGGCAGGCTGTCACATGATCGCCACCCCCGGCCAAACACATCCACCCACCCGGGCAGGGGCGTAGCCGGGCCGCCGGTTCTCGGGGTGGGCAGCCTGACCCATCCACCTGTCCACCTATCCGGGCATCTCCGCAACCGAACCGCTGGTGTGTCTACAATGGAATGTTGCTGTGCTTGCGGGGGGCGACCGCCTCCCGCTTGGTGCGCAGGGCGCGCAGCGCGCGGGTGATGGCCACCCTGGTCTCGCTCGGGGCGATGACGTCGTCGATGCAGCCGCGTTCGGCCGCCACGTAGGGGCTGGTGAGGGTGTCCTCGTAGGCCTCGGTGAAGGTGCGGCGGGCGTCGTCGGGGTCGGGGGCGGACATGATCTCCTTGCGGAAGAGCATGTCCACGCCGCCCTGGGCGCCCATGACGCCGATCTGGGCGACCGGCCAGGCGAAGCAGACGTCGGCGCCGAGTTCCTTCGAGCCCATGACCGCGTAGCCGCCGCCGAAGGCCTTGCGGGTGATGACGGTGACCTTGGGGACGGTGGACTCGATGTAGGCGAAGCCGAGCTTGGCGCCGCGGCGGATGATGCCCGCGTGCTCCTGCACCGCCCCCGGCAGGAAGCCGGGGACGTCGACCAGGGTGATGATGGGGATGTTGAAGGCGTCGCAGAAGCGGACGAACCTGGCCGCCTTCTCCGCGGCGTCGATGTCGAGCGAGCCGGCCAGGTGCAGCGGCTGGTTGGCCACGACGCCGACGCTGGTGCCCTCCACCCTGGCGAAGCCGCACAGGATGTTGGGGGCGAAGGCGGGGTGGACCTCCAGGAAGTCGCCGTCGTCGACCACGCGTTCCACGACCTCGCGCATGTCGTAGCCGTGTTCGGGGGCGTCGGGGATGAGGGCGTCGAGTTCGGCGTCGGTGTCGGTGGTGGTCAGGTCGGTGGCGGCGGCGTAGGTGGGGGACTCGTCGAGGTTGTTGGCGGGCAGGAACGCCAGCAGGTCGCGGACGTAGGCGATCGCGTCGGCCTCGTCGGTGGCCAGGTAGTGGGCGTTGCCGGTCTGGGCGCTGTGGACCTTGCCGCCGCCGAGGGCCTCCAGGCTGATCCGCTCGCCGGTGACCTTGCGGATGACCTCGGGGCCGGTGACGAACATGTGCGAGGTCTTGTCCACCATGACCACGAAGTCGGTGGCCGCCGGGGTGTAGACCGCGCCGCCCGCGCAGACGCCCATGATCAGCGAGATCTGCGGGATGACCCCGGAGGCGCGCACGACCCGGCGGGCGACCTGGCCGTAGGCCGACAGCGACAGCACGCCCTCCTGGATGCGGGCGCCGCTGGAGTCGTTGATGCCGATGACCGGGCAGCCGGTCTGCACCGCGAGGTCGAGGATCTTGCCGACCTTGGTGCCGAACATCTCCCCCACGCTGCCGTTGAACGACGTCACGTCCTGGGCGTACACGCACACCTGGCGGCCGTCGACCGTGCCGTAACCGGTGACCACGCCGTCGCCCGCCGGGCGGTTGGCGTCGATGCCGAAGTTGGTGGAGCGGTGCCGGACGAACGCGTCGGTCTCCACGAACGAGTCGGGGTCCAGCAGCAGGTCGATGCGCTCGCGGGCGGTCAGCTTGCCCAGCACGTGCTGGCGCTTGGCCGCGCGCGGCGAACCGGGCTGGCGGGCCACCTGGCGGCGCCTGCGGAACTCGGCGATGCGCTCCGCGGTGCCCGCCCGCCTCGGCGCCACCGGCTCGGGCAGGGCGGGCGGCGGCGCGAGCACCGCCGCCCGCTCCTGGTCGGACACGCCCGCGGTCACGTCGGCATCCCCGCCAGGACCCGCGACTGGGCGGCGCGGGTGGCGAACTCGGCCACCTGCCACCCGATCTTGCGCAACTGCACGTCGCACTGGGCGCGGGCCGCCTCGCCGCCGTCGCCCGGGGCGGGCGGGGAGGTGTTGACGGTGATGCCCAGCGGGGTGGGCCAGCCGCGCAGGGCGTGCACGATCGAGCGCAGCGCCGACAGGGTGGCCCCGCCCGCCTGCCAGCCCGCCGCGGTGACGAAGCAGCCCACGGCGCGGCCGTCGAGGTAGGCGCGCTCCCGGTCGGCGAGGTGTTCGAGGTGGTCGAGGGCGTTCTTGACCATCGCCGACACGCCGCCGTGGTAGGCGGGGCTGGCCAGCAGCACCCCGTTGGCGCGGCCGACGGTCTCCACCAGGTCCAGCACGCCGGGGTCGGTGGGCGCCGCGCCGGGGCGGAACATCGGCAGCGCGGCCAGGAACTCCCCGCCGAACAGGCGGACCTCGCAGCCCGCCGCCTCGGGGCTGCTCAGCGCGGTGAGCAGGGCCCGCTCGGTGCTGGAGCCGGGGCGGCCGGTGCCGCCGATGGCGACCACCAGCGGGCGGGGCCTGGTCTCGGTGGTGCTCACGCGCCGCTCCTCAGGCTGGCCGGGCGCATGTCGGTCCACACCCGCTCGATGTGGTCCAGGCAGTCCTGCCGGGGACCGGTGAAGCCCTCCGCGCGCCAGCCCTGCGGCAGCGCCAGGCCGTCCTCCCACACCGAGTACTGCTCTTCACCGTTGACGACCACGTGGAACGCGGTGGACATGCTCTTCTCCTCGATCGGCTCGGGCGCGGTCACTTGCGGGTGTCCTTGACGACCTTGCCGCCCTTGACCACGAGCCGGACGCGGCTGGGGTCGTCGAACAGCTCGGGTTCGGTGAGCGGGTCGAAGTCGACGGCGATGACGTCGGCGAACTTGCCGACCTCGACCGAGCCGATCTTGTCGGCGACCCGCATGATCTCGGCGTTGACCGAGGTGGTGGACTGGATGGCGCCCATCGGGCCGAGCACCTTGGCCTTGAGCGCGAGTTCCAGGCCGCGGCGGTCCTGCTTGGGGCCGATGAGGTCGGAGCCGGAGCCGACCGGGATGCCCGCGGCGGTGGCCAGGCGGATCGCCTCGACCATCCCCTCCATGGTGCCGCAGACGCGCTCGCGGATCTGCGGCGGCAGGCCGTGGGCGTCGAAGTCGTCGGTGAGGACCTGGGCGATGGCCAGCGTGGGCACCAGGGCGACCCCGGCGGCGGCCATCTGCGCGGCGGTGGCCTCGTCGATGCCGGTGCCGTGCTCGACGCACTTCACCCCGGCCTTGACCGCGTTCTGGATGCCGTACTTGTTGTGCGCGTGCACGGTGACGTAGGTGTGCCTGGCGTTGGCCTCCTCCACCGCGACGGCGATCTCCTCGATGGAGAACTGGGTGTCGTCGAGGTCGTCGGCGATGGACACCACGCCGCCGGTGACGGCCATCTTGAGGAAGGTCGCGCCCTGGCGGAAGCACTCGCGGGCGGCCTTGCGCACCTCGTCGCGGCCGTCGGAGATGCGGCCGACCGCGGTCAGGCCGCGCACCCGGAACGCGAAGGACTCGTCCGGGGCCTGGAAGGGCGAGCCGAGGTGCCCGTGCCCGCCGCACTGCACCAGCGGCGAGGCCGAGGCCCACAGCCGCGGCCCTGGCACCATGCCCTTGCCGACGGTGCGCAGGATGCCGTGGTCGATGCCGCCGCAGTCGCGCACGGCGGTGAACCCGGCCTCCACGGTCTGGCGCAGGGTGCGGAAGATGTCGGCGGCGCGCTCGGCGACCGACAGCTCGTTGTTGAGCACCGCGCGCATCTCGCTGGCGTGTCCCATGTGGACGTGCGCGTCGATCAGGCCGGGCAGCAGGGTCAGCCCGGACAGGTCGACCAGGTCGGCGTCGGCGGGGGCGTCGGCGGTGGAGCCGACCGCGGTGATCCGGTCGTCGGTGACGACGACCGCGCTGTTGGCGGTCGGGTCGCCGCCGAGGCCGTCGATGAGCGTGGCACCGGTGAGCAGCATGGACATGTGGGTCAGACCCCCGTGGTGGTGGCGGGAACGGGCGGCAGGAGCCTGCCCCGGACGAAGTAGTCGAGCATCCTGCGGAAGTACTCGGGGTCGAGCGCGGGTGGGCGGGCCAGGTCGGGCGGGAGCACGGTGAGCACGTTGCCGCAGTCCATGACCGGCATGTCCCGGTCGGGCGTCTCGCCGATCATCGCCATGAGCGGGGCGAGGGCGTTGTCCTCGCCGTCGCGGTCGACGTGCTCGACCAGGGTGGTGCGCCACCGGTCGAACGGGACCAGTTCGACGTCGTGGCCGAAGCGGCGGATCTCCTCGAACAGGACGTTCCACTCCAGCGGCTTCGGGTCGATGGCGTGGTAGTTGCGGCCCAGGCCCTCGGGTCGCAGCGACAGCTCCACGATCATCCGCACCAGGTGGTCGACCGTGCCGACCGACAGCGCGTACCGGCGGCTGGGCGCCAGGCCGAGCTGCACGCAGCCCTGGATGACCTTGGTGACGTAGTCGTCGGCGTTGGTGGCGCCGCTGCGGCTGTCGGCGAGCACCCCGCCCGCGCGGTAGACCGACACCGGGATGCCGCGCGAGCGGGCGATGTCGACCAGGCCCTCGGCGACCCACTTGCTCTGGCTGTAGGAGGTGTCGTGGCCGATGGGCGGGGGCAGCGGGTCGTTCTCGGAGATGACCCTGGCGTCGGTGAGGAACGCCCCGGCCAGCACCGCCAGGGTGGACACGTGGTGCACCGGCTTGAGCCGCACGGTGGTGGCGAAGCGCAGCACCTCCTGCGTCCCCAGCACGTTGGAGGCCTTGAGCGCCCGGTACGGCCGGACGAAGTTGACCCACGCGCCGCAGTGGTGCACCGCGTCGACCTGGCCCGCCAGTTCGGTGAACCGCTCCTGCCCCAGGCCCAGCAGCGGCTTGGACAGGTCGCCGATGACGACCTTGAGCCTGCTCTGCCAGGGTCCGGTGAGCCCGAACGAGTCGAGCTTGGCCCGCACCCGCTCCAGCCCGGCGGCCTCGTCGGCGGCGCGGACCAGGCAGTGCACGGTCGCCTTGGTGCGCTGCAGCAGCTCCGCGCAGAGGAAGGCGCCGACGAAGCCGGTGGCCCCGGTCAGCAGGATCGCCTTGGGGTCCTCCGTGGACATGGGGGCGAGGCCGTCGGTGGTGATCGACTCGTCGAGCACCACCTCGTCCTCCAGCACCGGGCCGGTGCCCGCGGGCGTGCCGTCGCCCAGGCCCAGCGCCCGGTCGACCAGCGCGGCCATGGCGGCCACGGTGGGCGCGGACATGACGTCGCGGGCGGTCAGCGAGGTGGCGCCCATCCGGCGCAGCTCCTTGGTGACCTGGGTGACCATCAGCGAGTGCGCGCCCAGGTCGAAGAAGTCGTCCTCCACCCCGACCGACTCGACGCCGAGCAGGTCGCACCAGATCTCGGCGACCTTGCGCTCACGGTCGGTGCGCGGTTGTAGGCGGTTGTCTGCGCCGTTCTCGCCAAGGGCTTCATCACCCAGGACTTCCTCGACCGCGGCGGCGACCGCCGCGACGACGTTCTCCTGGAGGCGCCCGGCCTCGACCCAGTGCCGCTTGCCCTCGAACGGGTAGGTCGGCAGCGGGACGCGGGACGGCTCGGCCTCGCCGTGGAAGGCCACCCAGTCGACCGGCACGTTGGCCTGCCACAGGCGGCCCACGGCGGTGACCAGGTGCGCCAGGTCCGGCAGGGTGTCGCGGGCCAGGCCCATGGTGGACACCGCGACCGGGGCGGGGGCGATCCGCTGCCCGGCGGCCAGCGAGGTCAGCGCCTTGCCGGGGCCGACCTCCAGCAGCACCCGGTTCGAGGTGGCCAGCACCTCGCGCACCCCGTCGGCGAAGCGCACCGGCTGCCGCAGGTGCCTGCCCCAGAAGTGCGGGTCGGTGGCCTGCTCGTCGGTGATCCAGGTGCCGGTGGCGCTGGAGACGAACGGAATCCGCGGCGGGTTGAGCGCCAGCGCGGAGACCTTGGCGACGAACTCGTCGAGGAACGGCTCCACCATCCACGAGTGGCTGGCCACCGGCACGCTGACCTTGCGGCAGTCGATGTCCTTGGCGCGCAGCTCCCTGGTGAACGCGGCGATGTCCTCGTCCGGTCCGGCGACCACGGTCAGGTCCGGGGAGTTGACCGCCGACACCGAGATCCGCTCCGGCAGCAGCGGCTCCACCTCGGCCTCGGGGAGCTGGATGACCAGCATCTTCCCCGGCGCCATGCGGGCGAACAGCTCACCGCGGGCCAGGGTGATCTCCAGCGCGTCGGCCAGGCTGAACACCCCGGCCAGGCAGGCCGCGACGTACTCGCCGAGGCTGTGCCCGATCATCGCGGCGGGGGTGATCCCCCAGGCCATGAGCTGCTTGGCCAGGGCGTACTCGACGACGAACAGCGAGGACACCACCCCGGCACCCTGGTCGCGGCCCATCATCACCCCGCCGCCGCTGACGCCCTTGCCCTCCAGCGGGGCGAACGCCGACGGGAACAGCAGCCTGCGCAGGTCGAAGCCCAGGCGGGGCTCCAGCAGGCGGGCGCACTCGTCGACCTCGGCGCGGAACACCGCTTCGCTGCGGTAGACGTCGAGCCCCATGTCCGGGTGCTGCATCCCGCCGCCGGGGAAGGCGAACACGGCCTCGCGCGGCCCGTCGGTGGCGGCCCGGGTGTCGAGCCGGTTGGCTTCCTCGCCGCGCAGCGCGCGGACCGCGTCGGCGGTGTCGGCGCACACGGCGAAGCGCCGGGTTTCGAAGCCGCGGCGGCCCGCTTGCAGGGTGAACGCCACGTCGGCGAGCGGCACCCGGGCGCCGTCGCCGTCGAGGTGCGCGGCGAGCCGGTCGGTGGCGGCGTCGAGCGCGGTGCGGGTGCGCGCCGACAGCGGCAGGAGCTGCCACGGCCGGGCCGGGCGGGCGGCGGGCGGTTCGGGGCCCTCCTCCAGCACCACGTGGGCGTTGGTGCCGCCGACGCCGAAGGAGCTGACGCCCGCGCGCCGGGGGTGCTCGGAGTTGTCCCAGTCGGCGGCCTCGGCGGGCACGTAGAACGGGGTGCGCTCCAGGCCCAGCAGCGGGTTGGGCGCGGTGAAGCCCGCGTTCGGCGGGATCTGCGCGTGGTGCACCGCGAGCGCGGCGCGCATCAGCCCGGCGATGCCCGCGGCCGCGTCGAGGTGGCCGATGTTGGCCTTGACCGAGCCGATGGCGCAGTAGCCGGTGGCCTCGGTGTCGAACGCCTGGGTCAGCGCGGTGATCTCGATCGGGTCGCCGACCTGGGTGGCGGTGCCGTGCGCCTCGACGTAGCCGATGGTGCCCGGGTCGACGTCGGCCACCACGTGCGCGGCCGTGATCACCCGGGCCTGGCCCTCCACGCTCGGCGCGGCGAACCCGGCCTTGAGCTGCGAGCCGTCGTTGTTGACCGCGCTGCCGCGGATGACCGCGTAGACGTGGTCGCGGTCGGCCACGGCGTCCGAGAGCCTGCGCAGCACCAGGGTCACCGCGCCGTTGCCGGGGACGGTGCCCTTGGCGTCGGCGTCGAACGGGCGGCAGTGCCCGTCCGGGCTGAACAGCCCGGAGTCGGCCACCGGGTAGCCGGTCTTGAGCGGCACGTTGATCGACACGCCGCCGACGACCGCGGCGTCGCACTCGTAGTTGAGCAGCGACTGGCAGGCCAGGTGGGTGGCGACCAGGGAGGTCGAGCACGCGGTCTGCACGGTCATCGCCGGGCCGGTCAGGTCCAGCAGGTGCGCGATGCGGGTGGCGAGGAAGTCCTTGTCGTTGAACATCCGGGCCAGCGGCGCCATCGGCGAGCGCTGGAACCGGGGGTTCGTGGCCAGGTTCGCCATCTGGTACTTGTTCATGAAGGTGCCCGCGAACACCCCGACGGTGCCGCCGAAGTCGGCCGGGTCGTGCCCGCTGTCCTCCACCGCCGCCCAGGCGGTCTCGCACAGCACCCGGTGCTGCGGGTCCATCGTCTCGGCCTCACCGGCGTTGAAGCCGAAGAACCCGGCGTCGAACCGGTCGGCGCCCTCGACGTGCCCGGAGGCGGGCACGTAGTCGGGGTCGTCCAGGGTCTCCGGGGCGGTGCCCGCGGCGATCAGCTCGTCGCGGCCGAACCGGGTGATGGACTCGATGCCGTCGCGCATCGCCCGCCAGAAGTCCGGCGGGGTGGTGGCGCCGGGCACCCGGCACGCCATCCCGATGATCGCAATGGGTTCCAGGCCCTCGTCCGGTTCCCCGGTGGGCTGGTTGGTGTCGCTCACTGACCGCTCCGCTTCCCGCGCGCCTTGGCCCGGCGGCCGAGCGCCGCCGCGCGCCGCCCCGCCGCCTGCCGTGCCTCGTCCAGTTCCGTCGACGGTCCCGCGTCCTCGGCGAGCGCCGTGGTCAGCGCGCGCACGGTCGGGAACCGGAAGATGTCCACCAGCGACAGCCGGTCGCCGAGGACGGCCACCAGCCGCATCCGCAGTTGGACGGCGAGCAGCGAGTTGCCGCCGCTGTCGAAGAAGTTCTCGTCCAGGCCGACCCGCGGCGCCGACAGCACGTCGGCGAACACCTCGGCCGTCGCCCGTTCCCGGTCGGTCTCCGGGGCCTGGTAGGCCACCGTCCGCTTCTGCTCGGGGTCGGGCAGCTTGGCCCGGTCGACCTTGCCGTTCGGGGTGAGCGGCAGCTCGTCGAGCAGCACCACCGCGGCCGGGATCATGTAGTCCGGCAGCGACTTGGCCAGGAACGCCTTGACCGAGGTGTCGGTGAGCGCCTGCGCCGCGCCGGGCACCGGCACGCAGTAGGCCACCAGGTGCCGGGCCGCCTCGGTGCCGCGCACGGTGGTGACCGCGGCGCGCACGTCGGGGTGGGCGCGCACGGCGTCCTCGATCTCGCCGAGTTCGATCCGGTGGCCGTGCAGCTTCACCTGGTGGTCGAGCCTGCCCAGGAACTCCAGTTCGCCGGTGCGCCGCCTGCGCACCAGGTCGCCGGTGCGGTAGAGCCGGGCGCCGGGGACCGCGCCGAACGGGTCGGGGATGAAGCGCTCGGCGGTCAGCGCCGGGCGGCCGAGGTAGCCGCGGGCGATGCTCTCGCCGCCGATGAGCAGCTCACCGGGGACGCCGATCGGGGTGGGGCGCAGGTGCGCGTCGACGACGTAGGCGCTGACCCCGGCCAGCGGTGAGCCGATGACGACCGGTTCGGTGTCGGAGACCTCCCAGGTGGTGGCCCACACGGTGGCCTCGGTGGGGCCGTACATGTTGTGCGCGCCCGCGCTCGGCAGCGTTGCCAGCTTCTCCGCCAGCGGTCCGGGCAGGGCCTCGCCGCCGACCAGGATGCGGCGCAGCCCGCCCAGCGCGGAACGGGAGTCGTCGTCCTCGACCAGCATGGCCGCCAGCGACGGGGTGCACTGGAGGTGGGTGACGCCGTGGCGGCGCAGCTGCGCGGGCACCGGCTCGTCGGCCGCGGCCTTGCGCGCCCGGTCCTCGCTGACCTCCTTGGCGACCGCGAGCTGCTCCAGCGAGTCGAGCACCGCGTCGTGCCCGACGCCGAAGTCGACCAGGCAGGCCACCTCGTCGACGCCGATCAGCTTGAGCCGGTCGACGATGTCGGCGCAGTGCTCGGGGGTGCCGAGCAGGCCGGAGGTCTCGAAGAAGCGGTCGAACGCCTGCGCCACCAGGGCGTCCAGCTCGTCCTCCGGCAGCTTCTTGAGGTCGACGTCCTTGCCCATCGCCTGGCCCAGGCCGGAGAGCAGGTCGAAGGAGGACTTGATGTAGGCCGACAGCGGCTCGCGGACGATCTCGCGCACGGCGTCGACGTCGGTGCCGACGTAGGAGTGCAGCATCACCGTGACCTGGCCGTCGCCGGGGTGCCCGCTCTCCCGCCACGCCTGCCGGTAGAGCGCGATCTTGTGCGAGAGCTGTTCGATGGAGTGGCCGAGCAGGTGGGTCAGCAGGCCCGCGCCCGCCTCACCCGCCATCTGGAAGGTCTCCGGGCTGCGCGCGCTGGTCACCCAGACCGGCAGGTCGGCCTGCACCGGGCGGGGGAACACCTTGACCGACGTCTCGGCGTCGACGCCGTTGCGGCGCCGGGCCTCGCCGCCGCGCCAGAGCGCGCGCAGCTCCGCCAACCGGTCCATCATGATCTTCTTGCGGTCGGCGTAGTTGTCCGGGGCGAGCACGAAGTCGTTGGGCTGCCAGCCGGAGGCGATCGACATGCCGACCCGGCCGCCGGAGATGTTGTCCACCACCGACCACTCCTCGGCGACGCGGAGCGGGTCGTGCAGCGGCAGCACCACCGACCCGGCGCGCACGGCCACGTTCTCGGTGACGGCCGCGACGGCGGCGGCGGTCACCGACGGGTTCGGGTAGAGCCCGCCGAACTCGTGGAAGTGCCGCTCCGGGGTCCACACGGCGGTGAACCCGTTGCGGTCGGCGAACTTCGCGCCCTCCATCAGCAGGCGGTAGCGGTCCTCCGGGGAACCGCCCTTGTCGCCGCCGAAGTAGAACAGGCTGAAGTCCATCTTGCGGGTCTGCACCGAGGCGGGCACCGGCGCGGAGTCGGCCGCGGTGGTCGCCGTGGGCTCGTCGCCGCGCACGACCACCCGGTAGCCGCGGGCCAGCGTCCACAGCAGCTCCAGCACGGAGATGTCGAAGGACATGCTGGTGACCGCGAGCCAGGTGCCCGGGGCGTCGCCGCCGAGGACCCGGTCCATGCCGGTGAAGAAGTTGAGCGCGTTGCGGTGCGAGAGCACGACGCCCTTGGGCTTGCCGGTCGACCCGGAGGTGTAGATCAGGTACGCCATGTCGTGCTGCGAACCGCGCCCGGCGGCGGGCGCGCTGTCCACCGCGGTCTGCTCGTCGTCGAGGCGGACCACGGTGGCGGGCAGCGCGGTGAGCCGTCGGGCCAGGCCGCCGCGGGTGACCAGGACGGGGGCCTGGGAGTCCACGACCATGAACGCCACCCGGTCCGGCGGGTAGCCGGGGTCCAGCGGCAGGTAGCCGCCGCCCGCCTTGAGGATCGCCAGCAGGGTGATCACCAGGTCCGGCGAGCGGTCCAGGTACACCCCGACGGGCACGTTCGGGCCGACGCCGTGCGCGCGCAGCCGGGCGGCCAGCGCCTCGGCCCGCTCGTCGACCTGCCGGTAGGTCAGCGCGTCCGTAGGCGCCTGGTCGGCGCCGAGCAGCGCGGGGGCGTCCGGGGTGCGGGCGGCCTGCGCGGCGATCAGCTCGTGGATCAGCTCGTCGCCGATCGGGGCGCCGGTGGGGTTCCAGTCGACCAGCACCCGGTCGAGGTCCACCTCGGTCAGCACCGGGAGGCGGCCGACGGGCTGCTCCGGGTCGGCGACCGCGGCCGCCAGCAGGGTCTGGAAGTGCTCGCCGAGCTGGTGGGCGGTGGCCTCGGTGAACAGGTCGGTGCAGTACTCCAGCCGGAAGCCGAGCCGGTCGGCGGAGTTGGTCATGCTCAGCGTCAGGTCGAACTTCGCCGTGGCGGTGTCGCCGGGGACCATGACGACCTCGCAGCCGGGCAACCGCAGCCCGGCGCCCGCGTCGACGTCGTGGTAGCTGAACATGAGCTGGAACAGCGGGTTGTGCGCGGGGTCGCGGCTGGGGTGCAGCTCCTCGACCAGCTTCTCGAACGGCAGGTCCTGGTTGGCCATGGTGGCCCGGGACTCCTCGCGGACCCTGGCCACCAGCTCGGCGAACGTGGGGTTCCCGGACAGGTCGACCCGGTGCACGACGGTGTTGGCGAAGAAGCCCACCAGGTGCTGGATCTCCGCCCGCGAGCGGGCCGAGGCCGGGGAGCCGACGATGGCCTCCGCCGACCCGGTGTAGGCGTGCACCAGCGCGGAGAACGCGGCCAGCAGCACCGCGAACGGCGTCGCCGCGGACGCCCTGGCCAGCTCGGCAACCGCCGCGGCGACCTCGGGGGCGACGGTGAAGTCCAGGTGCGCGCCCGCGTGGGTCTGCGACGGCGGCCGGGGCAGGTCGGTGGGCAGGGTGGCCAGCGCCGGGGCGCCCGCCAGCTTCTCCCGCCAGTAGCCCAGCGCCTCCTGCAACGGCTCCCCGGTCAGCCTGCCGACCTGCCACTCGGCGAAGCCCGCGTACTGCGTGGGCAGCTCCGGCAGCACCGGCTCCTCGCCCGCCAGCCGGGCCCGGTACAGCTCGGACAGCTCGGCGTCGAGCAGGCCCAGCGACCAGCCGTCGCACACGATGTGGTGCAGCGTCAGGCAGAACCAGTGCTCGTCGGCGCCGAGGGACAGCAGCAGCGGGCGCAGCTTGAGCCCGGAGTCCAGGGCGAACGGCGCCCGCGCCTCTGCGGCGGCCAGCTCGGCGGCCACGGCGGTCGGGTCGTCCTCGCCGGACAGGTCGCGCACCGGCACCAGCACCGGGACCGGCGGCTCGACGAACTGCCGCGGCTCGCCGTCGACGTCCTTGAACACCGTGCGCAGCACCTGGTGGCGGCGCACGACCTCGGTCAGCGCGTGCTCGAGGGCGGGCACGTCGACCGGGCCGCTGATCCGGTGCACCAGCGGCACGAGGTAGACGGCGCTGCCCGGGTCGAGCTGTTCGAGGAACCACAGCCGCTGCTGCGGGTAGGACAGCGGGTGGTGGCGGTTGGCCATCCGCTCGCGCAGCTTCGCCGCCAACTGGGCGCGCCGGTCGGGCGGCGCCGCGGTCACGTCGGTCATCGCTCGGTCTCCGTGTTCAGCTCGGTCTCGCGCAACAGTGCGTCCACTTCCTCGTCGGTCAGTTCGTCGAGCCGGTCGAGCAGCAGTTCCTCCGCGCCGGGTCCCGCGCCGATGGCGGCGGCACCGCCCCCGCCCCTGGTGGCGTCCACCCGCTCGGCGAGCCGGGCCACGGTGGGGGTGTGCAGGAAGTCGCGCAGGGCCACGTCGCAGGACCACATCTCGTTGATCCGGGCGACCAGCCGCATGGCCAGCAGCGAGTGCCCGCCCAGGGCGAAGAAGTCGTCGTGCGCGCCGACCCTGGCCAGCCCCAGCGCGGCGGCGACCAGGTCGGCCAACTCGGTCTCGGTGCCCGGTCGCGGTGCCACGAAGTCCCCGGAGGCCGGGCGCTCGTCGCCGACGGCGGGCAGCGCGCGGCGGTCGAGCTTGCCGCTGGCGGTCAGCGGCAGCTCCGGCAGCTCCACGAACACCGCGGGCACCAGGTGCGGCGGCAGCCGGTCGGCCAGGAACTCCCGCAGCGCGGTCGGGCCGAACTGCTGCCCCGGCCGGGCCACGGTGTAGGCGACCAGGCGCTTGCCCGACGGCGGCTCGTCCACCACGACCGCGACCTGGGCCAGGCCGGGGTGCTCGCCGAGGGCCGACTCGACCTCGCCGGGCTCGATCCGGAACCCGCGGATCTTCACCTGGTCGTCGACGCGGCCGAGGAATTCGATCGTGCCGTCGCCGAGCCTGCGGACCCGGTCGCCGGTGCGGTAGAGCCGGGAGCCGTCGGCGGCGAACGGGTCGGGCAGGAACCGGTCGGCGGTCAGCGCCGGGCGGTTGGCGTAGCCGCGGGCGACACCGGGGCCGCCCAGGAACAGCTCGCCGGGGACGCCGTCGGGCACCGGGCGCAGCCGCGCGTCGAGCACGTGCGCGGTGGTGTTGGCGATCGGCCGCCCGATCGGCACCGACGGCGCGCCCTCGGCGACGTGCTCGATGTGGTGGCACACCGCGAACGTGGTGGTCTCGGTCGGGCCATAGCCGTTGACCAGCCGGTCCGGCCGCTGCGCCGGGTCCAGGGCGAGCAGCGCGCGCACCCGGCCGACGTTGAGCGCGTCGCCGCCGACCATGAGGGTGCGCAGCCCGGAGAAGCTGTCCGGGTGCCCGGCCACGACCTCGGTGAACAGCGCCGAGGTCAGGAACATCCCGGTGACCCCGCCCGCCTTGAGCGCCCGCCCGAGGCCGCCGGGGGCCAGCAGCTCGTCGGAGGGGATGACGCAGACCGCGCCGCCGTTGAGCAGCGCGCCCCACAGCTCGAAGGTCAGCGCGTCGAAGGACGCGTCGGCGACCTGGGCGAAGCGCTCCCCCGGGCCGAAGGCGGCGAAGGTGCTGCCCTTGACCAGCCGGGCGATCGCGCGGTGCGGGACCTGCACGCCCTTGGGCCTGCCGGTGGAGCCGGAGGTGAACATGGTGTAGGCGATGGTGTCGGCGCGGGCGCCGGTCGGCCCGGTCCACGGCGCGGCTTCGGCCAGCGCGTCGGACCACTCGTCGATGGCGAGCACCCCGGTGCGGGCGCCGAGCCGGTCGCGCAGGCCGGAGCGGGTGACGACCACCGGGGCGTCGGCGTCGGCGAGCATCCAGCGCAGCCGCTGCTGCGGGTAGCACGGGTCCAGCGGCACGTACGCCCCGCCCGCCTTGGCCACCGCGAGGAGCACGGTCAGCAGCTCGTGGCCGCGTTCGAGCATGACGCCGACCGGGGTCTCGCGGTCCACCCCGCGTTCGCGCAGCAGGGTGGCGATGCGGCCCGCGCGGTCGTCGAGTTCGGCGTAGGTCAGCTCGACCTCGCCGTCCACTATGGCCACCGCGGCCGGGTCGGCGGCGACCTGCTCGGCGAACAGCTCGGCGATGGTGGCCCCGTCGGGGAACGGCACCCGGTCGCCGGTGGCGGCGGCGACCAGGCGGGCCTCGTCGGCGTCGGTGGTGAGCGGGAGCCGCGACGCCGGGGTGTGCGGGGCGGCGACCGCGGCGCGCAGCAGGGTCTGGAACCTCTCCACCATCAACCGCATGGTGGACTCGTCGAACAGGTCGGTCGCGTACTCCCAGATCAGGGTGATCGCGCCCGCGCTGCCGTCCAGGCCCCGGCCCGCGCGCTGCTCGGCGCGCGGGATGACCACCACGTTGATGTCGGTCTTGGCGGAGTTGTTGTGCCGCTCCTTGACCGTGCCGGTCAGGCCCGCGAACTCCAGGCTCGGCACCTGCGAGTCGTGGAAGCTGAACATGACCTGGAACAGCGGGTTGCGCGACGGGTCGTGCCGCAGCGGCAGCGCGTTGACCAGCTTGTCCAGCGGCATGTCCTGCCACTCGTTGGCCCGGCCGACGGTCTCGTGGGTGCGCCGCACCAGCTCGTCGAAGGTCGGCTCGCCGTCGAGGCGCACCCGCAGCGCCAGCGTGTTCACGATCATGCCGATGACCTGCTCGACGTCGGCGAGGCGCCGGTTGGCCACCCCGCTGCCGACGACCACGTCGTCCTGCTGGGCGTAGCGGGAGACGACCGCGGCGAACCCGGCGAGCATGGTGCTGTAGAGGGTGACGCCGCGGGCGTGGCTGTAGGCGCGCAGCGCCTGGCACAGGTCGCCGGGCAGGTCGAGGTTGAGCGCGCGCCCGGCGAAGCTCTGCGACGCCGGTCGCGGCCGGTCGGTGGGCAGGTCGAGCGCGGCCGGGGCCCCGGCCAGCTCCTTGGTCCAGAACCCCAGGTAGCGGTCGAGGACGTCGCCGCGCATCCAGTCGCGCTGCCACGCCGCGAAGTCCACATAGGACACCGGGAGTTCGGGCAGCGGCGAGGGCTTCCCCTCCACGGTGGCGGTGTAGAGCTCCTGCACCTCGTTGAGGTACACGCCGTAGGACCAGCCGTCGTGCACCAGGTGGTGCTCGACGTGGATCAGCGAGTGGTCGTCGGCGGCCAGCCGCACCAGGACCCAGCGGGCCAGCGGCGGCGCGACGAGGTCGAACGGGTCGGCCACGGTCTCGCGGACGATCTCCTCGGCGCGCTCCTCGCGGGCGTCCTCCGGCAGGTCGGTCAGGTCGAGCACCGGCAGCGGCACCGGCATCGGCGGGTGCACGACCTGCATCGGCCTGCCGTCGATCGGCAGGAACGCGGTGCG
The DNA here is from genome assembly GCF_003182415.1 of Actinokineospora spheciospongiae. Classification (NCBI taxonomy): domain Bacteria; kingdom Bacillati; phylum Actinomycetota; class Actinomycetes; order Pseudonocardiales; family Pseudonocardiaceae; genus Actinokineospora; species Actinokineospora spheciospongiae. The sequence goes on along the minus strand of NZ_QHCP01000005.1, from coordinate 287,091 downwards.
GTAGATCGCCTGCCTGCGCACGACCTCGTCCAGCGCGGCGCGGAGCGCCCCGACGTCGAGCGGGCCGCGCAGCCGGATGGTGGCCTGCGCGTTGTAGGCGAGGTTGCCCGGGGACAGGCTCTCCAGGAACCAGATCCGCTCCTGCGGGTGCGCCAGCGCGACCGGCTCGCCCTCGGCGACGGCGCCCGCGGTGATCGGCGGCACCGCGGGGGCGTCCTCCCCGGAACCGCCCGCGTCGAGCAGGGCGGCGGTCGCGGCGACCGTGCGGGTCTCGTACAGCCTGCCCAGCGGCAGCTCCCGACCCAGCGACGAGCGGACCCGGGCGGCGTAGCGGCCCGCGAGCAGCGAGTGCCCGCCGAGGTCGAAGAAGTCGTCGTTCACGCCGACCCTGGGCAGGCCCAGCAGCTCGACCAGGATCTCCGCGAGCGCGCGCTCGGTGGGGGTGCTCGGTTCGACGTAGTCGGCGCCCGGCTCGCGTTCGGGGGCGGGCAGCGCGGTGCGGTCGATCTTGCCGCTGGGGCTCAGCGGCATCTCCGCCAGCACGACCACCGCCGACGGGACCATGTGCGCGGGCAGCAGGCCGCGCAGGTGCTCGACCAAGTCGGCGCCGGTGACGCCGTCGGCCACCGCGTAGCCGACCAGCCGCTCCCCCGCGCCGTCGTCGCGGACCACGACGACCGAGTCGGTGACGGCGGGGTGCGCGACCAGCTCGGCGGCGACCTCCCCCGGCTCGATCCGGAAGCCGCGCAGCTTGACCTGGTGGTCGACGCGGCCGAGGAAGTCCAGGGTGCCGTCGGCGGCCTGGACCACCCGGTCGCCGGTGCGGTAGAGCCGTTCGCCGGTGACCGGGTGGTCGATGAACTTCTCCGCGGTCAGCTCCGGGCGGTCGAGGTAGCCGCGGGCCACACCCGCGCCGCCGATCGCCAGCTCGCCCGTGGTGCCCGCGGGGACCAGGCGCCCCTGCTCGTCGAGGACGTGGGCGGTGGCGCCGGGGATGACCGTGCCGATGCCGGGCTTGCCGCCTCCGGGCACCACCTCGGCGGTGCTCGCCCACACCGTGGTCTCGGTCGGGCCGTAGGCGTTGAACATCCGGCGGCCGGGCGACCACTGCTCGGCCAACGGCTCGGGCAGCGCCTCGCCCGCGCACACCAGCACCCGCAGCTCCGGCAGCTCCGCCCGGCCGACGGTGGCCAGCACCGACGGCGGCAGCGTCACGTGGGTGACCCGGTGCGCGCGCAGGAAGTCGGCCAGGCCGGGGCCGGGGGCGATGGCGTCGCGCGGGGCCAGCAGCAGCTCCGCGCCCGAGCCCAGCGCCATGGCGATCTCGAACACTGACGCGTCGAAGCTCGTCGGCGCGAACTGGAGCACCCGCGCCCCGGGACCGGCCTCGAACAGGCCGAGCTGGGCGGCGGCGAGGTTGGCCAGGCCGCCGTGGGTGAGCTGCACGCCCTTGGGCCGACCGGTCGAGCCCGAGGTGTAGATGACGTACGCCAGGTCCTCGGGGCCGACCTCGGGGAACTCGACACCCGCCGGGTCCTCCCCCGCCGCAGGCGAGAGCACGTCGACGACCCCGCCGGAGAGCACGTCACCGGTCGGGCCGTCGGCGAGCAGCAGGCCCACCTTCGCGTCGGTGACCATGTAGCGCAGCCGCTCACCGGGGTAGGCCGGGTCCAGCGGCAGCCAGGCCGCGCCCGCGCGCAGGATGCCGAGGATCGACACCGCCAGTTCGAGCGAGGGCCGCGCCGCGACGCCGACCAGGGCGCCCCGGCGCACCCCGCGGCGCAGCAGCGCGGCGGCGAGCCGGTCCACCCGGTCGGCCAGTTCGGCGTAGGTGAGCGCGCGGTCGCCGAACCGGACCGCGGGGGCGGTCGGGGTGGTCGCGGCGTGGTGGTGGAAGACGTCCTGGAACAGCGGGGACGACGGAGACATGTGCGTCAGTGCTCCCATGCGGTGGGCGGCAGGGTGTTCGGGGGAACGAGGACTGCTGGGTCCGGTGTGGACGGTCAGGCGAAGTGCCAGGTGGCGGCGGTGGGGCCGGTGAACACCAGCCGCGAGGTGGGGCCGAAGACCAGTTCGGCGGGCACGTCGTCGGTCCAGGCGCCGGGTTCGAGGTCGAGGTGGATCTCGGCGACCCGCTCGCGCGGCCAGTCGCCGACCCGCAGGCCGATGGTCAGGCCGGGGCCGACCAGCTCGGTGCCCTCCACGCCCTCGGTCGGCACCCAGCCGAAGGGCGCCAGGGCGGCGGCGAGCGCGGCGGCGCGGTCGGCGCCGACGAGCAGGGTCACCCCCGAGATGTCGCGCAGCAGCGACGCCGGGTCGGCCGGGCGGCCCAGCACGGCGTCGAGGTAGGCCGCGCGGCGCATCGCCCCGTCCGGCTCGGCGACCGCGCCGAGGGAGGCGAAGTACTCCGGGGTGACCTCGTTGAGGAACAGCAGCAGCGGGTTGCCCGCGCCGAGGTCGACGTTGATCAGGTGGTACCAGGGCCGCGGTTCCTCGTGCCCCTCGACCACCCGGCGGACCAGGTCGTGGTGGTGGCGCACGGTTCCGGTCGCGTCGAGCAGCGCGCGGGCCCCCGGCGAGGAACCGGGCTCCTCGAAGGAGAACACCAGCCCGCCGCTGAGCGGGGCCGAGCCGGGCATCTCCGCGCCGAACAGCTCGACCAGGGTGCTGCGCCCGGCGATGCCCAGGGTGGAGTACTGCCCCGCCACCGAGCTGTCGGCCTTCTTCACCTTGATCCGGCCGAGGCGCTCGGCCAGGAAACCGGTCTCCTCGATCGACCGGTGGGTCTCGGCGTCGAGCAGGACCATCACGTGGTCGAGCCTGGGCACCGGTCGGTTGTCGACCGCCGCGGCCGCACGCGTCATCTTCCGATACTCCGATCGCAGTATGAGCACGAACAATATGTCCGAAAAATCACCTGGCGCCCCGTCCCGAACACCGGGCGTCGGAAGAATTTAAATCGCTTCCGACGTCGCCGCGCGCATTTGTGGCCCCGAATGATTACCGCACCCGACACCCTGGGTCGCACTGGGGATAACCCTGCACACCCCCGGGGATTCCCTGGGATTCCCCAGGTTCCGACACCAGGAGGTAGGCATTCCCTACCGTCGTTCGGCCGAAGGGTACCGCGCGTTCGCAGCAGCGGACACCCTTCTCGGGAATTCTCACCAAGCTGCTCCACCTGCTCGACAATGATATTCCTCTTGACAGGTTCGATATCGACGTCAACCATTGCGTCGGTGTCGCCGGATCGACGCCGAGAACATTTTCCATCACCGTTTGTCACCATTGTTATTCGTATGGTCACGAGGAGTGCCGTGCAGATCGAAATCCTGGGCACAGTCACGGTCACCGTCGACGGCGAGCAGCGCCGCATCGGGTCGCACAAGGTGCGCGCCCTGCTGGCGACGCTGGCCCTGGACGTGGGGCGGGCGATCTCGCACGGCGAGCTGGCCGACGAGCTGTGGTCCGGGCACCGGCTGGGCAACTCGCGCAACGCGATGCAGGCCCACGCCACCCGGCTGCGCAAGGTCGTCGACGGCCCGGACCGGCGGGAGAGCAGGCTGCGCGCGATGCGCAACGGCTACCTGCTCGACATCCCCGCCGAGAGCGTGGACGCCAACCGCTTCCTCGACCTCGCCGCCCGCGGCGCGGCCGACGTGCGCGCCGACCCGGAGCGCGCCATCACCGCGCTGCGCGCGGCGCTGCGGCTCTGGCGCGGCCCGGCCCTGCTGGACGCGGGCGACGGCCTGCGCTGCCGCGGCGCGGCGGCGCTGTTCGACGAGCGCAGGCTCACCGCCTGGGAGGACCTGGCCGCGGCCTGGCTCCTCGTCGGCCGCGAGCGCGACGCGGTGGCCGAGCTGAGCCAACTGGTGGAGCAGCACCCGCTGCGCGAGCGGTTCTGCGAGCTGCTGATGCTGGCGCTCTACCGCACCGGCAGGCAGTGCGAGGCGCTGGAGCTGTTCCAGCGCAACCGCCGCCACCTCGACACCGAGCTGGGCCTGGAGCCGTCGGCGGCGCTCAAGCGCCTGCACGCCGACGTCCTGGCCCAGGACCCGGGTCTGGTCCTGCCGTCGGCGATCTGGTGGTCGCAGCGCGAGTCGCTGGCCGCCAGGTGAGCCCCGCGGGCTGACCCGCCGGGTCAGCCGGTCGCGGCGGCGGCGGGGGCCGCACCGGCCACCGCCGCGCCGCGCGGCGGCCGGACCATGCTGTGCAGGACGGCGGTGGTGGCGGGCTCGGGCATCCCCTCGACGTGGATGCCCGCCTCCACCTCCAGCTCGGCCACCCCGCGCCTGCTCACCCGCACCTCGGCGAGCCGGGCCATGGCCCGGATGCGGCTGCCGACCGGCACCGGCCGGTGGAAGCGCAGCGCGTCGACGCCGGTGTTGACCACCGACCCGACGCCCCGGATGGCGAACACCTCGTCGAGCAGCGCCGGGAACACCGACAGCAGGTAGTACCCGTGGGCGACGGTGCGCCCGAACGGGCCGGTGGCGGCGCGCTCGGGGTCGGTGTGAATCCACTGCCGGTCCCCGGTGGCCTCGGCGAACAGGTCCACCTCGGCCTGGGTGACCTCGTGCCAGGCGCTGACCCCCAGGTCCTCGCCCGCGGCGGCGGACAGCTCGCCCACGCCCTGGAAGATCCTCATCGCACCGCTCCGGTCTCGTGGAATTGTCTACATGGGACTGTCCGGCGCGGGGGCCGCCACCGCGGCGGGCCCGCTTCCCCCCGGACGAGCCGAATGCTAGGGCCCCGGCGCTGACCGCACGGTGACGGCGGGGTGACGGTGAGGTCGCCCCGGCACTGCGTCACCGCCGCGTCAACGCGCCGTCAGCGCCGGGGCACAGGCTGGACCCGAAACCCCGACCCTGCCCGAAGGAGGACCGACGTGGCAGCACCGCCAGCTCCGGCGCGGGCCGCGGTCCTGTGCGGCACGGGCAGCTTCCTGCCCGCGCGCCGGGTCAGCAACGACATGCTCAGCGCCACCCTGGACACCTCCGACGAGTGGATTCGCACCCGCACCGGCATCGGCGCCCGGCACTTCACCGATCCCGGCACCACCACCTCGGACCTGGCCGCCGCGGCGGGCGCCCGCGCTCTCGCCGACGCCGACCCGTCCGGTGTGGACGCGGTGGACGCGGTGGTGGTCGCCACCACCACCCCCGACCGCCCGTGCCCCGGCACCGCCCCGGTGGTGGCCGCCAAGCTCGGCCTCTCCGGCGCCGCCGCGTTCGACGTCTCGGCGGTGTGCACCGGTTTCGTCTACGGCCTGGCCACCGCGACCGGGCTGATCGCCGCGGGCGCGGCGCGGCGGGTGCTGCTGGTGGGCGCGGAGACCTACTCCAGCATCCTGGACCCGACCGACCGCACCACCTCGGTCATCTTCGGCGACGCCGCGGGCGCGGTCGTGCTGCGCGCGGGCGACCCGGACGAGCCCGGCGCCGTCGGCCCGTTCGACCTGGGCAGCGACGGCGACGGCGTGGACCTGATCACCGTGCGCGGCGGCGGCGCCGAGCAGCGGCTGTCCGGTCGCCCGGCCGAGCCGGGCGAGCGCTACTTCGCCATGGCGGGCAAGCAGGTCTTCTGGCAGGCCGTGCGGCACATGGCCAAGTCCTCCCGCGCCGTGCTCGACTCGGCCGGGTGGCGGGTCGACGAGGTGGACCACCTGGTCGGGCACCAGGCCAACATCCGCATCCTCAACCGGCTCGCCGACGACATCGGCGTCCCGCGCGAGCGCAGCATCACCAACATCGCCGAGGTCGGCAACACCTCCGCGGCCTCCATCCCGCTGGCCCTGGACCAGGCCAGGGCGGCCGGGCGCCTGCACACCGGCGACCGGCTGCTGCTCACCGCCTTCGGCGGCGGGCTCACCTGGGGCTCCACCGTGCTGACCTGGCCGAACCTGGCCGGGGACGCGAACCGCAGCACCAACCCGATGACCCCACCGCGATCCGAGGAGAGCACCCGATGACCTCACCCATGTACGACACCCTCGTCGACCTGCTGGTCACCCGCTTCGAGGTCGACCGCGCCGAGATCTCCCCCGAGGTGACCTTCGAGGACCTGGACATGGACTCGCTGTTCCTGGTCGAGCTGCTCGTCGTCATCCAGACCGAGACCGGGGTGGAGATCAGCGAGGACACCGCGTCCCCGCGCGACACCATCGGCCACGCCGCCGAGGCCATCGCCGCGCAGGTCCTCGAGGCCACGGCGGCGAAGTCCTCGTGAACGACGCGTCGATCGCGGTCACCGGGCTGGGCCTGGTGACCGCGGCCGGGATCGGCGCCGAGGCGAGCTGGGCGGGGGTGTGCTCGGGGGTCTCCACCGCCGCGCACGCCCCCGCCCTGGCGGGCCTCCCGGTCGACATCGCCTGCACGGTGCCGGACTTCTCGGCGAACAAGCTGGTGGGTCGGCGCAGCTCGCTCAGCCACGACCGGTTCGTGCAGCTGGCCATCGTGGCCGCCCGCGAGGCCGTCGCCGACGCCGGACTGGACCCGGACACCTGGGACGGCGCCCGGGTCGGTGTCGTGATCGGCTGCGGCCTGGGCGGGGTGAGCACCTGGGAGCAGCAGCACCGCAAGTTGGTGGAGACCGGGGCGACCTCGGTCTCGGCGCTGCTGATCCCGATGCTGGTGCCCAACATGGTCGCGGGCCACCTGGCCATGGACCTCAAGGCGACCGGCCCCAACTTCGTCACCGCCACCGCGTGCGCCTCCGGGGCCACCGCGATCGGCACCGCGCTGTCGCTGCTGCGCGACGACGTGTGCGACGTCGTGATCACCGGTGGCGCCGAGGCCGGGGTCAGCCCGCTCATCGTCACCGGCTTCGCCCAGATGGGCGCGCTCTCGCGCAGGCTGGACGACCCGGGCGCCGCCTCCCGGCCCTTCGACGTCGACCGCGACGGGTTCGTCGTCGGCGAGGGCAGCGGCATCCTGGTGCTCGAGCGCGAGGCCGACGCCCGCGCCCGCGGCGCGAAGGTGCGGGCCAAGGTGGCCGGGTACGGCGCTTCCGCCGACGCCTTCCACATGACCCAGCCCGACCCCGAGGGCCGCGGCGTCAAGCAGGCCACCCGGATGGCGATGACCGCCGCCGGGGTCGGCCCGGACGACGTCGACCACGTCAACGCGCACGGCACCTCGACCCCGCTCAACGACCAGACCGAGGCCGCGGTGCTGCGCGACCTGCTCGGCCACCGGGCCGCGGTCACCTCCACCAAGGGCGTCGTCGGGCACACCCTCGGCGCCGCCGGGGCGATCGAGGCGGCGCTGACCGTGCTGACCATCGAGAACTCCACCGTCCCGCCCACGGCCAACCTGGCCAACCAGGACCCGAAGGTCGAACTCGACATCGTCACCGGGGCGCCGCGCGCGCAGCGGACCGAGGTCGCGCTGAGCAACTCCTTCGGCTTCGGCGGCCAGAACGCCGTCCTGGTCTTCACCTCCGCCTGACCCCGACAGGAGCGGCACAGTGACCGGATCGACCGCACAGGACCGCTCCCACGACGTGATCGTCGTGGGCGCCGGATCGGCTGGGTGCGTGGTGGCGCGGCGGATGGTCGACCGGGGCGCGCGCGTGCTGCTGCTGGAGGCGGGCGGGCGCGACACCGACGAGACCATCCACGACCCGCGCCGCTTCGGCGAGCTGTGGTTCGGCCCGCGCGACTGGGCCTACCGGACCGGCCCGCAGGAGCACGCGGCGGGCCGCCGCCTGCACTGGCCACGCGGGCGGGTCGTGGGCGGGTCGGGCTCGCTCAACGCGATGGTCTACGCCCGCGGCGCGGCGGCCGACTACGACCACTGGGCCTACCTGGGCAACGACGGGTGGGCGTGGGACGACGTGCTGCCGGTGTACCGCGACATCGAGGACTTCGACGCGGGCGCGAGCGAGCTGCACGGCACCGGCGGCCCGCTGCCGGTGCTCAGCAAGTACGCCACCGACCCCATCCACGACGCGCTGGTGGATGCGGCGGTGGAGACCGGCATCGGGTACAACCCGGACTACAACAGCGGCGTCCCCGACGGCGTGTCCCGCGTGCAGTTCACCATCTCCGGCGGTCGCCGGGCCAGTTCCGCGGTCGCCTACCTGCAACCGGTCTACGACAACCCGAACCTCGTCGTGGAGACCGACGCGCGGGCGAGCAGGCTGCTGTTCGACGGCACCCGCTGCGTGGGCGTGGAGTACGTCCGCGACGGCGAGGTGCGCCGGGCCACCGCGGCGGAGGTCGTCGTCAGCGCGGGCGCGGTCGAGTCGCCGAAGCTGCTGATGCTCTCCGGGATCGGCGACGCCGAGCACCTGCGCTCGGTGGGCGTCGCCCCGCTGGTGCACCTGCCGGGGGTCGGGCGCAACCTGCACGACCACGTGCTGGTGCCGGTCGTGTTCACCACCGAGCGCGACCCCGGCCGCCCGTCGGCGGGCCTGGGCCCGGCCCAGACGCACCTGTTCTGGCGCAGCAGGCCCGGCCTGGCGGTGCCCGACGTGCAGCCGCTGCACTTCCCGGTCCCGATGTACCCGGAGGGCGCCACCGGCCCCATGCGCGGCTTCACCCTCCAGGCCGGTCTGGTCCGCCCCACCAGCCGCGGCTCCATCCGGCTGTCCGGGTCGGCGGCCACCGACGAGCTGCGCATCGACCCGAACACCCTGGGCACCGACGCCGACCTGCGCGCCCTCACCGCCGCGGTCGAGCTGTGCCGGGAGATCGGCGCCGCCCCCGGCCTGCGCGCGGAGTGGGGTTCGGTGGAGGCGCACCCGGGCGCGGAAGACCTCGACACCTACGTGCGCCGCACGGTCTCGACCTACCACCACCAGGTCGGCACCTGCAAGATGGGCGTGGACGCCGACGCCGTGGTGGACCCGCGGCTGCGCGTGCGCGGCGTGGACGGCCTCACCGTCGCCGACGCCTCGATCTTCCCTGCGGTGACCACCGGCAACACCCACGCGCCCGCGCTGCTGGCCGGTGAGCGGGCGGCGGCTTTCCTCGGGGCGGCCTCGTGACCGCGGTCGCGCCGGTCTCGGCGCAGCCGCGGGTCGGCAGGCGGTTCGTCGGCGGCATGGCCCTGGCCAGCCTGGGCCTGTGGACCGCGCTCTACACCCCGGTCCAGGTGCTGCTGGCGCAGCAGCTCGCGGTCATCGCGCCCGCGGACAAGGAGTCGGCGCTCGGGTTCGTGACCGGGCTCGGCGCGCTGGTGGCCGTGGTAGCCAACCCGCTGGCGGGCGCCCTGTCCGACCGCACCACCTCCCGCTTCGGCAGGCGCAAGCCGTGGGTGGCCGGTGGCGCGGTCCTGGCCGCGGCGGGCCTGCTGTTCCTGCTGGGCCAGTCGACGGTGGCCGGGGTCGCCGCGGGCTGGGTCGTGGTGCAGGTGGCGCTGAGCGCGATGCTGGCCGGTCTGGTCGCCACCGTTCCCGACCAGGTCCCGGTGCGGCAGCGCGGGGTCGTGAGCGCCTGGGTCGGGGCGACCCAGCCGCTGGCGACGCTGGCGGGCACGGCGCTGGTGACGCTGGTGGTCGGCGGGTACGCGCTCGTCGCCGGGGTGCTGCTGGTGCTGGTGCTGCCGTTCCTGTTCTGGGTCCGCGACGACCGGGCCGCCGTCGCGCTGCCCCCGCTGCGGCTGCGGGGGTTCCTGGCGTCGTTCACCACCGGCCTGCGCACCGACGCGGACTTCCGGTGGGCCTGGCTGACGCGGTTCCTGATCCAGCTCGGCAACGCCACCGGCACCCTGTACCTGCTGTACTTCCTGCGCGACGAGATCAGGTACGCCGAGCTGTTCCCCGGCAAGCGCGCCGAGCAGGGCCTGCTGCTGCTGGTGCTGATCTACACCGTCGGCATCGTGGTGTCGGCGTTCGTCGGCGGGGTGGTATCGGACCGGCTGGGCAGGCGCAAGGGCCTGGTGACGGCGGCGGGGCTGGTGATCGCGGCCGGGTCGGCGCCGCTGGCGGTGTGGCCGACGTGGCCGGTGACCGTGCTGTCGGCGGTCCTGCTGGGCCTCGGGTACGGGGTGTACGTGTCGGTGGACCAGGCGCTGATCACCCAGGTCCTGCCGACCGACGGCGACCGGGGCCGGGACCTCGGGGTGATCAGCGTGGCGAACTCGCTGCCGCACGTGCTCGGCCCGGTCATCGCCGCCCCGCTGGTGTCCTCGCTCGGCGGGTACCCGGCGCTGTTCGCGGTCACGGCGCTGCTGGGGCTGCTGGGCGCGGTCCTGGTGCAGCGCATCAAGAACGTCCCCTGACGCAGCCGAACGGACCGCCTCCGACGCGGAGGCGGCCCGTTCGGCTGCGTCAGTCGGGCAGGCGGGCGCCGGTGGCGGCGTCGAACAGGTGCACCGCACCCGGGACCGGGACGAGTCCGAGCTTTTCGCCGCGCTGCCACGGGGACATGCCGGGGGCGCGGACCGCGATGGGCTCCGGGGCGCCGCCGTCCACCGACACCCGGGAGGTCGACGTCGAGCAGTACAGGTACTGGTCGCTGCCCAGTTCCTCCACGACCTCGACCGTGGCGGGGATGCCGTCACCCGGCGCCTTGATCTCCCAACCCTCGGGGCGCACGCCGACGACGACCGCCTCCGAGGTCAGGGCCGCGCGCTGGGCCGGGGTCAACGGGATCGCGGAACCGTCCACCTCCGCCGACTCACCGGACACCGTCCCGACGATCAGGTTCATCGCCGGGGAGCCGATGAACCCGGCGACGAAGAGGTTGGCGGGCTTGCCGAACAGGCCGATCGGCGTATCGCACTGTTGCAGGAGACCGTCCTTGAGCACCGCCACCCGGTCACCCATCGTCATCGCCTCGACCTGGTCGTGGGTGACGTAGATCGTCGTGACACCCAGCCGCCGCTGCAACGAGGCGATCTGCGTGCGGGTCTGCACGCGCAACTTCGCGTCCAGGTTGGACAGCGGCTCGTCCATGCAGAAGACCTGCGGGGAGCGCACGATCGCCCGACCCATCGCCACCCGCTGGCGCTGGCCGCCGGAGAGCTTGGCGGGCTTGCGGTCGAGGTAGTCGGTCAGGCCCAGCAGCGCCGCCGCCTCGCGCACCCTGCTCTCGCGCTCGGACTTCGCCATCTTGGCGATCTTGAGGTGGAAGCCGATGTTCTCCCCCACCGTCATGTGCGGGTAGAGCGCGTAGTTCTGGAACACCATGGCGATGTCGCGTTCCTTCGGCGGCAGGTCGGTGACGTCGCGCTCGCCGATGTGGATCGTGCCGCCGTCGACGCCCTCCAGGCCCGCGAGCATCCGCAGGGTGGTGGACTTGCCGCAGCCGGACGGGCCGACGAGCACCAGGAACTCACCGTCGGCGACCTCCAGGTCGAGACCGTCGACGGCGGGGACGGGGTTGCCCGCGTAGTAGCGCGTGGTGCCCGCGAAGCTGACCGTTGCCATGGGGACTGCCTTTCCCGGTCGGGGCTACTTGCCCGCGCCGAGGGTGAGACCGGTGATGATCCGGCGGGCCAGCAGGACGTAGAGCACGAGCATCGGCAGCACCACGATGGCTACCCCGGCGACCAGGCCGCCGTACTCGGACTGGTAGCTCGCCGCGCTGTTGAACGCGAACAGCGCGCGGGCCAGGGTGAAGTTGGCGTTCTCGTTGAGGAACACGATCGACAGCAGCGTCTCGTTCCACAGGCCGATGGCGTTGAGGATCAGCGCGGTGATCAGCCCGCCGCGCGCCAGCGGCAGCATGATGGTGAAGAACGTCCGCGCCGGGGAGGCGCCGTCGATCGCGGCGGCCTCCTCCAGCTCGTCGGGCAGCGACCGGAAGAACCCGGTGAGCAGGAAGACGGTGAACGGCAGCGACAGCGCCACGTAGATCAGGAACAGCCCGAACAGGTTGTTCGTCAGGTCCAGCTCGGCCATGCCGATGAACAGCGGGATCACCACGGTTTGGAACGGGATGCCCATGCCGATCGCGACGAAGTTGGTCAACCCGTTGGCCCCGCGCACCCCCAACCGGGTCAGCGCGTAGGCGGCGGGCGCGGCCAGCAGCACGATCGCCACCGACGACACCGCCACCAGGACCACGGTGATGACGAACGCGCGGCCGAACCCGGCGTTGTTCCACGCGTAGGCCAGGTTCCGGAACAGTTGCCCGCGCTCGACCCAGTACGACGGCAGCGCGAACGGCTTGGTGAAGATCTCGATCGGCGACTTGAACGCCGCCATCACCAGCCAGTACAGCACCAGCACGTTGAGCGCGGTGAACAGCCACACCACGGCCATGCCCAGCGCGCGCAGCGGGCTGAACCCGCGCGCGGTCGGCGCGGGCTTGGGCTTGCGCGGCGGCTTGCGGACGGGTCCGCCCAGCCGCTCGTCCACTGTCGAAGTCACAAGGCGCTCCCCGTCAATACTGGATCGTGTCGCGGCGCATGAGCCTGCGCAGCAGGACGACCAGGACCGACACCAGCAGGATCATCACGACCGCCGCCGCGCAGGCCATGCCGTACTGCGGGGCGCCCTGGTCGCCGAACGAGCGGTCGAACACGTAGACGCCGAGGGTCCAGGACCGGATCGGCGGCGAGTAGGTGCCCGGCCCGGCGAGCACGAACACCAGCTCGAAGATCTTGATCGCCGAGATCGTCCAGAGCACCCCGGCCACCCCGACCACGTCCCAGGTCAGCGGCAGGGTGACGTGCCGGAACTTCTGCCACGGGGTGGCCCCGGCGATGTCGGAGTCCTCGTAGAGGTACGGCGGGATGCGGTCCACGGCGGCCATCAGGATGGTGATGTAGAAGCCGGAGCTGGCCCAGATCAGGCAGCCGGTCACCACCCAGGTGATGTTCTCCGGCGCCAGGAACTTCACCGCGTCGATGCCCACGGACTCCAGCAGGTAGTTGGCCAGGCCCTGCCGGTTGGGCCGGTAGACCAGGATGATCCCGAAGAACATCCCCAGCGCCACCGGCGCCACGATGTTGGGGAAGAACAGGACCGCCCGCACGACCTTCCCGCCGCGCATCTCCCGCAGCACCATGGTGAACAGGAACGCCAGCAGGAACGTCCCGACCCCACCGGCCACGATGTAGAGCACGGTGTTGAGGAACGAGTACCGGAACGCGTCCGAGGCGATCAGCTCGCCGTAGTTGTCCAAACCGGTGAACCGCGGCGTGTCCCCCGCCCCGGACCAGGACGTGAACCCCAGGACCACGGTCGCCACGGTCGGCACCAGCAGGAACAGCACGTACAGCGTGACGGCGGGCAGGAAGAACGGGAAGAACAGCCGCTTCTTCCTCGACAGGTGGGCACCCGCCGAGGAGGTGCGCCCCTCGGCGGGTGCGGTCACCGTCGCCATCAGTTGTTCGTCTTCCAGAACTCGGCCTGCTTGGCGGCCAGCCCCTCGACGAACTGCTTGGCGGTCAGCTTGCCCTTGAGCAGGTCGTTGTTGAGCGGGTAGAACACCGACTCCACCCACTTGCCGCCGGAGAGCGCGTCGAGCCCGTCCATGAAGATGGTGTGCTCGGCGTCGGACTCCAGCACGGACTTGATGTCCTTGAGCGAGTCCGGCACGGCCAGGTCGGCGCGCGGGGTCAGGTTGTCGGCCACCGCCGGGATGCCGGACAGGATGTCCTTGTTCAGCGTGTAGGCGATGAACGCCTTGGCCGCCTCCGGGTGCTTGGCCTTCTTGGTCACCGCGAACCCGAGCGGCAACTGCTCCACGACCTTGTGCTCGGCGCCGTCCGGCTGCGGGAACTGGAAGGTGGCGTAGGCGATGCCCTTGTCCCCACCCTGCTTGCTCAGGTACTCGCGGGTCTCGCTCGGCGCCCAGCTCCCCAGGAACAGGTACGCGGACTCGCCGTCGGCCCACCGCTGCTGCACCTGCGGGAACTTCGCCGCGTCCCACCCGTCGACCAGGTACTGCCCCTTGGCCAGCTTCTCCACCGGCTCGGCGGCCTTGGCCAGGTTCGGGTCCGACAGCCACGCCTGCCCGGACTTGTCCAGCGCCACCTTCTCCAGGCCACCCGCGCCCACGTACCGCTCGGCGATCTGGGTGTAGAAGTAGGCGTTGTAGAAGTCGATGTCACCGTCCTGGCTGACGGCGGCGAGCCCGTCGGCCTTGGCCTTGTCGAACAGCCCGAACAGCTCGTCGACGGTCTTCGGCGCCTGGAAGTCCTTCACCAGGTCCTTGTTGTACCACCAGGCGTTGCCGATCAGCTCGTACGGGATCTCGAAGATCTTGCCGTCGGCGTCCTTGTTGGCCGGGAAATCCCAGGAGGTCGCCGGGATGACGTCCCGCACCCGCTTGTCACCCTCACCGACCTTGTAGTCGAGCACGTCCTCGACCGTCTGCGTCCCACCCGGCGCCACGATCGCCGCCTTCACCTGGCTGACGTCCTGGTCGAACAGGTCCGGCACGGTGTCGGTGTTCAGGGCGGGCGCCACGTTCTGGGTCAGCAGCTTGCGCCCCAACCACTGCACATTCACCTGGACCCCGGTCTTCTCGGTGAAGCACTTGATCGCCTTCCCGAGCACCTTCCCCTGCGGCTCGTCGGCGGTCCACATGGACCAGTAGGTGAACTCCTTGTCGGTGGCGGGCTTGGTCCCCACCTCCGGACACGGCGCGTTCAGGTACTCGTCCACACCCGGGAGGGTCAACTGCGCCTCGCCACCGCCGGAACCCGAGTCCGACCCCCCGCCACCACAGGCCGTGAGCACGAGCACGGACGCCGCAGCAAGGGCTGTCAGCCTGGTCGATCGCATCGCCACCACCCGATCCAGTTGCGTGATGTTGCGCAGTTTGGCCAGATGGCAAACATCTGTCAACAAGTCCGGGTAATCCTTCACACGGACAGCCGCACCGCTGGATTGGTTTATACCACCTGCAGCAGGGCGACAGTAAAGGTGGCTCCAAGTTACCGCAGATCGCCGTGTGTAGCGGAATTCCTCGTCGTACCCGGCCGCCTCCTCGATCACCGACGAGGTGGTCGAGAACATGGTCGAGCGGTGGAACCAGCCACTCAACCGGCCTGCCCGACCGCGTTCACCAACGCCGCGCACCCGGAAGTCAGAGACGACCAAGTCGAACGCCGCTGCCGGACCACGCGCAACATGACCGCGCCCCAGGGCTGGTCGGGTTCATTTCCGGAGGCTGCCACTCACCCCGTGTCACCGAGACCAGCGCTTGGTGGTGAGGAGGTCCGTTCCTTCGATCGGTGGCAGCCCATCGTCGAGCCCGCGCATCTGGTTGTAGATGGTGCGCATCTCTCCTCGATCAGCGATCAACTGACCCGCTTGGAGTTCCAAGACGGTCCGCGTGTTCACCAGTTTGATCGTTCCGACAGAGCGACCGCTTGCACGGAGGCGGTCCAGCCTGGCGCATTCCTTGGTCGCCATTCGCGCGCCCTCGCTGTCATCGATGAGGACGATCACCTCCTGGCCCGCCTCGGCCGCGACGACCGCGTGCGCAACGACCATGGTCTCACCCAAGTCTTTGGACGTCTTCATGCGCTGGGCCATGGGGAGTTGCGTGATCCTCCGGACCACCGCGGCGAGTTCCGGTGTCTGACTGTCGGACAGCACCTCAACCCACCTGGCGGTCAACTTGGGCCAAGTCGTGAGAACGCGCCGGAACCGGCGATCATGTTCGGCCTTGCGCAGCAGTTCATCCCGGACCGCCTCCGGAGTACTGAGCGGACCGAGCGCCTTGATGAGAATGCGCTCCTTCCCGATTGACAGAAAGTTCAGGCCAGGACCCGCATCGATGATGGGAAGCTGCGTCATTCCCGCTCTCGTGCCGTCTGTCCAGGGACATCGTTGTCAACACGGGCGAGATCGGCGTCAAGAGCGTCAAGGTCGACCCGCACGCCAGGCAATTCATCCAGATCTGCCCAGACCGGCACCGCCTCCACGGGACGAACGCCTGCCTCGCGCAGATCCGCCTCAGCGACATCCAAGGGCGTGCCGCGCAGCGTGGCGATTGTCTGGGCGGAGACCACGCCCTCCACATAACCCCTGATCGCACGCGCCAAGAGGCGCTGCGGCGGTCTCCTCCTGTCGGACTCCTCCTGCAACGCGCGGTACAGATCGATCCAACCGAACCGAGCAGCCAACTGCGGGGCCGTCAGTCCCATCCACGCCTGTTTCGTCGTGTAGTCGATCCACCCGGCTTGGCGCAGAGCGATGGCGGCTATCGCGGGGGACACCATGAACCGCTGCACGACGTTGGAGAGAACAGTCTGGTTGACCGCTCCTGGTCTTTTCACGAGTTCCCCGAGGCCCTCGATCGGCAGCAGCAGGTGGCGCGCGAAAGCGTCGGCACGAACTTCGCCGGGGCTGCGCCCCGTCTCTCCCCCGCTGTCATCCGACGACCACACCCCCCAGTCCTCGAACAGGACGTGGCCGAGCTCGTGGGCGAGCGTGCTCCGTTGTCGCATGGGGTGTCGTGTGCGCGCAACACCGATGAACACCGTTTCGGTGGCGGGATCTCTCATCGTGAGGCCGTGTTCATCCGGCCCCGTGTCCAGAACCGCCACATCGATGCCGGTCGTCTGTTCCACGATGGTGATCAGATCACCCAATGGCTGTGTGCCCAGGTGATTCGCTTGGCGGAAACGCACCGCCTCTGTGCGGCCTTCGCGCTCGGGGTCCACGATGTCTCTCGGCTCGATCAGACGGTGGCGGGGATGGCTTGATCGTTGAGGTAGTCGTTCAGTTCCAGGAAGTGCAGCAGCGATCCCCGCATCTGCTCCATGTTCGACCCATTGGTCGACCGCGCCGCGCACTCAGCTCGCTCGGCCACCGTTGCGTCGGCAGTCAGTTGGGCGACAGTGTGACCAGTCGCCCAAGCGATCGCCACCACCTCGGACACCTTCGCCGTACGCTCGCCGGACATGATCCTCGACAGGGTGGACTGGGAAATGCCGGTCGCGGCGGCGAGCTCGCGCTGGCTGAGCCCGGCCACCTCTCGAGCACGGTCGAACACCGCACCGCTCGTCTGTGTCATGACGCCTCCCCCGAAGCTGCTGAATCAAACTTACACCAACTGATTCAGACTACACATCCGGCCGGGTACACACCATGGCACTCGACTGGGTGGTGCGTCAGATGTGGGTGCCCAGCCAGCGCAGGACGTCCGGGAGGACCGCCGTCCAGTAGGCCTCGTCGTGGGCGCCGTCGGTGAGTTCCGCCCGTTCGGGTCTCGCCTTCTCGACCAACTGCCGGGCGGCGGGGGCGAAGGGGTCGTCGGTGCCGCACCAGACGCCGAGGGCGGTGCCGTTGAGGTCCTGGGTGTGGCGGAGGGGTTCGGCTTCCTCCCACTGGGCCTTGGAGGCGAAGACCGAGCGGAGCCTCGCCTCGTTCCAGGAGGTGAACAGGGCCGGGCTGATTGCGGCGGTGGCGGCGACGTGGTGGGTGCGGGCGTGGCCCAGGGCACCGAAGGCGCCCATGGAGATGCCCATGAGCACCCGGGGTTCGCGGCGCAGGCCCAGTTCGGCGAGCCAGCCGGGGAGTTCGTCCGACAGCATCGCCCGCGGGTCGTCGGCGGGGTCGGCGGCGGTCCAGTAGCGGTCGCCGCCGTCGACCGAGACGACGGCGTAGGCGGGTGTCCCGGCGGTGACCGCCGCGGTGAGGGCGGCGGGGACGCCGAGGTTGGCGAACATGGTGGCGTCGGCGCCTCGGCCGTGCAGGGCGAGGCAGACCGGGAGGTCGCGGACCGGGGTGCCCTCCGGGCGGATGACGACCACGTTCACCGTGCGGCCACGGGCCCCCGACTGGAACGGGGTCGACTGGACCGCGGGGGGCGTGGGGCCGCCGAGGGCCGTTCGGGGCACCGTCGTGGGGGTGACCGGGGTGGCGATGCTCTTGGGCTTGAGGAGCCACCTGCCGAACACGCCGATGCCCGCCACCCCGACGACCGCCGCCGCCGTTCCGGTCAGCACGGTGCGGCGGTTCGGGCGGGGCGGCTCGGCGTCGGGCACGGGCGCGTCGTTGTCGGGCACCGGTCGGGGACTAGTCGTCCTCGTCGTCTTCGTCGTCGGTGGTGCGGGGGGGCTTGTACGGGTCGGGCTCGCCCGCGTGGACGGCACCGGAGGCGCGGGCTGCGACCTCGGCGTCGGCGGCGCGGGCCTTGGCCAGCAGGTCGTCGATGCCGCGGGCGACGTCGGGGACCTGGTCGGGGACGAAGGTCAGCGACGGGGTGAAGCGGACGCCGGTGCCCTGGCCGACCATGGTGCGCAGCCTGCCCTTGGCGCTCTCCAGCGCCTGGGCGACGCCCTGGTGGTCGGGCTCGACGTCGATCTTGGGGCCGATGACCGTGTAGTACACGGTGGCCTCGTGCAGGTCACCGGTCACCCGGGTGTCGGTGATGGTGACACCGGTCAGCCGGGGGTCCTTGACCTCGTGCTCGATGGCCGAGGCCACGATCTGGGAGATGCGCTTCGCCATCTTGCGGGCGCGGGGTGCGTCGGCCACGACGCTCCTTCTTTCTTTCTCGTACGGGTCAGTCGTCTTCCGGTCCGAGCAGCCTGCGCCGGGCCGAGAGCAGTTCCAGTTCCGGTCGACCGGCCACCAGCCGCTCGCAGGCGTCGAGCACCTCGCCGACGTGGCCGGACTCGGCGGCGACCGCCGCCACCCCGATCAGGGCGCGGCGGTGCAGGTCGAGGTGCCCGGCTTCGGAGACCGCGACGTCGAAGCGCTTGCGCAGCTCGGCCACGACGGGCCGCACCGCGGAGCGCTTCTCCTTGAGGGAGTGGACATCGCCGAGCAGGACGTCCAGCTCCAGGGCACCGACGAACAAAGTGACATCACCGTGGGTGTGCTCGTGGGGAAGGGCAGGGCGAGGAGACCCCGGGTGGCGCCGGAGCGCCACCCGGGGTCGACCGACTACGCGCGCGGCTTCTCGCGCATCTCGTAGGTCTCGATGATGTCGCCGACGCGCAGGTCGTTGTAGGACCCGAGCGTCAGACCGCACTCGAAGCCCTCGCGGACCTCGACGGCGTCGTCCTTGAACCGGCGCAGCGAGCTGATCGGCAGGCCTTCCTGCACCACGACGCTGTCGCGGATGAGGCGGGCCTTGGAGTTCCGCCGGATCTCACCGGAGAGCACCATGCAACCGGCGATCGTACCGACCTTGGAGGACTTGAACATGTCGCGGACCTCGGCGCGGCCGAGCTCCACCTCCTCGTAGATCGGCTTGAGCATGCCCTTGAGGGCCGCCTCGATCTCGTCGATCGCCTGGTAGATCACCGAGTAGTAGCGGACATCGATGCCCTCGCGGTTGGCCAGTTCGGTGGCCTTGCCCTCCGCGCGGACGTTGAAGCCGATCACGATGATGTTGTCCGCGATCGCCAGGTTGATGTCGCCCTCGGTGATGCCGCCGACGCCGCGGTGGATGACCCGCAGCTCGACCTCGTCGCCGACGTCGATCTTCGTGAGCGCGTCCTCCAGTGCCTCGACGGTACCGGAGTTGTCACCCTTGATGATCAGGTTGAGCTGGCTGGTCTCCTTCAGCGCGGCGTCGAGGTCCTCCAGGCTGATGCGCTTGCGCTTCTGCGCGTTCTGCGCGGCCCGGTTCCTGGCGGCCCGGCGCTCGGCGATCTGCCGGGCGGTCCGGTCCTCCTCGACGACCAGGAACGTGTCGCCCGCCCCGGGCACCGACGTGAAGCCGATGACCTGGACCGGGCGCGACGGGGTCGCCTCGGTGATGTCCTCGTTGAACTCGTCGACCATGCGGCGCACGCGGCCGTAGGCGTCGCCCGCGACGATGGAGTCGCCGACGCGCAGCGTGCCGCGCTGCACCAGCACCGTGGCGACCGGACCGCGACCGCGGTCGAGGTGCGCCTCGATGGCCACGCCCTGGGCCTCCATGTCGGGGTTGGCCCGCAGGTCCAGCGCCGCGTCCGCGGTCAGCAGGATCGCCTCGAGCAGCCCGTCGATGTTGGTGCCCTGCTTCGCCGAGATGTCGACGAACATGGTGTCGCCGCCGTACTCCTCGGCGACCAGCCCGTACTCGGTGAGCTGCTGGCGGATCTTCTGAGGGTTGGCACCCTCCTTGTCGATCTTGTTGATCGCCACCACGACCGGCACACCCGCGGCCTGCGCGTGGTTGATCGCCTCCACCGTCTGCGGCATGACACCGTCGTCGGCCGCGACCACGATCACGGCGATGTCGGTGGCCTGCGCACCACGGGCTCGCATGGCGGTGAACGCCTCGTGACCCGGGGTGTCGATGAAGGTGATCAGCCGCTCGCGGCCCTCGAGGGCCGTCGCGACCTGGTAGGCACCGATGTGCTGGGTGATGCCACCGGCCTCGCCCTCGTGCACGGTCGTCTTGCGGATCGTGTCGAGCAGGCGGGTCTTACCGTGGTCGACGTGACCCATGACGGTCACGACCGGCGGGCGCGCCTGCAGGTCGTCCTCGTCGCCGGAGTCCTCGCCATAGCTGATCTTGAACGAGTCGAGCAGCTCGCGGTCCTCCTCCTCGGGGGACACGACCTGCACGGTGTAGTTCATCTCCGTGCCGAGCAGCTCCAGGACCTCGTCGGAGACCGACTGGGTCGCGGTGACCATCTCACCGAGGTGGAACAGCACCTGCACCAGCGAGGCCGGGTTGGCGTTGATCTTGTCGGCGAAGTCGGTCAGCGAGGAGCCCCGGGCCAGCCGGATGACCTCTCCGCTGCCCTTGGGGAGGCGGACACCGCCGACGCTGGGCGCCTGCATGTTGTCCATGTACTCCTGGCGCTTCTGCCGCTTGGACTTGCGCCCACGCCGCGAAGGACCACCGGGGCGGCCGAACGCGCCCGCGGCACCGCCGCGACCGCCGCCACCACCGGGGCGACCACCGCCACCGCGGAAGCCACCACCACCGGCCGGGGCACCGCCACCGCCACCGGGGCGGAAACCGCCACCGGCACCGGCACCGCCGCCACCACCGGGGCGGAAGCCACCGCCACCGCCGCCGCCACCGGGGCCGCCGCGGAAGCCACCGCCCGCGCCACCGGGACCGCCGCGGGGCGCGCCACCGGGGCCGCCACGCGGGCCGCCGGGGCCACCACCGGGTCCACCGCGACCGCCACCGGCCGGGCGGGCCGGGCGGGGCGGCATCATGCCGGGGTTGGGCCGGGGCGGCATGTTGCCCGGGTTCGGGCCACCGGCCGGACGGGGTCCGCCGGGCGCGCGGTCACCGCGCGGAGCGCCCGCCGGGCGCCCCTCGCCGGGCCGGGCCGGGCGGTCGCCGCCGGGGGCACCCTGACCACCGGGACCACCCTGGCCGCCGGGCCGGGGTGCGCCGGGGCGCGGGGCGGGAGTGCCGCCGCCGACGCCGAAGGGGTTGTTGCCGGGACGCGGCGCGCGCGGACCGGGCTTGGGGGACTGCGTCCGCGGCGGGACCGTCGCGCCACCCTGCTGGGCGGCGGCCGGGCGCTGCTCGGCGGGCTTGGGGCCGGGCTTGCCCGGGGCCGGGGCCTGCGGGGTCGACGGGGTCGACTGCGCGGGCCGGGCCGGAGCGGGCGCGGGGGCCGCCGCGGCGGCGGGGCGCTGCTCCTGCTGCGGTGCGGGCTGCTCGGGACGCGGCGCGGGCTTGGGGCCCGGCCGGGGTCCGGGCGTGCCCGGTCGGAAGCCGGGGGCAGCGGGCGGGGTCGCCTGCTGCGCCGGGGCACTGGGTGCGGTCGGGGTGCTCGCCGCGGCGGCCGGAGCGCTGGGCTCGGGACGCGGTGTCGGCGGGCGCGGGGCCGGCCTCGGGCCGGGGCGCGGGCCGGACTTGGCCTCGCTCCCGCCCTTGCCGGGGTAGGCATCCCGCAACCTGCGGGCTACCGGCGCCTCCACGGTGGAGGACGCGGACTTCACGAACTCACCGAGGTCCTTCAACTTGGCGAGTACATCCTTGCTGGTGACTCCGAGCTCCTTAGCCAGCTCGTGCACACGGGCCTTGCCTGCCACTGCTCTCCTCGTCTGATGAGGCCGGCGGCAAGTACCGTCGACCTCGTCCTATCGTCGCGCGTTCATGTCTTCAGCTTCACGGCTGACTCATGACGGGTCGACCTGCTTCCTGTTTCCTTCCACGGGGCGGGGTTCTCCCGCACCGATTCCACCGCCGAGCCCGCCCCGGCGCGCCAACTCCGCGCGCAGGGCTTCGACACCGACCGCGCCCGCGGACCGCAAGGCCCTGGGGAACGCCCGCCGCTTCTCGGCCTTGGCCAGACACCGCTCGTCGGGGTGCAGCCACGCACCCCGGCCCGGCATCCGGCGCCTCGGGTCGGGGATCGCCTCCCCGGCCGCGAGAACCACTCGCAACAGTTCCGTGTCCGCCGCCCGGACCCGGCACCCGACGCACGTCCGCACCGGGCGGTCACCGCCCCGGGGGGCGGGTTCCGCGGCGCCGACGCCGTCGGGAGCGCGCATCTGACGATGAACCACCAGAAGTCTATCCCGTCCGGCTCAGTCGGCAGAACCGGATACCGGTGCCGCCTGCGCCTCCGCCGCCGCGTCGCTGCGGATGTCGATCCGCCAGCCGGTCAGCCGCGCGGCCAGGCGGGCGTTCTGCCCCTCCTTGCCGATGGCCAGCGAGAGCTGGAAGTCCGGCACCACCACCCGGGCGGTCTTGGCCTTCTCGTCGACGACCGTCACCGAGACGACCTTCGCAGGTGAGAGTGCGTTGCCGACGAACGTCGCCGGGTCCGGGGACCAGTCGATGATGTCGATCTTCTCGCCCGCCAGCTCGCTCATCACGTTGCGCACCCGCGCGCCCATCGGGCCGATGCAGGCGCCCTTGGCGTTGACGCCCGCGACGGTGGAGCGGACCGCGATCTTGGAGCGGTGACCTGCCTCACGCGCCACCGCCGGGATCTCGACGGTGCCGTCGGCGATCTCGGGCACCTCGAGCGCGAAGAGCCTGCGCACGAGGTTGGGGTGCGTCCTGGACAACGTGATCTGCGGCCCGCGTGTTCCCCGCGCCACCCCGACGACGAAGCACTTGATCCGGGTGCCGTGCTCGTACGGCTCCCCCGGCACCTGCTCGACCTGCGGGATCACGCCCTCGGTGTCGCCGATCCCGACGATGACCATGCCCCGGGAGTTGGCCCGGGTGTCGCGCTGCACCACCCCGGCGATGATCTCGCCCTCCTTGGCGGCGAACTCGCCGAAGGTGCGCTCGTGCTCGGCGTCGCGCAGCCGCTGCAGGATGACCTGGCGGGCGGTGGTGGCCGCGATCCGGCCGAAGCCCTCCGGGGTGTCGTCCCACTCCTCGGCGACCTCGCCGTCCTCGCCAAGGGTCGAGGCCAGCACCCGGACCAGGCCGGTGCGGCGGTCGATGTCGATGCGGGCGCGCGGCTGGTGGCCCTCGGTGTGCTTGTACGCGGTCAGCAGGGCGGTCTCGATGGCCTCGATGACCGTCTCGAACGGGATCTCCTTGTCCCGCTCGATGGCCCGCAGTGCGGCGATGTCCACGTTCATCGCGCGTCCTCCTCGTCCTCGGACGCCCGACCATCGAGCATCGCCAGCTCAGCCGCGGGGGGCTGCTTGAACTCCACCTCGACCACCGCGTGCGCCACCTCGGCGTACCCGACCCGGCGCGGGGCGCCGTCCACGAGCAGGGTGACCCCGCCGGTCTCCTCGGCGTCGGCGTCGCCGACCCGGCCGAGGTACTCCGCGCCCTCGACGGGGCGGACCTTCACCAGCCGCAGCCGGTTGCGCTTCCAGTGCCGGGGGCGGGTCAGCGGCCGGTCGGTGCCCGGGGAGGTGACCTCCAGCGTGTACGGGCCGCCGAGGACGGCGTCGTGCTCGTCGAGCACCGCGGCCAGCTCCCGGCTCACCCTGGCGACCTCGTCCAGGCCGACGGCGTTGGCGGAGTTGTCCCCGTCGAGACTGTCGATGATCACCCGGACCAGGCGCCTGCGGCCCGCGGTGGAGACGTCGAGCTCCTCCAGTTCGAAGCCCGCCGCGCCGACGGCGTCGGCGACGACGGGGCGCAGCGCGGTATCGATGCCACCCCCGCCCCCGCCTGTCGTGGGGGTGTCGCCCTGTCCCTGGTTGGCCACCTCGGCCGCTCCCTGTTCTGATCGGTCCTGCGGTTGTCGGCCGGTCGGCGGTACCGCGCCGACCGTGGTCACCTAGCGTATCCCGACCCCACCGGGCCGGTTGCCGCAGGCGATGATCCGGCGGCGTCCGCGCCGCGCGGGCGCCCCTGGCAGGATGACCGGCCGTGACGAGAAGTCCACTCACCCGCCGCGCCGTGCTCCGGGCCATCGCCGCCGGGGCGGTGGCCGCCCCCGTCCTCGCCGCCTGCACCGCCGAGGACGGCCCACCGGCCCCGGACCCGCTGGCCGCCCTCGCCGCCCGCGCCAGAGCCGACGCGGCGCTGGCCACGGCCGTGGCGGCGGCGGTGCCCGCGCTGGCCGCCCCCGCCGGGGAGGTCGCCCGGGTGCGCGGCGAGCACGCGGCGGCGTTGCAGGCTGAGGTGGACCGGGAGCGACCGCCGTCGTCCACGGCGCCCTCGTCCACCCCCGCCACCGCCCCGCCCGCCGCACCCGCGGACCCGGCGGCGGCCAAGGCGGCGCTGGTGGACGGGTTGACGGCTGCGGAGAAGGAAGCGGGCGGGGTCGTGGCGGCGGTGCCGCGCCACCGCGCCGGGATGGTCGCCTCGGTCGGGGCGGCCTGCGCGAGTCTGCGAGAGGTGCTGGCCTGATGCAGGAAGACCCCGGGGCCGACGCCCCCACCGCCGTCCCGCCCGGGGCGGCCCAACCGACGGGCATCCCGGCCACCCGGCCGCCGATGGCCTCCGACACCCTCGACGCGGTGCAGGCGGCCCTGGGCGCCGAGCACGCGGCGGTGTGGGTCTACGGCCTGGTCAGCGCCTTCCTCCCGGCCTCGTTCGACGCGGGCATCGACGCGGGCGCGCTGGCCCACCGGGCCCGGCGGGACGCGACCGAACGGCTGCTGGGCGCCTCCGGGGCGACCCCCCGG
Organism: Actinokineospora spheciospongiae; assembly: GCF_003182415.1. Lineage (NCBI taxonomy): Bacteria > Bacillati > Actinomycetota > Actinomycetes > Pseudonocardiales > Pseudonocardiaceae > Actinokineospora > Actinokineospora spheciospongiae. The sequence continues at coordinate 262,212 of NZ_QHCP01000005.1, read as the reverse complement.
GCGGCGGAACCCGCCTACCTGCCACCGCAACCGGTGACGGACCAGGCCTCGGCGCTGGCGCTGCTGATCACGGCCGAGCAGGACGCGACGGTGGCGTGGCGGGCCGTCCTGGACCGCACCGACGACGCCGACGTGCGGGCGGCGGCGGCGCAGGCGCTGACGGAGGAGGCGGTGCGGGCGACGAAGTGGCGCATCGTGGCCGGGGTTTCGCCCGCCACGCCGTCGTTCCCCGGCAGGCCGTGAGGTCGCGCGGGGTGCGCTGACCGGGGCTGTGGGCAGCTTCGGGTGCCCCCGTGCCGCCGCTTCCCGTGCGCGGGTGGGGATCAGGCTCCGGTGTCGATCTCCTCGACGAGGCGCAGGGCGTCGTCGCAGATGCTGTCGAGGGTGGCTTCGTCGGCCTTGGTGGTGGTGGACCTGCCGTTGACGGGGGCGAAGTCGGCTTCGACGATGACGACCACGGCCTGGTTCTGCTGGGCGGCGTAGCCGAGGCCGTTGCTCAGCGACTTCAGCGGCGGGGCGCTGACCACGCCCTCACGCACGAGGTCGCTGACGTTGCCGGTGCCGTCCTGGTCGGTGAGGCGGCGCAGTTCGTCCGCCTTGTCCGCGCCGCTCATGTGCAGCACGCCGACGCCCACCAGGACCGTGCGGTCCTGGACCCGGGTGGTGAACACGGCTTGGACGACCTTGGTGCAGATGCCGGGTTGGGCGAGGAAGGTCTTGGTCTTGCTGTAGGCGTGCGCGGCGCAGTCGGTGTCGGTGCGCGGCGTGGGGACGTCCTTGTACGGCTCGAACCGGTACACGCCCTCCGTCTTCGGGCGGGTCTGCTGCGTCGTCGGGGTCGCGGTGCCGGAGGGGTCGTCGTCGCCGCTGACGTAGGACCAGACCAGGCCGGAGATGACGGCGATGGCGACCAGGGCGGCGATGCGCAAGCCCCAGTTCAGGGCCGGGTTGCCGGGCGGCGGGGCGGGCTCGGGCTGGAACCGGAACGGGTCACCGGGCTGCTCGGCCGCGGGCACCCGCGGAATCCAGTCCGTCTCGCCTTGGCGGGGGTGCTGCCCTGGCCACGGGCCGCGACCTGGCTGTTGGGGGTCCGACACGGCTGCCCACGGTAATCGGTGTCCCCCGACCGTGTGATACCGGCCGACGAACAGGACGAAAACCCCAGTTCAGAGTGCGCCCAGCACGGCGTCGACGTCCTCGGGGGTGTTGTAGAGGTGGAACGACAGCCGGGAGCGGCCCGCGCGCTGGGCGCAGCGGATGCCCGCGGCGGCCAGGCGGTCGGCGACGCCGGGCAGGTCCAGGGCGATGATCGCCGAACCGCGCGGGGGCAGGTCGAGACCGGTCAGCAGGGAATCGGCCAGGCCGACGCAGTGGTCGCGGACGCGGGCGAGGTCCAGCCCGGCCAGCCAGGTCAGCGACTCGGCGGCGCCGACGTGGGCCAACCAGACCGGGGACAGGTCGTAGGCGCGCGCGTTCCCGGCGAGCCGCAGCGGCAGGTCGTAGACGGTCTGCCACGGGTCCTCCCCCGCGTACCAGTTGGCCGCCAGCGGGTGGGTCAGCTCCGCGGCGCCCGCCCCGACCGCCAACCACGCCGCCCCGCGCGGGGAGAGCAGCCACTTGTAGCAGGTGCCGACCACCCAGTCCGCCCACGACAGGCTCAGCGGCAGCCAGCCCACGGCCTGCGTGGCGTCGAGCAGCACCCTGGTGCCCGCGGCCCGCAACCCCTCCAGGTCAGCGATGGCCCCGTCCGCCGACTGCACGACGCTGACCGCCACCAGGTCGAACTCCGGCGCCCTGGCCACCAGCTCCTCCGGCCCGACCTCGACCACCTCCAGGCCGCGGGCGGCGAACGGGAAGGTCAAGCTGGTGAACTCCCCGCGCAGGGTCAGCACGCGGGCCCCGTCCGGGACACCCGAGGCGACCAGCGACACCAACTGCGCGACGTTGGACCCGATCGCCACCGACCCGGCGTCGACCCCGACCAGGCGGGCCCAGGCGGCGCGGGCCACGGCCACCGACTCGTCGAACTCGGGCGGGTTGGCCGCGCCCGAGCGCCACCGGCGCACGGCGTTGTCCACGGCGTCGGCGGCCCTGGCGGGCGGGATGCCGATGCTGGCGGTGTTGAGGTACCCGAACGGGACGTCGAAGTGTTCTCCGAAGGCGGCGCGCACCCCCACAGCCTACGGTGGACGCGTGCACAGCGAGGAGATCGAAATCCGCACCGGCGGCGCGGAGGTGGTGCACGACCTCACCGACCGCTGCGCCCGCTTCCTGTCCGACGCCGACGCCGGGGACGGCCTGCTGCACGTGTGGGTGCCGCACGCCACGGCCGGGCTGGCGGTCATCGAAACCGGCGCGGGCAGCGACGAGGACCTGCTGGCCGCGCTGCGCGAACTGCTGCCCGCCGACAGCCGGTGGCGGCACCGGCACGGGACCCCGGGGCACGGGCGCGACCACGTGCTGCCCGGGTTGGTGCCGCCGTACGCGACGGTGCCGGTGCTGGGTGGGGTGATGGCGCTGGGGACGTGGCAGTCGATCTGCCTGGTGGACACCAACGTCGACAACCCGGTGCGGCGGGTGCGGTTGAGCTTCCTCGCCGGTTAGGCCGGCGGTGACCGCGTGGTCGGAGGGGTCAGCCCAGCGCGGCGGCCTTGCGCAGCAGCACCGAGCGTTCGCGCTGGTTGGCGCACAGCCGGGCGGCCAGTTCCAGTTCGGCACGCGCTTCCGGTCGCCTGCCGAGGCGGGCCAGCAGCTCCCCGCGCACGGTCGGGACCAGGTGCGAACCGGGGAGCGCACCCGAGGCGATCAGCTCGTCCACGATGACCAGTGCCCGCTCCGGACCCGAGGCCATGGCCACGGCCCGGTTGAGATCCACCACCGGTGAGGGCGCGACCCGGCCGAGCGCCTGGTAGAGCAGCACGACGCGGTCCCAGTCGGTCGCCTCGACCGAGGGCGCCGACACGTGGGTGGCCGCGATCGCGGCCTGGAGGCCGTAGGGGCCGAGGTCGCGGGTCGAGGCCGCGGCCAGGCCGCGGTGGATCGCCGGGAGGTCCCACAGCCGCCGGTCCTGGTGCTCCAGCAGGACCGGCGAACCGTCCGGGTCGGTCCGGGCCGGCAAGCGCGCGGCTGTCAGCTCGCACAACGCGAGCAGGCCATGCACCTCGGGTTCGTCCGGCTGCACCGCGGCCGGCGCGCGGACCAGCCGGATCGCCTCGTGCCCGACGTCGGGGCGCAGCAGCCGGTCGCCCGAGGTGGCCGTCGACCCCTCGGTGAAGATCGCGTGGAGGACGCTGAGCACACCGCCCAGCCGCTCCCGGCGCTCGCGGGCGGGCGGCAGCTCGAACGGCACCCCGGCCGCCGCGATCGCCTTCTTGGCCCGGGTGACGCGGGCCCGCACGGTCGGCACGGGCACCAGGAACGCGCGGGCGACCTCCTCGCTGGACAGGCCGCCGACCACGCGCAGGGTCAGCGCCACCCGCGCCTCGCGGGAGAGCACCGGGTGGCAACTGGTGAACACCAGCGCCAGGACGTCGTCCTCGATGCCGTCGATGCGGTCGGGGTCGGTTTCCCCGTCGACCGCCGGGTCGGGGGCCGGCAGCGCGTACCGGTCCTCCAGGGCGCTGCGGCGGCGGATCGCGTCGATGGCCCGCCGCCGGGCCGTGGCCATCAGCCAGCCCGCCGGGTTGGCAGGTGGGGTGAACGGCCACGACACCAGCGCCTCGGCCACCGCCTCCTGGGCCGCGTCCTCGGCCGGCCCGAAGTCGCCGGTGAACCGGGTCAGCGCGGCGACGATCCGCGCCGACTCGACCCGCCACACGGCCCCGACGTCGACCGCACCCATCAGACCCGCCTCGCGTCCCGGCGCCGGGTCCGTTCCCCGGCGCTCACCGGTTGTCCTGCGGGACCTCGTCGTCCCCGGGCACCCGCCGGACCTCGATCCTGGACCCGCGGACCGCGGGGACCCGCTCGGCCCACTCGACCGCCTCCTCCTTCGAGGTCAGAACCCCCTCATCCGAGGAGGCGAGCGGGGTGCCGGGCGGCTCCGGGAGTGGGGCCAGGTTGTTCCAACGGGTGAGCCGGGCTGCGTTAACGTCGTGCCGGTGGTGGGCAGGCGGCTTGCGGTGGGGGCGACGGCACTGGTGCTGGTCGCCTCCGCGTTCGTGGCCGTGGGGGTGTTCGGGTCCGCCACCGACGACCCGGCGGACCTGCCGAGTGCGACCTCCGTGTCCTCCACGCGGACGCGGGAGGCCGCCTCGGAGGAGGCGCGCAACCCGGGGTGGCAGGTGGTGGTCGACGGGCAGGCACAGCTCACCTACGAGCTGCCCCCGGAGTGGGCGCTGGCCGAGGACACCGAATCGCTGGAGTCGTCCAACGGGGTGCGGTTGGGGCACCTGGCCGACTTCGGGACCTACACCTGCCAGGGGGCGGAGTACGGGCGGGCGTTCAGCGGCAGCGGGGTGGCCGAGGGGGTGCCCGCCGACGCCGCCGCCGAGTTGGCCGCCGCGATCGCCGCCGACCAGTACAGCGACGCCAACCAGACCGCGCGGGTGACCCTGTCGCGGGCCACGCCGGTGGTGCGGGACGGGGTGCGCGGGAGTGTGGTGCGCGCGGACGCGGAGACCACCACCGACAGCGCCGACGCGTGCGCCGGGGTGCGGGGGACGGTGGTCGTGGTGGCGCTGGCGACCGGGGTGGGGACGTCGGTGGTGGTACTGGGGGCGGACACGGTGCCGGGTGAGGCGTTGGGGCCGGACACGGTGGAGGCCGGGGACCTGCGAGCGATAACGGACAGCGTTCGACCGCGCGGATGAGCGCGGGCGGTGACCGGCGGGGCGATACCGTCGGGCCGTGACCTATCCGGGTGGGCAGTACCAGGGCCTCGGGCTGTTCGACGAGCCGCCGCCGCCGCGGCGCACCGGGCGGATCGCGGCTGTCGCGGTGGCCGCCGTGGTCGTGATCGTGGGTGCGGTGGTGGCGGTGGTGCTGCTGAACCGGGGCGATGACGGCGGCGGGCCGGGGCCGACGACCAGCCCGACCACGACCGGCCCAACTACGACCGCGCAGCCGACCACCGAGGCCCCGCCGGGCGAGGTGGTGGCCAACGAGGACGCGCACGTCGCCTACACGGTGCCCGACGGGTGGGTGGCCTCGGGTGGGGACCCGATCACGTTGCCGTCGATGTCCGGGGTGAGCATCAGCGCCCTGGCCGGGTCGGGCGAGTACGCCTGCGAGGGCCGCGACTACAGCCGGGGCTTCGCCGGGAGCGGCACCGCGCCCGCCGGGGAGATCAACGAGGTGGCCAGCGACATCGCGCACGCGGTGGGCACCGATGGGTACACCGGGGCCAGCGGCCTGGAGGTGTCCGTGGGCACTCCCAAGGCCGTCAAGCGCACCGGGGACGGCGGTGCGGAGGTCGACGGCGTGCAGGTCGAGGCGACCGTCACCACCTCCGGCAGCGCATGCCTGAGCACCAGGGGCCTGGTGGTGGTCACCGTGCTGCGGGTCGCCGACGGGCTGCGGTTCGTCGTGGTCAACGGGGACACCGAGGGCGGGCCCGCCGACCCGCCGCCGGTCGACCGGGCCGCCCTGCTGGCCGTCGCCGACAGCGCGCGCCCGATCCCCTGATCGCCGTGCTCCCCTGATTCCCGTGTCACGATGACCGGGTGACACCGCCGACCACCCTCGTCCTGTGGGACGTCGACCAGACGCTCGTGGACTACCGCGGGCTCGGTCGCGCCTGGTACGCCGAGGCGCTGGTGACCGTGCTGGGCATCAACCTGGTGCACGTGCCCGCGTTCGCGGGCCGCACCGAGCGCGGCATCACCGTGGAGCTGCTGGAGGCGCACGGCGTCGCCTGGACCGAGGAGCACGTGCGGCGGGTGCACGCCGAGCTGGTCTCGATCGCCGAGGCGGGGCGGGCCACCATGGCCGAGCGCGGCCGGGCGCTGCCCGGGGCCGCCGCGGTCCTCGCCGCGCTGGGCGGGCGGCCGGAGGTGGTGCAGACGCTGGTCACCGGGAACCTGCCGGAGCTGGCCGCCTGCAAGCTGGCCCCGCTGCTGCCGCACCACCACCTGGACCTCGAGGTCGGCGGCTACGGCGCGCTCTCGGCCGACCGGCACGTGCTGGTGGCCGCCGCGCGGGCGGCAGCGGAGGCGAAGTACGGCACCCGGTTCGCCGCGGACCGGGTGGTGGTCGTCGGCGACACCACCCACGACGTGGTGGGCGCCCGGCACCACGGGGTGGTCGCGGTGGGGGTGGCGACCGGGCGCGACAGCGCCGCGGAGCTGGCCGCGGCGGGCGCCGACGTGGTGCTGGCGGACCTGTCCGACACCGGGGCCGCGGTCGCCGCGCTGCTCGGATGGGCAGGTTCGCCCGCCGGTACGCGGGACGGTCAACTACCGTCTGGGGCATGAGCACCCCAGGGGGTCCGTACTGGCAGGAGCCGCACCCGCAGTACCAAGTGGACCCGATGACCGGCCAACCCTCGCCGTACCACCAGCAGGGTCACCCACAGCAACCGCAGCAACCCGGTGGGTACCAGGGTTTCGGCATGTACCAGCCGCCCGAGCCGCCCAGGGGGAACCGCACGCCGTGGATCATCGTGGCGGTGGCGGTGGTGGTGCTGGTGGTGGCCATCGGCGGGGTGACGACCCTGTTCCTGGTCAACCGCGACGACGAGCAGCCGATCGCCGACCCCGGCACGTCGTCGAGCGCGCCCCCGCCGCCGTCCTCCGGGCAGAAGACCACGTCCTCCGCGCCGAGGACGACCTCGAGGCAACCGTCCACTTCGTCCACCCCGACGAAGGTGGAGGACATCCTGGTCGACTCGGTGGTCTCGGGCTGGCAGGGGGTGCTGTCGTTCAAGGAGAAGGTGGCCTACGACGTCCCGAAGGACTGGGAGGTCGAGACGCCGAGCACGATCGTCGGCTTCGAGGACAACGACGGCAAGCCCACCGCGGTCATGCACGGCGTGACCACGTACAAGCCGGACGCGTGCACGTCGGTGAAGGGCTCCTACCGCGGCCGCGCCGGGTTCGTCACGGCCGGGACCACCGAACCCGCCAGGGCGGCGAGCAACGGCGTGAAGCTGTTCGCCGACTCCGCGGCGCTCAACCCCGACGGGTCCAAGGCGCAGGTGGCGGTCACCGAGGCGACCCCGACGAAGGTCAACGCGGGCAGGATCGATGCGTTCACCGCGACCGCGACCCTCACCGTGACCCAGCCCGGCGAGTGCCCCTCCCCCACCGTGGTGTTCACGGCCGTGGCGTTCAAGAACGGTGAGAACACCGCGCTGTTCATGATGTACCAGGACCAGGGCGTGTCCGACGCGCTGCCCGCCGAGACCGCGGCGAAGATGGTCGAGAGCATCCGCCCCCACGAGGGCTGAGCGGACGCGGGGGCCGGAATCCACAGTGGATTCCGGCCCCCCCGTGCGCTGTGGGTCAGCCGCGCACCAGCGAGGTGAGGTGCTCGACGACGTCGGTCACCGCGACCTCCGCGCGCTCGCCGGACTTGCGGTCCTTGACCTCGACGACGCCGTTGGCCAGGCCGCGGCCGACGACGACGATCGTCGGGACGCCGATCAGCTCGGCGTCCTTGAACTTCACCCCGGGCGAGGTGGTGCGGTCGTCGAGCAGCACCGACAGCCCGGCGGCGTCCAGCTTCGCCGCCAGGTCCTCGCCGCCCGCCTTGAGCGCGTCGTCCTTGCCCGCCACGACCAGGTGCAGGTCGTACGGGGAGACCTCGCGCGGCCAGTACAGGCCCTGCTCGTCGTGCTGCTGCTCGGCCAGCACGGCGACCAGCCGGGAGACGCCGATGCCGTAGGAGCCCATGGTGATCCGGATGGGCTTGGAGTCGGCGCCGAGGGCGTCGAGGCCGAAGGCGTCGGCGTACTTGCGGCCGAGCTGGAAGATGTGGCCGATCTCGATGCCGCGCGCGGCGACCAGGGTGCCGTGGCCGTCCGGCGACGGGTCGCCCTCGCGCACCTCGGCGGCCTCGATGGTGCCGTCGGGGATGAAGTCGCGGCCCGCGACCAGGTCGACCACGTGGTGCTCGGCCTTGTCCGCGCCGGTCACCCAGGCGGTGCCGGTGACCACGCGCGGGTCGACCAGGTAGCGCACGCCGTTGTCCAGCAGCGACTTCGGGCCGATGTAGCCCTTGACCAGGAAGGTGTTGCGGGCGAAGTCGGCGTCGTCGAGCATGGCGACCTCGGCGGGCTCCAGCGCCGCCTCCAGCCGCTTGGTGTCCACCTCGCGGTCGCCGGGCAGGCCGACGGCGAGCAGTTCCCAGCCCTCGGCCCCGGGCTTGCGGGTCTTGAGCAGGACGTTCTTGAGCGTGTCGGCCGCGGTGAACTCCCGGCCGAGGTCCGCGCCGTTGAGGAAGGCCACCAGCGACTCGATGGTGGGGGTGCCGGGCGTGTGGTGCACCTGCGCCTCGGGCAGACCCTCCAGCGGCCGGGGCTGCGGGGCGGGGGTGACGACGGCCTCGACGTTGGCGGCGTAGTCGGAGTCGGTGCTGCGGACGAAGGTGTCCTCACCGGTGGGCGCCACCGCCAGGAACTCCTCCGACGCCGAGCCGCCCATGGCGCCCGAGGTGGCCGAGCAGATCACGTACTCCAGGCCGAGCCGGTCGAAGATCCGGATGTAGGTGTCGCGGTGGGCCTGGTAGGAGGCCGACAGGCCCTCGTCGGTGAGGTCGAAGGAGTAGGAGTCCTTCATGGTGAACTCGCGCCCGCGCAGGATGCCCGCCCGGGGCCGCGCCTCGTCGCGGTACTTGGTCTGGATCTGGTACAGCGTGACCGGGTAGTCCTTGTACGAGGCGTACTCGCCCTTCACGGTGAGCGTGAACAGCTCCTCGTGGGTGGGGCCGAGCAGGTAGTCCGCGCCCTTGCGGTCCTTGAGCCGGAACAGGTTCGGGCCGTACTCGGTCCACCGGTTCGTCGCCTCGTAGGGCTCCTTGGGCAGCAGCGCCGGGAAGGAGATCTCCTGGGCGCCCATGGCGTCCATCTCCTCGCGGACGACGCGCTCGACGTTGCGGAACACGCGCAGCCCCAGCGGCAGCCAGGTGTAACCGCCCGGCGCCACGCGGCGGACGTACCCGGCGCGCACCAGCAGCTTGTGGCTGGGCACCTCGGCGTCCGCCGGGTCCTCGCGCAGGGTGCGCAGGAACAACGACGACATCCTGGTGATCACGGTGGGGCTCCCTACGGCCGGAACAGTGCCCTAGAGGGTAGTGACCAGGCTCTCGCCTGCGCATTCGGGTTACGACAGCGAACCCGAGGCGGGCTCGACCACCCGCGCCTCGGTGACGATCGCGGCGACCAGGTCGGCCGGGGTCACGTCGAAGGCGTAGTTCAGCGCCCGGGTGGCGGCCGGGGCGATCCGCTCACCGCGCCAACCGAGCACCTCGTCCTCGTCGCGCACCTCGATGTCCACCGACCGGCCGTCGGGGGTGCCGAGGTCGACGGTCGACTCGGGCGCGGCGACGACGAACGGGATGCCCGCCCTGGCCGCGGCCAGCGCCAGCGGGTACGTGCCGACCTTGTTGACCACGTCACCGTTGGCCGCGATCCGGTCCGCGCCCACCACCACGGCGCCCACCAGCCCGTTGGCGATCACCGACGGCCCAGCGGAGTCGACCACGACGGTGTGCGGCACACCCAGGCCCGCCAGCTCCCAGGCGGTGATCCGGGCCCCCTGGAGCAGCGGCCGGGTCTCGTCGGCGTAGACGTGGCCGAGGCCGCCGCGCAGGTGCAGCGAGCGCAGCACGCCCAGCGCGGTGCCCCACTCCACGCAGGCCAGCGCACCCGCGTTGCAGTGGGTGAGCGCGTCGACCGGCCCACCGACCCGGTCGAGCAGCCAGTCCGCGCCCCGCTCACCCAGCGCCCGGTTCAACCGCGCGTCGTCCTCCAGCACGGCCACCGCCTCGGCGACCACGGCGGCACCCCCCTCGGGCAGGCGCGCGAGGGCCCGGTCAACACCCCAGGCCAGGTTGACCGCCGTCGGCCGCGCCGCGCGAACCTTCGCCGCCTCCTCCTCGACCCGGTCGGGCGCGGTCAGCACGGCCAGCGCCACACCCAGCGCCCCGGCCACCCCGAGCGCGGGAGCACCGCGCACGGCGAGGGAGGCGATGGCGGCCACCAACTCGTCCACGGTCCGCAACTCGGCGACGACGAGGTCGTGCGGCAGCCGGGTCTGGTCGATGATCACGACGCGGTCCCCGCGCCAGTCGATGGTGCGCATGGGTCCATCGTGGCGGAATTGTCGGTGGTCGTGCGTACGGTCCGGGGTACGGGTCAGAACCCGGGCGTGATCGCAGGCAGCGTGGTGCTCGACGACACCGCCCGCGCCCCCGGGAGCTGACGCACGGACCGGAGCCGCGACTCGCTTCCCCGGACGCGGCTCCCCAACGGGTCGCCGCCCCCCAAGCACGGGGGCGGCGGCCCCACCCGCCTCGACGCCATTCGCAGACCCGACCACCAGCCACCACGCCCCCACCGGGCGCAGCCACCAGCCACCACCCAACCGCCGACCCGGCGAGCGAACGCCCGGGTGGGTGGATGCGCTTGGCCAGCCACCCAACCACCCCGCCAACCGCCGACCCGGCCACCAGCCACCGCGAACCCCACCAGCGCAGCGGCCCAACCGACCGCCCCGAAAACCGCTGGCCCGGCCAGCAAATGCTCGGGTGGGTGGAAGTGCTTGGTCAGCCGACCGCCCCGAGAACCGCCGGCCTGGCGAGCGAACTGCCCGGGTGGGTGGATGTGTTTGGCCGGGGGTGGCGATCATGTGACAGCCTGCCTGGGCGGTGGGGCATCTTTTCAGCCCCACCTGACGCACTGGAGCACATGATCGCCATAGGGGCCCCGGCCAAACACATCCACCCAGCCGGGCACCACAGCGAAACCCGGGCTTTGCAGGAAACAGGCACGGCCGAGCACATCCACCCACCCGGGCACCACCACACAAACCCCGCAGCTTGAAGGCACGGCCCAGCGGAGGCGCACGGTCCAGCGGAGGCAGATGGTCCAGCAGGCAGACTGGTTGTCAGCATCAACCCTCAACCCCGCAGAGGCGTAGCCCACCCCGGCACGGCGCCTCGACCGCTTTTCTCTACGCTCGCCCGGTGCTCGTACTGCTTCCGCCCTCGGAGACCAAGAGCGACGGCGGGGACGGCGACCCGCTGGACCTCGGCGCCCTGTCCTTCGCCGAGCTGACCCCGGTCCGGCTGCGGCTGACCGAGGCGCTGCGCACCCTCGCCGACGACGTGCCCGCCAGCCTCCGGGCGCTCGACCTGTCCGAGCGGCAGGTGGAGGAGGTCGAGCGCAACGCCGAGCTGTTCACCTCCCCGACCCGGCCCGCGCTGGAGCGCTACACCGGGGTGCTCTACGACGCGCTCGGCGCGGAGAAGTTCACCAGGACGCAGCGGGCGCGGGCGGGCAGGCGGCTGGCGGTGGCCTCGGCGCTGTTCGGGGTGGTGCGCGCCGAGGACCCCATCCCGGCCTACCGGCTCTCCGGGGCGTCCGTGCTGCCCGGGATCGGCGGGCTGCGCGCGGTGTGGCGGGCCGACCTGGAGAAGACTCTGTCCACTGTGGATGAATTGGTGGTGGACCTGCGCTCCGGGGCGTACGCGGCGCTGGCCGACGTCCCGCACGCGGTGACGGTGCGGGTGGTCACCGAGGGCGAGGGCGGCAGGCGCAAGAGCGTGAGCCACTTCAACAAGGCCGCCAAGGGCAGGCTGGCCGCCGCCTTGGCGCTGGCGCCGCGCGAGCCGGGCACCGTCCGCACGGTCGTCTCGGCCGCGCGGGCCGCCGGGCTGCGGCTGGAGCCGGTGGGCAAGCGCGAACTCGAACTGGTCATCGATAGCTGAGTCAATTCGGTTGCGCGGCCCCGGCGGTCCGCGCGATCCTGTGCGCACGTTGCCGGTGGAGAGACGCCGGTGGAACCGAGGAGGTGCCCCGTGGAGATGACGGTCCCTGTGGTGGCGCTGACCCGTCCACCCGCCCCACCGAGCTGAGCTGCGCGGTGGGGACCCCTTCCTTCCTCGAGGAGACCCACCAGTGCGCAAGCACGGTTCCGACGATTTCTCCGACTTCTCCGACCTGACCGACGACGCTCCGCGCTCCGCCAGGATGCGCAGGCGCGGCGGGTTCGACGACGACCCGCAGCCGACCCGGTCCGGGCGGCTCACCGAGGCCGAGCGGGCCCGGCTCGCCCGCGTCCGCGACGACGCCTACACCAAGGCCCAGGAGCTGCCCCCGGGCACCGACCGGTGGTCCACCTGGGGTGACGCCGACCAGGGCCCCGCGCCCCGGCCGGAGTGGCTGGTCACCGACCTCGCCGCCGCCGACACCGAACTCGGCGTGCTCAAGACCGGCAAGGAAGCCGACGTGTTCCTGCTGGAGCGCGCGGTCCCCGGTGGCGCGAGCTGCGTGCTGGCGGCCAAGCGCTACCGCAGCGGCGAGCACCGGCTGTTCCACCGGGACGCGGGCTACCTGGAGGGCAGGCGGGTGCGCCGGTCCCGCGAGATGCGGGCGATGGGCAACCGCAGCTCCTTCGGCCGCAACCTCATCGCCGAGCAGTGGGCGGTGGCGGAGTTCGCCGCGCTGTCGCGGTTGTGGACGGCGGGCGCCCCGGTGCCCTACCCGGTGCAGCGCGACGGCACGGAGCTGCTGCTGGAGTACCTGCGCGGCGACGACCCGGACTCGGCCGCGCCCCGGCTGGCGCAGCTCCGGCCCCCCGCCGACGAGCTGCGCGACCTGTGGGAGCAGATGGTGCACGCGCTGGAGCTGTTCGCCTCCCTGGGGCTCGCGCACGGCGACCTGTCGGCCTACAACACCCTGGTCCGCGGCGGCGAGCTGGTGCTGATCGACCTGCCGCAGGTGGTCGACGTCATCGCGAACCCGGGCGGCCCGGAGTTCCTGGCCCGGGATGTGGCGAACATCGCGTCCTGGTTCCGCTCGCGCGGGCTGCCGGAGGACGTCGGCGACCCGGGCGCCCTCACCGCCCGCCTGCTCACCGCGGCGGGCATCTGAGGCGGGGGCGGGTGGGCCCCTTTTGCGGGGTCCACCCGCCCTGTTCCCGCAGATCAGTGGGGACGGTCACGATGTCCGGGTCCCCGGGGTGCGCGGGGGCCGACACATGTCGGGTACGCTTGGGTCATCACCGCGAACGGCCCATGCGCCGTTCCCAGTCAGACACCAGTCATTCGTACTGGTCCGACAGGCAGCGGTGGAAGCCACCCAAACGGTACGAACACATCGTGCCGGGCCCGTCCGCGTGAAAGCCTGCCGACCTCCTGCGTGAGGGCGGAGCCTCCCGAGACGTGCCACGTCCGGAGAGGACCCCGTGCAGAACTCTGCCCTGCCCACGCAAGACATCACCACCGAAGACCGCAAGCCGCGCCACCGCGCCGGCGACAAGGGGCGTTTCGACAGCGAGACCGGCGACGGCGTGACCTTCGCCGAGCTGGGCCTGCCCGAGCCCCTGCTGCGCGCCCTGACCGCCGCGGGCATCGACAAGCCCTTCCCCATCCAGTCCGCCACGCTCCCCGACGCCCTCGCGGGCCGGGACGTGCTGGGCCGCGCGCAGACCGGCTCGGGCAAGACCCTGGCCTTCGGCCTCGCGCTGCTCGCCCGCCTCAACGGCGGCCAGGCCCGCTCGCTGCGGCCGCGCGCGCTGATCCTGGTGCCCACCCGCGAGCTGGCCCTGCAGGTCAGCGACGCGCTGACCCCGCTGGCGCGGTCGCTGGGCCTGTGGTGCCGCACCGCCGTCGGCGGCATGTCCTTCCCCCGCCAGGCCGAGGCGCTCAAGCGCGGTGTCGACCTGCTGATCGCCACCCCGGGCAGGCTCTCGGACCACGTCCGCCAGGGCACCTGCGTCCTGCACGACGTGCAGTTCAGCGCGATCGACGAGGCCGACCAGATGGCGGACATGGGCTTCCTGCCCCAGGTCCGCGAGATCCTGGACCTCACCGACCCCGACGGCCAGGTGCTGCTGTTCTCGGCCACCCTGGACGGCGACGTGGACCAGTTGGTCCGCCGCTACCTGACCAACCCGGTCACGCACTCGGTCGACGTGTCCACCGCCAGCGTGTCCACCATGGAGCACCACATGCTCCTGGTGTCCAAGCAGGACAAGGCCGACGTCATCACCGAGGTCGCCGCCCGCGACGGCCGCACCATCATGTTCGTCCGCACCAAGCACCACGTCGACCGCCTGGCCGACAAGCTGCGCTCGGTCGGCGTCCGCGCCGGTGCCCTGCACGGCGGCAAGACCCAGGGCGCCCGCAACCGCGTGCTCACCCAGTTCCGCGACGGCGAGATGCCCGTCCTGGTCGCCACCGACGTCGCCGCCCGAGGCATCCACGTCGACGGCGTCAGCCTGGTCGTCCACGTCGACCCCCCGGCCGACTCCAAGGACTACCTGCACCGGGCGGGCCGCACCGCCCGGGCGGGCGAGTCCGGCACGGTCGTCACGGTCGTCACCCACGACCAGCGCCGCAGCGTCACCCGCATGACCGACAAGGCGGGCGTCAAGCCCGAAAGCACCCGGGTCCGCCCCGGCGACGCGGAACTCATCCGCATCACCGGCGCCCGGGTGCCCAGCGGTGAGCCGTACATCGAGCCCCCCGCCCGCCCGTCGCGCGCCCCCCGCTCCGGCGGCCACCCCTCCCGCCGCAGCGGCGACTTCCGCCCCCGCCGCAGCCGCGAGGGCGGCGCCCGCGAAGGCGGCCCGCGCGAGTTCCACCAGCGCGAGGGCGGCCGCGACGACCGCCGGGGCGGCGCCCCCCGCCGGGCCCCGCGCCGCTTCAACGCCGAGCGCGGCTGACCCACGAAGACCGGTTGAGACGGCGGCTGAGGGCCGGGAGCGGATGCGCTCCCGGCCCTCAGCCGTTGAGTCGTCGGCGGGACCTCCCAGCCCCCGCCCGCAAAGCCGATCGCCCACCGCCACAACCGGCGGCCCGACCACCAGCCACCCCGAACCCCACTCGGCGCAGCAGCTCAGGCGCCCACCCCACAAACCGCCGGCCTGGCGAGCGAACTGCCCGGGTGGGTGGATGCGTTTGGCGGCCGACCACCCCACAAACCGGCGGCCCGACCAAGCAACTGCCCGGGTGGGTGGATGTGTTTGGCCGGGGGTGGCGATCATGTGACAGCCTGCCTGGGCGGTGGGGCATCTTTTCAGCCCCACCTGACGCACTGGAGCACATGATCGCCATAGGGGCCCCGGCCAAACACATCCACCCACCCGGGCACCACCCACCAAAACCCCGGGCGCGAGAGCTGAGCACATCCACCCACCCGGGCACGCCCAACAAACGACCGGGCCCTTGAACATGGCACGCGGAGCCCAGAGCCGGAACAAGGCCCAGCGCGATCCAGTCACAAGAGAGTCAGCTGATCCTCCCTGACCTCAACGGTCCCAGCCGCACCAGGCATGCTCCCCTCCGGCCACCGATCCGCCCCACCCCGTTCCAACCGGTGCCGCCGCACCAACGGCCCCACCCGAGCAGCAAGCGCCGCCCGATAACCCGAAGCCGCAGTGCTCCCCCGACCGTAGATCCGCCGGTACAACGGCACGAGCAGCGGATGCTCCCGGGCCAACCACCCCGCGAACCACTCCCGCGCCCCCGGCCGCAAGTGCAACGGCAGCACGGTGACCCCCGTCGCACCAGCCTGAGCGATCTCCCGCAGGAGCGCGTCCAGTTGCTCCACGGAGTCGGTGAGCCCGGGCAGGACCGGCGCCACGAACACCCCGCACGGCAGCCCGGCGTCGGTGATCCGCTTGACCAGTTCCAGCCGGGCCCGCGGCGACGGCGTCCCCGGTTCGAGCGACCGCTGCAGGTCCTCGTCCAGCAGCGCGAGGGAAACCCCCAACCCCACCGGCACGTCCTTCGCCGCTGCCGCCAGCACGGGCAGGTCCCGGGAGAGGAGGGTTCCCTTGGTGAGGATGGAGAACGGCGTCCCCGACTCCCGCAGCGCCCGGATGATCCCGGGCATCAACCCGTACCGCCCCTCCGCCCGCTGGTAGGGATCGGTGTTGGTCCCCATCGCCACGTGCGCGCGCGGCCAGGTCGGGGAGTGGAGTTGCCGGTTGAGCACCTGGGCCGCGTTCAGCTTCACCACGACCTGGGTGTTGAAGTCCTGTCCCGCGTCCATGTCCAGGTGGGTGTGGCTGCCCCGGGCGAAGCAGTTGTGGCTCACCACCCCGTTGGCGATGAAGTCGGAGGTGCCCGTGGTGATGTCGTACAGCGGCAGGTCGAGGCCCAGCGGTTCGATGGCCACGACGTCCAGGCGCGCGGGGGACTTGATGGCGGCGTTGTCGATGGTGCGCTTGGCGGTGACGGCCGGGTCGGCGGTGTGGAAGAAGCGGAGGTGTTCGGGGAGGCCGCCGTCGACGCGGACGCAGCGGCGGGCGTTGGGGAGGCGGCGCTCTTCGACCGCGGCGTGGAAGCCGAAGTGCTCCAGTGCGGACAGGACCGCGGTGAGCGTGGTCTCGCCCAGGTTGGGCAGGCGCAGGATGCGGTGGGCGAAGGTGCCGTCGACGTCGAACACGCCTGCCAGGAGGCCCTTGCGCCACTCGTCGGTGGGGGTGCGGGGCCAGTCGAGCGGGAGGGTGAGGCCGGAGTCGTTGGTGAGGTACTCGGCGACCCTGGCGGCGGCCTGGGCCGGGCGGGGTGGGCCGCCGTCGCCGCGGGCGACGCCGGTGAGGTAGCCGCGGCGGTAGTCGAGGGTGTCCTTGGGGGCGGGGGCGAAGGAGCCGGTGCCCATGAGCTTGTTGCCGACCGTGAGGTGCGGGCGGCGGTCGGGGCCGGAGATCGCGCCGGTGACGTGCTTCCAGCCGCGTTCGGTGAGGAACCGGTGGTCTCCGCTGGCGATGAGCTGGGTGCCGTCGGCCAGGGTGACCCGGTGGGCGGGTTTGACCGTGGACCAGTGCGCCTGGACCACCGTGGGCACGTAGTGCCGGTAGCTGCCGCGCCGCTCGGTGCCGTAGATCCGGTCGCCGACGCGCAGGTCGGCCAGGGGTCTGGTGGTGCCGTCGGCCATCAGGACCGGGGTGTCGCCGTGCAGGCAGTAGCTGCACGCGTGCGAGCACCCCCGGTAGGGGTTGACCGTCCACTCGAACGGCGGCGGCGAGCCGCCGGGCACCCGGTTGAGCACCGACTTCGCCAGCACCTCGTGGAACACCACCCCGCTGAACTCCGGGGCCCGCACGCTGCGCACCAACCCCGGCAGGCCCGGGAGCGCCTGCTGCCCGACCCGGTCCGCTCGCTGTCCGTCCCATCGCACGAGCACAGTCGAACACATGTTCGATCATCGCGCAATCGCGGGTTCCCGGGTTGTGGATGATCCGGACCCCACCCCTTGGCACGCACCGTGAGCAGCGCTTTTCCGACTCCGTGATCACTGGGGCCGGTGTGGCCGGTGGGGGTCTCGGGAGCCCTGGGAACGATCACCGCGCAACCGCTCCCGCACACCGTCGCGACCGCGACCGCCGGGGCCCGGGCGGCGGTTTCGTAGGCTGCACCGGTTGCCACTGGAGGAACGGAGTCCGCGGGTGTCGCTCGACCGGGTGCTGGAACCGCTGCGGGCGACCGCGTTCACCGCGTTCGGGGCGGCGACCTCGTGGATGGAGGTCGTCGGCTTCGTCACCGGCGCGCTGTGCGTGTGGTTGGTGGCCAGGCAGAACGCCTGGAACTGGCCGATCGGCATCGTCAACAACGTCGCGTTCTTCGCCCTCTTCGCCACCGCGGGCCTCTACGCCGACGCCTGGCTCCAGGTCGTCTACCTCGTCCTCGCGCTCTACGGGTGGTGGGCGTGGCTGCGCGGCGGCACGCGGAACGGGGCACTCACCGTGTCGAGGACGACCGCGGCGCAGTGGTGGGTGCTACTGGCGGTCGGTGTCGTCGCCACGGTGGGGCTGACCCTGGTCCTCAACCACGCCACCGATTCCACCGTGCCCTTCCCCGACGCGGTCACCACCGTGCTGTCGCTGCTGGCGACCTGGGGCCAGGCGCGCAAGAAGGTCGAGTGCTGGTGGTTGTGGATCACCGCCGACGTCGTCTACGTCCCGCTCTACGCCTACAAGGGCCTGTGGCTGACCGCGCTGCTGTACCTGGGGTTCATCGCCCTGTGCGTGCTCGGGCTGCGCTCGTGGCGGGCCGACCTGCGGCGGCCGGTGGTCGCGTGAGGTTCCGGCACGCCCTGGTCCTGGGCAAGTTCTACCCGCCGCACGCGGGCCACCACCACCTCATCCGAACCGCGGCGGCGGCCTCGGAGCGCACCACGGTCGCGGTGCTCGGTTCGTCCGCGGAGTCGCTGTCCATCGCCGACCGGGTGCGCTGGCTGGCCGAGGAGCACGCCGCCGATCCGGGGGTGCGGGTGCTCGGCGACCTCGACGACCACCCGGTGGACTACTCCGACGACGCCGTGTGGGACCTGCACGTCGGGGTCACCCGCTCGGTGCTCGCCCGCCGCGCCATCGCCGAGGGGGACCCGTCGGGGGCGGCCGTCGACGCGGTGTTCAGCAGCGAGGACTACGGCGTCGAACTGGCGCGGCGGCTCGGCGCCACGCACGTGCCGGTGGACCCGCGGCGGCTGGCGTTCCCCGTTTCCGGCACGGCGGTGCGCGCGGACGTGCGCGGGCAGTGGGCGAACCTGGCCCGGCCCACCCGCGCCGGGCTGGCCACCCGGGTCGTCGTGCTGGGCGCGGAGTCGACCGGGACGACCACCCTGGCCACCGCGCTCGCCGCGCACTACGGCGGCACCGCCGTGCCCGAGTACGGCCGGGAGCACACCGCGGCCAAGCTCGCCGCGAAAGCTCCCGTGTGGACGGTCGGTGACTTCGTCGACGTGGCGGTGCGCCAGGGCGCGGACGAGGACGCGGCGGCCCCCGCCGCACCGGTCCTGGTGTGCGACAACGACCCGTGGGCGGCGACCGTCTGGTGCGAGCGCTACCTGGGCTTCGGGCACCCCGAGGTGGACGCGGCGGTCGGGGACCGCAGGCCCGCGCTGTACCTGCTCACCGACCACGTGGCCGTGGAGTTCGAACAGGACGGCACCCGCGACGGCGAGCACCTGCGGCCGTGGATGACCGCGCGGTTCGTCCGCGGCCTGCGCGGGCGCGGGGTGCCGTGGCTGCTGCTGACCGGCAGCCGCGAGCACCGGCTGCGCCGGGCGGTCCGCGCCTGCGAGGCCGCGGCGGCCGCCCGGTTCACCTTCACCGACCCGCTCTGAGCGGCGTGTGAGGATGTACGGCGTGGATGACGGGGACACCCAACCGATACCGCGGGTCCGGGCCGAGCGGCCCCGGCGCGACCCGGGGACCCCGCAGCAGCAGGCGCCCCCCGGGCGAGAACCCCCCGGTCGGCGCCCGGGTCCCACACGACGCGAGGAACGCGAACGGCGCGAGGAGCACGAGTCGCGCCGAGAACGCGAGCAGCACCAGTCAGGCCAGGAACACAGGCCGCGCCGAGAACGCGAGCCGCGCGAGAAGCACGAGCCGGGCCACAAGCACGAGCCCGGCCACGAGCGCGAGCAGCGCGAGCCGCGCGAAGGCGGGCAGCGCGAGCAGCGCGAGCAGCGCGAGCAGCGCGAAGGCGGGCAGCGCGAGCAGCGCGAGCCGCGCGAAGGCGGGCAGCGCGAGCAGCGCGAGCCGCGCGAAGGCGGGCAGCGCGAGCAGCGCGAGCCGCGCGAAGGCGCGGAGCGCGGGCGGCGACCGAAGCCCGCCGCGACCGCATCGCCCGAGGAGCCCGCCGAACCGCCCCTCGTCACCGGGCACGGACACGGGCACGGGCACGGACCCGCGCGGCCGGTGTCCGACCGGGTGCGCAGGCTGCTGGTCGCGCTGCTGGCCCCGTTCGCGCTCGCGTCGGTGGTCGGGATGGTGGTCCTGTTCCCCACCGGCGACTCCCCCACCGCGGTGAACTCCGCCCTGCGGCAAGCGGTCCACGGCGAGGTCACCGGAGCCCAGGCGGGCCCGTGCGGCGCGACCGACACCGGCGGCGACCGGTGCCTGGTGCTCACCGTGGCGATGACGGACGGCGCCGCGGCGGGCAGCGACGTGCGCACCGCCCTGCCGCTGGAGCCGAGCACGCCGCGGTTCTCGGTGGGCGACGAGGTCGTGCTGTCCTACTCCGGCGGCGACCCGCTGGCCGGGGAGAGCTACCAGGTGGTCGACTTCCAGCGCGGGGTGCCGCTGGCGGTGCTGGCGGCGCTGTTCGCGCTGGCGGTGCTGGTGCTGGGGCGGTGGCAGGGGTTCAAGGCGCTGGGCGCGCTGGTGCTGAGCTTCGCGGTGCTGCTGCTGTTCGTGCTGCCCGCGATCCTGGCCGGGGAGAGCCCGCTGCTGGTGGCGGTGTTCGGCGCGGGCGTGATCATGTTCGCGGTGCTGTACCTGACCCACGGGCTGTCCGCGCGCACGTCCACGGCGGTGCTGGGGACGATGGTCAGCCTGGCGCTGATCGGGGTGCTCAGCGCGCTGTTCGCCGCGGTGTCGTCGCTGACCGGCTTGGACGAGGACACCTCGGCGCTGGTGGGGTCGCTCGGGCATGGCATCGACACCCGGGGCCTGCTGCTGGCGGGCATCGTGATCGGCGCGCTGGGCGTGCTCGACGACGTGACGGTGACCCAGACCAGCGCGGTGTGGGAGCTGCGGGCGGCCAACCCGGCGCTGGGCTGGCGCGCGCTGTACGCGGCGGGCCTGCGCATCGGTCGCGACCACGTGTCCTCGGCGGTGAACACCCTGGTCATGGCCTACGCGGGGGCGGCGCTGCCGGTGCTGCTGTACTCGTCGATCTCCGGGGTGGGCCTGGGCACGATCCTGCAATCGCAGTCGATCGCCCAGGAAATAGTGCGGACCCTGGTGGGCAGCATCGGCTTGGTGGCGGCGGTGCCGGTGACCACGGCCGTGGCGGCGCTGGTGGCGGTGCGCGAACCCGCCGCGGGGCCGGACCCGATCAATCCAGGGAAGCCACGAACCGGGTCACGGCCTCCGGCTTGAGCCGCTGGGCCAGGCGACCGGTGGGCGCCACCGAGGCCAGCCGGTAGAGCGGGCGGTCCGGGGCGGGCTCGCCCTTGGCCTCCGCGCGCAACTGGGCGACCAGCAACTGGGAGAACACCAGGCCCGCGCTGTTCTCGCTGCCCGCGAGGATGTCGGCGAGCCTGCGCAGCACCAGGATGCCCAGCTCGCGGCCACCGGTCCCGGCGTAGACGGCCAGCGACACGTTGACCGTGCGCCTGCCCTCCCCCACCAGCAGGCCCACCGTGCGGGTGCCGCGCATGTCGGTGACGACCAGTTCCAGCCGGTCGGCCCCGCGCAGGTCCACCGAGCGCTGCCCGAAGGTCCTGGCGACGACCGAGTCGCCCTCCAGCCACACCGAGCGCCGGGTGGACCCCCAGAACAGGACGCCGAACAGCACGGCGACGACCCCGGCGGCGATCAGCGCGGGCAGCCTGCCCGCGATCAGGCCGACGACGCCGCCGACGGCCGCGGCGAACACCACCACCACGGCGGCCGCGGCGCAGCCCCGCCTGCGGGTGGCTCCCTCGACCAGGCTCAGCGGGATGCGCTCGGCCACCTCAGATGCCCCGGCCGCGGTGCTTGTGGCCGGACGCCGGGTCGTCGAGGTCGATCATGCCGGTGAGGAACGGGTTGCTCGCCCGCTCCCGGCCGATGGTGGTGGCCCCGCCGTGGCCGGGCAGCACCACCGTCTCGTCGTCGAGGGCGAGCAGCTTGCGCAGCGACTCGGTCATCCGGGCCATCGAGCCGCCGGGCAGGTCGGTGCGGCCGATCGACCCGGCGAACAGGGTGTCGCCCGCGAACAGCAGGTGGTCGCCGTCGGCGGTGTCGTGGCCGAAGACCACCGACCCCTCGGTGTGCCCGGGGGTGTGGCTGACGCCGAACTTGAGGCCCGCGAGGTCCAGCTCGGCGCCGTCGGTCATCTCCCGCACCTCCTTGGGCTCGCGCAGCTCCAGGCCGCCGAAGAAGGCGGCCGACTCGCGGCTGAGCCCGCGCAGCGGGTCGCTGAGCATGTAGCGGTCGGCCGGGTGAATCCAGGCGGGGATGTCGGTGCCGTCGCACACCGGGGCGACGGAGTACACGTGGTCGAGGTGCCCGTGGGTCAGCAGCGCGGCGACCGGGGTCAGCCGGTGCTTGCGCAGCGCCTGGGCCAGCGGCTCCTCGGCGCCCTCGCCCGGGTCGACGATCACGCACTGCTCGCCCTCGCCGGGGGCGATCAGGAAGCAGTTCGCCTGGAACGATCCGGTGGGAAAGCCGACGACCAACACGGGCACGGACCTCCAAGTCGGCGGGATTCTTCGCTGGTTCTCAGCCTATCGGCCGGGGCCACCACACTGTTCTTACCGGGGTCACCCATAGACTGCGCCACTGCTGGAAGCGACAGGTCAGGGAGGGTGGCAGGTGCCGAGCAACGAGCAGCGCCGGAAAGCGGCCAAGAGCAAGCTGGAACGCCAGCTCGCGAACAGGGCCGAGCGAGCGCGCAAGCGCCGCACCGTCGGCTTGATCAGCACCGTCGTCGGCGTGGTCGTCGTGGTGGGCCTGGTCTACTGGCTGGCCAACATCGGCGGTGACACGACCGACACCGCCGCCGAGGAGACCAACGAGCCGTTGCCCGGCACCGTGAACTGCTCCTACCCCGCCTCGGAGGGCCAGCCCGCGAGCAAGCCCGCGCAGGCCCCGGAGACCGCCAACATCACCACCCAGGGCACCGTCGGCGCCACCCTCAAGCTCAACGGCAAGGACGTCGGCCTGACCCTGGACCGCACCAAGGCGCCGTGCACGGTCAACAGCTTCGCGAGCCTGGCCAAGCAGGGCTACTTCAACGACACGGTCTGCCACCGCCTGGTCACCCAGGGCATCCAGGTGCTCCAGTGCGGCGACCCGTCGGGCACCGGCTCCGGCGGCCCCGGCTACACCTTCGACGACGAGGTCACCCCCGACCTCAAGTACACCCGCGGCACCCTGGCGATGGCGAACGCGGGCCCGAACACCAACGGCAGCCAGTTCTTCCTGGTCTACGGCGACGCGTCCTCGCTGCCGCCGAGCTACACCGTGTTCGGCACCATCGGCGAGCCCGGCCTCGCGGTGATCGACGAGATCGCCAAGGCGGGCATCAACACCCCCGAGGGCCAGGGCGACGGCAAGCCGAAGAACGAGGTCAAGGTCAACGAAGTGGTGATCGCCGGATGAGCAGGCTTCTGATCGGCGCGCTGCTGGCGTGCGCGGCCCTCACCGCGGGCTGCTCGTCGTCCACCTCGGGGTCCGCGGTCGGCTCGGACACCACGACCGCGACGCGGACCTCCACCACCACGGCCACCCCGACCTCGGAGACGACGTCGGCGCCGACCGGGGTCAAGACGTGCGCCTACCGCAAGAAGGGCACGGCGGCACCGGGCAAGGACGTCGGCCTGCCGCCGGAGACCACCGAGGACAACCAGACCAGGGTGGCGTTCAAGACCAGCCAGGGCGACATCGCCGTGGCGCTGGGCACGGCCAAGGCGCCGTGCACCACGCGCAGCTTCGCGTTCCTCGCCGCGCAGCGCTTCTTCGACGGCACCCCGTGCCACCGCCTCACCACCAAGGGCATCGAGGTGTTGCAGTGCGGTGACCCGACCGGCACCGGCACGGGCGGCCCCGGCTACGCGATCCCGGACGAGAACCCGACCGACCTGCCGCAGGGCTCGGGCGCCGGTTCGGTCGTCTACCCGCGCGGCACGGTCGCCATGGCCAACGCGGGCCCGGGCACCGGCGGCAGCCAGTTCTTCCTGGTCTACGGCGATTCCACGCTCTCCCCGGACTACGCGGTCATCGGCACCCTGGACGAGGCGAGCCTCGCCGTGGTCGACAGGGTGGCGCAGGGCGGTTCGGACCCGGACGGCGACGGCAAGCCGAAGACCCCGATCGACATCCAGTCCGCCGAGGCCACCTGAGCACCCGGTGACCTACCGCGAACGACGCCCACCCGGCTTGCCCGGGCTGGGCGTCGTCTGCGTCTGGTCCCGTTCCGGCGGCGCCACCGCCGTCCGCGTCCTGCCCGACGCCTGCGCCGACGTCATCTGGCACCGCGAGTCCGGCGCGCTGTGGGTCGCCGGGCCCGACACCGCCGCCCAGCTCAGCGCCCCGGTCGCGGGCACCATCGTCGGCATCCGCTTCCCCAGCGCGGCCCGGCCGCTCGGTGTCCCCGCCGCGGACCTGCGCGACGCCCGCGTGGCGCTGGCCGACCTGTGGTCGACCCGCCGCGCCGCCGACCTCGCCGACCGCCTGGCCGAGGCGCCGGACACCGCCGCCGCGCAGCGCGTCCTGGTCTCGGCGCTGGCCACCGAACCCGATCCGCTGGCCGCGGCGCTGCGCGCCCTGGCCGCACGCACCGGCAGCGTGACCGAGATGGCCGACCGGCTCGGCTACAGCCCCCGCCAGCTCCGCAGGCACGCCCACACCGCCTTCGGCTACGGCCCCAAGGTCCTGCACCGCGTGCTCCGCTTCACCCGGGCCGTCTCCCTGGCCCGCGCGGGAACCCCGTTCGCCGACATCGCCCAGGCGGGCGGGTTCACCGACCAGGCCCACCTGTCCAACGAGGTCCGGGACCTCGCGGGCACCACGCTGAGCGACCTGGTCGGACCGGACCGTCCTCAGTAGACATCCGGGTCCCAGCGGCCGAAGTCGCGCAGCAGCACCAGGTTCTCCACCGTCACCACCCCCGCCCACTCGAACTCGGTCACCGGGGCCCACGCGGGCCACCGGACCCGCCACCCACCGTCCTCGCCCTGGGCGTCGACCACGGAGTCCAGGCTGGACTCGAACTCCTCGTCGGTGAACCACGCCCGCGCCAGGCTCGACGGTGTGGGCGCGTAGTCGTGCGGGTCCTGGAGTTCCCCGTCGGCGTACCCGGGCGGGGTCACCCCGCCGGTGCCCAGGCGCACGTACCCGGCCGCGCGCACCAGGGCGCCGATCCGCTCGGCCGCCGCGGCGGCGCGGTCGCGGTCGGGGGCCCGGTCCAGGAACCGGACGACCCCCATGGCCTCGTACGGGTGCGTCTCGGTGATCGCGTCGACGCCCGCCCAGCAGAACTGCGCCGCCCGGTCGACCCACGGGTGCACCACCCCGGCCCGCCACAGCGCCGCCACCAGGTTCGCCGTGGTCAGCAACTCGCCCCCGTACCGGTCCGCGACCCGCCACCACGGCGCCCGGGGGAACTCCGCCGCGTTGGGGTGCACGAACGGCAGCCCGCCGTCGAGCGCCGTCACCGACTCCAGGTACTCGACCACCCCGTCCGGCGCGGCACCCGCCTCGAACAGCACGTGCAGCGCCGACAGCGTCGTGATCGGCTGGCTGCCCGGCCCCCGACCGTCCGGTTCCAACGCGTTGCCGTAACCGCCGTCGGCGTTGCGGTAGGCGGCCAGCGCCCCCAGCACGGCGGCGGCCGAACCGGACCGGAACAGGTACTCGAACCGCCGCCGCTCCAGCAGCCGCGCCGTGCGGTACACGAACGTCCCGGCGCGACCCGCGGCCTCAGCACTCAGCATCTTCACGCGACCGAACCTAACCGCCGCGCGCGGACCCCGTCTTGGCGAAAACGGTCAGGACGCCGAGGTCACCCGGTACACGTCGTACACGCCCTCCACGCTGCGCACGACCTTGAGCACGTGCCCGAGGTGCTTGGGGTCGCCCATCTCGAAGGAGAAGCGGCTCACCGCCACCCGGTCGCGCGAGGTGGTCACCGACGCGGACAGGATGTTGACCTTCTCGTCGGCCAGCACCTTGGTCACGTCCGAGAGCAGCCGGTGCCGGTCGAGGGCCTCCACCTGGATGGCGACCAGGAACACCGACGACTCCGACGGCGCCCACTCCACCTCCAGCAGCCGCTCCGGGGTGCCCAGCAGGTCGTCGGCGTTGGTGCAGTCGGTGCGGTGCACGCTGACCCCGCCACCCCTGGTCACGAACCCCAGGATGTCGTCGCCGGGGACCGGGGTGCAGCAGCGGGCCAGCTTGACCCACACGTCCGAGGCGTCCTTGACGATCACGCCCGCGTCGCCGGAGGCCCGGCGGCGGGTGATGGTGGACGGCGTGGACCGCTCGGCCAGCTCCTCCTCGGCGTGGTCGACGCCGCCGAGCAGGGCCACCAGCCGCTGCACCACGTGCCGGGCGGAGGTGTGCCCCTCACCCACCGCCGCGTACAGCGAGCTGACCTCCGGGTAGCGCAGCTCGCGGGCCAGCGCGGTCACCGAGTCCGCCGACACCAGCCGCTGCATGGGCAGGCCGACCCGGCGCACCTCCTTGGTGATCGCGTCCTTGCCCGCCTCGATCGCCTCTTCCTTGCGCTCCTTGGCGAACCACTGCTTGATCTTGGCCCGGGCGCGCGGCGAGGCGGCGAAGGCCAACCAGTCGCGGCTGGGCCCGGCGCCCTCGGCCTTCGAGGTGAAGATCTCGACGACCTCACCGTTCTCCAGCTTGCGCTCCAAGGCGACCAGGCGGCCGTTGACCCTGGCGCCGATGCAGCGGTGCCCGACCTCGGTGTGCACCGCGTAGGCGAAGTCCACCGGCGTCGACCCGGCGGGCAGCGTCTCCACGTCGCCCTTCGGGGTGAACACGAAGATCTCGCGGGTGGCCAGGTCGTAGCGCAGCGACTCCAGGAACTCACCCGGGTCCGCGGCCTCCCGCTGCCAGTCCAGGAGCTGGCGCATCCAGGCCATCTCGTCGACCTCGACCCCGGCGTGCGAACCCTTGGTCTCCTTGTACCGCCAGTGCGCGGCGATGCCGTACTCGGCGGTGCGGTGCATCTCGTGCGTGCGGATCTGCACCTCCAGCGGCTTGCCGTCCGGGCCGATCACCGTGGTGTGCAGCGACTGGTAGACGCCGAAGCGGGGCTGGGCGATGTAGTCCTTGAACCGGCCGGGCATCGGCTGCCACAGCGCGTGCACCACACCCATCGCCGCGTAGCAGTCGCGCACGTCGTCGACCAGGATGCGCACCCCGACCAGGTCGTGGATGTCGTCGAAGTCGCGACCGCGGACGATCATCTTCTGGTGGATCGAGTAGTAGTGCTTCGGCCTGCCCTCGACCCGCGCGTCGATCCGCGAGACCTCCAGGTTGGTGCCCAGCTCGCCGACGACCTTCTGCAGGTAGGTGTCGCGCGAGGGCGCCCGGTTGGCCACCAGCCGCACGATCTCGTCGTACTTCTTCGGCTGCAGGATGGCGAACGCCAGGTCCTCCAACTCCCACTTCACCGTGGCCATGCCCAGCCGGTGCGCCAGCGGGGCCAGCACCTCCAGCGTCTCGCGGGCCTTCTTGGCCTGCTTCTCCGGCGGCAGGAAGCGCATGGTGCGCATGTTGTGCAGCCGATCGGCGAGCTTGATCACCAGCACCCGGGGGTCGCGGGCCATCGCGATGACCATCTTGCGGATGGTCTCGGCCTCCGCCGCGGTGCCCAACTGCACCTTGTCCAGCTTGGTGACCCCGTCGACCAGGTGCGCGACCTCGTCGCCGAAGTCGCCGGTGAGGCCCTCGATGGAGTACTCGGTGTCCTCGACGGTGTCGTGCAGCAGCGCCGCGACGAGCGTCGTGGTGTCCATGCCCAGCTCGGCGAGGATCGTGGCGACCGCGAGCGGGTGGGTGATGTAGGGGTCGCCGGACTTGCGCCGCTGGGCGCGGTGCATCTCCTCGGCGATGTCGTAGGCGCGCTGCAACAGCGCGAGGTCGGCCTTGGGGTGCAGTTCGCGGTGCACGGCGGCCAGCGGTTCGAGGACCTGCTTGACCACGGTCGGCCGCTGGGCGGTGATCCGCCTGGCCAGTCTGGCCCGGACGCGCCGGGTGGCCGAGGGCTGCCTGCCCGCCGGGGTGGACGCCGCCTCGGCACCCACCTGCCCGGCGAGACCTGTCTCCACGTCGTGGGTCAAACCGGCTCCCGGCCACTCTCGGGTGTCCGGGTCACGGGTGTGGCCCGGGTACCGAGAATAACTCCGCCGGGGCCCGGTTCGCGGCATCGGGGGGATGAACTGCCCACATGGGACGACGAGCTGCCCGCCGGGGGCAGGCGCGTCCCCGGCCGACGACCGCCCGGCGACGGGTGGCCGGTTCCGGCGATTGCGCCCGTACGGGAGCGGAACCGGGACGGTGGGGAGGCGGTCCTGCTCAGACCGTGAGCAAGGCGGTGACCGGGGCGCCCCCGGGCAGCCGGGACCGGCCGTTCAGACCGGCCAGCTCGATGACCACCGCGACGGCGTCGGTGTGCGCGCCCGCGCGGGCCACCAGCCCGGCCGTGGCCTCGACCGTGCCGCCGGTGGCGAGCACGTCGTCGACGACGACCACCCGGGCACCGGGGGCCAGCGTGTCCGCGGGCAGTTCCAGGGTGGCCGTGCCGTACTCCAGCGCGTAGGTGACCCGGTCGGCGACCGCGGGCAGCTTGCCCGGCTTGCGCACCGCCACCAGCCCCAGGCTCGCGGTCACGGCCATGGCCGCGCCGAAGAGGAACCCGCGCGCCTCGATGGCGACGACGGTGTCGATCCCCGGGGGCAGCGCGGCCACCAGGGCGTCGGTCACCGCGCGGAACGCGTCGGCGTCGGCCAGCACCGGGCTCAGGTCGCGGAACAGGACGCCCGGCTCCGGGAAGTCGGGGACCTCCCGGACGAGGCCGAGCGCCCTGTCCAGACTCGCGTTCGCCACCGTCAGCGGCGCTTCTTGCCCGTGGGCCGGGCGGCGGCGGTGCGGCGGGCGTCGGACGCCTTCGGGATGCGGCCGGGCACCCCACCCGCGTACGCCTTCTCCCTGCGCGCCTCGCCGTCCTCGTCCTCCGGCGCGTCCTCGCCCGCGGCACCGGCCTCGGCGCGCTTGGCCAGGCCCGCCCGGCGCTGCTCGACCTTGCGGGCCTGCTGCTTGAACTTCGGCTCGGTCATCTTCAGGTCCACCAGGATCGGGGTGGCCAGGAAGATCGAGGACAGCACACCGGCCAGCATGCCGGTCAACTGCACCAGCGCCAGGTCCTCCAGGGTGCCCACGCCGAGCAGCCCGACCCCGACGATCAGCAGGCCGACCACCGGCAGCAGCGCGATCAGCGAGGTGTTGATCGAGCGCATCAGGGTCTGGTTGAGCGCGAGGTTGGCGGCCTCGGGGTAGCTGCGCCTGGTCAGGCCGAGCAGGCCCCGGGTGTTCTCCTTGACCTTGTCGAACACCACGACGGTGTCGTACAGGGAGAACCCGAGGATCGTCAGCAGACCGATGACGGTCGCCGGGGTGACCTCGAAGCCGATGATCGAGTAGACGCCCGCGGTGATCACGATGTCGTGCACCAGCGCGGCCAACGCGGCCACGGCCATCCACTTCTCGAAGTACAGCGCCAGGAAGATCGTCACCAGCACCAGGAAGACGCCGAGGGCGATCAGCGCCTGCCGCGAGATCTCCCCGCCCCAGGTGCCCGAGACCGCCGAGTCGCTGACCTGGCCGATCCCGGTCCCGCCGTCGGCGGACATCGGCTTGAGGTCGTTGGCCAGCCCGGCCTTGACCCGCGCCACCTCGTCGTTGCTCAGCGTGTCGGACCGGAGCTGGATGCTGGCGTTGGCCCCGGTGCCGACCACCTGGACCGAGGCGGCCTCCTTGTTGACCGCCTTGGTGAAGGAGTCCTCCACCTGCTCGACCGTGATGGTCTGGCTGGACTCGTTCTGCGCGGGCAGCGACACGCGGGTGCCGCCCTCGAAGTCGATGCCCAGGTTGAAGCCGCGGAAGACCATCGAGGCGACGCAGATCAGCATCAGCGCGCCGAAGAGCAGGTACCAGCGCCTGCGGGTGCCGACGATGTCGAACACGCCGTTGCCGACGTGCATCCGCTCGAAGATGCTCGGCTGCTTGCGCCCGGGGGCCTTCGCCGAGCCGGTGCCAGTGGGAGTCGACACGTCACACTTCCTTCGCGGCGGCGGGGCCCGCGGTCCGCGCTGCCCGCGCGGAGGCGGCGGTCCGCTGGACCGAGCCGAGGCCGGAGAGCTTCGAGTTGGACAGGGTCTTGGACTTCGAGGCGAGCACGACCAGCGGGTGCGTCACCAGGAACACGACCACCAGGTCCAGCACGGTGGACATGCCCAGGGTGAACGCGAAGCCCTTCACCTGGCCGACGGCGAGCACGTAGAGCACCGCGGAGGCCAGGAAGCTGATCGCGTCGGCGGAGAGGATGGTGCGCCGGGAGCGAATCCAGGCGCGCGGCACCGCGGAGCGGAACGTGCGGCCCTCGCGGACCTCGTCCTTCAACCGCTCGAAGAAGATGACGAAGGAGTCCGCGGTGATGCCGATGGCGATGATGAACCCGGCGATGCCCGCGAGGTCGAGGGTGAACCCGATCCACCTCCCGAGCAGCACCAGCACCGCGTAGACCACGCCCGCGGACAGCACCAGCGACAGGATCGTCAGCACGCCGAGCAGCCGGTAGTAGAGCAGGCAGTAGATGAACACCAGGGCCAGGCCGATGCCACCGGCGATCAGGCCCGCCTCCAGGGAGGCCAGGCCCAGCGTCGCGGACACCGTCTCGGCCTCGGAGGGGTCGAACGACAGCGGCAGCGAGCCGTACTTGAGCACGTTGGCGAGCCGGGTGGCCTCGGACTGGGTGAACCCGCCCTGCCCGCCGGTGATGGTGGTGTCGCCCGCGATGGCGCCCTGGATGGTCGGGGCGGACACGACCTGCGTGTCGAGCACGAACGCGGCGCGCTGCTGGATGTGCGAGGCGGTGTACTTCGCCCAGGTGTCCGAGCCGCCGGACTTGAAGCTCACCGTCACCAGGTAACCGGCGCCCTGCGGGTCCAGGCCCGCCGAGGCGTTGCTGATCTCGGTGCCCTCCAGGAACGACGGGCCGAGGATGAACTTCTCCGCGCCGTCCTGGTCGCAGGCGACCAGCGGAAGCTTCGGGTCGTCGTTGCCGACCAGCGGGTCGAGCTGGCCGGGGGAGCAGTCGATCACGCCCAGCACGGCGGCCTGGAGGTTCTGGTCGGCCGGGACGGTGGCGCCGTTCGCGTCGGTGCTCTCACCGAGGCGCGGGTCCTGCCTGCACTTCTTGCCCTCGGTGATCAGGTTCCCCTCCTCCTCGTCGGAGAGGGGGGTGGTGGGGTCGGACTTCTTGGCCACCAACTGGACGTAGGCCTTGCAGGTCTCCGGGGCGGCGGTGACCCGGGGGTCCTCGGCGGGCGCGGGGGCCGGGGCCGACGGCGGCGTGGTCGGCTGCTCCTGGGCCAGGCGGGGCGCCGGGCGGCCCTGCGGGGCGGCCGGGGTGGAGGCCTGGCCCGCGGCGGGGGCGCCGGAAGTCGGCGCGGCGCCACTGGTCGGCGCGGCGCCACTGGTCGGCGGGGTGACCTGCGGCTGCTGCTGGGTGGGCTGGCTCGCCGCGGCGTTGAGGACCGGGCGGAACCGGAGCTGCGCGGTCTGCCCGAGGTCCCTGGCGCGGTCGCCGTTCGCACCGGGGACGGTGATCACCAGGGTGTCGCCGTCGAGGACGACCTCGGCGCCGCTGACACCGGTGCTGTTGACCCGGGTCTCGATCAGCTCGCGGGACAGGTCGAGCGATTCCTTCGACGGCGGCGCACCGCTCTCCGTCCGGGCGGTGAGGCTGACCCGGGTCCCCCCCTGCAGGTCGATGCCCAGCTTGGGCTTCGCCTGGTGGTCGCCGGTCGCGAAGACCAGGGCGTAGAGGACGGCGACGATTGCTACGAAGAGCGCCAGATAGCGCCCTGGGCGGATCTGCCCAACCGGTGGTGCCACGGTCGGTCCGTCTCCTCGGCTCGCTCGTGTGCGCACGCCCGGGGGCCTGCGCGCCGCGATGGTGTGGTCAGAACGCTGCGCCCACACCCTGATGACACATGTGGGTGAGGGCGCAGCGTACCTGGTGCGAAGTTAACCCAGTGTTGCACGGGTCACGGTGGCCCCGGAGCCGGGGCGCACGGTGAACCGGTGCCTACTTCTTGCCGTGGTCCAGCGGCGGGGCGACCTCGGTGCGCACGTCGTCGTCCTCGTCGCGGATGGCCTCGTGGTCACCGGCAGTCAGGTCGTCATCCTCGTCGAGCACATCCGGGCCGACCTTCTCGCGCACGGCCTGGCGCAGCCAGGTGGTCTCGTAGCCCGGGGCGATCTCGATGCCGATGGTGGCGTCGTCGGAGACGTCGGAGACGGTGCCGTAGAGGCCGGAGGTGGTCATCACCCGGTCGCCGACCGCGAGGGAGTTCTGCAGGCTCTGCTGCTCAGCCGCCATCTTCTTCTGCTTGCGGGAGCCGAGGATGAGCGGGATGGCCAGCACGGCGACGAGGAGCAGGGGCAGGAGCGCTGAGTTCATTTCTCTCCGTTCGGGAACCGTTCCCGATGCGGGAAAAGTCCGATTGTTCGGGTTGTGCACCCGAGTCTGCCAGGTCACGGCGCCCCGGTGGCCACCGTCTGTCAGCAGTGCGTGTCAGCAGTGCGCGAGGGTCACTCGTCGAACAGGGTAGGCGCAGTCCAGCCCGGCGCGTCCGCTGGGGCGGTGAGCCCCAGGTGGGACCACGCGAGCGCGGTGGCCACCCGACCGCGCGGCGTGCGCGCCAGCATCCCGGCGCGCACGAGGTACGGCTCGCACACCTCCTCCACCGTGGTCGGCTCCTCGCCGACCGCCACCGCCAACGTGGCGACCCCGACCGGTCCGCCGCCGAAGGAGCGGACCAGCGCGCTCAGCACGGCCCGGTCGAGGCGGTCGAGGCCCAGGTCGTCGACGTCGTAGACGGCCAGCGCGGCCTGGGCGACGGCCAGGTCGACCCGGCCGTCGGCGCGGACCTCGGCGTAGTCGCGGACCCGGCGCAGCAGCCGGTTGGCGATGCGCGGGGTGCCCCGCGACCGGCTCGCGATCTCGGCGGCGCCGTCGTCGCGCAGCTCGATGCCCAGGATGCGCGCGGAGCGGCGCAGCACCTGCTCCAGCTCCTCGGGCGTGTAGAACTCCATGTGCGCGGTGAAGCCGAAGCGGTCGCGCAGCGGCCCGGTCAGCGTCCCGGACCGGGTGGTGGCCCCGACCAGGGTGAACGGGGCGATCTCCAGCGGGATGCTGGTGGCGCCGGGGCCCTTGCCGACGACCACGTCGACCCGGAAGTCCTCCATCGCCAGGTACAGCATCTCCTCGGCCGGGCGGGCGATGCGGTGGATCTCGTCGATGAACATGACCTCGCCCTCGGCGAGGTTGGACAGCATCGCGGCCAGGTCGCCCGCGCGCTCCAGGGCCGGGCCGGAGGTGATCCGGATCGGCCTGCCCAGCTCGGCGGCGATGATCATGGCGAGGCTGGTCTTGCCCAGGCCGGGCGGCCCGGACAGCAGCACGTGGTCGGGCGGGGCGCCGCGCCGGGTCGCCCCCTGGAGCACCAGTTGCAGTTGCTCGCGGACCCGGGGCTGACCGACGAACTCGTGCAGGTCGCGCGGGCGCAGGGTCGACTCGTCGTCGCGCTCGGCGGGCTCGGCCAGCGGGGAGAGCTGGGTCTCCGCCCACTCCCCCGCCAGGTCGTCGCTCATGTCCTCCACCATGCCACCGCCCGTGCCACCACCCGTGCCACTGTCCGTGCCGCCGCCCATGCCGCTGTTCACCATCAGCGCTTGCGGCCGAGGGTGGCCAGGGCCTTGCGCAGCACGGCGGGGGTGGCGTCACCGGCGTTCTCCGGCGCCGCCAGCACCCCGTCGACGGCCTGCTCGGCCTGCTTGACCGGGAACCCGAGGCCGGTGAGCGCCTCCACGACCGAGCCGCGGACCTGCCCGGCGGCGGGCGCGGCGGGCGCCTCCGCCGACCCGGCCAGGGCGTCGACCTTGTCCCGCAGCTCGATGATCAGCCGCTCGGCGCCCTTGCGGCCGATGCCGGGGACCTGGGTGAGGGTGGTGATGTTGCCGTCGGCGAGGGCGTGCCGCAACTGCGCGGGCTCCAGCACCGCCAGCGTGGCCAGGGCCAGCCGGGGGCCGATGCCGGAGACGGTCTGCAACAGCCAGAACAAGTCGCGGGCGGCGGTGTCGGCGAACCCGAACAGGGTCAGCGAGTCCTCCCGGACCACCAGCGCCGTGGACAGCGCCGCCTCGTCGCCGCGGCGCAGGGTGGCCAGCGTGTGCGGGGTGGCCTGCACGGCCAGCCCGACGCCGCCGACCTCGACCACGGCGTGGTCGAGCCCGATGGACGCCACCGTCCCGCGCACCGATGAGATCACTTCGCCACCGTCCCGCTCCCGCTCCTGGCCTGTGCCGCTGCCGCGGCCAGCCTCGCACGGTGGGCCTTGGCGAACTCCGCCGCCCTCGCCTCCGCCTCGGCCATCCGGTTGCGCACCGGGGCCCGCCACAGGTGGCAGATCGCCAGCGCCAGCGCGTCCGCGGCGTCGGCGGGCTTGGGCGCCTCGGTGAGCCGCAGCAGCTTGGTGACCATCATCGTCACCTGCGCCTTGTCCGCCCGGCCGGACCCGGTCACCGCGGCCTTGACCTCGCTGGGGGTGTGGAACATGACCGGCAGCCCGCGCCGGGCGGCGGCCAGCGCCACCACGCCCGCGGCCTGGGCGGTGCCCATGGCGGTGCGCACGTTGTGCTGGCTGAACACCCGCTCGATCGCCACCACCCCGGGCCGGTGCCGGTCCAGCCAGGCCTCCACCCCGTCGGCCACCTTCAGCAGCCGCACGGCGAGGTCGTCGTCGACGGGGGTGCGGATTACGTCGACCGCCACGGCGGTCACGGCGCGGCCGGTCCCGCCGTCCACCACGGCGATCCCGAGCCTGGTCAGACCGGGGTCGACACCCAGGACACGCACGGTCGGCCGCTCTCCCTCACACCGGTGAACACTCGTTCGAGAGCTTAGGGGGTCACCGGGCCCGGTCCGGGGCGGACACGCGGGGAACGGTGACCGGGGGCTCGATCAGCTCCGGTCGCAGCGGTCGGGCGGGCAGCAGCCACGGCTCGTGCTCGGCACCGTCGGGGTTGGCGCTCCAGCGGCGGCCGATCCGGTCCAGGCGCACCGGGTGGATGGTGAGCGCGCCGCCCGCGTCGATGCGCAGCCGCAGGAAGCCCTTGTGGGTCTCGATGCTCTGCCCGGCCATGACCTCGTTGAGGTTGATCCCGAACCGGCTCACGACCATCAGGTACAGCGCCACCAGTTCCGCGTCGAGCAGCCCGATGACCACCGGCGTGCCCACCAGGACGATGACCAGCGTGGCCCAGTCCTCGACCGGCCCGTCCGGCAGGACCCGGGTGTAGAGCCAGATGACGACGAAGGCCCACGCGGTGCTCAACCCGATGTGCGCGAGGGCGTGCAGGACGCCCGCGACCGTGGCGGTGTGCCCGCCGTGCGAGCGCTCGATCTTGGCGAACGCGGTGCCGCCGAGCAGCAGCACCACGGCGACGATCAGCGCGGGCGTCCAGCTCGCGACCAGCCCGAAGAACCCCTTCTGCCGCTGCGTGCCCAGCGTCTCCACCAGCCCGTAGAGGACGGCGAGCGTCATGGCGGTCTGGAGGGCGCCGGTCAGGCCCCAGAAGCCGGGGTTGCGCCACGGCAGCCGGAAGATCCCCGCGGCGAACCGCTCGGAGGTCAGCCGCCTGGGGTAGCGGGTGGCGAGGCTGAAGTCGACCGGCGCGGCCTTCTCCCGGACCCGCGACTGCGGCGGGGGCAGGCGCAGGTGCGCGGGCAGGGCGTGGGTGGCGGTCAGGTAGGCGCCGCCGTGGCCCGCGGTGATCCGCTGCCGGTCGCCGCCGTCCTCGGCGTAGCGGGCGTAGTGGTGCTTGTCGCCGGAGAGCATCACCCGGATCTCGGCGCCGTGCGGGCGGACGACCTCCCGGTCGAAGAACTCCACGGTGTCGTAGCCGCCGGGTTCGCGCCCGGAGCCCGCGTCCACCCACACCGGGGTGGGCGTGCAGAGGATCACCCCGTCGCCCGGGCGCAGGCCCTCGGCGGCCGCGCGGAAGTACTCCAACTGAGGGCTGTCGACGTAGTCGTCGAACTGGGTGTCGATGGCGAACAGCCACCACCGTCGCGGCAGCTCCACGGCGAAGTACGAGCGGCGCTGCGCGGTCTGCCAACCGCCGATGGCCCGCTGCTGGGCGAAGACCCGCAGGAAAGAGGTCAGGCCGTCGTACCAGTCGTGGTTGCCGGGCAGGGCGAACAGCGTGGGCGCCTCGCCGCGCGCCACCGGCAGCGCCGCCTTGTAGACGCCCTTGGTGCGGTCCTCGTAGGCGCGGGTGGACGCCGAGGGGTACACCTCGTCGCCACCCATGACCAGCAGCCGCCCGCGCGGCAGCGGGCCGACGCCGGGCAGGTCGAGGGATTCCGCCGCGAGCAGGGAGGCCACCGAGAAGGTCGCGTCGAACCCGTCGCCGAGGTCGGCGACGAAGTCGAACCAGAACTCGCCCGCCTCGTCGGTCCCCTGGGAGAAGCGGTGGACCTCCGAGGGCAGCGAACCCTGGAGTTCGCGCTTGTCGGCGTAGGAGCCGAAGATCGACGCGATCAGCGACTGCACGCCGGTGCTGATCAGCACCTTCGGCGCCAGCCAGCGCACCGCGGGCTGCGGGCAGAACCCGAGCTGGTCCTCGGACATGTCGCGCGGGCGCGGTGGTCGGTCGGGCGCGGTCACAGCGGTGGGACCTCCAGGGGGAACGGGCCGCCCGAGCCTAGCGAGGCACCCCGACAGGCCGGGAGGGCCGTTCCGGCATGATCGCCCGCGTGACACCGGAAGAGATCACCGCCGCGCTCGGCCTCGAACCGCTGCCGGTGGAGGGCGGTCGCTGGAGCCAGTCCTGGCGCGACGAGGCGTTCTCGGCGATCCACTACCTGCTCGTCGCCCCGGAGTTCTCCGCCTGGCACCGGTTGGACCACCCGGAGCTGTACGCCTTCCACGCCGGTTCCCCGCTGACCGTGCACCTGCTCGGCCCCGGCGGTCCGCGCTCGACCGTGCTGGGCCCGGACGTCGTGGCCGGTCAGCGCCCGCAGCTTGTGGTCCCGGCCGGGGTGTGGCAGGCCTCGGAGACGCCGAACTGGTCACTGGTCGGCACGGTCGTCGTCCCGCCCTACACCGACGACACCGTGCACTTCCCCGAGCGCGCGGACCTGGTCGCGGAGTTCCCGGAGCACGCGGGGCTGATCACCCGGCTGACCCGCTAGGGGCCGTCGATCCCCGGGCGCCAGCTCTCCGGCTGGCCGGAGTCGGTGAGGACCGGCTGCCAGTCGGCGAAGCCCGCCGGGGCGCGGCGGCTCCACGGGAAGTGGCCCTCCGGGGTGGCGACGATCAACTGGAGCGCCGGGAACTGCCCGGACGGGTAGAGCAGCATCGCGCTGCCGAGGTATTCGGGGTAGAACGCCTGGTGGACCCGCTCGACCACCAGCGGTGTGCCGTCGAAGAAGTCCAGGTAGGGCAGGCCGGGGAAGAACCGCTCCCCGGCGGCGGCGCGGCGGACGTAGAGGTCGATCAGCGGGCGGGCCATGTCCTTCGGCAGGCCGACCACCACCGCCTCGGGGGCGCCGAAGCAGCGCCAGGCACCGACGGAGAAGGCGTAGGGGGCGCCGAACTCGTCGCCGTCGACCTCGACCACCGCGTGCCCGTCGGACTCGCAGGTGGCCAGCAGCCACTCGCGCAGCGCCGCCTCCTCCTCGGAGATGTGGTCCAGCGACATCGGGGACTCCTCAGGGGACCGGGCGGGGACTCGGTGGAGACGGTGGAGACGATGGAGGCCCGGGCGCGGTGCGCCCGGGCCTCCATGAGACCAGAAATCAGTCCACCTCGGCCATGACCTCGTCGGAGACATCGAAGTTCGAATAGACGTTCTGGACGTCGTCGCAGTCCTCGAGGGCGTCGATCAGCTTGAAGATCTTGCGCGCCCCGTCCACCTCCAGCGCGACGGTGAGGGACGGGACGAAGCTGGCGTCGGCGGACTCGTAGTCGTAGCCCGCCTCCTGCACGGCGGTGCGCACCGCGACCATGTCGGTGGCCTCGGAGACGATCTCGTAGGTGTCGCCGAGGTCGTTGACCTCCTCGGCGCCCGCGTCCAGGACGGCCATCAGCACGTCGTCCTCGGACAGGTCGTTCTTCGGGATGACCACGACGCCCTTGCGGTTGAACATGTACGACACCGAGCCGGGGTCGGCCATCGAACCGCCGTTGCGGGTCATCGCGGTGCGGACCTCGCTCGCGGCCCGGTTGCGGTTGTCGGTCAGGCACTCGATGAGCACCGCGACGCCGTTGGCCCCGTAGCCCTCGTACATGATCGTCTGCCAGTCGGCGCCGCCTGCCTCCTCGCCGCCGCCGCGCTTGCGGGCGCGCTCGATGTTGTCGAGCGGGACGGAGTTCTTCTTCGCCTTCTGGATGGCGTCGAACAGCGTCGGGTTGCCCTCCGGGTCACCGCCGCCGGTCCGCGCCGCGACCTCGATGTTCTTGATCAGCTTCGCGAAGAGCTTGCCACGCTTGGCGTCGAGGGCGGCCTTCTTGTGCTTGGTTGTCGCCCACTTGGAGTGGCCGCTCATCTCTCCTCCGTCTGTAACTCAGGCGTGTCTGCTTCAGGCCCGGCCGCGGACGACGTCCACGAACAGGCGGTGCACCCGGGTGTCGCCGGTCAGCTCCGGGTGGAACGCGGTCGCCAGCACGGGTCCCTGTCGAACGGCCACGATCCTACCGGCGGCGGCACCCGCCGCCGGGGTGTCCGGCACGGTCGCGAGCACGTCGACGCCGGTCGACACCGCCTCGACCCAGGGGGCGCGGATGAACACAGCATGGATCTTCCCGGCCGCGCTGTCGAGTCCGGCGAGGTCGAGGTCGGCCTCGAACGAGTCCACCTGCCTGCCGAAGGCGTTGCGGCGGACGGTCATGTCGATCCCGCCGAGTTGCTGCTGGTCGGGTCGGCCGTCGAGGACCTTCTCGGCGAGCAGGATCATCCCGGCGCAGGACCCGTAGGCGGGCATCCCGTCGGCCAGCCGGGCGCGCAGCGGCTCCAGCAGCTCGAAGGTCTGCAACAGCCGGGAGATGGTGGTCGACTCCCCGCCGGGGATGACCAGCCCGTCGACGTCGGCGAGTTCCGCGACCCGCCGCACCGCCAGCGTGCGCGCGCCACCGGATTCCAGCGCGGCGGTGTGCTCGCGCACGTCGCCCTGCAGCGCCAGCACCCCGATCAGCGGTCGACCGTCCGACACCCTCGTCCATCCTCCTGCCGCCCCGGCCACCCCGGCCGGTCCACCAGCCTAGTCAGGACACCCCGACCACCCGCAGCAGGGCGGCCGTGCCCGTCCCCGCCACCACCGCGACGAGGAACGGCACCTTCCGCCACGCCAGCACCCCGCCGACGACCACCCCCGCGGGCAGCGCCCACCCGGCGAAGGACTGCCCCTTGGCCAGCGCGGCGGTCGAGGCGAGGGCCACCAGCAACACCAGCGCGGCGGTGGAGAGCAGTTCGCGCACGTGCTCGGGCAGGTCGATCCGCTCGCGCAGCGCGGTCCCGCCGTACCG
Source organism: Actinokineospora spheciospongiae (assembly GCF_003182415.1). Classification (NCBI taxonomy): domain Bacteria; kingdom Bacillati; phylum Actinomycetota; class Actinomycetes; order Pseudonocardiales; family Pseudonocardiaceae; genus Actinokineospora; species Actinokineospora spheciospongiae. Next base: position 222,770 of record NZ_QHCP01000005.1, on the reverse strand, counting down.
GAAGGCGAACGTCCCGGCGGCGAGCAGCAGGATCGCCACGACCGTCACGTGGCCGCCGCCTCGCGCCGGGGCACCGCGAACAGCCCGACCAGCGACAGCAGCACCGGCACCCCGGCGGGCAGGAACGGCGTCGTCGCCAACGCCACCACCGCCCCCACCAGCACCGGCCGCAGCTTGCCTTGCCGCTGCGACCCGGTGAGCACCGGCAGCACCAGCGCCAGCAGCAGCACCGGGAACACCACGTCCAACCCCAGGGCGGCCGGGTCGGCGATCAGGTCGCCGACCAGCGCGCCGAGCACGGTCCCCAGGTTCCACCCCGCGAACAGGCCCGCGCCGCACCCCCAGAGCGCGGCGCGGGCCTGCCCGGGATCACGCTGCGCCAGGGCGAACGCCACCGACTCGTCGACCAGCAGGTGACTCCCGACCAGGCGCGCGACCCGCCCGCGCCCCACGAGGTGCCCCACGGCCAACCCGAACGGCAGGTGCCGGGCGTTGAGCACCAGCCCCCCGAGCACAGCGGCCACCGGCCCGCCCCCACCCGCCAGCACCCCGACGGCGAGGAACTGCGACCCACCGGCGAAGACCAGGGCGGACATGGTGATCGGCACCCACAGCGGTTGCCCGGTGGCCACGGCGATGGCCCCGAACGAGGCACCGCTGACCGCCGCGGACCCCGTGATGGTCAGGATTCCCCGCAGGGTCTCCGGATCGAGTGTTCGCCACAACGAACGCATGGCCATTATCATGAACACACACCGATCGTTCGTCAAGGAGAACGATCGGACCGATGTGTCGAACGAGGTTGGAATGCCGGACCGGGGCGCACCACGCGAGATCATCGCCCGCTCTTTGCGGCGCGAACGCGAGCGCGTGGGCCTGTCGCTGAGCGAACTCGGCAAGCGCGCGGGCGTCGCCAAGTCGACCCTCTCGCAACTGGAGTCGGGCGCGGGCAACCCGAGCATCGAGACGCTGTGGGCCCTGAGCCTGGCCCTGGACATCCCCTTCAGCAGGCTCGTGGACCCACCCTGCACACCGGTCCAGGTGATCCGGCGCGGGGAGGGGCCCGCCGTCCGATCGGAACAGGCCGAGTACCGGACCGCCCTGCTCTCGGCGAGCCCCCCGCACGCCCGGCGCGACATCTACCTGGTGTCGAGCGAGCCGGGGTCCCGACGGGTGTCCGACCCGCACGCGCCGGGGGTGGTGGAGCACGTGGTGCTGTGCACGGGGCGGGCGCTGGTGGGGCCGGCGGAGGCGCCGGTGGAACTGCTGCCGGGGGACTTCATGAGCTACCCGGGGGACCTGCCGCACGTGTTCGAGGCGCTGGAGACCGGGACCACGGCTTCACTGGTGTCCGAGCACAACTGAGCGGACTCCCCGCGTCGGCGCACGACGTGCCCGCACCGGTGTGCGAGGTCAGCGTTGGCCGATGGCGGGGACGACGTCCGCCTCCACCGAGGAGTAGCCGAGGAGCGTCCCACCGGGGATACCGCTCTCGGTGGTCCCCGCACTCACCCGGCGTTCACCGATGAAGGCACCCGTCACGGGGTCGATGATCATGTCCTGACGGGTCTGGTCGTCGAGAACACCGAGGGCGGTGCCGCGCTTCCCGTCGAGGTTCGCGGCGGCGTCGACCACGTCGAGACCGGGCAGGCGGGTGAGAGCCGCGTAGAGCGCGCCCCGCAGGTCGGCGGGGACCAAGCCGGTGCGGAGCACGTCGGTGGTCAGGGTGAGCACCTGCGAGGTCCCGTGGCCCGTCGCGGACGCATCGGTGAGCAACCGGTCGTAGAGGGCCCGCGGATCGCGGGGGAGGCTCGACAGGAACTCGGTGTCGGGTGTCTGCCACGTTCCGGGCGCCGCACAGGCCGGGCGGTCCCCGGTGGCGTAGAAGTCGCCGCAGGCCGCGCGCAGCGGGCCGGGTCGGCCGCCGCGGGGAAGCGGGTAGTCGATCATCAACCCGGCGGCGCGGGCCTCGTTCTCGTTCCCCGCCACCCACACCTTGCGCGGTGTGGTCGACCGCTCCATCTGCCACTCCTGCGCGGGGTCGCGCGGTATCCACACCTCGATGACCGTCTCGGCCAGGTAGGCGGCGGGCCCCTGCGGGGTCCGCCCGATCTCACGCAGGTCCCACGAATGCGTCGTCACGTGACGGTACGAGCCGTCCGGCACCGGGGCATCCTGTCCCCCGCCGACGGCTGCCCGCTCCAACGCCGCAACCGCCGCGGCGGACGCGGGTCCGGCCGTGGTCGCGGACTGCACGAGCAACATCCCGACAGCCAACCCGACGACCGCCAGCACGGCTGCCGCCGCGGTGAGCACCCTGCTCGCCCGCCACCTCCGCGCTGCCGTACCGCGGCTCGGTCGCGCGGTTGCGGCGCGGGCCGCACGGCCCGCCGCGGCTCGGTCCGGCCGCGCGACCGGAACCCGGTCCGGTTCCGCGATCGCCGCCACCAGCTTCGCGCGGGCGCGGGCCACACCGCCCGCGGTTGGGCGGATGCCGGCGTTGAGCCGGTCCAGTGCGTCGTCGAGCTCCGCCTCGGTCCACGGGGTGGGCATGGTCACGTCGTTTCCTCGACTCGGGCGGCCAGGGCGGGGGCGGTGGCGCGGAGGGTGCGGCGGACCCGGTGCAGGCGCGACCGCACCGTGCCCGCCGGGATGCCCAGGACCTCCGCGACCTCGACCGCCGTCAGCTCAGCCCACGCGGTGAGCAGCAACACCTCGCGGTCCGCCGCGGGCAGGTCCGACAGCGCGGCGGCGAGACCACGCACGTCGGCATCGGCGTCGGCACGGCGAATCGCGGTGTCGTCCGGGTCCTCGGGTGGTTCGAGGGGCTGGTCACCCACGCGGGCGGCCAGCCGCAGCGACCGCGTTTCCTCGCGCCAGTGGGCACGGAGGAGGTTGGTGGCGATCCCGAACAACCACGGGCGCACATCGGCGCGAGCGGGGTCGTAGCCGACCCGGCCCGCCCAGGCCGCGACGAAGGTCTCCGCCACCAGGTCGTCCGCGGCCGCCGGGCCGGCCCGTCTGGTCAGGTAGCGGTGGATGCCATCGGCATGGCTGTCGAACAGGCGCGTGAACACCACTGCGGCGTCGTCGCCGGTCAGGTCTGGCCGCGCATCCCCGACCGCCATGCCCGTGATCGCCTCCACACCCCTGTATTGGCACCCGCGGCGGGATGTGTTCACGGCGGGACGCGATCATGGTCCGGCAGGATGCCCGACGCGGTGCGGTCCGACCTGGGGAGTGCCGAATGCCCGAACGTCCCGGCCCGACCGGGCGCCCCCGAGGCGGGAGGAATCCCGCCTGGTTGCCCCAGATCGCGTTCGGGGTCCTGCTCTTGGCCCTGATCCCGTTCCACGACCCCTTCGGGTGGTCAGGTGCGTCCACCGGCACTTGCACGACCGACCCCGCGACAGGGACGACGGGCTGCGGCGGGACCCTGCCGTCGACTCGCGTCGACTTCGGTCCGGTGGGCGTGGACCCGTTCGACACCGTGGCCGATGGGTTGTTCCAGCAGGTCGCGCACCCGCTCGTGCTCGGCATGGCGTGGTTGGTCGCCATCGCGGTCGGTGTCCTGGCCACCCGGTGGTGGTACCGCCGCGGCGGGCATCCCACCGGGCCGCTCGTGGCGGTTTCGGTCGTCGGCTCGGGCACCCTCGTGCTCGCCAGCGTGATCCGCGGCCTCACCGGGACACTTCCCGACCTGGGCGCCTGGCCGGAACGGTTCGCCCTCGTCGCCTTGGTCGCGGTGGCCGCGTTCGCGGTGGTGCGCTCGTCGGCGCTGTCACGAGGTGCGCTCGGCGGACTGGTGGCCTTGGCGGCGGGGTTGGCGGCGGTGGCTGTCCACAAAACCGGTGGCCTGTGGCTGATCGCGGTCTTGCTCCTCGCGTTGGCGGTCACCGGGGGGAGCAAGGGGCTGAAGGTGGTGATCGCGTCGTTCACGGGTGTGGTGTTGCTGGCGAACGTGAACCACGTGGGCAGGGTGTTCCACCACCTCGGGTGGGATTTCGCCCCTCCGGACAGCGCGTTGTTCAACGGCAAGGACCTGCTCCTGCCCGCGGCGGTCCTGCTGATCGGCGGAGTGGTCTGTCTCATCGCCCCGCGCTCGAACGGTTGACACAGCCCGGTGGCTGCGGGGGAGCTGGTCCGACCGTCGAAATGGCGCTGGGTGGTCGGGCCGGATCGATCCCGGCCCGACCACCCAGCGACCACTCGACTCGCACGAGCCGACCCCGGGGGCAGGCAGCCCCCGACTACCAGCCGCGCTCGGCGAGGCGGTGGGGCTGGGCGATGTCCTCGACGTTGATGCCGACCATGGCCTCGCCGAGGCCGCGGCTGACCTTGGCGATCACGTCGGGGTCGTCGTGGAAGGTGGTGGCCTTGACGATGGCCTCCGCGCGCTGGGCGGGGTTGCCGGACTTGAAGATGCCGGAGCCGACGAAGACGCCCTCGGCGCCGAGCTGCATCATCATCGCCGCGTCGGCGGGGGTGGCGATGCCGCCCGCGGTGAACAGGACGACCGGGAGCTTGCCGGTGCGGGCGATCTCGCGGACCAATTCGAACGGGGCCTGGAGTTCCTTGGCCGCCACGTACAGCTCGTCCTCGGGCAGCGAGGTCAGCCTGCGGATCTCGCCGCGGATCTTGCGCATGTGGGTGGTGGCGTTGGAGACGTCACCGGTGCCCGCCTCGCCCTTGGAGCGGATCATGGCCGCGCCCTCGGTGATGCGGCGCAGGGCCTCACCGAGGTTGGTGGCGCCGCAGACGAAGGGGACGGTGAAAGCCCACTTGTCGATGTGGTTGCTGTAGTCGGCGGGGGTGAGGACCTCGGACTCGTCGATGTAGTCCACACCCAGCGACTGCAGGACCTGGGCCTCGACGAAGTGGCCGATGCGGGCCTTGGCCATGACCGGGATGGACACCGCGGCGACGATGCCGTCGATCATGTCCGGGTCGCTCATCCGGGAAACGCCGCCCTGGGCGCGGATGTCGGCGGGGACCCGCTCGAGCGCCATGACGGCCACCGCGCCCGCGTCCTCGGCGATCTTCGCCTGCTCGGCGTTGACCACGTCCATGATGACGCCGCCCTTGAGCATCTCGGCCATGCCGCGCTTGACGCGGGTGGTGCCGGTCTCGGGAGCGGTCTGCGTTTCGGACACGGGAGGGCCCTTCCAGTTCTCGTCGGGGGTGGCGGCACACCGCCGCTCCCCCGACACTACGTCCGAGGTGGCCCGCTCATCGAGGCCAATCCGCCGCTATTCCACCAGGCCACTTGGGCCGTGTCCGCGAAGCGGGATTCCGCTGGTGGTGCCCGGGTGGATGGGCTTGGCCGCGCATGTGTCCTGCGGAGCCCGGTCTTTGCGTTGGGTGCCCGGGTGGGTGGATGTGTTTGGCCATGGCTTTGGTTCAAAGCCCGGTCTTTTGATGGGTGTGCCCGGCTGGGTGGCTGTGTTTGGCCGGGGCCCCTATGGCGATCATGTGCTCCAGTGCGTCAGGTGGGGCTGAAAAGATGCCCCACCGCCCAGGCAGGCTGTCACATGATCGCCACCCCCGGCCAAACACATCCACCCACCCGGGCAGTTGGCTCGCCGGGCCGGCGGTTGGTGGGGTGGCCGGTTGGGCCGCTGCGCCGGTGGAGTTTCGGGTGGCTGGTGGCCGAGCCGGCGGGGTCGTCGGGTGGCTGGCCAAGCACATCCACCCACCGGGCATTCGCCCGCCGGGCTGGCGGTTTCGGTGGCGCCGGCGGTTTCGGTGGCGCCGGTGGGTCGCTGCGCCGGTGGGGTTCGCGGTGGCTGGTGGCCGGGCTGGCGGTTGGCGGGGTGGTCGGCTGGCCCAGCAGCACATCCACCCACCCGGGCATTGCTCGCCGGGCCGGCGGTTTCGGTGGCGCCGGTGGGTCGCTGCGCCGGTAGGTCGCTGCGCCGGTGGGGTTCGGGTGCCCGGTGGCCGGGCCGGCGGTTGGCGGGGTGGTCGGGTGGCTGGCCGAGCAACATCCACCCGCCCGGGCATTCGCCTGCCGGGCAGGCGGGTTTCGGGGTGGCTGGCTGGGTGTTGCTGCGCCGATGTGGTTCGGGTGGCCGGCCGGTGGTTCGTCGGGTGGGTTCGAGGGCAGGTCCCGGTGGCTCAGCGGACCGTTCTCGGCGCGCCGGACCAGGTTTCGTCGGGCAGGTTCGGGAGGAGGTCGGCCAGTTGTACCGGGTACACCGTGTCCGTGGTCTCCCGCAGGTCCTCGGGGGTCCACCAGCGGTGTTCGGCGATGGTGCGGGCCTCCAGCTCGGTGAAGCCGTCCGTGCTGACCTGCGCGCCCTCGGGGAGGCGGGCGAGGAAGAACCACTCCTCGCCGTCGTAGTTGCGGCCCTCGAAGCTGAACGCCACCCGCCGCCGCCAGATCGGGCCGGTCAGCGCGTCCGGCGGCAGGTCGACCCCGGTTTCCTCGCGCAGTTCGCGCACGGCCGCGCCGCGCAGGTCCTCCCCCGGTTCGACGCCGCCGCCCGCGGTGAACCAGTACGAGTCCCCCGGGTCGGCCGGGTCGTGGCCGTGGAACAGCAGCACCCGGTCGGTGGCGTCGAGCAGGACCACCCTGGCCGCTGGGCGGGGGCGGGGCAGGTCGGTGGGCTGCGGTTCGGCGATCTCCAGGTAGGCCGGTTGCGGCGCGGTGCCCGCCAGCTTGAACCAGCGCACCACCCGGCGGCGGCGCTGCGCCAGCGTGTCGCGCACGGCGTCGCCGTGCACGCGGCGGGCGATGACGACCCGGTGTTCGGCGTCGACCAGTTCCGCGGCCAGCACCAGCGGGATCGACTGGCGGTCGACCCCGGCCAGTTCCCTGCTCAGCGCGTTCTCGGCGGGTTCGCGCTCGCGGCGGGGTGCCCGTTCGGCGCGGTCGGCCAGCACCCGCAACCGGTCGCCCGCCCGGGGGGCGAGCGTCCCGGCGACAGCGCGGGCGACGACGGCGCGCCGGGCCAGGGCCGCGTCGAGCGCCGCCCACGCGGCGTCGGTGCGCACGTGCAGCCGGTCGAGCCGGTTGGCCGTGCCCACCAGCCAGCTACCCAGCACGACCAGCAGCGCGAGCCCGACCAGGAGGACGGCCAGCCCGAACCCGCTCACCCGACCTCCCCGACCGCGCGCGGGACGGCCGCCGCTGCCTGCTCGTAGACGCGCAGCACCTGCCGGGCGACCACCGACCAGTCGAACGCGGTGACCCGCTGGTCCGCCTCGGCCACCAGCGCGGCGCGCCGGGCGGGGTCGGTCAGCACCGAGCGCAGCCCGGCCGCCAGCGACGCCGGGTCGCCGACGGCGGTGAGCACGCCCGCGCGGCCGTCGAGCAGCACCCGGCGGAAGGCGTCGAGGTCGCTGCCGACCACGGCCGTGCCCGCCGACATGGCCTCGGTGAGGATGATGCCGAAGCTCTCCCCGCCGGTGTTGGGGGCGCAGTAGACGTCCACGCTGCGCAGCGCGCGGGCCTTGGTCGGGTCGTCGACCTGCCCGAGCAGGTCGATCCGGTCCGCCCACGGCCCGGCCGCGCGCCGCAGCTCCTCCTCGTCGCCCCGGCCGACCACCAGCACCCGCAGGTCGGGCAGGTCCTCGAGCAGGCGCAGCGCGTCGAGCAGCACCGGCATGCCCTTGCGCGGTTCGTCGTAGCGGCCGACGTAGCCGATCGTGCCGCCCGCCCTGGGGTAGCCGGGCAGCGGTTCGGCGTCGCGGAAGAAGCCGACGTCGACGCCGTTGGGGATCTCCACCGCGTCGCCGCCGAGGTGTTCGACCTGCACCCGCCTGGCCAGTTCGGACACCGCGATCCGGGCGGTGATCTTCTCCAGGAACGGTTGCAGCACCGACTGGAACGCGCTGAGGGTGCGCGAGCGCGGGGTGGAGGTGTGGAAGGTGGCCACGATCGGGCCGTCGGCGATCATCATGGCCAGCATCGACAGGCTGGGCGCGGTCGGCTCGTGCAGGTGCAGCACGTCGAAGTCGTGGTCGTGAATCCACCGCCGGACCCTGGCGTAGGACACCGGGCCGAAGGCCAGCCGGGCGACCGAGCCGTTGTACTTGATCGCCACCGCCCGGCCCGCCGGGTGCACGAAGTCCGGCAGCTCGGTGTCCTCGTCGGCCGGGGCGAGCACCTCGACCTCGTGGCCGAGCCCGGTCAGCGCCCTGGCCAGGTCGAGCACGTGGGCCTGCACCCCGCCCGGGACGTCGAACGAGTACGGGCAGACGATGCCGACCCTCACCGCGGGCTTTCCCCGGCCGCCGCGGCCCTGGCGGCTTCCTTGTCCGCGGTCCACACCGGTTGCAGCATGTGCCAGTCGGCCGGGTGCGAGCCGATGTCGGCGGCGAACACGTCGGCCAGCGCCTGGGTGGCGGCCGGGATGCCCTTGACCCCGCCCACCGGGACCGGCGGGTGGATGCGCACGGCCCAGCCGTCGTCGGTGAACCACACGCCCGCGGGCAGCAGCACCGCGCCGGTGCGCGCGGCCAGGTAGGCCGGGCCCGCGGGCAACTGGGCGGGCTGGCCGAAGAAGGTGACCGGGATGCCGCGCGGGCTCAGGTCGCGGTCGCCGACCAGGCAGACGACCCGGTTCTCGCGCAGCCGCTCGGCCATCACCACCGAGGCCATCCGGGCGCCGCCCTCGGCGGGCAGGATCTCGAAGCCCAGCGATTCGCGGTAGGCGACGAACTTCTCGAACAGCGATTCGGGCTTGAGCCGCTCGACGACGGTGGTGAACGACCCGTGCTCGCGGACCAGCCAGGTGCCCGCGGCGTCCCAGTTGCCCGAGTGGGTCAGGGCGATCACCACGCCGTTGCCCTCGGCCAGGCCCGCGGTGATGTACTCGGCGCCGGTGATGTTGGCGGCGACGTTCGCGTGGATCGCGGCGACGTCCATCGTCGGCAGCCGGAAGGTCTCCATCCAGTACCGGGCGTAGGACCGCAGGCCCTCGCGGACCAGCGCGTCGAGTTCCTCCGGCCCGGCCTGCGGCACGACCCGGGCGAGGTTGGCGCGCAGCCGCCGCGCCCCCGGCCCGCCGCGGCGGGCGGCCCAGTCGGCACCGGCCCGGAACAGGGTCTTGGCCGCGGCCTCGGGCAGCAGCCGCACGAGGCGCCAGCCCAGGCCGTACGCGGTGGCGGCGAGCCCGCTCACGCGGCGGCCCCCTCGGCGGCGCGGCGGACCGCGAGCAGCCGCTGCACGACGGTGATGACCGAGCCGACCGCGCACAGCCACAGCGCGACGTCGATGGCGTACGGGACGCCCAGCCCGGTGAGCCCGGTGCCGACCAGGGTGATGATCAGGCGTTCGGCGCGCTCGACGAGGCCGCCGTCGGCGCTGAGCCCGGAGGCCTCGGCGCGCGCCTTGACGTAGGAGACGACCTGCGACAGCACCAGGTTGAGCAGCGCGGCCACCGCGAGCACCCGGTGGTCGACCACGGTGAACAGGTACCAGGTGAGAGCGCTGAACAGGGCCCCGTCGGCGAGGCGGTCGCAACTGGCGTCGAGGACCGCGCCGAAGCGCGTGCCCCCGCCCAGGGCGCGGGCCATCGAGCCGTCGATGAGGTCGAACATGGCGAAGCCCCACACCACGAAGGTGCCCGCGAGCAGGTGACCGGTGGGGAACAGCCACAGCGCGCCCGCGACGGCGCCCGCCGTGCCGAAGAGGGTCATGGCGTTGGGGGTGAGGCCGAGGCGGACCAGCCACGCCCCGATGGGATCGGTGGCGCGCGAGACCGAGGCACGGGCGAAGATGTTGAGCATGAGTCTGTCGGGGACACCTAACCGGCAAGACGACCTGGTGCCCGCAGCCTAACCGGCCCGCCCCGGCCCGGGCGCGCCCCACCCGCTCAGGTGTCGGCGCCGACCTCGGGCTGTCCCACCTCAGCGGTGTGCGGGGAGTCGGCGACGTGCCCACCGCCACAGTCGCGCGGGTGGTTGCCCGGCAGCAGCATGTCCGGGTCGAGGCCGCCGAGGACGGCCGCGCTGATCTCGCCGAGCACCCGGACCTGCTCGGCGGTGAGCCGGTCGAACAGGGATTCCCGCACGGCGGTCACGTGCCCGGGGGCCGCCGCCGCCAGCGCGGCGAACCCCGCGTCGGTGAGCGCGGCGAGCTGCCCGCGCTTGTCGGTCGGGCACTCCCGCCGTTCGACCCAGCCCGCCTCCTCGAGCCGGGACACCGCGTGGGAGAGCCTGCTGCGGGAGGACCCGCGCAGCCCCGCCAGCTCGCTCATCCGCAGCTCGCGCCGGGGCGCCTCGGACAGCACCACCAGGATCTCGTAGTAGGTGTAGGGCATCTTCGCGTCCCGCTGGAGCTGACGGTCGAGCGAGTCGGTGAGCGCGCTCGTCATGGTGATGAACGTCCGCCAGACATCCTGCTCGGCCCCGCTCAGCCACCGCGTCTCCTCAGCCATGCCCACAGCGTACCCCTCTGGTTGAACTCTCAACCGCATGCGTGTAGCTTGCTCGTTGAACGCTTAATCAAGCGTTCAACGAACCGAAGGGGCGACCATGACCACCGCACTCACCCAGATCCCGAACTTCGTCGCGGGCACGTGGGACATCGACGCCGTGCACTCGGAGGTGGGCTTCTCCGTGCGGCACATGGCGGTCAGCAAGGTGAAGGGCCGCTTCGACGGCGTCTCCGGCCACATCGTCACCACCGAGGACCCGGCCACCTCCGGCGTCGAGGTGAGGATCGACCTGGCCACGATCAACACCTACAACGCCGACCGCGACGGCCACCTCAAGTCCTCGGACTTCTTCGACGTCGAGAACCACCCGGAGCTGACCTACACCGCCACCGGCTTCCAGGAGGACGGCGACGGCTACGTCCTCAACGGCGAACTGACCCTCAAGGGCGTCACCAGGACCGTCCCCCTGCACTTCGAGCTGAACGGCTTCGGCCCGGACGCCTACGGCGGCACCCGGGTCGGCTTCTCCGCCAAGACCCAGATCAACCGCAAGGACTTCGGCGTCAACTTCGAAGGCCTGCAGAACGGCGTCATCGTGGTCAGCGACAAGGTCGACATCCACATCGAGGTCGAGGCCGTCCTCCGCACGGCGTGACCCCCGCACGGCCGACCGGTCCCCGGACCGGTCGGCCGGGGTGCCTCAGTCCGCCCAGGCGTCCGCGAGCATCTGCCGGGTCTCCCCCAGCAGTTGCGGCAGCACCTTGGTGTGCCCGATCACCGGCATGAAGTTCGCGTCCCCACCCCACCGGGGCACCAGGTGCTGGTGCAGGTGCGCGGCGATCCCGGCCCCGGCCACCACGCCCTGGTTCATCCCCAGGTTGAACCCGTGCGGCGCCGACACCCGCCGCGCCACCCGCATCGCGTGCTGGGTGAACTCGGCCAGCTCGACCGTCTCGTCCGCGGTGAGGTCGGTGTAGTCGGCCACGTGCCGGTAGGGCACCACCATCAGGTGACCCGGGTTGTACGGGTAGAGGTTGAGCACCGCGTAGACGGTCTTCCCGCGCGCCACGATCAGCGCGTCGGCGTCGTCCAGGTCCACCAGCCCGCAGAACGGGCACCCGGACGCGGTGTCCCCCTCCGGCTTGCCCTCACCCCTGATGTAGGCCATCCGGTGCGGAGTCCACAACCGCTGCAACGCATCGGGAATGCCGACACCCTCCTGGGGGACAAGCTCCGGATCGACCATGCACCGATCCTAGGGCCACCGCCCCGCCCCGGGTACACCGCGCGGACGCCGCCACCGGGGGGTGCGTCCGCGCGGCCCGGCGGTGCTACTCGGGCACGACGAAGGTCTCCGACGACGGCGAGGCGTTCTCCCGACCGGCCACCCAGGCCCGGACGGCGTCCACGGCCTTGGCCACCGGCACCCCGTTGAGCTGCGAGCCGTCGCGGAACCGGAACGACACCGAGCCCGATTCCACGTCCTTGCCGCCCGCCACCAGCAGGAACGGGACCTTCTGCAACGTGTGGTTGCGGATCTTCTTCTGCATCCGGTCGTCGGACAGGTCGACCTCGACCCGGATGCCGTGCGACCGCAGTTCCTTCGCCACCGCCAGCAGGTGCTCGGAGTGCTCGTCGGCGATGGGGATGCCCACGGCCTGCACCGGGGCCAGCCACGCCGGGAACGCGCCCGCGTAGTGCTCGGTGAGCACCCCGAAGAACCGCTCGATGGAGCCGAACAGCGCCCGGTGGATCATGACCGGCCGCTGCCGCGAGCCGTCCGGGGCGGTGTACTCCAGCTCGAAGAGCTCCGGCAGGTTGAAGTCGAGCTGGATGGTCGACATCTGCCAGGTGCGGCCGAGGGCGTCGCGGGCCTGCACGGAGATCTTGGGGCCGTAGAACGCCGCGCCGCCCGGGTCCGGGACCAGTTCCAGGCCGGAGGCCTCCGCGGCGACGCGCAGGGTCTCGGTGGCCTGGGCCCAGACCTCGTCGGAGCCGACGAACTTCTCGTCGTTGCGGGTCGACAGCTCCAGGTAGAAGTCGTCGAGGCCGTAGTCGCGCAGCAGGTCGAGGACGAAGGTCAGCAGTGACTTCAGCTCCTCCTGCACCTGGTCCTGGGTGCAGAAGATGTGCGCGTCGTCCTGCGTCATGCCGCGCACGCGGGTCAGGCCGTGCACGACGCCGGACTTCTCGTAGCGGTAGACCGAGCCGAACTCGAACATCCGCAGCGGCAGCTCGCGGTAGGACCGGCCGCGGGAGCGGAAGATCAGGTCGTGGAACGGGCAGTTCATCGGCTTGAGGTAGTAGTCCTGGCCGGGCTTGCGGACCGTGCCGTCCTCGTTGTACTCGGCGTCGAGGTGCATGGCCGGGTACATGCCGTCGCGGTACCAGTCGAGGTGCCCGGAGGTCTCGAACAGGGTGCCCTTGGTGATGTGCGGGGAGTAGACGAACTCGTAGTCCGCCTCCTCGTGCCGCTGCCGCGAGTAGTCCTCCATGGCCCGGCGCACGATCCCGCCCCTGGGGTGGAACACCGCCAGCCCGGAACCGATCTCGTCGGGGAAGCTGAACAGGTCCAGCTCCACCCCGAGCCTGCGGTGGTCGCGCCGCTCGGCCTCGGCGAGCAGCTCCAGGTGCGCGTCCAACGCCTCCTGCGACTCCCACGCGGTGCCGTAGATGCGCTGGAGCTGCGGGTTCTTGTCGTTGCCGCGCCAGTACGCCGCCGCGACGCGGGTCAGCTTGAAGGCGGGGATGTGCTTGGTGGTCGGCACGTGCGGGCCGCGGCACAGGTCGCCCCACACCTGCTCGCCGCTGCGCGGGTCGAGGTTGTCGTAGATGGTCAGCTCGCCGCCGCCCACCTCCATGATTTCAGTGGTGTCCACAGCGTTGGTGTCACTACTCTTGAGGTCGACCAGTTCCAGCTTGAACGGCTCGGCCGCCAGCTCGGCCTTCGCCGCCTCGACCGACTCGACCACCCGCCGGGAGAACCGCTGCGAGCCCTTGATGATGGCCTTCATGCGCTTCTCCAGCGCCTGCAGGTCCTCCGGGGTGAACGGCCGGTCGACGGCGAAGTCGTAGTAGAAGCCGTCGCGCACCGGCGGGCCGATGCCCAGCTTGGCCTCGGGGAACTGCTGCTGCACGGCCTGGGCCAGCACGTGCGCGCAGGAGTGCCGGATGACCGAGCGCCCGTCCGGGCTGTTCGCGGGCACGGCCTCGACCTCGGTGTCCGCCGACGGCGTCCAGGACAGGTCGCGCAACCGGCCGCCGGGGTCGCGCACGACGACCACCGCGTCGGCCCCCTTGCCCGGCAGACCCGCCTCCCGGACGGCCGCGCCCGCGGTGGTGCCCGCCTTCACCACCACGCTCGATGCGGGGGCGACGGCGACGGGCTGCGGCTGGGACACGGTGTACTCCTCGGTGCGGGGCCGACCCGGGCAGGTCAGCGGTGTCAGGTCGACGATGATGTTAACGACCCGCCCCGACGGCCCGCGCCCCGGTTTGCCGGTCTGTGGACAACACGCCCATGACGATGACGTCGTACCGCTCGCCGTCCCACAGCCAGGCCTGCCGCAGCCTGCCCTCCTCGCGGAACCCGACCTTGCGGTAGGCGGCGACGGCGCGCTCGTTGTACTCGACGACCTCCAGGCCCACCCGGTGCGCGCCCACGACGTCGAAGAGGTGGTCGAGGACCAGCCGCAGCGCCTCGCTGCCCAGCCCCCGGCCGTGCCGCTTCCACAGCGCGATGCGCAGGCCCGCCACCAGGTTGTCCGGGTCCCAGTCGTTGACCGCGAGGTCGCCGAGGAACTCCCCGCCGACCGGGTCGACGACGGCGAGGTCCAGGCGGTCGTCCTGCTCGGCGCGGGAGCCGCACCAGGCCACGAGCTGCTCGCGGGTGAACGTGGTGTGCGTGCCGGTCAGCCGGTCGAGGGCGGGGTCGGTGACCATGCCGAGCAGGTCGTCCACGTGCTCGGGGCCGAGGGGTTCGAGGCGGACCCGCTCGCCGATCAGGACGGGCTTGGCGGACAGGTCGGGTGCGGCGGGGTGGTCGGTCACGCCCCCAGCATGCCGCGCATCCTGGCGACCTCGTCGGACTGCTCGGCCACGACGTTGTCGGCCATCTCCTGCACGAGGACGTCGGAGCCGGAGCGGCGCACGGTGTCGGCCATGCTGATCGCGCCCTCGTGGTGGCGGATCATCAGCTCCAGGAACAGCCTGTCGAAGGCCGGGCCGGACGCGGCGGCCAGCGCGGCCAACTGCTCGTCGGTGGCCATGCCGGGCATGGCGTGGTGCTCGTGCCCGCCGTGCCCCTCGTGCTCGGTGACCTCGGGTTGCCCGTGCCGGGTGAGCCAGCGGTTCATCATGTCCACCTCGGGGCCCTGGGTGTCGGCGATCCGGGTGGCGAAGGCCTTGACGGTGGGGTCGGCGCCGCGGTCGGGGACCAGCGCGGTCATCACCAGCGCCTGGCGGTGGTGGGCGACCATGTCCCGCACGTAGGTGTGGTCGGCTTCGTTGGGCGGGGTGGCGGCGGCGTTCGAGGCGGCCTCCTCCGCCGACAGGGTCCGGTTGCCCTCGCCCGGCAGCCCCGGTTGGACGACCGGGTTCGCCGGGGCCTCGTCGGCGGTGCACCCGGCGGCACCGGTCAGGCCCGCCAGCGCGGCCGCACAGGCCGCGACCAGTCGCCATCGCACGTCGGAACTCCCCTCACCAGCAACGATCCCCGACGCTACCCGTTCACGGACAGGGGCAACAAGACGCCCATAACTGGTGAAAACATCCCACCTTGGTGGCTGGTCCGAGGCCCGACCGGGAGGTCATACTGCGGTTTCCGCATTCCACGAGAGGGGCTGCTCGTGCCTTCCACCCGACGACTGTCGGCCACAGCGGTGCTGGGTGCCGCCGCGCTGACCCTGTCGACCCTCGCGGGGGTGACCTCGGCGAGCGCCCAGGGGGCGTTCCCCGCCGCCGACGAGATCGTGACCAGCCCGAACGTGCGGCACGTCGCCAACATCCCGGCCACCGCGCCGCTGGGTGGGCCCAGCTCCGTCGGCACCGACCTGGCCTTCACCGGCGACTACGCCATCGCGGGCAACTACCTCGGCTTCACCATCTACGACATCAAGACCCCCGAGCGCCCGAGGATCACCAGCCAGGTGCTCTGCCCGGGGTCGCAGAACGACGTCTCGGTGAGCGGGAACCTGCTGTTCCTGTCGACCGACTCGCGGCGCAGCGACGCCTCCTGCAACTCGGTCGCCCAGAACGACGGCACCAAGCCGTACTGGGAGGGCATCAAGGTCTTCGACATCAGCGACAAGCGCAACCCGCGCTACGTCACCGCGGTCGAGACCGCCTGCGGCTCGCACACGCACACGCTGGTGCCGGGCAAGAAGAACAAGGACGTCTACCTCTACGTCTCGTCCTACAGCCCGGCGGCGAGCCTGAGCAAGTGCCAGCCGCCGCACGACATCATCTCCATCGTCAAGGTCCCGCTGCGCGACCCGGCGTCGGCGGCGCTGGTGGCCACCCCGAACCTGTTCCCCGACGGCGGCAACCCCGGCCGCTCCGGCACGATCGAGACCGGCTACACCTCGGCGACCACCGGCTGCCACGACATCACCGTCTTCCCGGCGAAGGACCTGGCGGCGGGCGCGTGCATGGGCGACGGCGTGCTGATGGACATCTCCGACCGGGAGAAGCCCCGGGTGATCAGCCGGGTGCAGGACGACGAGCACTTCGCGTTCTGGCACTCGGCCACGTTCAACAACGCGGGCACCAAGGTCCTGTTCACCGACGAGCTGGGCGGCGGCGGCGCGGCCACCTGCAACCCGGAGATCGGTCCGACCCGCGGCGCCGACGGCATCTACGACATCACCGGCCGCGGCGAGAAGCGCGCGCTGGAGTTCAAGAGCTTCTACAAGATCAACCGCACGCAGACCGACGAAGAGAACTGCGTGGCGCACAACGGTTCGCTGCTGCCGGTCCCCGGCCGCGACATCATGGTCCAGGCCTGGTACATGGGCGGCGTGCAGATCATCGACTTCACCGACTCCACGGCGCCGAAGGAGATCGGCTTCTTCGAGCGCGGCCCGGCGGCCGACCCGGACGAGAGCGGCGGTGTCTGGTCGGCGTACTACTACAACGGCTACATCTACACCTCGGACCTGGGCAAGGGCTTCGACGTGCTGCGGATCGACGACCCGCGGACCGACCTGGCCAAGTTCCACCGCTCCACCGAGCTGAACGTGCAGACCCAGGGCACGTACTGATCCACTGACCTGATCCGCTGACGGCGAAGGACCCCGCGGGCCGCCCGCGGGGTCCTTCGCCGTTTCGTCAGACGGTCTCGACGACCTGCTCGTAGCCCAGCCGCGGGTTGCGGTCGAACCAGGCCTCGTCGCCCGGGTGGCCGATGTTCACCACGACGAGCGAGCGGCGCCTGCCGTCGGGGAAGAACTCCGCGTCGACCCCGGCGGCGTCGAACCCGGTCATCGGGCCCGCGGCCAGGCCCGCGGCGCGCACGCCGAGGATGAAGTAGCCGACCTGGAGCAGCGCGTTGAACCGGGCGACGTCGACCCGGCCGCCCTCGTCGGCGAAGTTGTCCTTCGCGCCGGGGTGGTGCGGGAACTGGCTGGGCAGGTGCTCGTGGAAGTCGACGTCGGCGGCGAGCACGGCCACCAGCGGCGCGCTCGCGGTCTTGGCCCGGTTGCCCGGGGACATCAGCGGTTCGAGCTTGGCCCTGGCCTGCGGCGAGCGCACCAGCAGCACCCGCAGCGGCTGGGTGTTCATCGAGGTCGGCGCCCACTTCACCAGGTCGTAGATGGCCTGGACCTGCTCCTCGGTCACCGGCTCGGCGGAGAAGGTGTTCGCCGTGCGGGCCTCCCGGAACAGCAGGTCCTGGGCCTCCTGCGCCAACCTGAGTGCCCGGGTGCCCTGGTCGGTGGTCATGTCGCGCGCCTCCACGGTAGTCAAACGTTCAATCAGCTCCAACGTACTTGAGCGTTTGACGATTCCTCACACCCGTGTGACCACACCCACGCGCACCGGCTCGGCGAATCCTGTCCACTTGGCACGAACTGTCCGATTCGCCCGCCGCGTCAGACCTCGGTGGTCGCAGGCAGCCGACCGGACCGCACGGCGGCCACCAACTCGGCGTGGTCGGCCTCGGTGCGGTCGGCGTAGGCCACCGCGTACCCGCCGATCGCGTCGTCGAGGTCCTTGCCGCAGTAGCCCGCGAGCAGCCTGGGGTCCACCGAGCGGACGTGCGCGCGGGCCAGCAGCGCGCCCGCCAGCCTGCCGTAGTCGTCGAGGTGGCCGCGCCCCAGCGCGGTCGGATCGATCTCGCCCTTGCGGTTGCGGAACTGGCGGACGATGAAGTGCCTGCCCCGCACGGTCGTCCACCCGAGCAGGATGTCGGTCTCGGCCTGCACCAGCCGGGCCCCGTGCACCACCCGCTTGCCCTCGTGCTTGGCGGGCGGCAGGCCCAGCACCTCGGCCACCGCCGACCGGGGCGCCTCCTTGACCTGGAGCACCAGCGCCTCGTCCCCGTTGCCGTGCAGCAGGACCAGGTAGTTGCGGAACCCGACGCTGCCGGTGCCGACCACCCGGAACGCCACGTCGGACACCCCGTACCGCAGCACCAGGTTGCGCCGCGACTCCCGCAGCGAGGTGACGTAGTGCGGCAGCGCGGCGACCACCGCCGCCCGGACCCCATCGTCCACCGCGGACAGCAGCGGCGGGTCCGGGACGAACCGCCACTCGTCGTCGGCCCGGTGCGTCCACCGCGCCGCCACCCGGGAACTGGTGTTGCGCCCGGCCTTCCTGGCGGCCTTGGCGAAGTCGTCCTCCAGCGCGTCCGCCTCGGCGTCGCGCAGCGCCGACTCGTCACCGAGGGCGCTCCACGACTCCAGGAACGGCTGCTCGGCCAACCGGTTCAGCGTCTTGCGGTAGGACTTGACCACGTCCTCGGCCGCCTCCCGGCAGCGGTCCTCGGGGACCCCACCCTCCCGGCCCGCCAGCACCAGGCTGGTCGCCAACCGCTTGAGGTCCCACTCCCACGGGCCGGGCACCGTCTCGTCGAAGTCGTTGATGTCCATCACGACCTTGCCCTCGGGCGTGCCGAACAGGCCCATGTTTGCCGCGTGGGCGTCCCCGCACAACTGCGCGTGCACGCCGGTCCGCACCCCCGCCGCCAGGTCGGCGGCCATCAGCCCGGCCGCGCCCCGGAAGAAGGAGAACGGCGAGGCCACCATCCGCCCCACCCGCAGCGGGACCAGGTCGGCCAGCCGCCCCGCGTTGCTCGCCTCGACGAACTCCACCGCGCCCGGCCGGTCGGCGGCCAACGACAGCACGCCCTGCTCCTCGTGCCCCACCTCGTCGCGCAGCGCCCGACCCCCGGCCACCACCTCGGCCGCGTCGACCCGCTGTCCGAAGGCGAGCGCCGCCGCCTCCTCCGCCTTCTCTCCCATGTCCACATCATCCAGTCCCCGGGTCGATCCCCCAACCCCCCGATCGTCGACCGGGGCGGCCCAGCGGTGCGGTTCCCGCGACACCGGGGGCGCTCCGCGCTCCGGCGGACGGACCCCCGGTCGGGGTTGGTTAAACCACCGGGAGGTGCGTCATTCGACCAGGTGACCACGAGGGGCGTCGAACGCGCTGATCAGCGGAATCAGCCTCCGCGTAGTCCGACGTCAGACTTGGAAATGTCCGTCATGCACCAAAATCGCGTGACCCTGGTCACAGCAATTTCGCTGAGCGACCGCGGGGCGGGGCCAGCAGATTTACCAACATCCCGCAGAGCGCAGCCCCGTTTCCACCGGCAGCGCACCGCGGGGATCGGTCAACAACAGCAGCAGCAGCAGGTAGGAGGCAATTCCATGCTTTCGCTTCGTCGCATGTTCGTCGCCGGTGCCATCGCCATCCCCCTCGCGCTCGGTGGCGCGGGAACCGCCCTGGCGGACGACTACGAGGCCCAGGAGTCCACCGCCGGGCCCTGGGGCGCCTCGTCCACCTACGTCGCGGCGGACACCGACAACGACTACGGCCACCACCACCACGGCTACCGCTACAACGACAACGACTCGACCTTCGTGGAGACCAACTCGGTCGCGGGCCCCGGGGGCGCCATGAGCGAGTACGTGGTCGCCGTCGCGGACGACGACGGTGGCGTCGCCTACTTCCGCGGCCAGGACGTCGCCGGGGACCAGGGCGCCTCCTCCACCCGCATCCGCGCCACCGCGGGGTACTGACAGCAGGCGGGGACGCACCGCGGGCGGCGCTCCGGCGCCGCCCGCGGCACACCGCCCCCGCCCGCGAACCGGGCGCGCCCCCCGGACCGGGGGCCACCGCCGCGTTCATCCACAAAGGACACAGCTTCTCCCTCGGGCCTCGGATCGGACCGGGCGCCGGTGAAAGCGAATTCATTTTTAGATTTTTCGGGATCACCGCCGCCACGAACCGGTAATGGATCACCCGATTGAGGGGGCTCCTCCTTACTCTGTGATCAACTATCACACGATAGTGTCGCCAAGTGGATTTAGCCGAACGCCCGATGTATGTTCATTCCACGGCAGTCAGGTTCAGCTCGATACGGTGGATTTCCTTCGATAAGGAACCCGTAAGACGATTGCCAGTCAAGCCGATCCATTGATGCAATGAGGAGTTTTCTGTGTTCAAGAAGTTGGGTGCTATCGCCGTTGGCACCGCCGCAGGCATGGTGATGCTCGGTGGCATGGCCTCGGCCAGCCCGGTGGTCGGCAACGACGACAGCGTGGACCACAGCGAGTTCGACCAGGTTGGCCTGCTCAACCTGAACAACACCGACATCCTGCACAACGTCAACGCCGTCGTGGGCGTGTGCGACAACAACATCAACGTCCTGGGTGTCCAGGTCCCGGTCGAGGACGTGGCCAACGGCCTCAACCTGCCGATCCTGTCCCCGGGCGAGTCCGAGAACGAGGCCGAGGTCCCCGACCTGTGCGCCACCGGTGGCATCCTCGACGGCGGCGTCGGCCAGAACAACTGAGCTGAGCCAGTGATCAAGCCGCTCACGCGGCCCGATCAGTCGGCCTTCGTCGTTCCAAGGCCGTGAAGCGGTGGTGTGGGACTCCCGTGTGGGGTCTCGCACCACCGCTTCGCTTTGTGCCCGCTCCACCCCGCGGACCGGTCCAACCGCAGGTCCTCACGACTCCACCCGATTCAGAAATACACGATCGGGTATCCCGCTGGAATCCCCCACGGAGACGCTGTACGTTCGCTTCGCGGCTGACTCCGAAATGCCCCCCGGGCCCGTTCGCGCCTCGCGCCGATGCGGAGTGGCCGTATCTCCGGTGTACATGAGCTAGTGACTATCAAAGGACTTTCAGTGATCAAGAAGCTTGGTGCCGTTGTGGCTGCGACCGCTGCCGGCATGGTCATGCTGGGCGGTATGGCTTCTGCCACCACGGCGGGTGCGCCCGAGGCGGACCTCCCCACCCCCCAGGGCCAGGACGGCGTGGGCAACTCCGGCACGGTCGACTCCAGCGAGTTCTCGCAGGTGGGTCTGGTCAACCTGGACAACACGACGCTGCTGCACAACACCAACATCATCGCCAGCGTCTGCGACAACAACATCAACGTCCTGGGCGTCCAGGTGCCGGTGGAGGAGGTCCTCAACGGCGTCCAGGCGCCGGTGGGCTCCGCGGGTGAGCACGAGAACGAGGGCATCGCCACCGACATCTGCGGCCAGGGCGGCATCCTCGACAACGGGACCGGCCAGAGCAACTGACCCGGATCGGTCGTCGCCTCCCGCGCGGGAGGCGTGAGCAGTGACCTGCGGTGGCGCGGTACCCGGCAACGGGTACCGCGCCACCGCTTTTCACGTACCGGGACAGCGCACACCGGACACCCCGTACCGGAAAGCAGCTCCCCCAGGACAGCGCTACCGAGCAGACGCCCGTGAACCCCCATGGCAAACGCTTGCGGAGGCGTCCCCAACACCCGCGAGCGGGTTGCGCAACGCAGGACACAGAGGACTGCACCCACGATGTCGCATGTGGACCACCGGCGCCCCGCCCCCTGTCCAACACCCCGGGCACCGAGCCACCGAGCGTGACCGAAGCCGCCGGGGTCCCACTGGCAACCACCACGACCTGGTGAAACAGGGACAAGCGTGTTTCCCCGGCCGCCGGACCGCTCATCCCGAGTACGGCCCTCGCGGTCTGTTCTGCTCGATCCACCCCTCGCATCCCTGGAGATGGCGCCATGACCGATCCACGCATGTCCGGCAACCAAGCGTACGAGCCCGGCTACCCGGCCGACCGCAGCACCGCGACGATGCCCGGAACCGGGACGGCCGGTTACGGCAGCCACCAGGCGAGCGAGCACGCCGCAGCGCACACCCCGTCGCCCAGGCCCCCCGTCCACCCCGAGGGCGTACCGGCCTGGCCCACCGAGAGCGCCCCCGCAGTCGAGGTGGACAACGACCCGAACGACGGGATGAGCCGCCGCCGCGACCGGGTGCGGTGGGGTGCGGTCTGGGCGGGCACCGCGATCGCGCTGCCCGTCTTCCTGGTGCTGCAACTCGCCTTCTTCGCGGCGGGCTGGCTCAACGTCACCGACGGCCACGAGACGGCGGCAGCCGTCACCAGCGGCATCCTCTCCCTCGTCGCGTTCTTCATCGGCGGCCTCGCCGCGGGCTCGTCGGCGATTTGGCGCGGCGTCAGCGAGGGCGCCTTCCACGGCGCCCTGGTCTGGGCCGTCGGCCTGACCGCCCTGCTCCTGCTCACCCTGGTCGGCGGCACCGCCCTCCTCGGCAGCGCCTTCGAGGCAGCCGTCCAGGTCGGCGCGAACCCGCAGCCCGGGGTCGACGAGGACACCGCCATCCGGATCGCCCGCAGCAGCGCCGGGTGGGGCGCCCTGTGGCTCGCCCTGTCACTGGGCGCGGCGGCCCTCGGCGGCATGCTCGGGGCGAAGACCTGGCCGCGCAGGTCGCGCCGGACCACGACCTACCGGGAGCAGGCGCCCTACCGCGACCAGGCAGCCTACTGAGACCAGACCGAACCGGGCCCGACCGAGCCCACCACCCACGGCACCCGCCGCAGGCTCGGCGGACCGCACCCCGCTCCGGTCGAGCCGCGAGCGACCCGGGTGGACCACCTGTGGCCGGTGTCGGCAGGGACGACACCGGCCACAGCGCTGCCCGGACACGCCCACGTGCCACCGGTTCCAGCGCCCGCCCTCCCGGCACCCAGCCCACAAGCCACCCCACTCCCCACCGCAACAGCGGCTGACCAGCCACCCCCGCGAACCACCAGGCCCAGCCACCACCCAGCGAACCGGCCACCCAGCCACCCACCCCCCAACACCATCGGCACAGCGGCCAACCAGTCACCGCGAACCGGCCACCCAGCCACCAGTCACCCGAACCCCACCAGCGCAGCGACCCACCGACCACCCCACCAACCGGCGGCCCGACGAGCCAACTGCCCGGGTGGGTGGATGTGCTGCTTGGTCAGCCGACCACCCCACCAACCGCCGCCCCAGCTACGACCCTGCCCGGGTGGGTGGATGTGTTTGGCCGGGGGTGGCGATCATGTGACAGCCTGCCTGGGCGGTGGGGCATCTTTTCAGCCCCACCCGGTCACACTGGAGCACATGATCGCCATAGGGGCCCCGGCCAAACACATCCACCCACCCGGGCACACCCACGAAGTCCCGGGATTGAAACAGAGCACACCCACCCAGGCACCCCAGCGAAAGGCCGGGCTTTCAAACACGGCCAAGGGGAGCAGACCCTCACCCAGGCACCACAGCAACAGACCGGGCATCAACGCCAGACACGCACACGGGGGTGCCCCCGACCCAGTGGGCCAGGGGCACCCCCGTCTGCGGGCGAACCCGGTCAGCGCCGCCGACGCTCGTCAGCGCCGTCCACCTCGACCTGCTCCTTGCGGACCTCGCCTCGCACGGTCTCGTTCTCGGTGACCGTCTCGGTGCCGACCCGCACCTTCTCCACCGGGACCGCCTCCTTGCCCACGACCGGGCGCTCCTGGTGCAGGGTCACCTCCTGCTCGGCTTCGGTGAAGTCGGCGTGCTTGCCCGCCGCGCCGCGTTCGGCCCCGGTGATCGGGGTGCGCTCGACCCGCAGTTCCTCGCGCCGGACCGGCACCGACACCTGCTGCTCCTCGGTGACGA
Source organism: Actinokineospora spheciospongiae (assembly GCF_003182415.1). Classification (NCBI taxonomy): domain Bacteria; kingdom Bacillati; phylum Actinomycetota; class Actinomycetes; order Pseudonocardiales; family Pseudonocardiaceae; genus Actinokineospora; species Actinokineospora spheciospongiae. The sequence goes on along the minus strand of NZ_QHCP01000005.1, from coordinate 199,221 downwards.
CGTGCTTGCGCAGCCGCACCTTGCCGACCTCTTCGTTGCGGGTGCCGACGTTGAGCCGCTCCTCCGAGCGGGTCATGGTGGCCTCACCGTTGCCCCGGCCGGTGCGCACGGGCTCGGCCCGGCGCTCGGTGCCCACGGCGCGCTCGCCCTGGCCCTGCTCGGCCTTGAGGCCGTAGTAGCGGTACAGCTCCATCTCCTCGGCTTCGGAGAGGTGCTGGTCGTGGCCGACGTTCGGCGCGTCCTTGATGACCGACTTCTCCTGGCCGAGGACCACCGTGTCGCCGTCGGCCCGGGCGCCCTGCAACGGGACGAAGCTCTCGTTCATCCCGAAGAGGCCGGTGTTGACGGTGACCCACTTGGGCTGTTCCGTCTGGTCGTCGTAGTAGACCTGACCGATCTTGCCGACCTTGTCACCGGACCGGTCGTGCGCGGTCAGACCGATGATGTCCTCAGCTCGCTTCGGAAAACCCATGGTGTGCGTTCCTCCTGTTGTGATCATCGGGGCCGGGTGGCGGGGGCCGCGCCCGAGGGTTGCGTCGGGCAGAACCCCGGCGTCCCGTTCTTTCCGCCACCTAGGACGTACCCGGCAACCGCGACCTGAACATTGATGCACTCCTCGGGGTGAGGGCCCGGCCGCGGTGTTGAGCGTCGACATCGGACAGTGGGTATGCGGGATGCCCCGCTTCCCACTGACGAGTGGATGCGTCCACAGTCGTGTGACGCAGCGCTCGTCTGCGTGGTCGATCTTGACCGGCAACGGGAAGCTCAGCAAGTATTGAGTCAATGAACACTGACTGGTCTCCGGAGCTGGCGGCGCGGGCCCGCGTCCACGCCGCGCTGGGCGAGCCCGCGCGGTTGGCGATCGTGGACCGGCTCCTGCTGGGCGACGCCGCGCCGGGTGAGGTGGGCGCGGCGTTGGGGTTGCCCAGCAATCTGCTGGCCCACCACGTGAAGTCGCTGGAGCGGGCCGGGCTGGTGCGGCGGTCGCGGTCGGAGGGCGACGCCCGCCGCACCTACCTGCGGCTGCGCACCGCGGCGCTCGCCGGACTGGTGCCCTCCGGGGTGCGGCGGGCGCGGCGGGTGGTGTTCGTGTGCAGCCACAACTCCGCGCGCTCGCAGTTGGCGGCGGCGCTGTGGGCCAGTCGCAGCGCCGTGCCGACGGCGTCGGCGGGGACCCGGCCCGCCGAGCGGGTGCACCCGCTGGCCGTCGCCACCGCCCGGGCGCACGGCCTGTCGCTGGCCCGGGCCCGCCCCCACCACGTCGAGCAGGTCGTGCACCCGGACGACCTGGTCGTGGCCGTGTGCGACAACGCCCACGAGGAACTCGACCCCGCCGACCGGCTGCACTGGTCGGTGCCCGACCCGGCCGCGGTGGGCACCGAGGACGCCTTCGACTCCGCCTTCCGCGACCTGGCCGACCGGGTCGAGCGCTTGGCGCCCGCCGTCCGCACCCCATGACGACCCACCCACAGCGCGTTCCGAGGAGGAGTTCCGATGACGCGGCCGTTGGCCCGCGCACTGCTGGCCGAGTTCCTGGGCAGCCTGCTGCTCGCCGCACTGGTGATCGGCTCCGGCATCGCCGCCCAGCGCCTCTCCCCCGGTGACGTCGGCCTGCAACTGCTGGAGAACGCCGCCGCCACGGCAGTCGGGCTCCACGCCATCATCCTGGTCTTCGGCCCGGTCAGCGGCGGTCACTTCAACCCGGTGGTGTCCCTCGTGGACGCCGTGTTCGGCGGACTGCCCCGACGGCACCTCTTCGCCTACGCCCCGACCCAGGTGCTCGGCTGCGTGGCCGGGGCGGTGGTGGCGAACACGCTGTTCGACGCCGCCCCGATCAGCATCTCCACCACCGACCGGGCCACCTGGCCGCACGGGCTCTCCGAGGTCGTCGCCACGCTGGGCCTGCTGCTGGTGGTCTTCTCCCTGGCCCGCTCCGGCCGGGCCGCCTCCGCCCCCGCCGCGGTCGGCGCCTACATCGGCGCGGCGTACTTCTTCACCAGTTCCACCAGCTTCGCCAACCCCGCCATCACCGTCGGGCGCGTGTTCAGCGACAGCTTCGCGGGCATCGCGCCCTCCTCGGTCCCCGCCTACGTCCTCGCCCAGCTCGTCGCCGCCGCGATCGCGGTGCCGCTGCTGCGTGCCCTGTACCCGCACGCCTCGGCGCACGCCGAGGACGCCGTCCTCCCCCACCCGACCGGAACCACAGTCCGAACCGGAGGAACCGTGCCCGTCAAGCCCTCGGTGCTGTTCGTGTGCGTGCACAACGCGGGCCGCTCCCAGATGGCCGCCGCCTGGCTGTCGCACCTGGCCGGGGACCGGGTGGAGGTCCGCTCCGCCGGGTCCGCCCCCGCCGATGAGGTCAACCCCGCCGTGGTCGAGGCCATGCGCGAGGTGGGCGTCGACATCTCCGCCCGGACCCCGAAGGTCCTCACCCACGACGCGGTCCGCGAATCGGACGTGTGCGTCACGATGGGCTGCGGCGACGCCTGCCCGGTCTTCCCCGGCAAGCGCTACCTGGACTGGAAGCTCACCGACCCCGCCGGGCAGGGCGTCGAGGCCGTCCGACCCATCCGCGACGAGATCAAGGCCCTGGTCGAGGGCTTGATCGCCGAAATCGCCCCCGCACCGACCTCCTGAGCGCACCCGCAGGCGCGGCTCGGCCGGATCAGCGGGCCGGGGTCGCGGACGGGGCAGCGGCGGGTGCGGGGGTGCCGCAGCAACCGCCCTGGTCCTCGGCGGGCGCGTCGAACACCCCGGCTCCGCCGCAGACCCCCGTCTCGGGCAGCACCAGCTCCACCCGCTCGGCCGCCTCCCGGTCCCCGGCCAGGGCGGCGGCGAGGGAGCGGACCTGCTCGTGGCCGGTCATGGCCAGGAACGTCGGCGCGCGGCCGTAGCTCTTCATCCCGGCCAGGAACACCCCGGGTTCGGGGTGTTTGAGTTCCTTGACGCCGTGGGGGTGGACGGTTCCGCAGGAGTGGGTGTTCGGATCGATCAGCGGCGCCAGCGCCGCGGGCGCCTGCAACGTCGAGTCCAGGTCGAGGCGCACCTCCGACAGCCACGACAGGTCCGGGCGGAACCCGGTCAGCACCACGGCCCGGTCCACGCCCTGCACCCGTTGCCCCTCGCCGGACACCAGCACCAACCGGTCGCGCCCGTCGCGCTCCACGGCCTCGGTGCGGAACCCGGTGACCACCGAGACGTGCCCGGTCTCGACGGCGGCTCGCGCCCGCAGGCCCAGCGCGCCCCGGGCGGGGAGCTGGTCGGCCGCGCCGCCGCCGAACACCGCCCCGGCCGCACCCCGGCGCAGCAGCCAGGTGATCCGCGTCGCGGTCTCCCGCTCGGCCAGCCCGGCGAGGGCCACCAGCGCGGTCAGCGCGGAGTGCCCGCTGCCCGCCACCACCACGTGCCCGCCCGCGTACCGCGCGGCCACCCCGGGGTCGGCGAGGTCGGGCACCCGGTAGGAGATCCGGTCGGCGGCGGCGGCTTCGCCGATCGCGGGCAGGCCGTCCCCGCCCAGCGGGTTCGGGGAGGTCCACGTGCCGGAGGCGTCGACCACCGCCCGCGCGGCGATCCGCTCCTCCCCACCGTCGGCGGTGCGCACGTGCACCGCCAACGGCTCGGTCCCGCGTCCCGCGTCGACGACCCGGTCCCGGCCGCGCCGTGCCACGCCGACGACCTCGGCACCGAAGCGCACCCGGTCGCCGAGCGCATCGGCCAGCGGGCGCAGGTACGACCCGGTCCACTCCGCGCCGGTGGGGTGGTCGCCGGGGGCCGGGTGGCGCCAGCCGAGCGGCTCCAGCAGCCTGCGCGCGGCCGGGGCGATCAGTTCCGCCCACCGGGAGAACAGCCGCACGTGGTGCCACTGCGCCACCGCCGCGCCCGCGGTCGCGCCGCGTTCGAGCACCAGCGGCACCACCCCGCGCTCGACCAATTCCGCGGCGGCGGCCAACCCCACCGGTCCCGCTCCGACGACCACCACGGGCAGGTCGCTCATCGTGTTCCCCATTCATCGACTGTGCTCGATCAAGACGGGGGAACAGTATCGAGCTGCGTCGATGAATACAACCATCGATCCAAGTCGATACACTTCACACCATGCCGATCGCACTGCCCCTGGTGCACGTCCTGCCCCACGGCGAGGCCGCCACCTACGCCGAGTGGTTCGCCTGCCTCGCCGAACCCGTCCGCGTCCGCCTCCTGCACGCGGTGGCCACCAGCCCGAAGGGCACCACCGTCGGCGCGCTGACCGCGGTCCTGGGCACCAGCCAGTCCACCACCTCGCACCACCTGCGCAAACTCGCCGACGTCGGTTTCGTGCGGCTGCGCAGGGAGGGCACCGCCACGATCGTCACCGTCAACGAGGCCTGCTGCGCCGGGCTCCCGCACGCCGCCGACGCCGTGATGGGCCTGCTGGCCCCCCACCCCTGCTGCCCCGACGATGTCCCCGGCGACGTGACCGTCCGCGCCCTCGAACCCGGCGACTGGTCCGCCGTGCGCCGGATCTACGGCGAGGGCATCGCCACCGGTCTGGCCACGTTCGAGACCACCGTCCCCAGCCGCGCCACCCTCGACGCCAAGTGGCTCCCCGGCCACCGCTGGGTGGCCGAGGTCAACGGCGAGGTCGTCGGCTGGACCGCGGCCGCCCCCACCTCCACCCGCGACTGCTACGCGGGCGTCGCCGAGACCTCCGTCTACGTCGCGGGAACCCACCGCGGTCGGGGCGTCGGCAAAGCCCTGCTGCACAAGCAGGTGACCGCCGCCGACGCCGACGGGATCTGGACCCTGCAATCGTCCATCTTCACCCGGAACCGCACCAGCATCGCCCTGCACCACCGCGCGGGCTACCGCACCGTCGGCATCCGCGAGCGCATCGCCCAGGTGGACGGCACCTGGCACGACACCGTCCTCATCGAACGCCGCTCACCCACCGGCTGACACGGCAACGGCCCGCCACCGGATCAGTCCCCTGTGGACTCTTCCATCCGGGTGCGGGCCGACGGGCGAGGCCCCGCCGAACCGCTGCCGCGGTTCGGCGGAGCCTCATCCGATCCCGGCTCCCGGGATCGGGAGCCGGTTCACAGACGTACGCGACCGAGTCGGTCAGCGGCCGAGCAGACCGCCGCCGAGGAGACCGGCACCGGCGCCACCGAGGAGACCGCCGTCGCCGAGGGGGCCACCGTCACCGAGGGGGCCACCGTCGCCGAGCGGACCGCCGTCGCCGAGTGCGCCGAGCGCACCGAGCAGGCCGAGGCCGTTGCCGAGGGGGCCGTTGTCGTCGACGATCGGGTCGGCGGAGGCGACACCCGCGGTGGCCATGGACAGGGTGGCAGCGGTGGCCAGCATGGCCAGGGTCGCGGCGGTCCGCTTGTGGACGTTCATGGAGGTACTCCTTCACCCACCTGCTGCGGTGGGTCCGACGTGGGGACGACGCACATCGTCACCGGGGTGGTAGGCCATTCGGCCCAGCATTCGATCTCGGGCGATGGTACATATGGCCCAACGACCGCGAATGGGTGACTCTCCCGGCGGCGGGGTGACGGCGCTCAGCCGGTCTTGGTGGGCTCCTCCTTGGTGCTGAACGCGACCAGGGCGTCGACCACGAGGAACGCGACCAGCGACACCCCGAAGACGGGCAGGAACCAGGCGAGCAGCCCGCCGACCACGACCAGCGGCACCAGCACGGTGGGCGACGCCCGCCGCCAGGTGCCGCGGGGCGGGGCCTTGCCGAAGCGGTTGGCGCCGAGCGGGGGCCTGCGCAGCCACCACATCCGGTAGCCCCACGCGACGAGCCCGATGATCGCCAGGGCCAGCGCGGTCAGGACGATCTGGTTTGGCAGGCCGAACAGCATGCCCATGTGGGCGTCGATGCCCCACTTGGTCAGCTTCGCCATCAGCGGGTAGTCGGCGAAGCGCAGGGTGTCGGTGACCTGCCCGGTCGCCGGGTCGACGGCCATGGAGTCCGACTTGCCCGGCAGGCCCTTCTGCACCTGCGTGACCACGTACGCCTTGCCCGCGGCGGCGGGCACGCGGATCTCGACCGGGTCGGCCAGCCCGGCCGCGGCGGTGGCGGCGCGGACCGCGTCGATGCCGACGTCCGCGCCGGTGGGGGACGGGTCGACGGCGCTGGTGACCGACGGGGTGGTCCAGTCCAGCGCCGTGCGCAGGTCCGAGACGTTCTCCCCCGCGTACGCCGACCAGGTCAGCCCGGTGGCGGACAGGAACAGCAGCCCGATCGCGGCCCACACGCCGACCGTGGCGTGGCGCGACACCGTCCGGCCGCGCTTCGCGGCGGGACCCGCGGCGGGGTTGTCGCGGCGGGCGATCCGGCGCAGCACGCCCCGCCTGCCCACCCACAGCCCGAGGCCGACCAGGACGAGCACCCCGAGCCAACTGGCCGCGAGTTCGCTGTAGAGCCTGCCGAACTCACCGAGGTGCAGGTTGCGGTGCAGCCCGCTCAGCCACGCGCGCACGGGCAGGGCCTGGCTGGAGCCGTAGGTCTCCAGCGAGCCGCGGATCTCCCCGTCGTGCGGGTTCACGAAGACCGTCTGGTTGAAGCTGGACCCCGCGTCGGGGAGGTGGAAGACGACCTGGGTGCTGTCGGTCGGGGTCGCCCCGGGGCGCACCGACACCAGCTTGCCCTCGGGCACCTCCTGCCTGGCCAGCTCGACCTGCCGCGACAGCGGCACCGACGCCGCGGCGGCGGGCACGTGCAGCTCGTGGTCGTGGACGACCTGCTCCAACTGCGGGGTGTAGATGTAGGCGAGCCCGCTCAGCGCGGCGACCAACAGGAACGGTGCGACCAGCACCCCGGCGTAGAAGTGCAGGCGCATCAGCAGCGGTCGGACCCCGGCCCACCCACCGGGCGCCCGCCGCCGCTGCTCGGGTGGCGGCGCCTCGTGCTCGTCGACGGTCATCCCGGACTCCTTCGCTCGTGAGGTGGGTCGGCGAGGTGGTCGGATCGGGGTACGCATCAGTTCCCGTGATTTTCACCTTGCGCCCCAGGTGATGGACAGCCCGGTCGTCATCATCGACAGCGCTCAGGTTCCAGCGGGCGCGCCGCCCCGCACCTCTGTCGACACCGAACTCGACAGCCCCGACCCCATCGCCAACTAGTCAAGCAACTTGACTAGTTGGCGATGGGGCGGGCACAGTTCGGGAGGACGAGCAGAAGGAGATCCACATGGCATTCACCAGCCACACAATCGAGACCGCACCCGAGGGCTCCCGGAAGATGGTCGAGGGCGCGCGGAAGAAGTTCGGCTTCATCCCCTCCCCCGTCGCGCGGATCGCCGAGTCGCCGGAACTGCTGGCGACCTTCCTGGGCAACACCGCCGCGTTCGACCGTTCGTCGCTCGACGCCCTGGAGCGCGAGGTCGTCATCATGACCCTCGCGACCCGGGTGCGGTGCCACTACTGCGTGGCGCTGCACTCGGCGACGATGACCCGCCAGGCGGTCGACGCGGAGGTCATCGGGGCGCTGCGCGGGGGCGAGCCGCTCGCCGACGCCAAGCTGGAGGCGTTGCGCCGGTTCACCGACGCGGTGCTGGCGACCAGCGGCGGCGTGGCCGACGAGGACGTCGACGCGTTCTTCGCCGCGGGCTACGACCAGCGCAACGCCCTGGACGTGGTGCTCGGCGTCGGCACGTACACGCTGTCCACGTTCGCCAACCGGCTGACCGGGGCCCCGCTCGACGCACCCTTCGAGGCGCACCGCTGGGAACCTCACCACACCGGGCGCAGCGCCACCGCCTGACCGGAGTCGGCGACGATCCGCCGCAGGTCGGCGCGCAGGTGCTCGACCCGGTCGGCCCCGATCAGGTCGCCCCAGCGCGCCTCGACCTCACCCCAGCGCCGCACCACGCTCGCCACGCAGGCCCGGCCCCGCGGTGCCAGCACGACCATCCTGCTGCGACGGTCGGTCGGGTGCGGCCCGCGCTCGACGTAGCCGCGCTGCTCGAGCTCGTCCACCAACTGGACCGCGGCCTGCTTGGTCACCCCGAGGTGCACCCCCAACTCGACCGCGGTGGCCCCCGCAGCCCGCTGCGACAGGTACTGGAAGACGAACCCGTGCGCGGGCCGGACGTCGTCGAACCCCTCCGCGGCAAGGGATTCGTGCACCTGGTCCATGACGGTGCGGAACGCCATGGCCAGCAGGGCGGGGATCTCGGCGGTCAACGCCCCTCCAGTGGTCGAGTGCCTTCACGTCGTGCGCTGCCGTGACGGTACGCGCCATCGGCGTGCCCGCCGCCACGGTGGACCGCCCAGCGGATCGAGGAGGTCGCGGGCACCGTCCAGTGAGGACAGCGCGGTGCCACTCGACCCCGCAGGCGGTCGACACCGGACGACCGCCCCGAGCGCTCGGCGCCCCGTTCCGGTCGGACCGACCCCGGGAACGCAGAAGCCCTCCCCCTCTGATCGAGGGGGAGGGCTGTGTCACCTGCGCACAAGCGCTGGTGGGCGATACTGGGATTGAACCAGTGACCCCTACCGTGTCAAGGTAGTGCTCTCCCACTGAGCTAATCGCCCGAGGCGGAGGCGGGAATCGAACCCGCGTACAGGGCTTTGCAGGCCCTTGCCTAAGCCACTCGGCCACTCCGCCAGCGATCTGGGGCCTTGGAGACCCCAGGGGACCGGCCGTGGCCGAACCACTTCCGAGCGGATGACGAGATTCGAACTCGCGACCCTCACCTTGGCAAGGTGATGCGCTACCAGCTGCGCTACATCCGCGTACTCCGCGACTTCCGGGGCTGGTGTCCCCGTCCGCCGTGGTGTGAGGAGAACTCTATCCGATGCCCGATCCGGGCTCCAAATCGGGGGTCGGATCGGGCTGTTCCCTCAGGTCAGATCGGTTGAGATGAGGTGCGTGAGCGCTTCGTCGACGTCGACCCACAGGTGCTCGTTGCCGGGGACGACCACGTCGTAGGTGCGGTCGAGGAAGTCGGCCAGCTCCTGGGCGGAGGCCTCGAAGACGGCGTGGCCGGACGGGGAGCTCAGCTCGATGACGACGACCTCGGGGTCGTCCACCGCCGGGCGGATGCGCACGTCGCCGTCGCCCGCTTCGGCGATGAGGCCGTCGGCCAGCAGGTCGCGGGAGAAGACCCACTCGACCCAGCCCGCGCGGCCGGTGCGGAAGGCCGCCACCACCGCGTACGGGTCGCGCGTGTCGTAGCGCAGCTCGACCTTCACCGGGACCGCCGGGGTCCTCGGCGCCAACAGGTCGAACACCGCTGTCGACCGCAGCGTGACGTGATCGTTTCGCATCGTCGCTACCCTTCTGCTCCCTTCCCAGCCAAACGACTGAGGCACACCGGTGTGACGCCCGAGCGCCGGTATCCGAACGCGGATCGCGGTGAGATCACCCGTCCGGCCCACACCCCGGTGCGCAGTGCAGTCGAGCCTGCGCACCCGGTGATCGGCCCGTGTGGAGGCACTTCCATATTGACCGGTTTCCCACGGCAGGGGTAGCTGCGGGCGCACGAATTATCGGGACCGTTTGTGTACCAGTTCGCCAATACCGCGCTGACCTGGGGGCGGGGCGGTGATCTGTGGGCAGGACCACCTGGTTGGCCCAGGTCAGGCGGTCGCGGTGCCCCGCGTGCCCGCAGACGGCAGAATGTGGACGACAAGCGAGGAAGGTGGTGAACTGGTGACCGACGAGACCCGCCGGAAAGGCCCCATTCGACCCGACTGGGCCGATCGGAACCCCACCACCCGCGCCGTTTGGCGTACCGGGGTGGGCGTCGTCGGCACCCTGGTGCTGGTCGTGGGTGTGATCCTCATCCCCTACCCCGGCCCCGGCTGGGTGGTGGTCTTCGGCGGCCTGGCCATCCTCGCCACCGAGTTCGCCTGGGCCCGCCGCATCCTCACCTACGCCAGGGGCAAGTACGACGCCTGGACCGACTGGCTCAAGCGCCAGAGCCTGCTCGTCCGCCTCCTCGTCCTCGCCGCCACCGCCCTCATCGTCCTGGCCACCCTCTGGCTCCTGAACGCGTTCGCGCTGGTCGGCGGCTGGTTCGGCATCCACTGGGCGTGGTTGACCTCCCCCCTGTTCAACTGACGCGCACCCCCTGCTAATCTTCTCCCCGTCGACGCGGGAAACCGCGCCGGGCGATTAGCTCAGCGGGAGAGCACTTCGTTCACACCGAAGGGGTCACTGGTTCGATCCCAGTATCGCCCACGACCGACGGCCGATCCATGTTCGCGGAGAGCGCGAACGGGGTCGGCCGTCATCGTTTCCGGGGGGCGACCCCCCGGACCCCCACGGTGCGGTGTGTCGCGTGTCGGGGTGGTGGGGTTGGCTGGGGGACCTTTCAGGTCCGTGGTGGTGTGCGTGGGTTGTGCGGCCTGCCGGTGATGTTCGCCGGTGGGCCGTTCGTGTTTGCGGGCTTGAGTCTGTGAGTACGCCCCTGGCTTGACGAGCGCACCCCCGGTTGACGGCAGGGAGCGACTTATTCGTGCGTGGTGTGCATTGATGCATTTTGTGCATGGTTGTGGGTAGGGTTGGGGGGACTACTGGTGGCTACGGGGGCGGGGTGCCGGTCCCGGGAACAGGACGGGTGATGGACCTTTCCCAGGGGCAGGCCGAGGAGCAGGTGGGCGGGAACGGGGCGGCGCCGGTGGCGTTGCGGCAGTTGATCCCGGCGGAGTTGCTGGAGCGCGGTGAGGGGTGTCCGTTCGACCCGGCGCCGGGGTTGCGGGGGCTGCGGGGGCAGGGGGCGGTGCAGCCGCTGGAGTTGGGGAACGGGGCGCGGGCCTGGTTGGTGACCGGGTTCGCCGAGGCCCGGGAGGTCATGGGGGACCTGCGGTTCAGTTCCGACCGGGTCCGCTACCGCGACGCCACCCAGATGGGGGCGGATGAGGTGGCCGCGCAGGCGGGTACGCCGGTGTGCCCGGTGCCGGTGGAGGCGCGTGCCGACGGCATGTTCATCTTCATGGACCCGCCGGAGCACACCCGGCTGCGGCGGCTGCTGACCGGGCAGTTCACCGTGCGCCGGATGAAGGCGCTGGAGGCGCGGGTCACCGAGATCGCCGTCGAGCACATCGAGGCCATGCGGGCGGCCGGGACCGGGGCCGACCTCGTCCCCGCCTACGCCCTGCCCATCCCGTCGCTGGTGATCTGCGAGTTGCTCGGGGTCGACTACGGGGATCGGGGCTCCTTCCAGGAGAACACCGCCATCGCGCTCAGCTCCGCCTCCACCGACGAGGAACGGGCGCGGGCGGGCGGCGAGCTGTACGGGTTCATCGCCCGGCTCGTCGCGGCCAAGCGGGTCGAACCGGGTGACGACCTGATCTCGGGACTCATCCACGACGCCGACCCGCCGCTGACCGACGCCCAGCTCATCGACCTCACCCTGGTGCTGCTCGGCGCCGGGCACGAGACCACGGCGAACATGCTGGCCCTGGGTGCCTTCGCGCTGCTGGAGAACCCCGAGCAGCTCGCCGCGCTGCGCGCCGACCCCGAGCTGGTCGACCAGGCCGTCGAGGAGCTGCTGCGCTACCTGAGCATCATCCAGCTCGGGGTCACCCGCGTCGCCACGCAGGACGTGACCGTGGGGGGTGTGGACATCCCGGCGGGGGCGACCGTGGTCCTCGGGGTGCCGGAGGTCAACCGGGACCCCCGGCACTGGGACGACCCCGACCGCCTGGACCTGCGCCGCGAGCGGGCCCCGCACCTGGCCTTCGGGCACGGGGTCCACCAGTGCCTCGGCCAGCAGCTCGCCCGCATCGAGATGCGCATCGGCTTCACCGAGCTGTTCACCCGCCTGCCGGGCCTGCGCCTGGCCACCCCCGCCACCGAGGTGCCCCTGCGCAACGACATGCTGATCTTCGGCGTGCACTCCCTGCCGGTGGCCTGGGACTGACCCCGGGGCGCTCACCGGCCGGGTCGGTGGCCCGCTGTTCGTCCATAATGGGCAGCCCGCCCGCCGAACAGCAGAGGAGAGGGCCGAGTGAGCCAGCCCCAGGCCGGGGACTCCCCCTCCGCGCAGGTCCCGGGGCGCCGTGAGCGCAAGAAGCAGGCCACCCGCACCGCCCTGCGCGAGGCGGCGCTGCGCCTGGCCGTGCGCCACGGCGTGAAGAACGTGACGGTCGAGCAGATCGCCGCCGAGGCCGACCTGGCCCTGCGCACCTTCTTCAACCACTTCTCCAGCAAGGAGGAGGCCGTCCTCGCCGCGGCGGCCGCGGGCGCCGAAGCGCTCGTCGAGGAGTTCCGGGCCCGGCCCCCGCACGAATCCGTCCTGCGCGCCGTGCGGGAGGCGGTCCTCGTGGTCGTCGACCGCGACGACGCCGTCGGCCGCGACCACATCCGGGTGCTGCGCCTCATGCAGCACACCCCCGCGCTGCTGCCGCAGCAGATGGCCGTGCTCATCGCCCAGGAGAAGGCCCTGGCGGACGCCATCGCCGAGCGCCTGACCGCCGCGGACCCCGCCGACCCGCCCGGGGTCTACCCGCAACTGTGCGCGACCGCCACCCTGGCCACCCTGCGCGTCGTCCTCTCCCGCTGGCTCAGCCGCACCTCGGACACCGACGAGATCCCGACCTCGTCCACCCTGCGCGAGGAGGTCGACGAAGCCCTCTCCCACCTGGCCGCGGGCCTCGACCGACCGGGCACCCAGGACCCACCGCACTGACCCACCGCGGCCGGGCGGCCCACCCCGCCGGGCTCGGCCGAGTCCTCACCGGACAGTCCGCTCCCCCGGGCCGAGACGGGCGACCCGGTCAGCCGGTGAGCGTGACGATCGAGGGGTGCGCGCCGAACAGGCTCAGCGGGCGCACGTCGCCGACGCGCAGCCCGGCGGATTCCGCCGCGGCGCGCTGGTCCTCCGCCTCGTGCAGCAGCAGCACCGCCACACCCGAGTCCGCCAGCACCCGCCGGACCTCGCGGAAGAGCCGGTCCGGGCGCCCGGCCAGCGTGCCCAGGGCGGCGACCTGCCGGTCCCACGGCGGGTTGCCCACCACCCGGTCGACCCGTCCCGTGCCCACGGGGACGCGGCCCGCGTCGGCCCGCAGCCAGAGCGCCGAGGTGGCCGTCAGCGCGGCGTTGGCGGTGGCCGCGGCCAGCGGGCGGGGGTCGTGGTCGGCGCCGAGCAGCCGGGCCCCGGGGGCCAGCGCGGCGGTCTCGATCACGATGGTGCCGGTGCCGCAGCAGGGGTCGAGCACGGTGTGCCCCGGCCCGACGCCCGCCAGCAGCGCCATCGCCGCGGCCAGCGGCGGGTGCAGGGTCCCCTGGGTCGAGGCCTGCTTGTAGGGCCTGCGGTGCAGCGGCTGGTCGGCGATGCGCAGGGCCAGCGCCGCCCGGGAGCCCTCGACCGTCACCCGGAACGACAGCGTCCCCGCCGGTGGGGCCGCGCCGCCGCGCCGGGAGTGGTAGGGCAGGTCGAGCGCCCCCGCGACCTCGGCGCCCACGGCGTCCTCGATGTCGAAGCGGTTGTAGTTGCGCTTGCCGAGGAACGACGCGGCGACGTCGACGCCGGTGGCCCCGGTGGACCCGCCGCAGCGGGTCCGCTGCCGCAGCAGCCCGGCCAGGTCGGCGGACCTGGTGGCGCCGGTGAACTTGGCCAGTTCCGCCTTGGTGTGCCCGACGCCGTCGAGGACACCCGCCAGCAGGAACAGGTCGTCGACCGTGCGCAGGTCCAGCAGGCCGGGGTCGGCGCGCGGGGCGGTGAACCACACCTCGCGGTGGCGGCGGTGCTCGACCTCGCCGAGACCGCGCTCGGCGACCTCCCCGGCCGCCACGTCCTCCAGGCCGCGCAGGGTCCTCGCCAGCAGACGGACGGCCACTGCCCCACACCCCTTCGCTCGGCGGAGGAACCGCACGCGCGACCACACGGTGTCCGGGTGGGATTCGACGCGTCGTCGACGGCACATCATAGGGTTGCGGCACGCTGGAAGCGGACCGGGGTGGCCGTGGGCGCGCCTGCTCCGGGGACGGGCCCCGGCCGGGTGGGCGACCGCCGCGTGCGACCATCTCCGGCGAGGGGCGGGTCGCTGTCGACGCAGGCCCACGGGGTCCGGAGGGCGGTGGTTCGGTGCGGCGCGTGACCTCGCGCAACGCCAGCTTCCAGCAGTGGCAGGCGTTGCTGACCAACCGGAACAAGCGGCAGCGGTCGCGGGAGTTCCTGGTCCAGGGGGTGCGGCCGATCACCATCGCCGTCGAGCGCGGCTGGCCGGTCCGGGCGCTGCTGCACAACGCCGACCGGTCGCCGTCGCGGTGGGCGCGGGAACTGCTCGACACCGTGCCCGCGGAGCAGTTCGCGCTGTCCGGCGAGCTGCTGGCGGAGCTGGGCGAGAAGAACGAGTCGGCCGCGGAGCTGGTCGCGGTGCTGGAGCTGCCGCCGGACGACCTCGACCGGATCGAGGTGCGCGCCGACTTCCTCGGCGTCCTGTTCGACCGGCCCACCAGCCCCGGCAACATCGGTTCGATCATCCGGTCGGCCGACGCCTTCGGCGCGCACGGGATGATCGTGACCGGCCACGCGGCGGACGTCTACGACCCCAAGTCCGTCCGGGCCAGCACCGGTTCGCTGTTCTCCCTGCCGTCGGTGCGGGTGTCCGCGCCGCGCGAGGTCACGTCCTGGGTGCGGGCCAAGCGCGCCGCCGGGGTCCCGGTGGCGATCGTGGGCACCGACGAGCACGGGGAGGCCGACGTCTTCGACTTCGACCTGACCGGGCCGGTGCTGCTGCTGGTCGGCAACGAGACCGCCGGGCTCAGCTCCACCTGGCGCGAGCTGTGCGACCACCTCGTCCGAATCCCGATGGTGGGCAGCGCCAGCTCGCTCAACGCCGCCAACGCGGCGACGGCCGTGCTGTACGAGACGTCCCGGCAGCGTTCCCGGAAGAACCGCTGATCGCACGGCCGCGCGGGGACGGGCGAGCAGGCCCGTCCGGCTGACCGTCCACTGTGGTCAAAACCTTCCGGTGGCGGTGCGGTCACCCGGTTTCGGAGCCCTGGGTTCGGGGGCACACCCGGTGTGGATGAACGGGCTCACCACCGACCGCGTCACCTGGGGGGGTGCCCGCGGGGAGCGGGCAGAGCGGCCACGTCTTCCGCGGGGGCGAGGTGGACGTCAAGACCGACGGGTCGGAGTTCACCCTGACCACCTTCACCCACGAGAATTTCCCGACCACCGGCCTGACCTCGCAGGAGTTCGACGCCGACCTCAGCTCCACCTTCCACCACAACGAGACGCCGAACGCCGGGCCCGCCCCGAGGACCTGGTGGACCTGCCCACCTTCGTCTCACCGGAGGCGGTGACCGTCGACGGCACCGAGGACCACCGGGGTGTCAGCCCAGGCTCATGCCGCCGTCGACGACGAAGACCGAGCCGGTGGCGAAGCCCGCCTCCGGGGCGGTGAGGGTGCGGACCCACCGGGCGATCTCCTCCGGCTGGGCGACCCGCCCCACCGGGGTAGTGGCGGCGACTTCGGCGAGGAACGCCGCGTACTGCTCCGGGGTGGCCCCCATCCGCAGCCCCATCCCCGACTCGACCACCCCCGGCGCGACGGCCACGACCCGGATGCCCCGGGGCGCCAGCTCCGCCGCCCACGTCCGCGTGAGGAACTCCACCCCCGCCTTGGCCGCGCCGTAGACCGAGAAGCCCGGCCAGGCCCGGCCGCCGGTGGAACCCGCGCTGCTGATGTTGACCACGGTGCCCCGGGTCTCGGCCAGGGCGTCGAGCGCGGCCTGGGTGAGGAAGATCGGGGCGCTCAGGTTCACCGCGAACTGCTCGGCGGTCGTGGTCGGGTCGACGGCGGACAGCGGGGCGGGCGTGGCGGCGCCCGCGTTGTTCACCAGCACGTCGAGCCTGCCGAATTCCCGCAGGGCGGTCGCGACGACCACCGCCGCGGCGTCGGGGGTGGTGATGTCGATGGCGAGGGTGCGGATGCCGGGGTGGTCCCCGGCCGTCTCGGCCAGCGCGGACTCGGTGCGGCCCACGACCAGGACCCGGTGGTCCCTGGCGTGGTCGCGGGCGATGGCCCGGCCGATGCCGGTGCCGCCACCGGTCACGACGACGGCGGGGGTGTTGTCCGTGGTCACGGGAACCACGCTAGCGGGCGGCCCGCTCCGCGCTCCCCTCCGGGGAGCCGCGGTCCGGTCCACCTGGGACGGTGCAGGACTACTCCGCCCGCACAGCGGATTCCACCGTGGGGTGGATGTCCAGCAGGCGGTCCAGGCCGGTCAGCTCGATCGGGCGGGTGACGACGGACGTGTCGGCCACCAGGCGCAGCGGGATGCCGTGGTCGGCGCAGCGGTTGTGCTCGGTCACCAGGAGGCTGAGCGCGGCCGAGTCGAGGAACGACACGGCGGTGAGGTCCAGCACGATCGCGGCGGGCCGGGTCGGGATGTGGTCGGCGACCGCGCCCAGGGTGTCCGCGTCCACGCGGTCACCGACGGGCACCACCACCGCGGAGCCGATCCCCTCGCTCGTCATGCTCCCAGTTTCCCGCACCGGCGGGCAAACCGCATCGTCGGTCCGCTCACGGTCGCGGGGTCTGCTGGTGGGCCTCGGCGGTGGAGCCGGTGAGGTGGTTCAGGGTGTTGGTGATCCGCAGGATGCGGTCCAGGCCCGCCGGGCGGTTCTCCAGGTGCAGGCAGGCGTCCGCGGCGTCCACGTGGCGGCGGATCATCAGCAGGGTGGACAGGCCGTAGGAGTCGCAGAAGCCCAGGGTGGACATGTCCAGGTGCAGGGCCCGCACGGTCGGCAGGCGGGCGATGACCTCGCGCAGCAGGGTGTCGGCGGTGTCGAAGTCGAGGTCACCGTCCAGCCGCACCCGGACCGAGTCGCGGTCGGGGGCGGTCCAGCTCGTGGTGAGGGGGCGGGGGGTCATCGGTCGTGGTCTCCGGGCACGTCGCGGGCCGGCAGGGCGGACCTGCCCGCCGTCAGCAGGGCGGTGGATCGGGGGAAGTCGCGCAGCTCCGCCGCCAGCAGGTCCAGGGCGGGGACGAGGAACCTGGCCGGGACCGAGCGGGCGGTGAGGATGCCCGCGGTCCAGGTCAGGAAACCGGTGAACAGGTCCGCGTCGTCCACGTAGAGGGCGGTCCCGAGGTAGTCCACGATGTGCGCGAGGTCCTGGGCGGTGTACTCGCGCTGCGCCTCGGTGTAGGAGCGCATGGCCGGGATGGTCTCCTCCAGGCCGCTCAGCATCGCCTTGACGAGCTGGCCCGAGGTGCGCGACACCATCGTGTACTCCTGGTCGGCCAGGTGCGGGAGGTCGTCGATGGGCTGGTGGCCCCCGGCGGGCCGGTTCAGCGGTGAGCGGGCGAGGCGGTCGGCGGCGGCGCGGGCGTCCGGGGCCCAGGCGTCGGCGCCCAGGAGGCGGGCGTAGCGGCCGTCGGGGCCGAAGGCGGCGCCCCCGGCGATGACCGGGGTGCCCGCGGCCTGGCAGGCGGTGATGGTGGCGTGCGCCGACGGCAGCCGGGTGGCGATCGAGCTGGACAGCGCGACCGCGTCCGGGCCGGTGCGGTGCAGGTGCGTGATCAGGTGCGGCGCCGGGACCTGCGCGCCGAGGTAGTCGACGCGGAAGCCGCGCAGGCGCAGGACCTCGGCCAGCAGGCGGGCGGGCAGGGCGTGCCACTCGCCGTCCACGCAGGCGACGGTGATCGTGCCCAGGGTCGGCGCCGGGGTCGGGGCGGTGAGCGCGAGGGCGGCGAGGGCGCGCTCGTTGATCGCGGTGGCGGCGTGCTCCTGGGCCACGGTGATCCGGTTGTCGGCCCACTCCTGGCCGACCCGGCGCTGCACGGCGGCGATGACGTCGAGCAGGACCGACTCCGGCGCCAGCCCGTCGGCGGCGGCACCGGTGACGACCTCGGCGGCGGTGTGCTCGTCGCGGTCGCACACCGCGGCCCACAGCCGTTCGACGTGCCCGGCGGTGACCTGCTCGGTGCGGGTGGGCTCGGTGTGGGCGGGTGCGGTGCGGGTGGGCTCGGCGGGCGTCATGCGGTGTACCTGCCGGGACCGTGCCCCCCGACCGCGGTCAGGTGCGAGCCCCGGGGCGCGGTGATGGCCACCACGGCCATGTCGTCGTGCGGGCGGTCGCCGATCCACTGCGCGGCGAGCATCTGGACGTGCTCCACGATGGCGTCCGCGGGCATGCCCGCGCAGTCGGCCAGCACCCGGCGCAGCCGGTCCTCGCCGAACAGCTCGCCGCCGAGGGGGCCGCCGTGGGCCTCGGTGATGCCGTCGGTGAACAGCAGGCAGGTCTCCCCCGGGGCCAGGGTCACGGTGGTGCTGGTGGCCTCGATCCGGGGCATGACGCCGACCAGGTTGCCCCGGCTGGCGACCTCCTCGACCTGGCCGTCGGCGCGCACGATGAACGGCGGCGGGTGGCCCGCGCAGGTCAGCCGCAGCCGCACACCCGCCCCCTCGCGGCGCACCGAGGCGAGGACCATGGTGGCGAAGCGGGTGCTGTGCGGGTTGACCAGCGTGTCGTTGAGCCGGTTGAGCACCCGCAGGTGGTCGCCGGACATCGGCAGCAGCGCGTGCAGGGTGTTGCGGATCTTGCCGGTGAGGACGGCGGCCTCCAGGCCCTTGCCGCACACGTCGCCCAGCACGGCCAGCGACTCGTCGTCGTCGGCGGTCGGGTGCACGTCGTAGAAGTCGCCGCCGATCCGCTCGGTGTCCTGGGCGGCCCGGTAGCGGCCCGCGAACTCCACGCCGCCCACCTGGTGCAGGGTGGGCGGGAGCAGTTCGCGCATCAGCGTCTCGGTGATCGAGTTCTGCTGGGCGAACATCCGGGCCGCGGACATGGCCGCGCCCGCCCTGGCGGCGAAGAGCCGGGCGAAGACCTCTTCCCCCTCGTCGAAGGCGGGCTGCCCGGCGCGGCGCAGCAGTACCAGCGCGCCCGCGGCCACGCCGAGGCCGGGCAGCGGGGTGACCACGACCGAGCCGATCTCGCCGAACCCGTCCGGCCGCAGCCAGTCGGGCGTGCTGGCCGGGTCGATCCAGCGCGAGGGCACCGGCGGGAAGCCCTGCAGGGCCTCGGCCAGACCGGGCACGTCCTCCGGGTGCACGCGCAGCCGGGTCCGGACGGGGTCCCCGTCGCGCACGCACAGCACCGCCGGGTAGCGGTGCCGGGCGGCGGGGGCGATGACCACGGCGGCGTCGGCGAGGTGCTCGGCGGCGAGCCGGGCGGTGACGTCCATGCAGCGGTCAAGGTTCAGCGAGGCCAGCAGCGCGGAGGAGACCTCGCTGAGCAGGGCGGTGCGCTCGCGCTCGACGCGCAGGGCCTCGATGGCCAGCCGGGTGTCGGTGTCCTCCACCAGCCACCAGGTGACGCTGTCGTCGTCGCCGTGCGGGACCGGGTGGGCTTCGAAGCCGCGCCCGCCGATGTCGCCGTGGACGCGACCGTCCGCGGCGGAGGCGGTGGCCAGCCAGTCGGGGACGGTGTCGCCCGGGGGCACGAGGAGGGTTGCCACCTCGTTCGCGGCGAGCAGGGCGCCGTTCCCGTCCAGCACCACCGCCGGATGGGGAGCACCCCACCAACCGTTGCCGGTCGAGACGGGGGTCGTGCGGGTGGACTGTCGTGGCTCAATCACGGGGAAGTCGTTTCACCTCTTCGCCACTCACTCGAACCTTGGTTGGCTCATGGCAAGTATCGCACAGACCACATCTTGATCAGTGCTCTTGCGGAGTGGATCAACCACCATACCAACTGCTCGCGCAATCGGCCAACGGCCAACGGTCCGCATCCCCGTGGCCGCCGGGCACGACGCTGACCAGCGGTAGGGCGTACGGCCCAGCCGGATGTCCGGAGCCGCGGGCAGGCAATCGAAGTACCTGGAGGTACCCGAAAAGAGCTTTCGGAAGTGTCAACGCCGTGCGAATCCGACCCCGGGAACGCGCACCCGACCACATCTTTTCGAAGTTTCCTACGCAATGGTTGACCTGGGGATACGCAGATCCGGATAGTACGGCTATCCCCTTCCCCTGCCCTGGAGGTCATTGGTGACCAGAACTCACCGGCGGATCGCGAGCGCGGTCGCCGCGGTGGTGACGGGAGCTGTCGCGGTGGTCGTGGTCAACGGCACGGTCCAGTCCCCCGCCGAGGCGGCCGTGGTCAAGGCCGCGGCGCCCGCCCTGCCCGGCCCCCCGGGCGACGCCTTCTACGAGCCGCCGAGCCCGCTGCCCGCCGGTGAGCCCGGCGACGTCATCCGCTGGCGCCCCACCGTCGCCCCGCTGAACGCGCTGAACGCCAACGCCTGGCAGGTCATGTACCTGTCGACGAACGCCCTGGGCGAACGGAATGCGGTGACCGGCACGATCCTCACGCCGAAGTTCGCCGACACCACCAAGGCACCGATCGTGGGCTACTCGGTGGGCACGCAGGGCCCAGCGTTCAAGTGCACACCGTCGAAGGCCATCGAGCGCGGCACCCTGTATGACCAGCCCGCCATCAACGACTCCATCAGCGCCGGTTACGCGGTGGCGATCACCGACTATGAGGGCTACCGCCCGGGCGCGGCGAACAAGCCGACCTACATCGTGGGCCAGTCCATGGGTCCGGCGGTCATCGACTCGGTGCGCGCGGCGCAGCGCCTGCCGCAGACCGGCCTCAAGCCCACGGCCAAGGTCATCTTCCAGGGCTACTCCCAAGGCGGCGGCGGTGCGCTGTGGGCGGCGGAGAAGCAACCCTCCTACGCCCCTGACCTGAACCTGGTGGGTGTGGCCGCAGGTGGTGTTCCCGCCGACCTGACCGAGGTTGCCAAGGGGTTGGACGGGTACCTGGGGTTCGGGTTCCTCGCCTTCGCCGCGGTCGGCCTGGACAACGCCTACCCGGAGTTGCAACTCGACTCCTACCTCAACGACACCGGCCGCAAGGACCTCGCTGACGCCAAGCAGAACGCCTGCGTGGTGGAGTTGCTGGCCAACTACCCGTTCAAGACCATCGCCGGCTACACCACCACCAACCCCCTGACCGACCCGAAGTGGCAAGCACGGTTGGCGCAGAACAAGTTGGGGCAGAACCCGCCACGAGTGCCGGTGTTGCAGTACCACGCCTCCACCGACGAGATCGTCAACACCCCCCAGGGCGACGCGCTGCACAAGTCCTACTGCGCCGCCGGGGTCACCGAGCAGTGGAACACCTACATCTCCGATCACCTGACCGGCATTTTCGCGGGCAACGCCGACGCCGGAAAATGGATCAAGGACCGATTCGCGGGCAAGACAGCACCCAGCAACTGCTGACCGCTCCCCCGGTTCGACGGGCGCCCCACGGAGATCATTTCCCGTGGGGCGCCCGCTTGTGCCCCGGGTCGGGGTCACCCCTTGTCCCGGGGCGGGAGTGCCGCCGATACTGGGGTGGTCGGGGGTGCCGCCATGACGTGGATGTCGCGGAAGCGGAGCGCCGCGGGTGCGCCGTGCGCGCTGACCGACGTGCCCGCCCGGATCGCGGCGGAGATCGAAGAGGCCGTGCGGCGGTGCGCCCGGAACCCCGGCGGAGCGGCGCTCGCGGAGCTGGGCGCGGTCCGCGCGCGGTGGTGGCGGTTCACCGACGCGGCCGAGGCCTACGCGCGGGCGGTCCCCGTGCTGCGCGGAGCCGACCGGGGCCGAGCGGCGGTGGGTTGGGGTTCGGCGTTGACCGGGGCGTGCCGGCCGGAGGAGGGCCTGACCGCGCACCGCCTGGCCAGGGGGTGGCTGCGCTCGTCCGGCGAACCGACCACCGAGGCGGAAATCGGTGCCGCAGAAGCACTCCTGCGCCTGCACCGCCCACTAGAGGCCATCGGTTCGCTGACCCCGCTGACCCGGTCCGCGACCGCGCTGACCACCCTGGGCACCGCCCTGGCCACCACCCACCGGCTCGACGAGGCGGAATCAGCACACCGCCGCGCCCTGGACCTGACCGACGACGCGTTCGCGCACAACGGTTTCGGCACCACCCTCAGGTCACACCACCGCCACTCGGCGGCGGCCGGTGAGCACACGACAGCGCTGCGCCTCGCCCAACACCACGGCGACCACCACGCAGCCGCAGTGGCCTTCGCGGGCCTGGCCGCGGTGTCCGCCGACACCGGCGACCTCCCCACGGCCCTCACCCACCACCAACGCGCCCTCCACCACTTCCACACCCTCGGCGACCACCGCGCCGAAGCCCTGGCCCGCCACCACCTCGGCCACACCCTCCTGGCCCACCACCGCCCCACCGAGGCCGCGACCGCCCACCGCACCGCCCTGGCAACCCTGCGCACCCTCGGCGACCAGGACGGCGCCGGAACCGCCGCACTGGCCTTGGCCGAAGCCCTGGCGACCGACGGCGCCCTCCCCGAAGCCCTGGACCTCGCCGCCACCGCGACCCACCACCACGCCGAATCCGGCAACCGCCCCGCCGAAGCGCACGCCAACACCCGCCTGGCGCACCTGCTGGAGACCGCGGGCCACCTCACCGAAGCCGCGGCGGTCCACCGCACGGCCATCGAACTGCACCGGGAACTGGGCGACCCCGCCGCCGAGACCACCGCGTGGCGCTCCCTGGCCCGCGTCCTCGCCCGCGCGGGTGACCACGCGGAGGCCGCCCTCGCCCGCCGCACCGCACTGCACATCACCCACGAGTGCGCAGACCCGTCCCGCCGACGCGAATCCACCTGAGTGCGCCCGGGGAACGGTCGGTACTCGGTGGAGCCGGTGCCGCGAACCCGGGCGGGTTCAGGTGGTGCGGGCAGCGGCGAGGAAGGCGCGAATCCGGCCGTGGTCCTTCACACCACGACTCGACTCCACACCGCTGGAGACGTCCAGGCCCCAGGGGGCGACCTCGGTGACCGCGGCCCGCACGTTGTCCGGGGTCAGCCCGCCCGCCAGCAGCCAGTGGCCGGTGGGGGGACGGCCGGTCAGCGCGGTCAGGTCCCAGCGCTCGCCGGAGCCCGCCACCGGGGAGTCGAGGAGCAGCATGTCCTCGCCGTACGCGCCCGTGGTGACCTCGGTCGCCGGGGTCAGCGCGGTGGCGCGGACCAGGCGGAAGCCCTGCCCCAGCAAGTCGTCGAAAGCCGACCGCGGGTAGTCGCCGTGGAGCTGGACAGCGTCGACCCCAGAGGCGCGGGCCAGCGCCGCGACCTCACCGGTGGGCATGTCCTTGAACACCCCCACCGTGAGGACCGACGGCGGAGTGGCCGCCACCAGGCGGCGGGCGGTGGGTTCGTCGACCCGGCGGGGGCTGGCGGCGAAGACGAAGCCGACCGCGTCCGCGCCCGCCTCCGCCGCGGTCGCCACATCGGCCTCGGTGCGGAGGCCGCACACCTTGGTGAACACGCTTCGAGCGTAGCCGCAGCGGCGGACCCGGGTTGCGGGGATCAGCCCACCCGGGGGCCGAGGACGACCGGGAGGGCGCGGTACCCGTTCATGATCGCGCTCTGCTGGCGGACCAGGTCGCCCCCGGGGACGGCGAGCCGGGCGTGCGGGTGGTGGCGGGCGAGGTGGGTGAGGGCGGCCAGCGCCTCCATCCGGCCGAGCGGGGCGCCGAGGCAGTAGTGCGGGCCGTGACCGAAGCCGAGGTGGGCGGCGGCGTCGCGGCGGTCGGGGTCGAACTGGTCGGCGTCGGTGAACCGGGACCCGTCGCGGCTGCTGTCGTGCAGCCAGACCATGACGATCTCGCCCGCGGGGATGGTGATGCCCCCGTACTCGACCGGTTCGGCGGTGAAGCGGTGGGTGGACATGCGCACCGGGGAGTCGAAGCGCAGGACCTCCTCCAGCGCGCGGGGGGCCAAGGCCGGGTCCGCGCCGAGGGCGCGCCAGCGGTCCGGGTCCTCGAGCAGCCAGCGGATCGCGTTGCCGATGAGGTTGGTGGAGGTCTCGTGGCCCGCCACGAACAGCAGGAAGACCGTGGCCATCAGCTCATCGGGGGTGAGGCGGTCGGCGTTGGCCGGGTCGAGGAGGGCGGAGAGCAGGTCGGGGCCCGGTTCCGCGCGGCGGGCGGCGAACAGGTCGGTGAAGTAGCCGTGCAGCTCGCGCGAGGCGGGGACGTTGCGGGCGTTGTCGTCGTCCATCAGCGCCTCGGTGAGGCCGCGCAGCCGGTCCTGGTCGGCCTCCGGGACGCCGAGCAGGTCACAGATGACCCGGATCGGCAGCGGGTAGGCCAGCGCGTCGACGAGGTCGACCGGTTCGTCGACCGGCAGCGGGTCCAGCAGCCCGGCGACGATCCCGGCGACCCTGGGCCGCAGGGCGTCGACCCTGGCGCGGGTGAACTCGGTGCTGACCAGGCCGCGCAGCCGGGTGTGCTCGACGCCGTCCTGGAACAGCATGTGCGGGCTGTACATGCCGCTGAGCTCGGTGTCGGCGCCGATCGCGGCGAGGTGCCCGGTCATGATCCGGGTCAGGCCGGTGACGTCCTTGCTCAGCCGGGGGTCGGCGAGCGCGGCGCGGGCCCGGTCGTAGCCGGCGACCACCCAGACCCGCACGCCGCTGACCAGCTCCATCCGGTACACCCCGGCGTCCGGTCGAGCCGGGTCGGCCGGGGTCAGCGAGCGGCACCACCCGGTGTCGTCCAACGATCGGGTGACGGTCGTCTGCACGGCTCTCCTCCTGCACGCGGGCGAAGATCGTTCTCCGCATCCCCGTGTGTTTTCGGCAGGAAAAGCGCACCTGATGAGCAAAACGTCCGAAATTCACTCACTCGGCTGACAACAGTCGGCCCCGTCCGATCGGACCGCGCACGCGAACCGGCCCCGCCCTGTTCACGCCGCGGTGGACGGCACAGGGCGGGGCCGGGCGGTTCAGCGGAGGAACTTGTCCAGGGTGATCGGGAGTTCGCGCACCCGGACGCCGGTGGCGTGGTGGGCGGCGTTCGCGATCGCGGCGGCGGTGCCGGTGATGCCGATCTCGCCGATCCCCTTGCTGCCCATCGGGTTGAGCCGCTCGTCGGGGATGCCGAGCCAGTCCGCGCGGATCTCGTGGACGTCGGCGTTCGCCGCGATGTGGTACTCGCCGAGGTCGGGGTTGGCGGTGTGGCCGAGGGCGGTGTCCATGACGCTGTCCTCGTGCAGCGCCATCGACAGGCCCATGGTCATGCCGCCGACCAACTGGGAGCGGGCGGTGCGCGGGTTGATGACCCGGCCCGCGTCGAACATGCCGTAGAGCCGGGGGACGCGGATCTCCCCGGTGTCCTCGTGCACCCGGACCTCGGCGAACTGCGCGCCGTAGCCGTGCAGGGCGAAGTCCTTGGCGGCGGTGTTCTCCGGGGCGTCGGCGAAGACCTCGTCGTCGGGTTCGGGGTCCCGGCCGAACTTGTCGCGGAAGGCGCGGGCGGCCTCGACGATCGCGGTGCCCCAGGAGGCGGTGCCGGAGGAGCCGCCCGCGACGGTGGCGCGCGGCAGCCGGGTGTCGCCGATGGCCAGGTCGATCGAGTCCTGGGGGACGCCCAGGGCGTCGGCGGCGATCTGGGCGAGGGCGGTCCAGGCGCCGGTGCCCAGGTCGGAGGCGCCGATCTGCACCCGGTAGCGGTCGTCGGCGGTGTAGCGGACCACGGCGGAGTTGGCGGGCATCCGGTAGGCCGGGTAGGTGGAGGCGGCGACGCCGTAGCCGACGAGCCAGCCGTTGACCCGGCGCGAGCGCGGGCGCGGGTCCCGGTCGTACCAGCCGAAGCGGTCCGCGCCCTCGTGCAGGCAGTCGACCAGGTGGCGGCTGGAGAACGGCTTGCCGGTGGCCGGGTCGCGCTCCGGTTCGTTGCGCACCCGCAGCGCGATCGGGTCGATGCCCACCCGCGCCGCCAGTTCGTCGATCGCGGTCTCCAGCGCGAACATGCCCGGGGCCTCACCGGGTGCGCGCATCCACGTCGGCACCGGGATGTCCAGCAGGGCCAGCCGGTGGCTGGTGCGGCGGTTCGGGGCGGCGTACATCATCCGCGCCGCCACCGCCGTCTGCTCCGCGTACTCCTTGATCCGCGCGGACTCCTGCACCACGTCCACGCCGACACCGGTCAGGGTCCCGTCGGGCGCGGCGGCCAACCGGACCCGCTGGGTCATCCGCGGGCGGTAGCCGACCAGGCGGAACATCTGCCTGCGGGTCAGCGCGAACTTCACCGACCGGCCGGGCAGCATCCTGGCGGCCATCACGGTGACGACGGCGCCCGCGTGCGGTGAGCCCTTCGAGCCGAACCCGCCGCCGACGTACGGGCAGGTGACGCGGACCCGCTCGGGGTCGAGGCCGAAGACCCCCGCCAGCACCCGGCGGGCGCCGAAGACGGACTGGCTGGCCTCGAACACGTGCAGGTCCCCGCCGGTCCAGGTGGCGACGGTGGTGTGCGGCTCCAGCGGGTTGTTGTGGGTGCGGGCCGTCGTGTACTCCTCGTCGACGGTGAACGCCGCCGCGGCCACGGCGGCGTCGAGGTCGCCGTCGTCGGTGTCGGTGGGGTACCCGGCGTTGACCTTCTCCGGCGCGTGCAACCCGGCCGGGTCCGACCCGGCGGTGACGGAGAACGGCTCGGTGTCGTAGGTGACCACGACGGCCCCGGCCGCGGCGGCGGCGACCTCGGTGGTGGTGGCGACCACGGCGGCGACGACCTGGCCGCGGAAGTGGACCTCCGACGACTGCAGGACGCGCAGCTCGCCGTCCTCGGTCGACAGCTCGGGGGCGTTCTCGTGCGTCAGCACCAGTTCCACGCCGTCCATGGCCAGCGCGGCGCTCGCGTCGACGCCCGCGACCCGCCCGCGGACCACGGTGGCGTCCACCGTGCACAGGTACAGCGGGTCGGTGAGCGGCTGGTCGTAGGCGTACGGCGCGGCGCCGAGGACCTTGAGCGGTCCGTCGGCCCTGGCGACGTCGCGGCCGATGGCGTTCGGGGTGAGCTGGTCGGTCACGCGTCGTCCTCCGGTTCGGCGGCTCCGTCGGTCAGCTCGCGCAGCACCGAGACCAGGGTGTTGCGGGCCAGCGGGACCTTGAACCCGTTGCCGGACAGCGTGCGCGCGTCCAGCAGTTCGGCGTCCGCGGCGGCGCGCAGGGCGACCTCGGTGGGCGCGGAGCCGCGCAGCGCGTCCTCGGCGTGCGCCGCGCGCCACGGGCGGTGCGCCAGGCCGCCGAACACCAGCCGCAGGTCCTCCACGACGCCGTCGTGCATCCGCACCGCGGCGGCCACCGAGACCAGGGCGAAGGCGAACGACGCGCGGTCGCGCACCTTGCGGTAGCGGGCCCGGCCGCCGAACGGGGCGGGCAGTTCGACCGCGGTGATCAGCTCGCCGTGCGCGAGCACGGTGTCGCGGGTCGGGTCGTCGCCGGGCAGCCGGTACAGCCCGCCGATCGGCACCCGGCGCTCGCCGTCGGGGCCGAGGACGACGGCGGTGGCGTCGAGGGCGACCATCGCGGCGGCCAGGTCGGACGGGTGGGTGGCCACGCAGTCCGGGGAGGCGCCCAGGATCGCGTGGTGGCGGTTGTGGCCCTCGACGGCCGGGCAACCCGAGCCGGGCTCGCGCTTGTTGCACGGCGCGGTGGCGTCGCGGAAGTAGCCGCAGCGGGTGCGCTGGAGCAGGTTCCCCGCGGTGGTGGCCGCGTTGCGCAGTTGGCCGGACGCGCCGGACAGCAGCGCCTCCGACAGCAGCGGGTAGTGCGCGCGGACGACCGGGTGCGCGGCGAGGTCGCTGTTGCGGGTGCCCGCGCCGATCCGCAGCCCACCGTCGGGCAGGTGCTCGACCAGGTCGGCGGCGAGGTCGGAGACGTCGACCAGCAGCGACGGGCAGGCAACGCCCAGCTTGAGGTGGTCGACCAGGTTCGTGCCGCCCGCGAGGAAGGCGGCGTTCGGGTCGGCGGCGACGGTGGCCACCGCGGACCGGGCGTCGGTCGCGCGGCGGTAGGCGAACGGCTTCACGCGCCCACCTCGCGGATGGCGGCCACGATGCCGGGGTAGGCGCCGCAGCGGCACAGGTTGCCGCTCATCCGCTCGCGGACCTCGGCGTCGGTCAGCTCGGGGGCGGCATCGCCCTCGGTGACCGCGCTGGGCCAGCCCGCCTTGACCTCGGCGAGCACCCCGACCGCGGAGCAGACCTGCCCCGGGGTGCAGAAACCGCACTGCAACGCGTCGTTGGCGACGAACGCGCGCTGCACCGGGTGCGGCCCGTCCGCGTCGGCCAGACCGGCGGCCGTGGTGACCTCGGCGCCGTCGCGGGCCACCGCCAGCGACAGGCAGCTCACCACCCGCCTGCCGTCCACCAGGACCGTGCACGACCCGCACTGCCCGTGGTCGCAGCCCTTCTTGGGGGCCGTGACCCCGAGCCGGTCGCGCAGCGCGTCCAGCAGGGTGGTGCGGGTGTCGACGGTGACCTTCCGGTCCTCGCCGTCCACCCGCAGGGTGATGTCCGCTTCCATGGGTGCCCTTCCGATTCCCACCGGGGACACGATCATGGACCGGCCCGGGTTCAGGCGCGACCCGTTTGCCGCGTGTTCGATTGTGCCCTGCGCGAACCCCGCCGCAGCCACCACTCCACCGCCGCCAGCGGCACCACCCAGCCCAGCCAGGCGCTCAGCAGCGCCACGGTCTGCACCATGGCCGCCTCACTGCCGCCGAACAGGGTGTCCACGCGCGGACCGAGCAGGACACCCACCACCGCGCCGACCAGCCGGTTGAAGATGATCGACATGGTGAGGGTCACACTGCGCAGCATCCACACCCGGTGCTCGGCGTGGCGGCGCTGCCGGATGCGGCGGAAGCCGACGGCGGTGAAGGCCAACCACAGCAGGGCCAGCACGACGTTGCTGACGCGGGTCACGGGCCCGAACGGCGACACCGCGCCGACCACCAGCCCGGTGAGCCCGGCGGGCAGCACCCCGCCGAACACGTAGGCCCGGCCCAGGTGGCGGTGCGCGGTGCGGAAGCGGCGGCGGAACCACGGCCAGATCTGGAGGAACCCGGTCACCATGGCGACGGTGCTGAACAGGATGTGCGCGACCAGCAGCGGGTAGTGCAATGCGAAGCCCTCGACCGGCGGCACCCGCGACAGCGCCGGGTCGAGGGTGGCGTACCGCGGCAGCGACATGGCGAGGAACACCAGGACCAACGCCGCCAACGGGGCCGTCCACGGGCGCCGCCACCACGGCACCGGCGCGCGTGAGGTCTTCGGACGTGCTTCGGTGACCGCCATGGTTCCCCCTCGTGATTGCCTGTGGGGGAGAAGTTAGGGCGATCCGACCGGCGCGGACATGGAGCGCACCACCGGGTGCGGGGTGGGGGTGGCCCTACCCCCTGCGGCCGGGCGGCGGCTCCGCGTTGCTCCGCTTCCCGGCGCGCAAGCGCTTCACCCTCCCGGGAACGTGGCTCTCCGGGAGGGTGAAGACCTCGGGTGGCTCGGCGGTCAGGCGATCAGGCGGCCATGGGGACTGTGGCGACCGGGACCGTGGCGACCGGCAGCGCGGCGGTGCTGAGGTCGGGGGCGCGGTCGGGCAGGGTGGTGGTGGGGCGCCCGGCGCAGTGCACGACCAGCGCGGTGGCGTTGTCCGAGGTGCCCGCGGCGGTGGCCGCCTCGACCAGGGCCGCGGCGGCGTCGGCCGAGTACCGCAGGACCCGGGCCATCACCGCGTCGCCCAGGGCCTTGTGGACACCGTCGCTGGTCAGCAGCAGGGAGGCGGGTTCGCTGACGCGGGCGGTGCCGACGCGGTGCGGCTCGACCGTGCGGACGCTGGTGGTCACCAGGTGTTCCATCCGGGGCGTGACCGGGGTGCCGTGGTCGCGGAAGTACTGGGCGAGGGTGTGGTCGGTGGTGAGCGCGCGCAGGCCACCGGCGGTCCAGGCGTAGGCGCGGGCGTCGCCGACCCAGGCGATGTCGTAGCCGTCCGCGTCCGGCACCGCGACGACCAGCACGCAGTCGCCGGAACCCGCCTCGCGCACCTCGGCCTGGGCGGCGAGGACGGCCTCGGCCGCGCCCAGGCCCGAGCGGACCGCCGCGGCGGCGGCCACCCGGGCGGCGCGGGCCGCGCCCGGGTCGTCCCCCACGCCGTCGGCGAGGGCGTAGCGGACCCGGCCGGTGCGGGGGTCGGGGAAGGAGGCCACGGCGTCCGCGTTCACGGTGCGCTCGCCCCGGCTGCCTGCCGTCCGGGCGATCGTGCTGCTGAGCATCGCGGGCCTCCTCTTCGGGTGGTGTGATCTCCAGGGTGCTCCCGCACCCTGTGGTTCTCCTGTGGTTTCGGTGCGGCCATCCTGTGAAGTGGGCGGGGGCGGATGATGAGCTGGGCTCAGCGAATTCCGGGTTTCGTCCCCCGGTGAGCGAAACGCGCGAACCCTTGTCCGCCGGGACGCACGTTTGCCGGGGGGTGTGCGTTCCGACCGCGACTGTCACTTCGAAACCGTTGCGGCAGAGGGCATTCGGAGGATTACCAAGGCCGGGGGCAGCCGGTACCGTCGCTCGCGTCGGGGACCGGTTCGGCGCTTTCCGCGCCAGGCAACGGTTCCGCGAGCGGGAGGAGAGCGGCGCGATGACGGTGAGTGCGGTGGCGGGCGCGCGGCAGGTGCCCAGCCTGGGGTTCGGCGAGCAGGTCCGCGGGGTGCTGGCGCTGCGCGCGGGCAGGCAGGTCGACTTCCTGTCCGAGGTGATCGCCAAGCACGGGGACATCGCCTGGATTCGGATGCTGGGCATGCGGATGGCGCTGGTGAACCACCCCGCGCACTTCGAGCACGTGCTGGTGCGCAACCACGAGAACTACGACAAGGACGCCTTCCTGTTCCGCACGGTCGACCCGATCCTGCGCGGCGGGCTGATCGGCGTGGTCGGCGGGGAACCGTGGCGGCGGCAGCGGCGGCTCATGCAGCCGTCGTTCCACCGGCCGCAGATCGCCGGGTTCGTCCGGAACATGACCGAGGAATCGGCGGTCATGCTCGACCGCTGGGACGGTCAGTACGGTCCCCGCGACATCGTCAACGTCAGCACCGAACTGGGTCAACTGGCCATGCGCATCGTGTTCCGGTCGCTGTTCGGAGCCAGGGTCGGCGACCGGGGGGACATCATCGAGGGGATGTTCCTGGAGGCCAACACCATCGCCGGGGACTACTTCCGGTTCCCGGTGCCGCCGCTGAGCTGGCCCACCCGCAAGCACAACCGGCTGCGGCAGATCATCCGGCAGATGGACGGCTACGTCGACGAGGTGATCGCCGAGCGGGACGCGACCGGGGAGGAGCACCACGACCTGCTCGCCGCGCTGATGGCCGCCACCTACGACGAGACCGACGAGCACATGTCCCGCACCCAGCTCCACCGGGAGGTGCTCAACCTGATCATCGGCGGCTACGAGACGACGTCGAACTCCGTGTCCTGGTTGTCCTACCTGGTCGGCAGGCACCCGGACGTGCAGGAGCGGTTACACGAGGAGGTCGACCGGGTGCTCGGCGGGCGCGCCCCCGAGTTCGACGACCTCGCCGAGCTGCGGTACACCAGGATGGTCGTCGACGAGATGCTGCGGCTCTACAGCCCGTCGTGGCAGACGATGCGGCGGGCCATCGGCGACGACGAGATCGGCGGGTTCGCCATCCCCGCCGGGTCGGACGTCTACCTCAACGTCTACACGCTGCACCGGCACCCGGAGTTCTGGGCGGACCCGGAGGCGTTCGACCCGGAGCGGTTCCGACCGGAGGCGGTCGCCGCCCGGCCCAAGTCGGCGTACCTGCCGTTCGGGGCGGGGCCGCGCAACTGCATCGGCAAGCACTTCGCCCGCACGGAGCTGACCGTCATCCTGGCGATGATGGTGCAGCGCTACCGGATCGAGGTGCCACCGGAGCTGCCCGACGTGGAGATCTCACCGCTGATCACGTTGCAGCCCAAGGGCGGCGTGCACGTCCGGGTGACCCGCCGATGAACACCGACAGCCTGTGGGCGGCCTTCGCGCCGATCCCCCCGGAGCGCAACCCGCACGTCGCCGCCGCGCGGGACCACCTGGACCGGTGGGTCACCGAGCAGGGCGTCGTGCTGCGGCCACTGGCGCGCGAGCGGTTCACCGCCGCCGACTTCGGGTGGTTCGCCGCGGTGACCCACCCGAGCGCGGACGAGACCGGGCTGTGCCTGATCGCGGACTGGTTCGCCTGGCTGTTCCTGCTCGACGACCAGCTCGACGACGGCCTGCTCGGCCGCGACCCCGGCCGCACGGGCGAGCTGCTGGCGATGATGTTCGACGTGCTGCGCGGAACCCCGCCGCCACCGGACGCGCCCGCCCTGGTCGGCGCGCTGGCCGACCTGTGGCGGCGCACCGCGGAGCCCGCGGGCGCGGCGTGGCGGCAGCGGTTCGTCGACCACGTCATCGCGGGCGGGATGGCGGCCGGGTGGGAGGCCGACAACCGGGCGCGCGGGGTCGTGCCGGACGAACAGACCTATGTGGAGCGGCGGCGGCACACCGGGGCGATCTACGTGTGCCTGGACCTGGTGGAGGTCGTCGGGGTCGGCGAGGTCCCCGGGGCGGCCTACGCCGACGAGCGCTTCGAGCGGGCCCTGCGCGCGGCGTGCGACGTGGTGTGCTGGACGAACGACCTGTACTCCCACGACAAGGAGACCTCGCTCGGCGAGTGCCACAACCTGGTGGCCGTCGTGCGGCACGGCCGCGGCCTCAGCGTGGCCGGGGCGCTGGACCTGGTCACCGAGCGGGTCGTGGAGCGGGTGGCGGACTACCTGCGGTTCGAGCGGGCCGCCGTGGAGGTGGGCGGCCCGGAGGTGGCCGGGTGCCTGGCGGGGATGCGGTCGTGGATGCGCGGCAACCTCGACTGGTCGGCGCGCACCCGGCGCTACCGGGACGCCGCCGTCGGCTCCTACGTGGAGTCGGAACTGGTGGGGAGGCGACCGTGACCACCGCTGTCGGATTGCCGTCCGCGGTGCTGTCGGCGCGCACCCTCCTCGTCCCCGCGCTGCACCGGTGGACGGCGCGGTTGGGCGGGCACCTGAGCACCACCTGCGGCTACCAACTGGGCCTGTGCACCGCGGACGGCGCACCCACCGGGACCGTCGGCGGCAAACTGATCAGACCGGTGTTCACCCTGCTCTGCGCCGCGGCGACCGGCGCCGACCCGGCCGGGGTGGTCCCCGCCGCGGTGGCGGTGGAACTGCTGCACAACGCCTCCCTGGTCCACGACGACATCATGGACGGCGACCGCGAGCGCAGGCACCGCCCGACGCTGTGGGCCCGCTTCGGGGTGCCCGCGGCGATCCTGGCGGGGGACGCGCTGATCGCGCTGGCCTTCGAGGCGCTGGCCTGCTCGGCCCCGGTCGCCGACGTCGCCCACCTGGCCACGACGCTGCGGCTGCTGGCCCGCGGCCAGGAGGACGACCTGCGGTTCGAGCGGCTGGCCAGGGTGGGGGTGGCGGAGAGCACCGACATGATCGTCGGCAAGACGGGTGTACTGCTCGGCGCCGCCTGCCGCCTCGGCGTCACCCGACCGGACTGGCAACCCCGCTTCGAGGCCTTCGGCACCCACCTGGGCGTCGCCTTCCAACTGGCCGACGACCTCCTCGGCATCTGGGGCGACCCCGCGGTAACCGGCAAACCCGCGGGCGCGGACCTGCGCGCGCACAAGCAGAGCGCCCCGGTCGTGGCCGCACTCGCCGCCGACGTCCCCGCCGCCCGCGAACTGGCCCGGCTCTACGCGGCCCCGCTGTCGGAGGCGGACGTGGCACGGGCGAGCGCACTGGTCGAGGAAGCGGGCGGCCGAGCAGCCACCGAGGCCGAGGCGGCGCGCAGGCTCGACCTGGCCTGGTCGCACCTGGAGGACCTGGACCTCGACCCGACCGCTCACACCCACCTGCGCACCCTGGCCACCTCGGTGGTCGACCGCGACCACTGACCGCACCACCGGCACTCCGCCGCTGCGGCACGCGGTTCAGGCGAGCGCGTCGCCCTCAAGGGCTTGCCGGGCCCCGTCCGCAAAGCCGGCACCCCACACAACCGCCGGCCCGGCGAGCAACTGCCCGGGTGGGTGGATGTGCTTGCCCAGCCGACCACCCCAAGAACCGGCGGCCCGGCTACGCGGCTGCTCGAGTGGGCGGAGGCGCTTGCCCAGCCGACCACCCCACCAACCGCCGGCCCGGCGAGCGAACTGCCCGGGTGGGTGGATGTGTTTGGCCGGGGGTGGCGATCATGTGACAGCCTGCCTGGGCGGTGGGGCATCTTTTCAGCCCCACCTGACGCACTGGAGCACATGATCGCCATAGGGGCCCCGGCCAAACACATCCACCCAGCCGGGCACCACCCACCAAAGACCGCGCTTTGAACCAAAGCCACAGCCGAGCACAGCCACCCACCCAGGCCCCCACAAACCCCGCCGCTTTGCAGGATCAGCTCTAGCAGGGGACGCCAGGCCCCGCCCAGTAGTCACGGTGCCAGGCGAAGTACCGCTCGGTCTCCGGCCGGTGCGCGGTGCACCGCCTGCCCCCCAGCAGGTCGAGGTGTTCGGCAAACCGGCCGGGGACGGACCTCACGGCGTCCGACACCCGGACCACCCCGTCCGCGCCGACGGTCACCAGGCCCAGTTCGTAGAGGCTGTCGCAGCCGAACGAGCAGGCGAGCATGGCGACGTTGACCAGGTCGAGGCGTTCGTCGTCGGTGCACTGGGCCCGTTGCTTGATGTGGGCGGCGACCAGGAGGCGCTTGGGGAAGACGTGGCCGCACAGCGCGCAGTCGGCGTGGTCGCGGCCGTTGAGCAGCAGCAGCCGCAGCGATCCCTGTTCGACGCGGCGGCTGCCCGGGGTGGGCACGTCGAGGGCGGTGACGGACCGGTCGCCCACGGGCAGCCGCCCGCCGGAGAGCACGACGGTGGGCGGGGAGGTCGAGGACTCGGTGACGGGCAGGGCGGCCAGGACCGCGCCGACGAATGAGCTGCGGTGTCCCAGCTCCGGGATGCCCACCCGCACCGAGCCCCGTTCCCACAGCAGGTCGAGTCCCGCCTGCACCATGGCCACCGGGACCGACTGCCCGTCCGGTGAACTGGCGGTGGAGACCACCACCGTGTTCTCCGAGACGTCCAGGATGCGGTTGACCTTGCCCTTGCCGACGGTGGTCAGCGAGATGCCGATCATCGGGGTGAGCATGTCCACCGCCCTCGGCGCGTGGGCGGGCGGTGCGGCCAGGTCGGCGAGCAGCCGGTCGGCGTCGTCGGGGCCGTAGTCGGGCACCCGCAGGGCCAGGCGCATCCGCTGGCGGTTGTCGCCGGTGCGGCTCTGGGCGCCGGTCAGCCGCATCCGGACCTTCTCCGGTTCGGTGTTCCGGTCCAGCGCGATCGGCTCGGTGAGGAGCACCCGGGTGTCCGTTTCAGCGGTGACGATTTCGGCGTCGCGCACGCTCAGCCTGCGCAACAGCGTCGTCAGCGCCTCCACGTAGTCGGGGTTTGCCGCGTCGGGTCCGGCTGCCTCGATCACCAGGGTCAGCGTGTCGCCGCTGGGGGTGATGGTGAAGTCGGCGATAAGGTCACTACCGTCCGACCGCTTCGCATGCACGGCGTCAACTGATACACCATCGTTCTGGAGCTTGAGACAGCCACGCATCGGCGGCGGTGCGTGACCGATTCGCGGACAGATGGACACGCTGAGTGAGACCGGGACCTGACGTCCCACAGTCGAGGGATGACGTGACACCATCTGGCGCACGCGAAGGAGGCACCCTATGACCGACCGGACCGAGCAGATGGACGACCTGCAACTGGTCGCCCTACCCAGTGCCGTGGGGTGCACGGAGATGTTCGTGCGGTTCTCCCTGACCGAGTGGAAGCTGCGGTCGATGCGCGACGACGCGGCCGCGGCCGCGGGCAGGCTGGCGCAGGCCGTGGTGGACGCGGCCGAGCCGGGGTCGCCGGGGATGATCACCGCCCGGGTCCGCCTCTCCGGCGGCAACCTGGTGATCGAGGTGGAGTCGTCGCGGCCCGCTCGGGCGCCGTCGGCCCCCGCCGGTGGGCGCTGCGGCGCCGACGACCTCGGACCGGGCAGGCACATGCTGTGGCTGACGATGCCGCTGCCGGGCGGGATGGACGCGGGCGCGGTCCCGCTGCCCCGCCGCCAGCGCAGGCCCTCGCCGGAGGCCGCGCGGCTCGCCGCCGAGGAGGAGGCGGGCGCGCCGCCGGACCCGGACGTGCTCGGGCGCATCCTCTACGGCCTCAACGGCTCGCAGAGCAGGCACCAGAAGTAGGACCCGACCCCAGGAGGCCGCGACCGGAACCCGGTCGCGGCCTCCGCCGTTCCCGCCATCCGGGAGCCTCACCGGACGGTTGTCCTGCTATATGGGAAGACGGGGAAAACAATCGACCAAGTCGGGCGGGATGACGTTCCCCCAGGTCAGCGACTTTCACCCGACCGACAATCACCCGTCAGGGTGAGACCCGAACGGCCCAACCGACCGCTGTGAACGACCGGAAATGGCGGTTTGACGCGGTTCGTCATTCGCAAACCGGACACCGACCGTAACGTGGTGCGGGTCTCAACTCGATGAAACCACCGAGCGGAGTCCCGCATCCGAGCGGGCGGTCGCGACGAAGACCGACGAGGACCTCGACCAGGGGGAGAGATGACCACCACCACCGAACCGCACGAACTCAACCGCAGAGCACTCGCCATGCTGCGGGCCGTGGCCCAGGGCCGCGCCCAGCTCGCGTGCAGCGCCGAACCGGACCTCTACATCGACGGCGTCCCGTGCTGCGACCAGTTCACCGCCCACCTGCTCACGCACGCGGGCCTGATCACCCCGGCCACCGGCCGCTTCGGCGAACTGGTCCCGGCGACGCTCAGCCCGGCGGGCACCGCGGCGCTGTCGACCCCGGTGGCCGCCTGACGGTCGCCGTCCCGCGCACGGCCCCCGCCCCGGGGGCCTTTCGCGTTCCCGGGGCTGGATCAGCGCACCCCGCCCAGGTGCGGGCCGAAGGCGCGGTCCACGCCCACCGACACCCACCAGTCGAGCTGCGCGGCGTCGGTGATGCCGCCCGCGATGACCGAGCGGCCGGTGTCGCGGACCATCGGGACCAGGTCGCGGACGGCCCGGACGAACATCGACGACCCGTCGGCCCCGGCCACCCGGCCCACCACCGTGGCGTCCAGGCTGACCGCCCGCAGGGCGCCCAGGTCCTCCAGGCAGGCCAGGTCACCGCGGGTGCGGCCGAAACCGGTGAGCACGGTGCGGACGCCCAGGTCGACCAGCACGCCCAGGTTCTCCTCGGCCGGGCTGTCCACCTCGCACAGCGCGGCGACCGGCAGGCCCAGTTCCAGCGAGCCGCCCGCGGTGAGCACCCGGCCGACCGCGGCGACGAGGTCCGGGTCGGCGGCCTGCTCGACGGTCAGCTCCAGGTACGGGGGCACCCCGCCCAGGTCGGCGTCGAGGGCGCGCTCCAGCACCCAGTGCCCGAGCGGGACGCCCAGGCCGGTGTCGGCGAGCAGCGCGCGGCAGCGGGCGTCGTCGAGCGGGCCGTGGTCGGGGTGGTCCCAGCGCAGCAGGGCGCGGGCCGCGGCCACCTCCCCCGACGGCACGGCCAGGACGCGTTCGAACTCCACGGACAGCTCGCCGGACTCCCAGGCGCCGGGGATGGACGCGGCGAGCCGGTGGTGTTCACGGCGGCGGGCGTTCTCGTCGGCGTCGACCAGGCCCCACTGGCGCTTGCCCTGCGCCTTGAGCGCGCGCAGTTCGGCGTCGGTGGCGGCCAGCAGTTCCTCGGGCCGGGTGCCGCGCGCGGGCAGCCGGGCCACGGCGATGGTGGCCGAGGCCGCGGTCCCGCCGCCTGCGACGTAGGTGGGTTCGGCCAGCGCGTCGTTGATCTCCGCGGGCAGGTCGCCGACCCGGGTGGTGGGGGTGTGCGGGAGCAGGACGGCGAACTCGTCGCCGCCGATCCGGGCGACCGCGGCGCCGCGGCCCTCCACCACGGACTCCAGCCGGTTGGCGACCTCGCGCAGCACGCGGTCGCCCGCGGCCCGGCCGAGGCCGTCGTTGACCACGGCCAGGTCGTCGAGGCCCAGGTGCAGCACGGACAGCTCGGCGCCGGTCTCCAGCGCCTCCTCGAGCCTGCCGACGAACGCGTCCCGGTTGGGCAGCCCGGTCAGCGGGTCGTGCGTGTCCTGGAAGCTCATCTTGTGCTCGAGCAGGTGCAGGTCGGTGAGGTCGCCCACCATGGTCACCAGGCCGGTGGTCGCGCCGTCGCGGTCGCGCAGCGGCAGCACCACGACGCGCACCCAGACCGGTTCGCCGTCGCGGCCCAGGAAGCGGGTGCGCTGCTCGTCGACCCGCGCGCAGTCGCCCGCGACCAGTTCGGCGTAGCGGTCCAGCAGGTACGCGCGGTCCTCGGGGTGGAACAGGTCGGCGACGGTGCCCGGCAGCGTGCCCGCGGGGTGTTCGAGCACGACCTCCAGCGCCTCGTTCGCCCGCAGGACCCGCCCGTCCGGGGTGCTCAGGACCATGCCCTGCACGGCGGCGGCGAACACCGCCTCGAACCGCTCCTCGACCGCGGCGAGTTCGCGCTCGGCGTCCTCCCGCCGGTGCAGCAGCGACTCGCGCAGACCGCGCTGCTCGGTGAAGACCCGTTCCCGGGATGCCTCGGTGAACCCGACCGCGACCGCGGCGACCGCCTCGGCCACGGCGTCGTCGTCCAGCTCGGGCAGTGCGGTGAGCGCCCGCCGCAGCAGCGGCAGCGAGACGCGCAGGCAGTCGGCGGTGGCGAAACCCGCGTCCACCAACCGCGCGCCGATCCCGGCGGCGGCGACGTGGTCGCCCGCGCGGGCGTGGCCGAGCAGGTCGTCGAGCAGGGCACCGAGTTCGGCCTCGACGTCCTCGTGCGGCGTGGGCACGAAGACGAGCGCGGACAATGCGGTCGCCCACCCGACGGCCAGCTCGGCACGGGGTGGGCTGGTCATGGTCCGTCCTAGGTTCCGGGGGCGGCAACAACTCTGCACCCGATCGGGTACCGAGTGCCACCTTCCTACCCATCGGGGCCGGATCGGGCGATAGGCCGTTCGGGTGCGATCGATCGTGGGGGGACAACACACCCGGTAGGGCGAAGACCGTTCGGGCACAAGGGCTCTGGTCGGATGTGCCCGTTTGGATCAAGCATCCGATCGAGCGGGTCGTCGGGTCCGCCGATCGGGGACCATCGCCCCTGGTGACAACCACGGAGAGCGACTAACGGATGTGACGCAGCGCACTTCCGCCCGACGGCCCCAACAGCCCCGCCGCGACCGCGAGCCTGGTGCCCGCCGCCGCCAGCGCCCGCGCGGCGCCGTGCTCGTCGACCCGGGTGGCGACGTCGTCCTCCACCACGGTCCGCCCGCCCGCCAGCAGCAGCCGCAGCGGTGGCAGCGAGCCGAGCACCAAGGCGGCGACCGGGTCGGCGATGCCCGCGTGCGCCAGGCCGTCGAGCCGCCACAGGGCGACGTCGGCGAGCTTGCCCGGTTCCAGCGAGCCCAGCTCGTCCTGCCTCCCCAGGCACAGCGCGCCGCCCATCGTGCCCAGCCACAGCGCCTGCCGGACGTCGAGGGCGTCCGCGCCGTCGCGCAACCGGGCCTGGTAGGCGGCCTGGCGCAGCTCCGGCCCGAGGCCGCCGTCCTCGTTGGACGCCGCGCCGTCCGCGCCGAGCCCCACCGCGACACCGGCGGCGAGCAGGTCGGCGACCCGGGCGGTGCCCGCGCCGAGCCGGGCGTTCGAGGTGGGGCAGTGCGCGACGCCGGTGCCGCCCGCGGCCAGGACCTCGATGGCGCGGTCGGACAGGTGCACCCCGTGCGCGAGCCACACGTCCGGGCCGATCCAGCCGGTGCGCTCGGCGTACTCCACCGGGGTGCAGCCGTACTCGGCCAGGCACTGCACCTCCTCCCCCACGGTCTCGGCGAGGTGGGTGTGCAGGCGGACCCCGGCGGCGCGGGCCAGTTCGGCCGCGCCCGACATCAGCTCGGCGCTGACCGAGAACGGGGAGCACGGCGCCACCGCGACGCGGGTGAACGCGTCCGGCGCCGGGTCGTGCCAGCGCTCGATCGCGGCCTGGGTCGCGGCCAGGGCGCCGTCGGTGGTCTCGACCAGCGAGTCGGGCGGGAGGCCGCCGGAGGAGACGCCGCGGTCCATCGAGCCGCGCGCGGCGTGCAGCCGGATGCCGACCGCGCCCGCCGCGTCGACGGTGGCGCCGAGCAGGTCGCCGCCCGCGGCGGGGAACACGTAGTGGTGGTCGGCGGCGGTGGTGCAGCCGGTGCGGGCCAGCCGCAGCAGCCCGGCGGTCGCCGCGGCGCGGGTGGTGTCCTCGTCCAACCCGGCCCACACCGGGTACAGCTCGACGAGCCAGTGGAACAGGTCGGACTGCTGCGCGTAGCCGCGGGTCGCCCACTGGTAGAGGTGGTGGTGGGTGTTGACCAGGCCAGGGGTGGCCAGGCAGCCGCGGCCGTCGACGACGCGGTCACCGGGTCCGACCGGGGCCGCCCCGGCGCCGACGGCGGTGATCCGGCCGCCGTCGACGACCACGTGGCCCTCGGCGTACTCGGTGCCGCGGGCGTCCACGGTGGCCACGGCCGCGCCCTGGATGACAGCCCGGGTCACCACCAGGCGAGTCCGGGGTCGGGTGCGCCCGTGCGGCGGACGGTGCCCTCGATCAGCCCGTACGGCCGGTCGGCCACCTGGTAGACCTGCTGCGGGTTGTCCAGGTCGAACGGCTCCAGGTCGACCAGGAAGTGGTGCTTGTTCGGCAGCGCCAGCCGGATCTCGGCGAGGCCGTCGTCACCGCTGAGCACGTACTGGCCCATCGAGTACAGCGTCTGCTGCAACGAGTGGCTGTAGGTGGCGGCGAAGGCGTTGAGCAGCCGGTCCTTGGCCCCGGCGAAGGAGGCGGCCCAGTCGGTCCGGGTGGGGTCGGCGTGGCGCCAGCGCGCGGTGACGTCGGTGGCGAGGATGCGGTCGGAGGTCTCGGCCAGCGTCGTGTACCGGTCGCGGGGGAAGCCGTGGAACTCCGAGCCGGTCGTGTTGAGGACGGTGACGCCCTCGACGCCGGAGACCACCCACGCCGTCGTGCCGTCGTAGGTGGCCGACGCGGTGCGCGTGCCCGCGGTGCGGGTGAAGGAGTGCCCGGTGGCGGGGATGCGCTCCCAGCCGTACTGCTCGATCCGCACCCTGGCGCGGGTGATCGCCGGGGCGGAGTCGACGAAGTGCCTGGCCAGGCGCAGCGCGAACTCCTCGATCTCGCCGATGCCGTCGCGGGCGAAGGCGTGGACGGTGTTCTTCTGCGTGTCCGTGGGCAGGACGCCGGTGTTGTCGCCGGTCAGGTGCGTGGCGGCGAGGTCACCGGCGAGGGTGGTGGTGACGTTGAGGTCGGTGATGCCGTGCGCCTGGGGACCGCGGTCCACCCGGACCAGCCGGACCTCCGCCTTGCCGTACTGGTTCTCGCCGAGCTCGAATGTCATCAACTTCCCCGGTAGGTGGAATAGCCGAACGGGCTGAGCAGGAGCGGCACATGGTAGTGGCCCTCTGTTGCCCGGAAGACGACGCTGACCTCCGGGTAGAACGCACCGGGGCCCAGGTGGTCGCCGGTGTCGAACGTGAACCGGTGCTCCCCCGGCTCGGCGGCCCAGCCGGGCACGCGGCCGTCGTCGTCGGTGGTGTGCTCGCCGACGGGCACCCAGGTGTCGCCGTCGCGCCGCTCGTGCCGGACCCGCAGGCCCGCGGCGGGTCGCCCGGCGGCGGTGTCGAGGACGTGGGTGGACAGGGTGAGGCTCATCGGCCCACCAGCTTCCCGAGCCGCAGCTCGACGATCTTGGCCAGTTCCCCGCGCACGGCGCGGCGCTCCTCGGTCTCGTCGTTGGTCAGCCGGTGGCGCAGCGCGGCGAGCACGGCCTCGGCGGGCAGCCCGGTCGCGCAGACGAGGAAGACGTGCCCGAACCGCTGCTCGTAGACCCGGTTCCCCTCGATCAGGTCTGCCCTGATCCGGTCGTCGGCGGTGGCGGCGGCCGACTGCTCCTGCCGCGACCAGCCGGACTCCCGGTCGGCGCCGCCCGCCCGTTCCCCGATCCGGGGGTGCGCCGCCAGCGCCTCCAGCACGTCCGACCAGTCCAACCCGGCCAGCACCTCGGCGGAGGCCGTCACGAGGTCGTCGAGGTCGGCGAACGGACCCCGCGCCACGACCTGTTCGGCCCACCGGCGCGAGGCGCAGCAGGAGAGCAGGTCGGCGGTGTCGACGCCGTCGGTGGTGGTGATGAGGTCGCCCGGCACGGACGCCAGTCAACACGAGCACAGCCGCCAGTCAACACGCGCTAGCACAAACAGGCCACCGGCAAAAGCGACGAAGAAACAGCAGGCCCCCCGGGGATCTCTTGTAGGTTCCTCCAATTGACCGGCCCGCCACCCCGGAGGACCTGAGTGAACCTGGAGTCGCTCCTCGACCACCCGGACCTGGGGCTGGAGGTGCACGTCCCGCCCGAGGACCCGAAGCGGCCGGTCCGGTACGTCCACACCACCGATCACCCGGACCCGTCGCGCTACCTGAGCGGGGGTGAGCTGGTGCTGACCGGCCTCCTGTGGTGGCGACCGGAGCGGGCGGAGGCGTTCGTGGCGGCGCTGGCCCGGGC
Source organism: Actinokineospora spheciospongiae (assembly GCF_003182415.1). Classification (NCBI taxonomy): domain Bacteria; kingdom Bacillati; phylum Actinomycetota; class Actinomycetes; order Pseudonocardiales; family Pseudonocardiaceae; genus Actinokineospora; species Actinokineospora spheciospongiae. The sequence continues at coordinate 156,782 of NZ_QHCP01000005.1, read as the reverse complement.
GGGCGCGGTGGCGCTGGGCACCGGGGTCACCGAGGCGGGCGAGGTGCCCGCGGAGCTGGTCGCGGCGTGCTTCCGCCACGGCGTGCCGCTGTTCGAGGTGCCGCGCGGGGTGTCGTTCGCCTCGGTCACCGAGCACGTGGTGCTGGGCGCGGCCCGGACCAGGGCGCGCGCGGGCGAGGGCGTGCCGGACCTGGCCACGGCGGTGGCGAACGCGGCGACCGCGCTGGAGGGCGGCTGCTGGGTGCTCTCCCCCACCGGCCGGGTCGTCGCGGGCACGACCTCGGCGCCCCCGATCGGGCTGCGCCAGGGGTTGGTCCGCAGGTTCCTGGAGGCGACCCGGCTGCCGCTGACCGTGCGCGGCCCCGGCCACCTCCCGCACACCGTGGCGGAGGCGTCGGTGACCGGGACGCGCGCGCTGGACTGGTTCCTGGCGGTGCAGGGCGAGCAGGAGCGGTGGACGTCGCACCAGCGGCACCTGGTGGACGTCCTGGCGGTGGCGGCGGCCAACGAGCAGTCCGCACGCGACAGCGCCCGCCGCGCGGCGGCCCGGGTGCCGCTGGAGCGGGCGGCGGACGGGTTCGCCCGGCCGGATGAGCTGTGCGTGCTCAGCGCCTCGGCGGACAAGGCGACACCGGACGTGGCCGCGGCGGTGCTGGCCGAACTGGCGGAGACCCTGGGCCTGGCGGCGGTGGTGACCGAGGTGGACGAGGAGGTCTTCGCCGTCCTCGGGGTGCGCCGCAACCGGCGGGACCGGGTGCTCGACGAACTGGTGGAGCTGGCCCGGCTGCTGGAGCGCGGGTTCGGCGACGCCAGGGTGGCCATCGGCGTCGGCGGGGTCACCGACGCGGCGGGGTTGCCCACCTCGGTCGAGCAGGCCCGCAACGCCCGCCTGGTCGCCGAGCGCCGCGACTGCCGGGCGGGGGTGCAGGACGGTGTGCAACTGGGCGCCTTCCACACCCTGCTGGTGGGGGTCCCCGACGACCAGCGCGCCGCGTTCCGCCGCTGGGTCCTCGGCCCGGTCCTGGACTACGACGCCGAGCACCAGTCCGACCTGGTGCACACGCTGCGGGTGTTCCTCGCCTGCTCCGGCTCGTGGACCAGGGCCGCGGAGAAGCTGCACGTCCACGTCAACACCCTGCGCTACCGCGTCGGCCGGGTCGAGGAGCTGACCGGCCGCGACCTGTCGTCCCTGGCCGCTCAGGTGGACCTGGTGCTGGCGCTGGAACTCGGGTCCGCTTGACTTGCCACCCCGGTCCGCAAGGGGGTTCGCGATGGCTCCGGTGTCCTTCGTCCACGTCACCGCCGTCCGGCGGCTGACCCCGCACACGACCCGCGTCACCTTCACCGGCGACGGCCTGGACACCCTGACCCGGTGGCCGGACCAGCAGCTCAAGCTGTGCTTCCCGCGCCCGGGCCAGTCCGAACCGAGAATCCCGGCCGAGCACCCGGCCGACGTGATGCGCTGGTACCAGGCGTTCATGGCCATCCCGGGACCGGAACGCCCCTGGATGCGCAGCTACACCGTCCGCCACCTCCGGCCCGGCGCAGCCGAGTTCGACGTGGACTTCGTCCTGCACGACACCCCCGGCCCGGCCACCGAGTGGGCGGCCGGGGCGCGGGTGGGCGACACCCTGGCCCGCTACGGCCCGGCCCGCCAGTACGCCCGGTCCCTCCCCCGCGGCGACGACCACCTCTTCGCGGGCGACCTCGCCGCCCTCCCGGCCATCGCCACGCTCCTGGAGTCCCTGCCGGACCCGGCCACCGCCCAGGTCTTCATCGAGGTCCCCGACCTCTCCGACGCCCAGGACCTGCCCCACCCGATCACCTGGCTCCCCCGCGGCTCGACCGCACCCGCCGACAGCACGCTCCTGCTGGAAGCGGTCCGGTCGGCCAAGACCACCCCGGACACCGTCGCCTGGATCGCCACCGAGGCCACGATCACCCGCACCCTCCGCCGCCACCTGGTCGACCGGGGCATCCCCAAGCCCCGCATCGAGTTCACCGGCTACTGGCGCCACACCCTCACCCAGGACGACGCCCCCACCGCCGAAGACCTCACCGACGCCCGGGAACGCGTCGCCCGCGACGGCTAGCGCAGCCTGGCCTCGAACTCCTCGACGTCGGCGGTGAACCAGAGCTGCCCGCCGCGGTTGCTCTCGGCCACGAACGCCCGCAGGGCCGAACTCCCGGCCGTGTACCCGGAGATGTCGCCGACCACGGCCAAACCCAGGCGGTAGTTGACGAACTTCTGCACGACCTCGCCCGCCACCCCGGTGCGCAACGTGAAGAAGTCCGCTCCCAGCCGCTGCGCCGGGATCGCCACCCACGTGGCGCCCATCGCCCAGGCATCGCCGATCAGGTCGATCGCACCCGCCGCGTCGAGCACGGGTCCGGTGGGCGGCACGTGCAGGATCATGGTCCCTCCCGGAGGAATTCGAGGATCGGCGCGGTCTGACCGGTGATGTGGTGCCCCTGCTCGGGGAGCACCCGGACGTCGGCGTGCGGAACCTCGGCGGCGAGCCGACGAGCGGTCGCCGCCGCGTCGAGCATCGCGTCCCGGGCGCCCAGGAGGGCGAGGACCGGCATCGCCAACCCGAGCCGCCCGAAGACCGGCAGCGGTTCCATCCGGGGCTTGAAGCTGCGGAAGACCAACACCAGGTGGTCCACCAGCTCCGGCGGCACCGCCCCCACGGCGGCCTTGATCGACCGCCGCAACCCCCACTCGCCGAGCAGGGCGAGCAGCACGCCCTTCACCATGAACCCGGCCCGGCGCGGCGCGAACCCACCGGGGTTGAGCAGCACCAGCCGCCGCACCCGATTCGAGCGCAGCGCGTAGTCGGTGACGAGGAACCCGCCGAGCGACACCCCGACGAACGCCGCGCCTGCGACGCCCACCGCGTCGAGCACGTCGTCGAACCACTCCGCGTGCCCCGGGCCGTCGAGCGGGAGCCGGGTCTCGGCGCTGAGGCCGGGTTCGCCCAGCACGTCCACGGCGATCACCCGGAACTCCCGCGACCACCCGGCGACGTCGTCCAGCCACATCGCCGTGTTCGACCCGGAGCCGTGCACGAGCACGACGGGCGGCGCGTCCGCCGGGCCGGACGCGACGACGAACGTGTCCCCGTGCCGCGTGGGCACCACGAGCCGTTCGGCGGGCACCGGCCAGCGGTCGAGCAGTTCCCGGTAGGCGGCGCGGACCTCCTCGCCGCGCGCCCGGTAGATGCCGCTCACCCGCGCACCACCGCTTCGACGATCCGCAGCAGTTCCGCGCAGGCGCCCGGGTCGCCGAAGGCCATGACCCGCAACCGACCGCGCTTCTCGTCGAACACGGTCTGCACCCGCAGCCCCTGCCCGGCGACGGCGATCACCGCCGTCGTCACCCGGTCGGCGTTGCCCCGGTCGATGTCCTCCACCTGCGCGATCGTCGTGACGTCCACTGTGGACCCGGGTTGCGCGGCCACGCCGGTGAACGCGTCGAGGTCCGCCCGCGAGATCCGGTACTGCTTGCCGATCCGCTGCGCGCGCAGCCGCCCGTCGCGGATGTACCCGCGCACGGTCCGCACGTGCAACCCGAGCGCCTCGGCGACCTGGTCCACTGACAGCCAGTCCATATCACTCCCTAAACTTCCCTAAACGACTCTAACATCGATGCTTAGGGAGTCATACCGAAGGCAGCAGGCGCCCCGACCGGAGTCGGAGCGCCTGCTGGGGACGAGCGGTCGGGGGGACGACTACTCGAAGACCTCACCCTTCTCGGCCTTGGCGACCAGGGAGGCGGGCGGGGTGAAGCGCTCGCCGTAGGCGGCCGCCAGCTCGTTGGCCCGGGCCACGAAGCCCGCCACACCGCCGGGGTAGCCGTTGATGTACTGGATGACACCACCGGTCCAGGGCGGGAAGCCGATGCCGAAGATGGAGCCGATGTTGGCGTCCGGCACCGTGCGCAGGACGTTCTCGTCGAAGCACTTCACCGTTTCCAGCGCCTCGGCGAAGAGCATCCGCTCCTGCATGTCCTTGAACGGGATCTCGTTGCCGCCGCCGAAGGCGTCGCCGAGACCGGCCCAGAGACCGGCGCGCTTGCCCTGGTCGTCGTACTCGTAGAAGCCCGCACCGGCGGAGCGGCCCTTGCGGTCGAACTCGTCGACCATCCGGTCCACCACGCCATCCGACGGGTGCCCCGGCCAGGTGCCGCCCGCGGCCTCGATCGCGGCCTTGGTCTCGTCGCGGATCTTGCGCGGCAGGGTCAGCGTCAACTCGTCCAGCAACTGCAGCGGCGGCGCCGGGTACCCGGCCTGGGTGCCCGCCTGCTCGATCGACGCGGGCACCAGGCCCTCGCCGACCATGGCCACGGCCTCGTTGATGAACGTGCCGATGACCCGGCTGGTGAAGAAGCCGCGGCTGTCGTTGACGACGATCGGGGTCTTCTTGATCTGCAACGCGTAGTCGAACGCCTTGGCCAGCGCCACGTCCGAGGTCTTCTCGCCGACCACGATCTCCAGCAGCGGCATCTTGTCGACCGGGGAGAAGAAGTGCAGGCCGATGAAGTCCTCCTGCCGCTTCACCCCCTCAGACAGCAGGGTGATCGGCAGCGTGGAGGTGTTGGAGCCCAGCAGCGCGTCCGGCGCCACCAGGTCCTCGACCTCACCGAAGACCTTCTTCTTCAGCTCCGGGGACTCGAACACCGCCTCGACCACCAGGTCCACCCCGGCGACGTCCTGCGGGTCGGCGGTCGGGGTGATCCTGGCCAGGACCTCGTCGGCCTTCTCCTGGGTCAGCTTGCCCCGGCCCACGGCCTTGGCCAGGATCTTCTCCGAGTACGCCTTGCCCTTCTGCGCCGCCTCGATGGTGACGTCCTTGAGGACGACCTCGATGCCCGCGCGAGCGCTGGAGTAGGCGATGCCCGCCCCCATCATCCCGGCGCCGAGCACGGCGACCTTGCGCGCGGTGTACTTCGGCTGGCCGTCGGGGCGGGAGTTGCCCTTGTTGATGGCCTGCAGGTCGAAGAAGAACGCCTTGATCATGTTCTTCGACACCTGGCCGCACACCAGGTCCACGAAGTACTGCGTCTCGATCCTCGTGGCGTTGTCCAGGTCGACCTGGGAGCCCTCGATGGCCGCGGCGAGGATGTTGCGCGGGGCGGGCATCGGGGCGCCCTTGAGCTGCTTGCGCAGGTTCGCCGGGAACGCGGGCAGGTTCGCCGCGAACGACGGGCTCGACGGGGTGCCGCCGGGGATGCGGTAACCCTTGACGTCCCAGGGCTGCACGGCCTCGGGGTTGGCCTTGACCCACGCCTTGGCCGCGGCGAGCAGCTCCTCCGGGGTGGAGACCAGCTCGTCGACCAGGCCCAGCTCCTTGGCCTTGGCGGGCTTGTGCCGCTGACCCTGGAGCAGGACGTTGAGCAGCGCGCTCTGGATGCCCAGCAGCCGCACGGTGCGCGAGACGCCACCGCCACCGGGCAGCAGGCCCAGGCTCACCTCGGGCAGGCCGATCTCGCTGCCCCTGGCGTCGAGGGCGACGCGGTGGTGGGTGGCCAGCGCGATCTCGTAGCCGCCGCCGAGCGCGGCGCCGTTGATGGCCGCCACGACCGGCTTGCCGAGCTGCTCCAGGCGCCGCAACTGCGCCTTCATCTCGTCGACCCGCTCGGTGATGGCCGCGGCGTCCTCCGGCCCGGCCTTGCCGAGCTGGTTGAGGTCGCCACCGGCGAAGAAGGTCTTCTTCGCGGAGGTGATCACGACACCGGTGATGGAGTCCTTCTCGGCCTCCAGCCGGTCGACCGTGGGCCCGAACGACTCCCGGAAGGTGTCGTTCATGGTGTTCGCGGACTGGTTCGGGTCGTCCATGGTGAGCACGACGATGCCGTCGGCGTCGGACTCCCACTTGATCATGTTCTCGGTCATCTTCCCGGCCTCAGACTCGCTCGATGATGGTCGCGACGCCCATGCCGCCGCCGATGCACAGGGTGACCAGGCCCCGGCGGGCGCCGCGGCGCTCCAGCTCGTCGACCACGGTGCCGGTGATCATCGCGCCGGTGGCGCCCAGCGGGTGGCCCATGGCGATGGCGCCGCCGTTGACGTTGATCTTCTCGTGCGGGACGTCCAGGTCCTTCATGAACTTCATGACGACCGCGGCGAAGGCCTCGTTCAGCTCCCAGACGTCGATGTCGTCCGGGGTCAGGCCCGCCAGCCGCAGCGCCTTCTGCGCGGCCGGGGTGGGCCCGGTCAGCATGATGGTCGGCTCGGCGCCGGTCACCGCGGCGGAGACGATCCGGGCGCGCGGGGTCAGGCCCGCGGCCTTGCCCGCCGCCTCGTTGCCGACCAGCACCAGCGCGGCACCGTCGACGATGCCGGAGGAGTTCGCGGCGGTGTGCACGTGGTCGATCTTCTCGACCCAGTGGTACTTCTGCAGCGCCACGGCGTCGAAGCCGCCCATCTCGCCCATGCCCGCGAACGACGGCCCCAACTTGCCCAGGCCCTCCACGGTGGACTCCGGGCGCATGTGCTCGTCGTGGTCGAGCAGCACCACGCCGTTGCGGTCCTTGACCGGGACCACGGACTTGGTGAAGTAGCCCGCCGACCAGGCCGCCGCCGCGCGCTTCTGCGACTCGACCGCGTAGGCGTCGACGTCGGCGCGGGAGAAGCCCTCGATGGTGGCGATCAGGTCGGCGCTGATGCCCTGCGGGACGAAGTAGCTCTCGTAGCTGGTCTCCGGGTCCATCGCCCACGCGCCGCCGTCGGAGCCCATCGGCACCCGCGACATCGACTCGACACCACCGGCGATGACCAGTTGGTTCCAGCCGGAGCGGACCTTCTCCGCGGCCGTGTTGACCGCTTCCAGGCCCGAGGCGCAGAACCGGTTCAACTGCACGCCCGCGACGCTGTCGGGCAGGCCCGAGACGATCGCGGCGGTGCGCGGGAGCACCGAGCCCTGGTCCCCGACGGGGGAGACGATGCCCAGCACGATGTCGTCGATCGTGGCCGGGTCCAGGTCCGGGTGGCGGGTCTTGAGCTCGTCGATGAGTCCCACGACGAGCGAGATGGGCTTGACGCCGTGCAGCGAGCCGTTCTTCTTGCCACGGCCGCGCGGCGTGCGGATCGCCTCGTAGATGAAGGCTTCGTTACTCACGCTCGTCCAGTCCTTCCGACGGTACGTGTGCGCTAATGACGATTCACATGATGCCCCGAATCCGCTGGTTGTCAATGTGAGACGGCCACCCTATGGTTGCAATCCGAACCTCACCCAGGAAGGGGCGCCGGTGACCGCTCGGAGCAGGCCGCGCAACCGCAGGGCCCAGTTGGCCGACGCGGCGGCGGCGCTGTTCGGCAAGCGCGGCTACCACTCGGTCGGCGTCGGCGACATCGCCGCCGCGGCGGGCATCACCGCCTCCGCGCTCTACCGGCACTTCCAGAACAAGCAGGACGTGCTCGGGCACGTGCTGCTCACCGGGGTGGACGAGCTGGCCGAGCGGGTGCACGACGCGGTCTCCGGCCTCGCCGACGACCCGCAGAGCAGGCTGGCACCGCTGCTGCTGGCCGCCGCCGAGGTGTCCATCGAGCGCAGGGAGCTGACCGCGCTGTGGCGCTGGCAGGGCCGCCACCTGCGCGAAGCCGACCAGAAGGAGCTGCGCGGGCGGGCCGCGACGCTGCTCAGCGCGTGGCTGACCGGCCTGCGCCGCCTGCGCCCGGAGCTGTCGTCGGGGCAGGCGCACCTGCTGTGCTTCGCCGCGCTGAGCGTGTTCGGCAGCGTCGGCGACCACCGCGCGACCCCGCGCTCGGGGTTCGCGCCGCTGCTGGCCCGCCTCGGCGAGGCGGTGGTGCGCGCGGACCTGCCCACCCCGGCGCCGCGCGCGGACGGGTGGCGCACCCGGGTCGCGCCCGCGCCGTCGCGCCGGGAGGAACTGCTGACCGCGGCCACCCGGCTGTTCCGCGAGCGCGGGTTCCACGCGGTCAGCATGGACGACATCGGCGCGGCGGGCGGGATCGCCGGGCCGAGCGTGTACCGGCACTTCGCGGGCAAGTCCGACCTGCTGCTGGCCGCCTCGCGCCGGATGGCCGACCGGCTCACCCTGGGCCTGGAGGACTCGCTGGCCACCGCCACCGACCCGGCGGACGCGCTGCGCAGGCTCGCCCGCTCCTACGTGGACACGGTCCTGCGCTCCGACGACCTGATCGCCGTCTACACCACCGAGTTGGCGAACCTGCCCGAGCGCGACGGCCGGGAACTGCGGGCGATGCAGCGCGGGTACGTCGCCGAGTGGGTCCGGCTGCTGCGCGAGGTCGCCCCCGGGCTGGACGAGCCCACGGCCAGGGTCGCCGTGCACGCCGCGCTGACCATCGTCAACGACATCCCGCGCACCCAGCGCTTCACCACCCGCCCCGGCCTGGCCGACGAGCTGTCCACACTGGCGGCCACCGTGCTGCGCGCCGCGGTCGAGGACCGGTGAAGACCACGTTGCCCAGGTGCCGACCGCGGTGTTCGCCTCGGCTTCCCCGCTGATCGGCGAGGGGCCGCGTGGTCGGGTGACCGGCCGTCCCGACCCTCTCCTGGACGCAGACGACGGGCAGGCAACCCCGGGGGTGACGGCGTCCGGCCGTACCCATTGGACTGAACGGCGGCACTCACCACACGAATCCGGTTGATCACGCAACGGAGCAGGTCCGGTGCGGCAGCATGCGGGCCACTGGCTATCGTCTGCTGATCTTCACCGCGCACTGTGCGCGCGGGCTGGGCCGCGGGGAGTGGGACATGGCGACGGGGATGCTCGACCGGTGGTTGTCGGGCCGGCGGTGGCCGGTGACCGACTTGGCGGCGCCCCCCGCCGACAGCGACCTGCGGGCGGTGCCCGGCGACTCGGGTCCCCCGGTCCTCGGGCACACCCTGTCGATGTTCCGGCAGGGCGACTTCGGCCTGCGCCGCCACCGGGAGCTGGGCCCGGTGTCGTGGGCGCGGGCGTTCGGGGCGCGCATCGTCGCCGCCACCGGCCCGGACGCCGCGCAGGAGGTGCTGGTCAACCGGGACAAGGCGTTCTCCCAGGCGGGCTGGACCTTCCTGGTCGGCCCGTTCCTCAACCGCGGCCTGCTCCTGCTCGACAGCGAGGAACACCTGCACCACCGCAGGCTCATGCAGGAGGCGTTCACCACCAGCCGCATCGAGGGCTACCTGGACCGGGTCGACACCCTGGCCAAGCGGGTGGTCCCCACGTGGGAACCCGGCCCGGCCTACCCCGCGCTGCGCCGCCTCACCCTCGACGTGGCCACCGAGGTGTTCATGGACGCCCCGGTCGAGGACGCCGCCGCCCTGCAACGGGCCTTCACCGACACCTCCCGGGCAGGCATGGCGGTGGTCCGCCGCCCGGTCCCCGGCGGCCGCTGGTCGGCGGGCCTGCGCGGCCGCAAGGCCCTGGAGGACTTCTTCCGCCCCCGCATCGCCGAGCGCCGCACCAGCACCGCCACCGACCTGTTCACGGCCCTGTGCCAGGCCCGCACCGACGAGGGCCACATGTTCACCGACGACGACGTCGTCAACCACATGATCTTCATCATCATGGCCGCCACCGACTCCACCACCACGGCCCTCACCTCGGCCATGCACCAACTCGGCCGCCACCCCGACTGGCAGGACCGGGCCAGGGCCGAGTGCCTGTCGGTGGACCCGCCCACGGTCACCTCACTGGGCGGCCTCACCGCCCTGGACCTGGTCGTCAAGGAATCCCTGCGCCTGGTCGCCCCCCTGCCCACCCTGGCCCGCCGCACGGTGAAGGACACGTCCCTGCAGGGCCACTACGTCCCCAAGAACACCCTGGTCTTCCTCTCCCCCGGCATCAGCCACAAACTCGACGACTACTGGACCGACCCCACCCGCTTCGACCCGGACCGCTTCGCCGAACCCCGCCGCGAGGACAAGTCCCACCGCTACGCCTGGATGCCCTTCGGCGGCGGCGCGCACAAGTGCCTGGGGATGCACTTCGGGATGTTCGAGGTGAAGGCCCTGCTGCACGCGATCCTGCGCACCTTCCGCTGGGAGTTCCCACCGGACTACGAACTGGTGTGGGACACCAACTCCATCCCCGTCCCCGCCGACAACCTCCCGATCCACCTGGAACGGTTGTGAGCCAGGAAGAATCGCCACCGATCGCGGGCGGCTCGGGACTCTTCGACGGGTTCGAGGGCTACCGCACCCCACAACCCGGCGACTACAAGGAGATCGCCACCTCCGGGCTCATCGCCTTGGACGCCAACGTCCTGTTGAACCTCTACCGGTACAACGAGGCCACCCGCAACGACCTGATGTCGCTCATGGAATTGGTCAGCGCCCGACTGTGGGTGCCGCATCAGGCGATGGAGGAATTCTGGCGCAACCGGGAAACCGCCGCCAATGGGGCGTGGGCGAGCACGCAGGAGGCGATCGAGGCGCTGGAGAAGGCGCGCCGGGCCACCGAGGCGGCGATGTCCATGTGGGCCAAGAAGACCGCGTTGGCCGACGACCCGCGCGATGAGGTGCTGGGCGAACTGGGCCCCGCACTCGACCGGGCAGTCAGGTCGCTCAACGCGCAAGCGGAGAAGGACCGCGTCAAGGGCGCCCAGGACACCGCGCTCGACCCCATCGTCACTCGGCTCGCCCGCATCCTGGAAGGCCGGGTTGGACCACCGCTCCCGGATGAGGACTACGCCACGGCACTGGAAGAAGCCGAACGGCGCATCCAAGCCAAGCTGCCCCCCGGCTACCGGAGCGGTTACAAGGACAATGCATACCGCGCGGACGACTATCTGATCTGGGAACAGCTCCTCCGCGCAGCGGCGAACGCCGGGTGCGACGCGCTCTTCGTCACGGGCGACACCAAGGACGACTGGTGGCGCCGCAACCGGGGCCGGGCACTGGGACCCCGACCCGAACTGGTCGAAGAGTTCCGGCGGCGCACGGGCCGGATGCTGTTCATGCTCCAGCCCCAGGAATTCCTGCGGGACATCGGCAGCGCCATCAACGCGAACATCAGTCCCACCTCGGCGGTCGAGGTCGAGCGGGTCGACCACTTGCTGAAAGCCACTCCTGAGACCAACGAACGATCGGTGATACAGGCGCGTCTGGACGCGGCCATGCAGCGGGTCTACGAAGTGGCTGAAGATTTCGTCAGCGGGACTTGAGGTCGCGCCTGCGTTGCGCTCACCACCGCGAGGAGTGACTGTCCGGCTCATTCGGTGATCGCGGTGGTGAGCATGGCGGTCCACTGGGCGAGGACTCGGCGGCGGCGCTTGGTGTCGTCGGTGAGGACGTTGGCCAGGCCGAGGCCTCGGGCCATGTCGAGGGTTGCCTGCACGGCTTCGCGGATGCCGGGGCGGGATTCGTCCACGCCGAGGGCTTCGAGGGTGAGGCGGTGGGTTTCGCGGCCCACTCGGGCTTCGAGGGGGACGACCTGGGCCTTGAGGGGTTCGTCGGAGGCGGCGGCGACCCAGAGTTGGAGGGCCGCGCGGAAGAGCTTGCCGGTGAACATCTCGCCGAGGGTGTGGACGACGAACTCGGTGCGGTCGCGACCGGGGGGCAGGTTGGGGAGGTTGGCGCGGAGGTGGGTGAGGCGTTCCTCGGTGACGTATTCGATGGCTGCGGTGAAGAGGTCTTCCCGGGTGGGGAAGTGGTGTTGGGCGGCGCCCCGGGAGACGCCGGCGTGTTCGGCGACCACCGAGACCGTGCTGCCGGACCAGCCGACCTCGGCGAGGCAGTCCACGGCGGCGGCCAGCAGCCGCTGCCGGGTGGCCCGGCTGCGGTCCTGGCGGGGTTCGCGGACTGCCTCGACCATCGCGGCGCTCCTAGTAGGACTTGGGCAGGCCCAGGGAGAACTGGGCGACGAAGTTGAGGATCATCTCGCGGCTGACCGGTGCGATGCGGGTCAGCCGGGAGGCCGCCACCAGGGCGCCCAGGCCGTACTCGCTGGCCAGGCCGTTGCCGCCGTGGGTCTGGACGGCGGCGTCCACGGCGTTGACCACGGCCTCGCCCGCCGCGTACTTGGCCATGTTGGCGGCCTCGCCCGCGGCCATGTCGTCGCCGGAGTCGTAGAGGGCGGCGGCCTTCTGGGTCATCAGCTTGGCCAGTTCCAGTTCGACCTTCGCCTTGGCCAGGGGGTGCGCCACGGCCTGGTGGGCGCCGATGGGTTCCTTCCACACGGTGCGGGTCTTGGCGTACTCGACGGCCTTGTCCAGGGCGAAGCGGCCCATGCCGACGGCGTAGGCGGAGGCCATGATGCGTTCGGGGTTGAGGCCCGCGAAGAGTTGCATGAGTGCCGCGTCCTCGGAGCCGACCAGGGCCTCGGCGGGGAGGTGGACGTCGTCGATGAAGACCTGGAACTGGCTGTCGGGGGCGATGACGTCCATCTCGATGCGCTGGAACTCGAAGCCGGGGGCGTCGGTGGGCACGACGAACAGGGCGGGCTTGAGCTTGCCCGTCTTCGCGTCCTCGGTGCGGCCGACCACCATCACCGACTGCGACTCGTCCACGCAGGAGATGTAGACCTTGCGGCCGTTGAGCACCCAGCCGTCGCCGTCGCGGCGGGCGGTGGTGGTGAGCCGGTGGGCGTTGGACCCGGCGTCGGGCTCGGTGATGGCGAAGGCCATCCGCAGGGTGCCGTCGGCGAAGCCGGGCAGCCAGCGCGACTTCTGCTCCGGGGTGCCGAAGCGGGCGATGATCGTCGCGCAGATGGCGGGTGAGACGACCATCTGCAGCAGGCCGGTGCCGGTGGCGCCGAGTTCCTCGCAGACCGCGGCGAGGTCGCCGATGCCGCCGCCCCCGCCGCCGAACTCCTCGGGCACGCTGACCCCGAGGTAGCCCAGCTCGCCCGCCTCGTTCCACAGTTCGGTGGTGTGGCCGCCGGAGCGCGCCGCCTTGAGCGTGTACTCGTGGCCGTACTTGCGGCCCAGTTCGGCGACCGCCTTGCGCAGCGCCTGGCGTTCCTCGGACTCGGTGAAGCTCATGACCCCTCCTCGGCAGTGCGGACGACCGCGAGCACGCGGCCGACGTCGACCTGGTCCCCGGCGGACACCGGCAACTCGGCGACGACCCCGTCGGCGGGGGCGTCGATCCGGTGTTCCATCTTCATCGCTTCCAGCCACAGCAGCGGCTGCCCGGCCGTGACGGAATCCCCGGCGCCGACCGCGACCCGCACGACGGTGCCGGGCATCGGGGCCAGCAGCGACCCCGCGGCGACCTGGTCGGCCGGGTCGGGGAACCGGTCGACCGCGGTGAGCGCGACCGGACCCAGCGCGGAGTCGACCCACACCGAGCCGCCGACCGCGGTCACCTCGAACCGCCGCCGGACCCCGGCCACCTCCAGCTCGACCACCCGGGCGGTGGCGGACACCAGCCGCACGCCGGTGAACCCGTCGGCGGCCAGCCCGGCGCGGCCGACCCGGTAGCGCACCTCGTGCTCGCCGGTGGCCCCCGTGTAGACCTTGACCTGCGGCTGCGACACCACGTTGCGCCAGCCACCGGGGACGCGGCCGAGCACCCGGGCGGCGGCCCGGTTCGCCTCGGCGTCGGCCAGCGCGGCGGCGAGGGCGGACAGCGCCTCGGTGTCCTTGTCCGCCAGCGGTTCGGACAGCGCGCCCAGGCCGTGCCGGTCGAAGAACGCGGTGTCGGTCTCGCCCGCCAGGAAGGCCGGGTGGCGCAGCACCCGCACCAACAGGTCGCGGTTGGTGTGCACGCCGTGCACCCGGGACCCGGCCAGGGCGCCGGCGAGCGCGCGGGCGGCGGCGGTGCGGTCGGGTGCCCAGGCGATGACCTTGGCCAGCATCGGGTCGTAGTGCACCCCGACCACCGAGCCCGACTCCACACCGGAGTCGAGGCGCAGCCCGCGCCCACCCGCGGCGGTGAAGTGCGCGGTGACGCCGGGGACGTCGAAGTGGTGCAGGGTCCCGCTCTGCGGCCGCCAGTCCAGCGCCGGGTCCTCGGCGTAGAGCCGGACCTCGATGGCGTGCCCGGCGGACTCCGGCGGGTCAGCCGCGAGCGGCGCGCCCTCCGCGACGGACAGTTGCAGGGCCACCAGGTCCAGGCCGATGACGCACTCGGTGACCGGGTGCTCGACCTGCAGGCGGGTGTTCATCTCCAGGAAGTAGAAGCGACCGGCGTCGTCGGCGAGGAATTCAACGGTTCCCGCGCCCTCGTAGCGGATGGCGCCCGCGGCCTTGCGGGCGGCGTCGAACAGCCGCTCGCGCATCCCCGGCGTGCGCTCCACCAGCGGTGACGGCGCTTCCTCGACGACCTTCTGGTGGCGGCGCTGGATGGAGCACTCGCGCTCGCCCACCGCCCACACGGTGCCGTGCCGGTCGGCCATGACCTGCACCTCGATGTGGTGCCCGCTCTCCAGGTAGGGCTCGACGAACACGGTCGGGTCGCCGAACGCGGACGCGGCCTCGGACCGGGCCGCGGCCAGTTCGCCGTCGAGGTCGGCGAGCCGCCGCACCACCCGCATCCCCCGGCCGCCGCCGCCCGCGGAGGCCTTGACCAGCAGCGGCAGGTCGGCCTCGGTGGGCTCGGCGACGTCGGTGAGGGTCGGCACCCCCGCCTCGGCCATCAGCAGCTTGGACTCGATCTTGGAGCCCATCCGCTCGATGGCCTCGACCGGCGGCCCGACCCAGGTCAGGCCAGCCGCCAGGACGGCCCTGGCGAACTCGGCGTTCTCGGACAGGAAGCCGTAGCCGGGGTGCACGGCGTCGGCCCCGGCGTCGAGCGCGGCCCGGATGAGCAGGTCCGGCCGCAGGTAGGTCTCGGCCGGGCTGGAGCCGGGGAGCCGGACGGCCGCGTCGGCCTCCCGCACGTGCGGGGAGTCCGCGTCGGCGTCGGAGTGAACCGCGACGGTGGCGATGCCGAGGTCGCGGGCGGTGCGGAAGACCCGGCGGGCGATCTCGCCGCGGTTGGCCACGAGCAGGCTGGTGATCATCGGGCTCACATCCGGAAGACGCCGAAGGAGTCGGCGCCCTCGACGGTGGTGGTGTGGACGGCGGACAGGGCGATGCCGAGGACGGTCCGGGTGTCACGCGGGTCGATGATGCCGTCGTCGTAGAGCATCCCGGACAGGAACGTCGGCAGGGACTCGGCCTCGATCTGGTTCTCGACCATGGCGCGCATGGCGGCGTCGTGCTCCTCGTTGTAGGCCTGGCCGCGCGCTTCGGCGCCCTGGCGCATGACGATCGACAGCACCCCGGCCAGTTGCTGCGGCCCCATGACCGCGGACTTGGCGCTGGGCCAGGCGAACAGGAACCGGGGGTCGTAGGCGCGACCGCACATGCCGTAGTGGCCCGCGCCGTAGGAGGAACCCATCAGCACGGAGATGTGCGGGACCTTCGAGTTCGACACCGCGTTGATCATCATGGCGCCGTGCTTGATGATGCCGCCCTGCTCGTACTCCTTGCCGACCATGTAGCCGGTGGTGTTGTGCAGGAACAGCAGCGGGGTGTTGGTCTGGTTGGCCAACTGGATGAACTGGGTGGCCTTCTGCGACTCCTCGGAGAACAGCACGCCGCGGGCGTTGGCCAGGATGCCCACCGGGTACCCGTGCACCTGGGCCCACCCGGTGACCAGGCTGCTGCCGTAGAGCGGCTTGAACTCGTCGAAGTCCGACCCGTCGACCACCCTGGCGATGACCTCGCGCGGGTCGAACGGGACCTTGAGGTCGGTGGGCACGATGCCCAGCAGGTCCTCCGGGTCGTGCTCGGGCTCGGCGTAGTCGGCGGCGGGCGCGGGCCCCCGCTTGCGCCAGTTGAGCCGGGCGACGATCCGCCGCCCGAGCCGGATGGCGTCGCGCTCGTCGACGGCGAGGTAGTCGGCGAGGCCGGACACCCGGGCGTGCATCTCCGCGCCGCCGAGCGATTCATCGTCGGACTCCTCGCCGGTGGCCATCTTGACCAGCGGCGGTCCGCCGAGGAACACCTTCGCCCGGTCCTTGACCATCACCACGTGGTCGGACATGCCCGGCAGGTACGCGCCACCCGCGGTGGAGTTGCCGAACACCAGCGCCACCGTGGGAACCCCGGCCGCGGAGGACCGGGTGAGGTCGCGGAAGGTTCGGCCGCCGGGGATGAAGATCTCCTTCTGGGTGGGCAGGTCGGCGCCGCCGGACTCGACCAGGTTGACCGTCGGCAGCCCGTTCTGCGCGGCGATGTCGGCCGCGCGGAAGCCCTTGCGCATCCCCCACGGGTTGATCGCGCCGCCCTTGACCGTGGGGTCGCTGGCGTTGACCAGGCACTCGACGCCCTCGACCACCCCGATGCCGGTGACCAGGCTGCCGCCGACCTGGTAGTCGGTGCCCCAGGCGGCCAGCGGCGACAGCTCCAGGAACGGGGAGTCCGGGTCGAGCAGCAGCTCGACCCGCTCCCTGGCCAGGAGCTTGCCGCGGGCGCGGTGCCTGCTGACGTACTTCTCGCCGCCGCCCGCCACCGCCTTGGCGTGCTCGGCGTCGAGGTCGGCCAGCTTCGCCAGCATCGCCTCGCGGTTGGCCGCGAACTCGGCGGCCGTGGTGTCCACACCGGACCTCAGCACCGTCATCGCGCACCTCCTTCGCTCGTGGTGTCCGGGAATACGATCCGCCGGGCGCCGGAAACCGTCAAAAAGTTGTCCACATCCCCCGATCGGGTCATTGCGTGAACCCCAGTCGTCTGCCCGCCAGCATGGTCATGATCTCGTCGGTCCCGCCGCCGATGCCGAGGATGCGGATGTCTCGGTAGTGCCGCTCCACCTCGGACTCGCGCATGTAGCCGAGACCGCCGAAGAGCTGCACCGCCTCGCGGACGACCCACTCCCCCGCTTCCACGGCGGTGTTCTTGGCGAAGCAGACCTCGGCGATGACGTCCTCGCCCGCCAGGTGCCGCAGGGCGACGTCACGCGCGTAGACCCGCGACACGTCGACGCGGCGGGCCATCTCCGTCAGGGTGTTCTGCACGGCTTGGCGGGAGATCAGCGGCCTGCCGAACGTCGAGCGGAGCCTGCACCACTCCAGCGACAGGTCCAGCGCCCGCTGGGCCGTCGCGTACGCCTGCACGGCGAGGGTCAGCCGCTCGGCCACGAAGTTCTGCGCGATCTGGACGAACCCGGTGTTCTCCGCGCCCACCAGGTTCGACACCGGCACCCGGCAGTCCACGTAGGACAACTCGGCGGTGTCTGAGCAGTGCCAACCCATCTTCTCCAGCTTGCGGCTGACCGTGAACCCCGGCGTGCCCTTCTCCACCACCAGCAGCGACACCCCGTGCGCGCCCGGACCGCCGGTCCGCACCGCCGTGGTCACGAAGTCGGCCCGCACGCCGGAGGTGATGTAGGTCTTGGCGCCGTTGACGACGAAGTGGTCACCGTCGCGGACCGCGGTGGTGTGGATGCCCGCCACGTCGGAACCGCCGTCGGGCTCGGTGATCGCCAGCGACCCGATCAGGTCACCCGCCAGCGTCGGTCGCACCCAGCGCCCGACCTGGTCCGGATCGGCGGCAGCGGCCAGGTGCGGAACGGCGATCCCGCAGGTCAGCAGGGACGCGATGAGACCGCCGGACGCGCCCGCGTAGTGCATCTCCTCGACCACGACCATGGCGTCGACCAGCGACCCGCCCTCGCCGCCGACCGCCTCCGGGAAGGCGATGCCGAGCAGGCCCAGCGCGGCGGCGGACCTGTGCAGCGACCGGGGCAGTTCGCCCGCGCGTTCCCACTCGTCGAGGTGCGGCAGCACCTCGCTTGTCATGAAGCCGCGCACGGTCGCCCGCAGCTCGCGGCGTTCAGCGGTGTCGAACGGGTTCACAGGAATGCCTCCGGGACGTCGACGACGCGGGACCGCAGCCACTCGCCGAGCGCCTTGGCCTGCGGGTCGAACCGCGTCGAGGCGGCGACGCCCTGGCCGAGGACCCCGCGCACGAGGAAGTTCACCGCGTTCAGGTTGGGGAAGGGGTGGCGCTCGACGTCGAGGTCCCGGGTCTCCGGGAGGAGTTCCCGGAGGCGGTCGGTGGTCAGCTCACCGAGCAGCCAGGCGAAGGCCTCGGGCTTGCGCACCCACACCCCGAGGTTGGCGTCCCCGCCCTTGTCGCCGGAGCGCGCGCCGATGACGCGGCCCAGCGGGACCGCGCGGGTGGGGCCGTACTCGGCTGTCGAGGCCGGGTAGTCGATGGACCGCGGTTCGACCCTCGTGGCTTCGCTCCAGGAGATGGTCTTGCGCTCCCCGGCGACGACCGCGACCGCTGCCACCTCGGACCGGTCCACGTAGTCCGCGCGGTAGACACCCACTGGGGTTCCGTCGGCGGGCGGGGCGGTGAGGGTGAAGCCGGGGTAGCTGGCGAGGGCGAGTTCCACCGTCGCGCGGGAGAACGCCTTGGCACGCTTGGGGTCCGGCGTGCGGATGGTGGCGTGCAGGAAAGCGCTTGCGGTCTCTTCGGTGTCCGCGTCGGGGTGGTCGGTGCGGGCGAGGGTCCAGTGCAGGCCCTCCGCGCCGACGGCGGTTTCGAGCTGGCGGCGGGCCAGGGCGGCCTTGGCCTCGACGTCGAGGCCGCAGAGCACGAAGGTCGCGCTGTTGCGGAAGCCGTCGAGGGTGTTGACGCAGACCTTGACCGTCTCCGGCGGCGGCGAACCCTGCACACCGCTGATGCGCACGCGGTCCGGGCCGTCGGCGGCCAGGGTGATCGTGTCGAACCGGGTCGTGACGTCCGGCCCCAGGTAGTCCGGCCCCTGGATCTCGTAGAGCAGTTGCGCGGTGACGGTCTCGACGGTGACCGCTCCCCCGGTGCCCGGGTGCTTGGTGATGACCGCGGACCCGTCCTCGGCGATCTCGGCGATGGGGAAACCGGCGTGGCCCAGGTCGTGGAGTTCGGTGAAGAAGGAGAAGTTCCCCCCGGTCGCCTGGGTGCCGCACTCGATGACGTGCCCGGCGACGGTGGCGCCCGCGAGCCGGTCGAGGTCACCGGGCGCCCAGCCGTGGTGGGCCGCGGCGGGGCCGACGACCAGGGAGGCGTCGGTGACGCGGCCGGTGACGACGACGTCCGCCCCGGCGTTCAGACACTCGGCGATGCCCCAGGCGCCCAGGTAGGCGTTGGCGGTCAGCGCGCCGTCGAGGCCGAGTTCGGCGGCGCGCGGCAGCAGGTCGTCGCCCTCGACGTGGGCGACGGTGATGTCGAGGCCGAGCCGCGCGGCCAGGGCGCGGACCGCGTCGGCGAGACCGGCCGGGTTGAGGCCACCCGCGTTCGAGACGATCTTGACCCGGCGCTCGACGGCGGTGCCGAGGGAGTCCTCCAACTGGCGGAGGAAGGTCTTGGCGTAGCCGCCCGCGGGGTCCTTGAGGCGCTGGCGGCCGAGGATGAGCATGGTCAGCTCGGCCAGGTAGTCGCCGGTCAGGACGTCGAGGTCGCCGCCGGTGAGCATTTCGCGGACGGCGCTGAGGCGGTCGCCGTAGAAGCCGGAAGCGTTGCCGATGCGGATCACCGGGCTTTTCCTTCCTGCCGGGGCCTGCCGTCACCGGGTGGACCTGCGAAGGCTTGGGCGATGCCGAGCCAGTCCTCGGCCTCGCCGGTGGCTTCGAGGGCGGTGTCGGCCCGGTGGACGCGTTGGGTCACGAGGAGGCAGAAGTCGAGGGCGGGGCCGGTGACCGTGGCTGTCGCGTCGTCCGGTCCCCAGGTCCACAGCTCACCGCTCGGGGAGGTCAGCTCGACTCGGAAAGGAGCGGCGGGGACGGGCTTCTGCCGGACCAGGTAGGCGAAGTCGCGGGTGCGGACACCCAGGTGGGCGACGTGCCGGATGCGGTCGGTGGTCGGTTTGCGGATCTTGAGGGCGTCGGCCACGTCGTTGCTGTGCGCCCAGGTCTCCATCAGGCGGGCAGTCGCCATGGAGGCCGGGCTCATGGGCGGGCCGTACCAGGGGAGCTTGACGCCGTCGGGGGTGGCGGCGAGGGCGTCATGGAGGGCTGCGCGGCGTTCGCGCCAGTGGCGGAGGAGGTCACCCGGGGATCGCCGGGCGCCGTCCTCGGCGCCCTGGTCGACGAAGCGCTGGGGGTCTGGGTCGCTTGTGAGCGCTTCGACGATCTCGGCTTGGAAGGCGGCGGCGTCGGTGGTGGCGAGGAGGGCGCGCTCGTCGGTCCAGGCCAGGTGCGCGACCTGGTGGGCGACGGTCCAGCCGGGGGCCGGGGTGGGGGTGCGCCAGGCCGGTTCGGGGAGGTCCGCGAGCCAGGAGTCCAGTTCGTCGCCTTCGGCGCGGAGGTCTGCGAGGAGGGAGCTGAGGTCGACCACGGGTTCACCGTGGCACGGGGGGAGGGGATTATCAAGCATTCATGCTTGATTGTTTTTGGGGTGGGGGTGTTGGGGGTCGGCTTTTACAGCCCGGGATTTGTGTGGTGGCGCCCGGGTGGGTGGATCTGCTTGGGCGGGGCCCCTACAGCGATCATGTGCCTGGTGTGACCGAGTGGGGCGAAAAGAGTGCCCCACTGCCCGGGCAGGCTTGCACATGATCGCTTCCCCCACCCAAGCAGATCCACCCACCCGGGCATTCGGTCGCCGGGCCGGCGATATGGGGGTCATCAGCGGCTGCGCCGGTGGGGTTTCTGGTGACCTGGGGGCGGGCTGGCGTTGCGAGCCGGCGTTGCGGGGTGGCTGGCAGGTGGGGTTTCGGGTGGCTGGCAAGTGGGGTGGCGGTGGCGAGTGCGCCGGTGGTGTTCAGCCTGGTCGGCTGAGGGGCTGAGGGGCTGGGGGGCTGCGGGGTTCGGGGCGGGTAATTGCCGGGTCGGTGGGTTCGTGCTGGTCGGCGGGGCTCGTGGTTCAGGGGCTTGGCGCTGGTCAGGCGCGGAGGTCGCCGTGGGTGCGGTGCCAGGGGGTGACGGGGTCCAGGGATTGGGTGAGTTCTTCGGTGAAGATGGCCAGTTTGTGGGCGATGACCTCCTCGCCCAGCAGGGTGGGGGCGAGTTTGGAGGTGGCGAGGCGGTGTTGGGCCTCCCAGGGGGTTCGGGCGAGGTCGCCCTGGACGCGGCCCTCGGGTGGGGGGTCGAGGCGGTCGGTGATGCCGGAGAGGCCTGCGGCGAGGAGGGCGGCGACGACCTGGTGGGGTTGGGCGTCGGCGCCTGCGAAGCGGGCCTCCAGGCGGAGGTTGGGGCCCTGGCCGGCCAGGCGGACCGCCGTGGTGCGGTTGTCGGTGCCCCAGCCGACCTGGCGGGGGGAGAACGGTGCCGTGCGGAGCCTGACGTAGGAGTTCCAGGTGGGGGCCCAGAACGCCGTCAGGTCCGGGGCGGCTCGGAGGACACCCGCCAGGAAGTGGCCGAAGAGGGTGGACATCTCCGTGGGGCGGGCTCCCGCGCCCAGAGGGGCACCGCCGGGGTCGTTCAGGGAGACGTGCACGTGGCAGGAACTGCCGGTGTTGGGGGCTTCTGCGGCGAGGTAGCCGGCTCGGACGCCCACTGCGGCCGCGGCGGCTCGGACGGCCAGTTGTTGGAGCATGGCGTCGTCGCAGGCGGCGAGGGGGTCGCGGTGGCGGAGGACGTACTCGTACTGGGCGGGGTGGACTTCACCCCGGGCGGATTCCAGGCCGAGGTCCAGTTCGTCGAGTGCTGTGTCCACTGCGGACAGGACGGTGCGCAGCGGGGTCAGCGCGTGGACCGCGTAGTCGAGGCCGGTGGGGGTGAGCGGGGTTCCCTCGGGGGTGGTGAAGGTGACCTCGTGCTCGATGCCGACGGACGGGACGACACCGACCTGTTCCAGGGCGGCGAGTTGGTCGCGCAGGGTGGTGCGGGGGGCTTCCGGGACGGGGCGGCCGTCGGGCCACTCGACGTCGCAGACCACCAGCCAGGTGGCGGGGCGGCCGGGGGCGGGGGCGAGGGTGGCGAGGTCGGGGCGGAGGCGGAGGTCGCCGTAGCCGCCGAGGAACTGGTCGACGGCGGGGGCGTTGATGACCTCGCGCTCGGCGTTGGTCCCGAACAGGTAGGCGCACATGCCGTAGCCGCTGGGCAGGACGGAGTCGACGAAGAAGGGGGCGCCCAGTTCGACCGCGTCGAAGCGGGCGTGCGGGTCGGGGACGAGGCAGACGACGCGGCGGATGCTGCCGTCGGCGACCGCGTCGCGGAGTCGGCCCGCGAGGGCGGAGGCCTTGCGGGCGCGGTCGGCGAGTGGGCGGGGGCCGACCGGGCGGCGGTGGTCGAGCAGGGTCATCTGGCGGTCTCCGGGTGGGGCGGGCACGGGGGCCACGCGTCCACTGTGGTCGATGGGGGTCGGGTCACCAGGCGCCCTGGGGGTCCGGGGCGGCGAGGGGGTTGCGGGCGCGGCCGGAGCGGACGTCGAACTCGTCGTCGCGGTCGATCTTGTCGAAGCCCTGGCCCGCGAGGTGTTCGCGGTTGAGGCAGACGCGTTCGACGTCGGGGGCGAACAGGCCGCAGGCGTCGAACCGGGTGGTGGTGGCCGGGTGCGCGTCGCGGTAGGCGGCGACGATTTCGCGGACGTGGGACCACAGGCGGGGGCGGGGGTAGTCCAGGTCGTCGTAGAGGATTTCGGCGAGGAACCTGAGTTGGCCCGCGAAGACGGAGCTGAACAGCGATTGCACCAGGAGGTGGGCGGGCCAGCGGAGCATGTCCGCCGAGGCGGCGGTGCCGAGCAGTTCGTAGGCGGGGAGTTGTTCGTCGAGCAGGTCCACGCCCTGGGCGAAGTCCTTGATGGCCACGCGCAGGGGCACCCCATCCCCGTCCGTGATGAGGATGAGGTTCTGGCCGTGGGGGCAGAAGCCGACGCCGTGTTCCAGGAGCCAGTGCAGCAGCGGGGTCAGCGCGAGGTCGAGGGTGCGGCGCAGCCACTCGTCGGCGGTCAGGCCGGAGGAGGTGATCAGGTGCGCGATGACGGACTCGCCGTCGGGGCCCCGGTACGGCAGTGCGGCGAACGACAGGGCCTGCTCCCCCGGTGCCAGGCGGGTGCGGATCGGTTCCCGCCACAGCGCGCCCAGGGTCTCGTGGAACCGGTACGGCAGTTCCTCGACCGCGCCGAACAGCGGGTGCCGCACCGACACGCTGGCCACCTCGCCGAGCAGGTCGAAGCGGTACTCGTCGCGCAGCAGCGGGTCGGACTCGTGGACGGTGCGCAGCCAGGTGGTGACCTCCGGCGCGGCCAGGGTCGCCGCCGAGGCCAGGCCCCGGTAGACGAGGGTGTTGCGGACCGACACCGCCGTCTTGACGTCACGGCGGGCGAGGTCGGTGGTGTTGGCCAGGGTCCGCACGGTCTGGTGCGGCCGGTACCGGTCGCGGCTCTCCCCCACCGGGACGACCACGCCGGTGGCCACCTCGGCTGCGTAGAGGGTGCCGACGATCTCGTCCGCCTGCCACGGGTGGACCGGGACCAGCACGTAGTCCTGCGGGGAGTCGAGCTTGGCGCGGAACTCGGCGAGCAGTTCGGCGCCGAGTTCGTCGGTGAGCAGGCTGTCGGCGGTGAGCCCGTCGACGCAGCGGAACTCGGCGTGGTCGCGGTGCACGGCCAGCCACGGCAGGGCGAACGTGCGGCCCGACTCGGGGGCGTAGCGGTCGCGGTCGGTGGCGGAGAAGCCGACGCGGCCCTTGTTGAGCACGATGCGGGGGTGGCCGGTGAGGTGGCTGTCGGCGGTGTCGTAGTCGAGGGCGAGCAGTTCCGCGGCGGTGACCGCGCGGTCGAGGCGGGCGGCCTCGTTGGCGACGGTGGCGGTCAGCTCGGCCAGCACGTCGGCCAGCCGCAGCCCGGTGAGGCCCAGTTCGGCGCGGGCGTCGACGACGAGCGCGCGCGGGTCGTCGGCGGGGGCGCCGTCGCGGGTGGCGCTGCCCGCGCGGACCGACCAGGACTCGAAGGCGCCCGGTCGGGCGGCGAACCGGTAGACGGCGCCGCCCGCGAGGTCGAGCCGCCAGGGGCGGTGGCCGCGGTCGTCCGGTTCGCCGTCGGGCACCGGGCGCAGCAGGCCCTCGTAGCTGAGTTCGCCGAGCGCCTTGTGGGTCACCAGTGACCCGGCCTCGCGCCACGCCGTCACGTCGCACTCCCCTCGGTTGTCGAGTCCCCAGTGAACCCGAAAGTGGTGTAGGCCGTGCGCTCCGGGAGTCGGTGCACGACCCGCCCGCAGACCGAGTTCAGGATCGTCGCCGCCCGCCACGCGGCCAGTCCCAGGTCCGGTGCGCCCACCCCGTGGGTGTGGCGTTCGGCGTTCTGCGCGTAGAGGCGGCCGGTCACCCCCGGGCGCAGCGCGACCCGGTAGTCACCGTCCACGACGAGCTTGCCCTCGTCGTCGTGGGCGGGCAGGTCACCGAGGAGCCCGCTCAGGTCGCGCTCCGCGTAACCCGTGGCGCACACGACCTCGGTGGTGCGCAGCGAGCTGGTCGTCCCCTGGTCGACGTGCCGCAGCCGCAGCCGCACCCCGTCCGGTGCCCCGGTCGCCGCCACGACCTCGACGCCGGGGGCGAGGGTGGCGTCGGGCCAGCCGCCGCCGACCGTGCGCCGGTACAGCTCGTCGTGGATCTCGGCGATGGTCTCGGCGCTGATCGCCTTGTGGAGCTGCCACTGCGCGGGCACCAGGGCGGCGCGGACCGGGCCTGCGAGACCGCGGAAGTAGCGGGTGTAGTCGGGGGTGAACTGCTCCAGCCCCAGCTTGGAGTACTCCATCGGCGCGAAGGCCCTGGTCCTGGTCAGCCAGCGCACCGCGCCCCGGCGGCGGCGGAGCAGGTCGAGGAACACCTCGGCGCCCGACTGCCCGGAGCCGATGACGGTGACGTCGTCGGCCTCAACTAACCGGTCACGGGCGGCGAGGTACTGCGCGGAGTGGGTCACGCGGTCCAGTCCCCGTAGTGGTTCCGGTAGTACGGGACCGGTTCCCACACCCAGGACGACCGAGCGCGCGAGAACCCGCTCACCGCCCACATCGAGTACGAACGCCTCTTCGGTGTCGGACCAGCGGACGGACTCCACCGGGCTGTCGAACCGGCAGGGCAACCGGCGCGCGGCCCAGCGGCAGTAATCGTCGTACTCCGCGCGCGGGATGTGGAACTTCTCGGCGAAGTAGAACGGGAACAGGCGGTCGTGCGCGCGCAGGTAGCTCAGGAACGACAGCGGGTGCGCGGGCTCGACCAGGCTGACCAGGTCGGCCAGGAACGGCACCTGGAGCGTCGTGCCGTCGATCATCATCCCCGGGTGCCACCGGAACCCGGGTTCGCGCTCGAAGAAGGCGGCCGACAGCCCGTCGACGCCGTCGGCGAGCGCGGCCAGCGACAGGTTGAACGGGCCGACGCCGATACCCGCGAGGTCGAGCGGGGTCATCCCGCCCGCCCGGCGACGAGGTCCAGCAGCGGCGCGTAGTCCTCGACCGCGGTGTGCGGGTGCAGCAGCGTCAGCTTGAGCCACAGCTCGCCGTCGACCTGGGCGCGGCCGAGCACGGCGGTGCCCGAGCGCAGCAGGTCGCGGCGGATCTCGGCGACCCGGGCGTCGGGGGCGTCGATCGGCCGGAACAGGACCGTCGACAGTGTCGGCTCCGCCCACAGCCGCAGCCGGGGGTGGGCGCGGACGGCACCAGCGACGGCGGTGGCGGTGTCGCAGCAGTGGTCGACCAGGGCGCCGACCCCGGAGCGGCCCAGCGCGCGCAGCGTGACGGCGATCTTGAACGCGTCCGGGCGGCGGGACGTGCGCAGCGAGCGGCCGAGCAGGTCGGGCAGGCCGGCCTCGGTGTCGTCGTCGGCGCTGAGGTAGTCGGCGCTGGTGCTCAGCGCGCGCAGGACCCCGGAGTCGGCGCAGACGAGCAGGCCCGCCGCGATCGGCTGCCAGCCGAACTTGTGCAGGTCGAGGGCGACGGAGTCGGCCTGGTCGAGTGCGGGCAGGGACCGGCGGTCGCTGAACAGCAGCGCGCCGGCGTAGGCGGCGTCGACGTGCAGCCACGCCCCGGCCGCGCGGGCGGTGGCGGCGATCTCGGGCAGCGGGTCGAGGGCGCCGGTGTTGGTGGTCCCCAGGGTGGCCACGACCACGGCCGGGCCCGCGACCCGCGCCAGTGCGGCGCCGAGCGCGACCGGGTCCACCCGGTCGTCCACGCAGTCGACCGGCACCGGCTCGGCCAGCCCCAGCAGCCAGGCCGCGCGGGCGATGCTGTGGTGGGCGTTGCGTCCGCAGACGACCGTCACCCGCCCCAGGGTCTCCCTGGCGAGCAGCAGGGCGATCAGGTTCGACTCGGTGCCGCCGGTGGTGACCAGCGCGTCCGGCGCGGGGGCCGCCGGGTGGCAGAGCCGGGCCAGTCCCCTGGTCAGCTCGCCCTCCAGTTCGCTGGCCACCGGCGCCTGGTCCCAGGAGTCCATCGACGGGTTGAGCACGCTGGCCACCAGGTCGGCCGCGGCGGCCACGGCCAGCGGCGGGCAGTGCAGGTGCGCCGCGCACCACGGGTCCGCCGGGTCGGCCGACCCGGCGGCGAACCGCCTGGTCAGCGCGGCCAGCGCGGCGACCGCGCCGATCCCGGTGGCGGGCACCGGGTCGTCGGCGACGGCCAGCGCCGCGGGTCCGCCCGCGGGCACCGGCCCGCCGCGCTGGCGAGCCCCCTCGGCCAGGGCGTCCAGCGCCACCGACACCAGGGCGCGCACCGCGTCCGGCGCGGCCAGGGCCGCGGGCTCGTAGGTCATCTGACCCCTTCGACGTCGACAAGTGAGGCAACCCTTACCGACAATACGAGTGGATCAACCCCGGGGCGATGGTGACGTGCCCCGCACGCCGAAGACCACCCTCGGCGGGCTCAGAAGCCGCCCTCGGCCGCCGCCACCGCATGCCGCAGCAGCAACGCCGTGGTCACCGGCCCAACGCCGCCCGGAACCGGGGACAGCCCGCCCGCGACCCCGTCGACCGACGCCGCCTCGACGTCGCCGACGAGCGACCCGTCCGCCGCGGTGTTCGTGCCCACATCGATCACGACCGCGCCCGGCGCCACGTGCTCGGCGGTCACGAAGTCCGCCCGCCCGATGGCCACGACCAGTACCTCGGCCGTGCGCGCGACGGCGGGGAGATCGACGGTCCGCGAGTGGGTCACGGTCACTGTGGCGTCGGCGCGCAGCAGCAGTTGCGCGACCGGCTTGCCGACCACGGCGCTGCGCCCGATGACAACCGCGCGCTTGCCGCTGAGCGGCACCCCGTGGTGGGCCAGCAGCTCCAGGCACGCCTCGGCGGTGGCCGGGGCGAACGCCGGGGTGCCGATGACCAGGTTGCCCGCGCTGACCGGGCTCGCCCCGTCGATGTCCTTCGCGGCCGGGATGAGGTGCGCCAAGTCGGTGAGGGAAACACCTTCGGGCAGTGGCGTCTGGAGGATGATGCCGTGCGTGTCGTCGTCGGCGGCCAGCCCGGTCAGCGTGGCCGCGATCGCCTCGACGGTGGGGTTCTCCACGGTGTGGATGACCGCGCGGACCCCGACCTTCTCGGCGGCCTTGACGATCGACCGCACGTACCAGAGCGTGCCGTCGTCGTCGGTGGCCACGACGATGGCCAGCGCCGGGGTGACCCCGGAGGCGGTGAGCTTCGCGGCGCGCTCGGCGACGTCCGCGCGGATGGCGGTGGCGAGTGCCTTGCCGCTCAGGTTCTCAGCCACGCAGACCCTCCCGGACGCGCTCGACGATCCCGCGGGCGCGCTCGATCGCCCCGGTCAGCTCGGTGACGGTGGCGCGCAGGCCGTCGGCGACCTCGGCGTCCTTGATCGAGGCCACGTTGATCTCGATGTTGACGATCGCGGACTCCAGCGCGGCGGCGGCGCTGGAGGCGGCCACGGCCACGTCGGAGACGACGTTCGGGTTGCCCCGCTCGACCAGGCCGTCGGCCAGCTCGACGATCCGGGTGGCGACCCGGCCGACCTCGGCGGGCGGCTCGGCCGCGCCGCGCAGCGCGGCCTGGATCGCGGTGCGGCGGGCGGCCTTGTCCTCGTCGGTGGCGCGGGGCAGGCCGTAGGCGGCGCCGACCGCGGCGAACGCCTCGGCGTCGGCGGCGGCCAGGGCGAGGGCCTGCTCGCGCAGCAGGTCGGACTCGGCCTTGACGGCCAGCATGTCGGCGTCGCGGTCGGCCCACTTGCCCCCGGTGGTGTACGAGCTCACCATGCCGACCAGCGAGGCGCCGGTCGCGGCCAGCAGCGCGGCCGCGCCGCCCCCGCCGGGCGTGGGGGTACGATCCCCGAGTTCGGCGAGCCACGAGCCGATAGTCGAATCCTTCATGGCCCGGATAGTAACCGGGCTCGCCGATCGGGAGACGCGTGCGGGAGCGGCGGGACTTCAGGTCCCTGGACGAGGCCGTGGCCGAGCTGTACCGGTTCGTCCCGGGCAGCGCCGCGCTGCGCGTCGGCTACTCCCTCGACCGGCTGCGGGCCTTCCTCGACGACATCGGCGCACCGCAGGACCGCCTGCGGGTCGTGCACGTGGCGGGGACCTCCGGCAAGACCTCCACCGCCTACTTCGCCCGCGCCATGCTGCAGGAGGCCGGGCTGCGCACGGGGCTGACCGTGTCACCGCACATCACCTCGATCACCGAGCGGGTGCAGGTCGACGGGGAACCGTTGCCGGAACCGGTTTTCCTGGAGCTGCTGGACCGGTTCCTGCCGAAGGTGACCGGGCCGCTGACCTACTTCGAGGTGCTGGTCGCCTTCGCCTACTGGGCGTTCGCCGAACTGGGCGTGGACGTCGCGGTGGTCGAGACCGGACTCGGCGGCCTGCTCGACGGGACCAACACCGCCACCCGGGCCGACAAGGTGTGCGCGATCGGCGACATCGGCCTCGACCACACCGAGGTCCTCGGCGAGACCCTGCCGGAGATCGCCGCGCAGAAGGCCGGGATCATCCACCCCGGCAACACCGCGCTGCTGCTGGCGCAGGACCCGGTGGCCATGGCCGTCGTGCGCGAGCACGCCGACCGGGTGGGCGCGGCGCTGACCGTGGTGCACGACGAGGGCCCCGCCGACCTGCCGCTGTTCCAGCGCCGCAACTGGTCCCTGGCCAGGGCGGCGACGGCGGCGGTCCTGGGCAGGGCGGTGACGCCGTCGGCGCTGGTGTCCGCGCAGCCGCCGGGCAGGCTGGAGCGGTACGGCGACCTGGTGCTCGACGGCGCGCACAACCCGCAGAAGCTGGACGCGCTGCGGGAGAGCCTGGCCGAGCGCGGGGTGACCTCGGCGGCGGTGCTGGCCAACCTGCTGGTGTCGCCCCCGGCGAAGCTGGACGCTGCCCTGCTGGCGCTGCGCCCGCTGGCGGCCCACCTGGTGGTCCCGGAGTTCACCGTGCTCGGCGAGCTGCCGAAGCGCTCCGTGCCCGCCGTGGAACTGGCCGAGCGGGCTACCGCGCTGGGGTTCGCCTCGGTCGAGGTGTGTCCCGGGCTGCCGGAGGCGCTGGCCGCGCTGCGGGCCCGGCCGGAGCCGACGCACCTGGTCACCGGGTCGCTCTACCTGGTCAGCCAGGTGCGGGCGCTGCTGTCGGACCCCGGGCACAGGTGACCGACCGATTCGTGGGCGTGGCCCCGGGCGATGGTGGAGAACAGGTCCGCGCGGCGCGCTGAACGCCCCGGCCGGACATTCGTCCCATGTGGAGGGTAGAGCGCATCCGGTTCGTCCGAACGGGTTTGCTTGCCCACCCGGCCTACCATGGAGGCACAAGCCGTGGAAGGGGCGACTGATGCACACCGATCACAGCATTGGGCACCGGCTCAGGGAACTGCGCGAGTGGCGGGGCCTGACCCAGACCGTGCTGGCGGACCTCGCGGGCCTGTCCCGCTCACACGTGACCAACATCGAGAACGGCAGGCGCGCAGTCGACAAGCGGTCGGTGCTGGAAGCACTGGCCGCCGCACTGCGCGTGGCACCCTCGGAACTGGCGGGCCAACCGATCCCCCGATCGGACCAACTGTCCAGCGAAGCACACGCCGGAATCGCAGCGGTCGAGGCCGCGCTGAGCGACTACGAACTCGGCCAACCAGCCGACACACCCGCCCGACCCTGGGATTCCGTACTGGCCGATATCCGTAAACTGAACACAGAATTGCGCCCACGAGCCGACTACATAGCCCAGGGGTTGCTGGTTCCGCGTCTGCTTTCCGACCTCCACGCCAGTTACAACGACGACCCGAAGAACCGCCGCCAAGTACTCGAAGGCATGATGCACGTCTACCGGTCGGCGGAGGTCCTGACCAAGAACCAGGGCGTCCAAGGGCTCCCCCAACTCGCCGCGTTCCACGCCCGCCGAGTTGCCGAGGAGCTCGGCGGGCTGCACTGGCTCGGCCTGGCCACCTGGATCAAGCTGAATGCGACGAGCGGCAGCGGCAAGGCCCGGAACTACGAACAGATCTCCAGGGCGATCAGTGACCTCGAACCGCACATGGCTTCACCGGAGGTCATGCAGGTGCACGGGATGCTGCACCTCTACGGGGCCCTGGCGAAGGCGACCCAAAAGGATCGATCCTCGACGGAGGCCCACCTCGACGAAGCCGCCTCTGTTGCGCGCAGGCTCCCCGACGATGTGAATCTCTTCGGCTACATGTATTTCGGTCGGACGAACGTCGACATCTGGCGAGTCAGCCTGCACGTCGAGTTGGGGGACGGGGCGAAAGTAGCCGAGATCGCCCGCGATGTACGCCCCGAGAACATCC
Organism: Actinokineospora spheciospongiae; assembly: GCF_003182415.1. Lineage (NCBI taxonomy): Bacteria > Bacillati > Actinomycetota > Actinomycetes > Pseudonocardiales > Pseudonocardiaceae > Actinokineospora > Actinokineospora spheciospongiae. The sequence goes on along the minus strand of NZ_QHCP01000005.1, from coordinate 126,234 downwards.
CGTCAGCCGCACGCCAGGGGATGTTCTACGCCGACCTCGGTCGAGGCCTCGCCAGTGACATTCGTACGCGACCGCAAGCGGTCGCGGCGTTGGCCAAGGCCGAGAGGATCGCTCCGCAACGGGTGCGGACAAACCCCTTCGTCCGGGAAACTGTGAATGACCTGGTGCGCAAAGCGAAGCACGACAGCGTCGGCCGGGAGCTGCGGGGCATGGCCTACCGCATGGGGGTCACCGCCTGACCTTTCGGGTGAATTCGCCGGTGGATTCATCGCGAAACACCGCGGGCACGCCCACGGCATAGCGTGGTCTGCGACAGGCCGGGGGCGGCTGCCCCCGGCCACTGCCACTTCGAGCAGCACACGGACGCCACCCATGACAATCGGGACAGCCGACAACCCACTCCTGCCCGGAACGCCGACCATTCCGGTTTCCTTCGTCACCGCCCTCCAGACCCTCGTCACCACAGCCCACCAGATCTACTACTCCCTGGAAATGGGCCTGCTCAACCCGGCCGAGGTCGAACGGCTGGAAAGCCTGGAAACCAGCGTCCTGCACACCTGCCACCGCCTGCTCGCCGAGCAGATCACCCGGACCGGAGCAGCGTGAGCGCCACCACGCCACCCAGCCAGATCTGCTTCATCCACGGCAACCTCATCGACGTGCGCATCTACCCGGCCCAGATCCTGGCCGCCCTCAGCCGGGGCGAACTCACCCTCAATCAGCTGGCGGAATTCGGCACGGCCCTCAACGACTCGACGACCGCCCTGCGGTGGTTGCTCGACCACCCCGACGCGCAGGAGACCCGAGACCTCATGGAAGAACTGACCCTGCCGGATTTCCGGTAGGGCCTGCGCGGAGCCCCCCGCCCGTGCGCACGACCACCTCCGCCGATGCGCTACCACGCGGTAGGGTCGGCCGAACTCGGACGAGGAGGTCGCATGGCTCGGTGGGGTATCACGTTGCCGTTGACCGGGGTGCCGCTGGCGGCGCACCGCGAGCTGGTCAAGGAGCTGCCGGACCTCGGGTACACCGACGCCTGGACGGCCGAGACGGCGGGCACCGACGCGTTCACCCCGCTGGCGTTGGCCGCCGAGTGGGCGCCGGAGCTGCGGCTGGGCACCGCCATCGTCCCGGTCTACACCCGTGGTCCCGGGCTGCTGGCGATGAGCGCGGCCACCATCGCCGAGCTGGCCCCCGGCCGGTTCGCACTGGGCATCGGCACCTCGTCGCCGACGATCGTGCGGGGGTGGAACGCCGCCGAGTTCACCGAGCCGTTCAAGCGGACCCGGGACACGCTGCGGTTCCTGCGCGCGGCCCTGGCCGGGGAGAAGGTCAGCGCCGAGTACGACACCTTCGCCGTGTCGAAGTTCCGGTTGGAGCGCCCGCCCGCCACCGCCCCGGAGATCCTGCTCGCCGCGCTGCGGCCGGGGATGCTGCGGCTGGCCGCGCGCGAGGCCGACGGGGCGATCACCAACTGGCTGGGCGCGCGCGACGTGCCGAAGGTGCGCGCCGAGATGGGGTCGGACGCCGAGCTGGTGGCGCGGGTGTTCGTCTGCCCGACCGAGGACGCCGAGGCGGCGCGGGGGCTGGGCAGGCTGCTGATCAGCAGCTACCTGACCGTCCCGGCCTACGCCGCCTTCCACGACTGGCTCGGCCGCGGTGAGCTGCTGCGCCCGATGCACGAGGCGTGGGCGGCGGGCGACCGCAAGGCCGCCAACGCGGCCATCCCCGACGAGGTGGTCGACGACCTGGTCGTGCACGGGTCGCCGGAGAGCTGCCGGGAGCAGGTCCAGTCCTACGTGGACAACGGGCTGACCACCCCGGTCATCGCCGTGCTGCCCACCGCGGCCGACCCGGCCGAGATGGTGCGGGCGCTGGCGCCGAAGTAACCGGCTCTCGCGCTGGATTTCAAGTCCTGCAACCATTCCACCATCTGCGGCGGTTGCTTCGCGGCCCGGGAGTGCCCATTGTGGCCGCATGAGTGAACGACTGTCCGCGCGGATGCGGGCGCTCGCCACCGAGCTGACCACGCTGCGGGTCCGCTCCGGGCTGACCACCCGGGGCGCCGCCCGGCGGCTGGGCATCTCCTCGGCGAGCCTCAACCGCACCGAGAACGCCAAGCGCGAGGCCTCCACCGAGGAACTGGGCGGCATGCTGGCCGTCTACGGCGCCACCACCGACGACCGCAGGGCGGTGCTGGAACTGGCGGGCGAACTCCCCGTCCCCGGCTGGCTGGGGATGGCGCCGGACCCGGCCGCGCTGACCCGGTTCGAGGCGCAGGCGACCACGATCGTCGACTTCGCCCCGACCTCGGTGCCCGGGCTGCTGCAGACCGCCCAGTACGCCCGGGCCGCGCAGGCGCAGAGCATGGCGTTCGGCACCGCGCTGGAGCAACGGGTGAGCGCCAGGGTGGGGCGGCAGGCGGTGCTGTCGAAGCTGTCCGCGCCGGAGTACGTGGCGTTCCTGGACGAGGCGGTGCTGCGCAGGCCGGTGGGCGGCGGGGTGGCGATGGCCGCGCAGATCCGGTGGCTGATCAGCCGGGCGCGGCAGTCCAACGTGACCGTCCGGGTGGTGCCGTTCCGGCACGGCGGCTACCGCAACCCGGGGCGCTTCGCGGTGCTGCGCTTCCGCAAGTCGTCCCCGCTGGTCTACCTGGAACACGAGGGCTCCTCGGGCTTCTTGGACGCCCCCGAGCACGTCGAGCTGTTCACCGCGATCACCGCCACCATCGCCTCAGCGGCGCTTGATCATATCGATTCGGTGAACTTGATGACCCGGATCGCGGCCGATCACGACCGGAGCTGAAACGGCGGCGGCGGGGAACCCGTTCTGCCACCAGGGTTCCCCGCCGCCGCGGCGCTCAGACGCCGAGGGCGCCCTTGAGCCAGCGCAACTGCATCAGCATGAAGTTCTCCGCCACGTCGTCCTCCTGCGGGGTCATGTGCGTGACCCCGGGCAGCGGCAGCAGGGCGTGCGGGCGGCCCGCCGCCACCAGTGCGGTGGACAGCCGCAGCGAGTGCGCCACCACCACGTTGTCGTCGGCGAGGCCGTGGATCAGCAGCAGCGGCCGGTCCAGGTTGGGCGCGTCGTCGATGAGCGAGTTGCGGTCGTACACCTCGGGCCGCTCGTCGGGGTGGCCGAGGTAGCGCTCGGTGTAATGGGTGTCGTACAGGCGCCAGTCGGTGACCGGGGCACCGGAGATGGCGGCGTGGAACACCTCGGGGGCGCGCAGCACGGCGAGCGCGGACAGGTAGCCGCCGTAGGACCAGCCGCGGATGCCGACCCGGTCCAGGTCGAGGTCGGGGTGCTCGGCGGCGACGGCGCGCAGCGCGTCGACCTGGTCTGCCAGGGTGACGCCCGCGAAGTCCCCGGCGATCGCCCGCTCCCACTCCGGGCCGCGCCCCGGCGTGCCGCGGCCGTCGGCGACGAGGACGGCGAAGCCCTGGTCGGCCAGCCACTGCGGGTTCACGAAGGCGTTGCGGGTCGAGAGCACCCGCTGCGCGTGCGGTCCGCCGTAGGGGTCCATCAGCACCGGGACCTTGGTGCCCGGGACGTGCCCGGTCGGGTACAGCAGGCCCACCCGCAGCCCGCGCTCGCCGACGGTGAGCAGCCGGACGTCGGGCACGATCGGCGGCTCGGTGGCCAGGCTGGTGACGGTGCCGATTTCCTCGCCGCCGCGCAGCACCCGCACCTTCGGCCCGGCCCACTCCAGCGACCAGGACACCAGCACGGTGACGTCGCCCGCCCGGGTCGCGCTGTGCACGCCGTCCTCGGTGGACACCCGGTGCGGGCCGGAGGTGTACACGTGGACCTGGGTGGGGTCCTCGGCGGAGGCGGTGAACAGGACGTCGTCGCCGACGTGCAGCACCGAGCGCACCTGGAGGTCGCCGCTGACGCACTCCTCGCCGACGAACAGCCGGTTCGCGCCGTCGCGGGCGGCGATGCGGACGAGGTCACCGCCCGGGGTCCACGCGGGCACCCCGGGGGAGATCTCCACCCAGGTGTCGTCGGTCTCGGTGTGCAGCAGCTCGGTGGCGCCGGTGTCCGGGTCGACGGCGCGGACCTCGACCGTCTTCTGGTCGCGGGACTGCACGGCGATCAGCGGCTTGCCCGCGGCCGACCAGTGCACCGCCACCAGGTACGAGGTGGCCCGGTTGTCCCAGTCGACCGGGACGCGGGTGCCGTCGAGGCCGATGACCTCCAGGCGGACGGTCACGTTGTCGGTGCCCGCGGCCGGGTAGGACACCACGTGCGGGGTGGCGGCCGGGTCGGCCGGGTCGGCGATGTGCCAGCGCCGCACCGCGCCCTTGTCGGCGTGCGCGACCAGCAGCCGGGTGCCGTCCGGGGACCACCAGAAGCCGCGCGAGCGACCCATCTCCTCGGCGGCGATGAACTCGGCCAGCCCGTAGGTCTCGTCCGGGCCGCCGGGCTCGGCCAGCGCCCGGTCGTCGGCGCCGTCGATGCCGACCACCCGCAGGGCACCCCCGGACACGTACGCGACGTGCGTGCCGTCGGGGTTGGGCCGGGGGTCGATGATCGGGGTGGCGGTGGCCACCTCGCCCGCCGCGCCGGTCAGCGCGTCGGCCACGAACAGCCGCCCGGACAGCGCGAACGCGCACACCCTGGCGGCGGCGTCGGTGGCGTTGCCCATCACGCCGCCGCCCTGCTCGCGGGAGCGCTCGCGCCGGGCCCGCTCCTCGGCCGACAGCTCCTCGGTGCCGCCCAGCAGCAGCTCGCCGGGGTCACCCAGCCGGGTCTCCTGCCCGGTGGACAGGTCCTGCACCCACAGGGCGTGCGTGCGGTCCTCCCCGGAGGACGACCGCAGGAACAGGACGTGGCTGCCGTCGGCGGCGATGCGGAACTCGCGGGGGGAACCGAGCGTGAAGCGCTGGGTGCGCGCCTGGAGCCGGAGGAAGGAGGTGTCACTGGTCACGGCCCCAACCTAGTCGGGCGGACCGGTCGGAGGGGACCCGACGATCCGCTGCCGCCGGGGGTGGGTCCGCTCTCTTGGGCAATCCCTCGCCTGCGCACAGGTTGTTCTCAAGATCCGGCAGGAGAGTCCATGCCATGACGAACCCCGGACCGCAGCAGCCGAACGAGACCCCCGAACCGCGCGCCGCGTGGCAGCCCCCCGCGAACCCCGGCGGTTCTTCCCAGCCGTGGCAGCAGCCCGCCGGTCGAGTCGAACCCGGCCACCCGCAGCAGCGCCCAGCCCCGCAGACGCCCCAGCAGGCGGCCCCCGGTCCGCAGTCCCCGCCCGCCCCCGGCGCCCAGCCGCAGGCCGGACAGCACGCCCCCACCTCGGCGCAGCACCCCGGCGTGCACCAGGCCGGGCAGCAGGTGCAGCACCCCGGCGCCCACATGCCGCAGGCAGCGGCCGAGCAGGGGCGGGGCGAGCAGGCCGGGTACGGGCACCGGCCCAACGGCCACCAGCCACCGCCATTGGCGCAGCACCCCGACGGCAGGCCCCTGGTCGGGCAGCACGACCCGGCCGCCGCGCAGGCGGGTCATGCGCGGGGCGGGCCTGCTCAGGCCGCTCACCCGCAGGCGGCGGGTTCCGAGCAGGGCCGGGGTGGGCAGGCCGGGTACGGGCAGCAGATCCCCGCCTTCTACCAGCGGCAGGTGCTGCCGCAGCCGAGGCAGGGCAGGCTGCGGCGGGGTGCGGTGGCCCTGGTGGCGGCGTCGGTGCTCGGCGCGGGTCTGCTCGGCGGGGCGGCGGGGGCGGTCATCGGCTCCGACGGCGCGTCCACCGCGACCTCGACCACCGCCACCTCGAACGCGGCGCCGCTGTCGGCGACCACGGCCACCGACGTGTCCGCCATCGCCGCGAAGGTGATGCCGAGCGTCGTGCAGATCACCGTGCGGCTGGGCAACGCCGAGGGCATCGGCTCCGGTGTGGTGCTCAGCGCCGACGGCCGCATCCTGACCAACAACCACGTGGTCGAGGGCGCCCGCGACATCACGGTCACCTTCTCCGACGGCAAGACCGCCCCGGCCACCGTGGTCGGCTCCGACGCTGGCGCGGACCTCGCGGTCATCCAGGTCCAGGGCGTCAGCGGGCTGACCGCAGCCACCCTGGGCGACTCGTCGGCGGTCAGGGTCGGTGACCAGGTGATCGCCATCGGCTCCCCCGCCGGTTTGCAGGGGACGGTGACCACGGGCATCGTCAGCGCCCTCGACCGCGACGTGAACATCGGCTCGGAGGGCCCCACCAGCCGCGTGTCCGGCGGCTCGACCGTGTCCTACAAGGCGATCCAGACCGACGCCTCGATCAACCAGGGCAACTCCGGCGGACCGCTGTTCGACACCGCGGGCCGGGTCATCGGCATCAACTCCGCCATCTACTCCCCCGTGTCCACCTCGGACGGCGCGGCGGGCAGCGTCGGCATCGGCTTCTCGATCCCGATCGACACCGCCGAGCAGGTGATCTCCAGGATCGGCTGAACCCACCCGTACCCGAGCCCGCCTCCCCGGACGGACTCGGGCACCGGCTCGCCTAGGTGTTGCGGGGGAAGCCCAGGTTGACGCCGCCGTGGGAGGGGTCGGGCCAGCGGCTGGTGACGACCTTGGTCCGGGTGAAGAAGTGGATGCCGTCGGGGCCGTAGGCGTGGGTGTCGCCGAAGAGGGAGTCCTTCCAGCCGCCGAAGGAGTAGTACCCGACCGGGACCGGGATGGGGACGTTCACGCCGACCATGCCCACCTCGACCTCATTCTGGAAGCGCCGGGCGGCGCCGCCGTCCTTGGTGAAGATCGCGGTCCCGTTGCCGTAGGGGTTGGCGTTGACCAGGTCCAGCGCCTCCGAGTACGACTGGGCGCGGACCACGCAGAGCACGGGGCCGAAGATCTCGTCCCGGTAGAGGGCCGTGTCGGGGCGGACGTGGTCGAAGAGGGTGGGGCCGAGCCAGAAGCCGCCCGCGTCCCCGTCGACCTCGTGGTCGCGGCCGTCGACGGCGAGGGTGGCGCCCTCGGGGTTCTCGACGTAGGAGACGACCCGGTCGCGGTGCGCGGCGGTCACCAGCGGCCCCATCTCGCAGCCGGGGCGCCTGCCGTCGCCCACCTTGAGCCCACCGATGCGGTCGGTGATCCGGGCCACCAGGTCGTCGCCGACCGGGTCGACGGCGACGACCACCGACACCGCCATGCAGCGCTCGCCCGCGGAGCCGAACCCGGCCGAGACCGCCGCGTCCGCCGCCAGGTCCAGGTCGGCGTCGGGGAGCACGACCATGTGGTTCTTCGCGCCGCCGAGGGCCTGCACGCGCTTGCCGTTGCGGGTGCCGGTCTCGTAGACGTACCGGGCGATGGGGGTGGAGCCGACGAAGGAGATGGAGCGCACGTCGGGGTGCTCCAGCAGGCCGTCGACCGCGGCCTTGTCGCCGTGCAGGACGTTGAGCACACCGGCGGGCAGCCCGGCCTCGGCGAACAACTCGGCGATGAACACCGCCGCCGACGGGTCCTTCTCCGATGGTTTGAGCACCACCGCGTTCCCGCACGCCACCGCGTTCGGCACGAACCACAGCGGCACCATCGCCGGGAAGTTGAACGGCGAGATCACCCCGACCACGCCGAGCGGCTGCCGGATCGAGTACACGTCCACGTTGCCCGACACGTTCTCGCTGTACCCGCCCTTGAGCAGCGTCGGCACCCCGCACGCGAACTCGACGGCCTCCAGCGCCCGCTGCACCTCGCCCGCCGCGTCGTCGAGGACCTTGCCGTGCTCGGCGGTGACGATCTCGACCAGCTCGGCACGGCGCGCGTTGAGCAGTTCGCGGAATCCGAAGAGGACGCTCGACCGGCGGGCCAGCGACGCGTCCCGCCACCCCGGGAAGGCGGCGCGGGCCGCGGCCACCGCCGCCTCGACCTCCGCGGGCCCGGCGAAGTCGACGTGCCCGGCCACCCGACCGGTCGCCGGGTCGAACACCTCGCCCGTCCGCTCGGCGGTGCCCGACCAGGCCTTGCCGTCGATCCAGTGCGTGATCAGCCTGCTCACTCGCCCACCCCGACCGCCGCGACGGCGTGACCGAGCGCGTCGAGCGCCTCGTCCACCTCGTCCTCGGTGAGCGTCATCGGCGGCGCCAGCCGGATGACGTTGTTGTGCAGACCGCCCTTGCCGACCAGCAGCCCGTGGGCCCTGGTCTGCTCCAGCACGGTCACCGCCGCGGCCGGGTCGGGTTCGCGGGTGCCCGGCTCGACCAGCTCGACGGCGAGCATCAGGCCCTTGCCACGCACGTCCCCCACCACCGGGTTGCCCGCGGCGATGTCGTGCAGGCCCGCGCTCAAGCGGGCTCCCATCTTGGCGGCGTTGCCCTGGAGGTCGTTGTCCAGCAGGTAGTCCAAGGCCGCTTTGGCGCCCGCGGTGGCGAGCGGGTTGCCGCCGAAGGTGGAGATGGAGTTGGCGGTGAAGCAGTCCATGACGTCGCCGCGCGCGACCACGCCGCCGATGGCCAGGCCGTTGCCCAGGCCCTTGGCGAAGGTCATCACGTCGGGGGTCACCCCGTGGGCGGAGATGCCCCAGAAGTGGTCACCGGTGCGGCCCCAGCCGGTCTGCACCTCGTCGGAGATCAGCAGGATGCCGGTCTCGTCGAGCACCTCCTTGAACGCCCCGAACAACCCGTCGGGCGGGGAGCTGAACCCGCCGACGCCCTGGATCGGCTCGACGACCATGCAGGCCACGTCGCCGGAGGTGGTGGTCAGCAAGACCTCGCGCAGGTCCTCGACGCAGGCGGCGACGTAGTCGGCGTCGGGCAGGTGGCCGAACGGGCTGCGGTAGCGGTAGCCGCCGTGCACGTGGCTGACCTTCACCGGGGAGAGTGAACTCGTGGACCACCCGCGGTTGCCGGTGATGCCGACCGTGCCGAAAGCGCGACCGTGGTAGGAGTTGCGCAGCGCCAGGACCTGGTTGCTGCGGCGGAACTGGGTGGCCAGCATCAGGGCGGTCTCGTTGGCCTCGGTTCCGGAGTTGGTGAAGAACACCTTCGCGTCCGGGATGCCGGACAGTTCCGCGATCTTCTCCGCCAGCTCCACCTGCTGCCGGATCAGGTACAGCGTCGAGGTGTGCAGCACCCCGGTGTCGAGCTGGCGGCGGATCGCGCCGCTGATCTCGGGCACGTCGTAGCCGATGGCGTTGGTCAGGATGCCCGCGAAGAAGTCGAGGTAGGTGGCGCCGGTCGAGTCGGTCACCCGCCTGCCCCCGGCGCGGGTGATCTCGATCGGGTCCCGGTAGTAGAGGGCCAGCCAGGACGGCAGCACGGCCCGGTGGCGGTCGATCAGCGGAGTCTGCTCGGTGTCGGCCATGGTCGCGAGTGTGACCGCCCGCCGACCCCGGCGCCATGGACACAGTGTGCCGGTCGAACCACCCCGACCGCACAACCTGTTCCCTACACTGTGCCGGTGTACCCCACGGTCTCGGAAGTCCTCGCCCTGCCCGTGTTCCGCCACGGCGCCCCGACCGTGGTGGCCGGGGCGGCGGGCCTGTCGTCGCGGGTGCGCTGGGTGCACGCGGCCGAGGTCGCCGACATCGCGGGCCTGCTGCGCGGCGGCGAACTCGTCCTCACCACCGGCATCGCCCTCCCCGACGACCCACCCGGCCTGACCCGCTACGTCGACGACCTGGCCGACGTCGGCGCCGCGGGCCTGGTGGTCGAACTGGTCCGCCACTGGAGCGACGCCCTGCCCCCCGCCCTCGCCTCGGCCGCCGAGCGGCGCGGGCTGCCCCTGGTCACGCTGGGCCGGGAAACCCGGTTCGTCGCGGTGACCGAGGCCGTCGCCGGACTCATCGTGGACGCCCAGGTCGCGGAACTGCGGGCGGCCGGGCAGGTGCACGAGACGTTCACCGCCCTGACGGTCGCCGGGGCGGAACCCGCGGAGGTGCTGCGGGAGGTGACCCGGTCGGCGGGACTCCCGGTCGTCCTGGAAACCCTGGGCCACGACGTGCTGGCCTACGACACGGCGGGCGGCGCACCGGGGGAACTCCTGGCGGACTGGGCGCAGCGGTCCAGGAACGTGGTGCTGTCGGAGCGAACGGGCTACCACGCGCAGGCGGGCTGGCTGGTCACGGTGGTCGGCGCCCGCGGCAACGACTGGGGTCGGCTGGTCCTGCTGTGCCCGTCGGAACCCGCGCACCGGCACGTGGTCATCGCCGAACGGGCGGCGTCAGCGCTGGCGGTGCACCGGTTGGCGGCCCGCGAGCGGGAAGGGCTGGAGCGGCACGCGCACCGGACGCTGCTGGCGGAACTGCTGGCCTCCCCGACACCGCCGGGGGACCTCGTGGCCCGCTCGGAGGCCCTGGGAATCCCGCTGCGGGGCAGGCGACTGATCGGCGTGTGCGTGCGCCCATCGACAACGGTGGGGACAGCGCACGCCATGGCCGTGGCGGAAACCCTGCGCGACCTCGCCGAGGCAACAGCGCTGGCAGCGCGCCGCGCCCGGGTCGCAGCCCTGGTCGGCATCGTGGACGACGTCAGCGTCCGCACCCTGCTGTCGCTGACCACGGCGGCCGATGTGGACGGTGTGCTCAACCGCCTGTCGCGCGAACTGCACCAACCGGTGGTCCTGGCGGCGGGCACCACGGTCACCGAGGTGGGCCAAGCCCGCCGCAGCCTCACCGAAGCCGCCCACGTCGCCCAAGCCGCCCTGAGCACCCCCTCACCGAAACCCTTCCACCGCCTCCAGGACGTCCGCCTCCGAGGCCTCCTGCACCTCCTGGCCGACGACGACCGCCTGCTCGCCTTCGCCGACCGCGAACTGGGCGCCCTCGCCGCCAGGGACAAGGCGCACGGCAGCCGCCTGATGGACACCCTCCGCCACTACTGCGCCCACGGCGGCAACAAGTCCGCCGCCGCTGCGGCGGCGCACATGTCCAGGACGGCTTACTACCAGCAGTTGGCGCGGATCGAACAGGTCCTGGGTGTATCCCTGGACTCGCCGGAATCGGTGCTGTCCCTGCACGTCGCCCTGCTGGTCACCGAGATCCGCACGAACCGGCCACCCGCGGCCGAGTGACCGGGGCACGCCCCGCACTGTCGCAGTCCAGTCACAAACAGCCCCGCTTGCGCGGGGAAAACATCGCGGCGCCGCCATCGAACGGACGCCCGACGGGAACAGCCCCACTTGCGCGGGGAGGACGAGTGGGCGGCCGGGGCAGTGACGATCAGGAGCGGGAACAGCCCCGCTTGCGCGGGGAGAACTCCGGCGCGGGTGCCCAGGTGAAACCCCAGGCGGGAACAGCCCCGCTTGCGCGGGGAGGACACTTGTTGACCTGCGGACTTCCGAACCGCAACGGCTTTTTTCATTCGCTTTCACGGCTCAACGCTGACCTTAGCGGCAGCGCCTCCTCGCGGTGCCGTAGCCCTTCTCACCACCGATCGGTCAGCAGCCGCAGGTATGCCGCCGGGCCGCCGTTCGCGTGGTCCTGGGCGCCCGTGCGGGTCAAGGTTAGTTCACCCTCCGGGGTGAGCTTGAGGGTCGTGGTGGCGCGGCGGTCTCCTGGGGTGCTCTCGGCGCCCAGGATGGGGACGGTGGGCGGAAACATCCGGGCAGCCGCTTCGGGCGTGGGCGCCGGGGCGTGGCCGGTGCGGTTGGCGCTGCTGACGTAGATCGGGCCCAGGCCCTCGAACAGCTCCGTCATGGTGTGCGCGCCGAACAGGAGCGCGTAGCCGTCGCGGGTCGAGGGGGCCAGCGCCGGGCGCGGCCGGACGGGCACCAGGAGGGTGACCAGTTCACGGGTCAGGAGGTGGTGGGCGGTCTCGACCAGACGAGCGGGCAGGGCGAGGTCGGGCACGACATCGGCCCAGCGTTGCGGGGATGCCGTCCAGGTGGCGACCGGTTGGTCGGCGGGGCGGGACTTGGCCAGGTTGACCGCGGCCGGGTCCGTGGCCGCGACGACGCAGGTGAGGGGGGCCGGGTTGGGGAGGACGACCGCTGAGCCGGATTCCAGGGCGGCGCGGACAGCAGGGCGGTCGGTGATCATCGGGTGGCCGCCGGGGTGTTCCGGGAGTCGAGGAAGCCGGCGAGGTCCGCGTCGGGGATGTGGGCTTGGTTGCGGCGGTATGCCTCGGACTTGACCCAGTCCAGCGCTTCCGCGGTTTCCTCCCCCGTCAGGTCGTGGCCGAGGCGCTGGGCGACCGCGCGGAGGACCCGGGCGCTGGCGAGGTGGGTGAGCAGGACGGTGGGTTCGATGCCCAGGACCTCGTGCGGGTCGTACGGCTCGAAGGTGCGGGGGTGGGCGAAGGGGGTGCCGGTGGAGATGGTTCCCACGCCGGTGCCGACGATCGGGGTGGTGACGGTGAGGGGGATGCCCGTCTCCTCGGCGACCATTCGGGCGATCGGGGGGACGCCGGTCAGGTCCGGGGGCGTGTGCCAGAGGGCGGTGCCCGGGCCGAGCAGATCCTCCGCGCGCTGGGACAGGAGGAACAGCAGTTGCTCCGTTGCGACCATGCCGCTGCGTTCGGCGATGCCGAGCCAGGAGCAGGCTGCCACGCGGGTGCCCGCGGTGATGGCGGCGAGGGTGTTGGGCAGGCCCAGGCCGAGGTCGTTGTGCAGGTGGGAGGCCAGGACGACCTCGTCGGTGACTCGGGAGTGGAGGTCGGTGAACAGCGACGTCGCCTCGTGGGTGAGCAGTCGGCCCACCGTGTCGGCCAGGACCACCGTGCCCGCGCCCGCGGCGGTGAGGGAGGTGGCGTGGTCGGCCATCAGGCCCACGTCGGCGCGGGTGGCGTCGGCGAAGCAGATGTCGACGTGGGTGCCCTCGGCCCTGGCCGCGTCGACGAAGTCGGCCGCGGCCGTGAGGGCCTGTGCCGGGGGGCGGTGCACCATGACGTCGGCCATGACCTCCGACGCGGGGACGACGACCATCACCCGGGCGCCCGGGGCGCCCGCGACGGACGCGCAGGCCTGGCGGACGTCGGCGGTGGTCCCCCGGCAGACGGCGGCGGGGGTGACCGCGTCGCCCGCTTCGAGGGCGACCCGCCGGGTGGCGTCGAACTCCTCGCGGCACACGGCGGGGAAACCTGCGGCGAACACCACGTGCCGGGGGCCGTCCGCGCCGAACAGCGCGCCCTGCGCCCGGGCCAGCCGCACCCGGAAGTCGGCCGACATCAGGGTCTTGCCCTGCGCCCCGTCCCGGGCGGACTCCTCCCACAGCACCATCCGACCGGCCTGCGCCGACTCCCGGACCAGGTCCACGAACGCCTCCTCGTACCCGCTTCTCGTCCTGCCCATGAACACACACGACCACCGATCCGTCACCAGTGTTGTCGATCACCCGGCACCCGCGCTGAGGAGTCCTCACCCGGCTGTGGAACACTGCCACCGGACGGGTGAGTGACAGTCCAGTTGCCACGGTGTAACCCTTGTGCCCGCTGCACATCCGGTCCCCGGCGCGCAATCGGCAGTGTGTTCGCCGAGTGGTCGAAGGCTGAACACAGTGACACTGCCGGGTGACCTCGACCTGCCCGAAGGATGCCGGGGTGGAACTCTGATCCCGAGCATCGGAGCGGATGATGGCCACTGCGGAAACCGGCGGCACCCAGCGCACCCTCCCGGACGGCCGGGTCGAACTCACCGACCGGTCCGGCATCGAGGGCAGCCGGTTCCACAACGCCGAGTTGGCGCCGGTCCCGGTGGCGCAGCGGACCTGGACGACCTACAACTACTTCGCGCTGTGGATGGGGATGGCGCACAACATCCCCAGCTACACCCTCGCCGCCTCGTTGATCGCGTTGGGGATGAGCTGGGTGCAGGCGTTGATGACGATCGTGATCGGCAACCTGATCGTGTTGGTGCCGATGTTGCTCAACAGCCACGCGGGCACCAAGTACGGCATCCCGTTCCCGGTGTTCGCCCGGGCGTTCTTCGGGGTGCGCGGGGCGAACCTGGCGGCGCTGCTGCGGGGGTTCATCGCCTGCGGGTGGTTCGGCATCCAGACCTGGGTGGGCGGGCAGGCGGTGTACGTGATCGTGGGCAAGCTCGCCGGGGCCGGGTGGGTGGACGCGGCGCGGGTGGCCGACCAGCCGTGGACGCTGTGGGTGAGCTTCCTGCTGTTCTGGGTGGTGCAGATGGCGATCATCTGGCGGGGGATGGAGGCGATCCGGCGGTTCGAGAACTGGACCGCCCCGCTGGTGTCGGTGGGGTTCCTGATCCTGCTGGGGTATGTGCTGGTCAAGGCCGGTGGACTGGGGCCGATCCTGGCGGCGCCGTCGAGGCTGGGGTGGGGGTCGGGGTTCTGGGCGGTGTTCGCGCCCTCGCTGATGGCGATGATCGCGTTCTGGGCGACGCTGTCGCTGAACATGCCGGACTTCACCCGGTTCGGCGGCGGGCAGAAGACCCAGGTGCGCGGGCAGGTCCTGGGGCTGCCGACGACCATGACGTTCATCGCGGTGGTGGCGATCCTGACGACCTCCGGTGGGCAGTTGCTCTACGGGGAGGACCCGGACCTGTGGGACCCGGCGCTGCTGGCGGCGAAGTTCGACAACCCGGTGCTGGTGGTGATCGCCCTGGTGGCGCTGGTGCTGGCGACCGTCTCGTGCAACCTCGCGGCGAACGTGGTCAGCCCGTCCTACGACTTCTCCAACGCGTTCCCGAAGCGGATCACCTTCGCCGCGGGTGGGCTGATCACCGGGGTGATCGGGGTCGTGATCATGCCGTGGCGGCTGATCTCCGACCCGGGCATCTACATCTTCGCCTGGCTGGGCTTCTACGGCGGGGTGCTCGCGGCGATCGCGGGGGTGCTGGTCGCGGGGTACTGGTTCGTCCTCAAGACCCGGCTCGACGTGGCCGACCTCTACGCCGAGGGGGGCCGCTACTGGTTCACCGGCGGGTGGAACCCCAGGGCCGTGCTGGCGACGGTGGTCGGTGCCGTGCTGGCCGTGGGCGGCGCGTACGGCGGGCCGTTCCCCGACGACGGGCTGATCCCGTTCCTCAAGCCGCTCTACGACTACAACTGGGCGGTCGGGTTCGTCTCCGCCCTCCTCGTCCACACCGTCGTGTCACTGCCCAACCGGGACAACTCCCGCCCACAGGAAGGGGAAGTCCGTGTCTGACGTCGTCAGGGCCGGTCTCATCCAGCAGAAGTGGACCGGCGACAAGGATTCGATGATCAGGGCCGCGGTGGACCACATCGCGACCGCGGCGTCGCAGGGCGCCCAGGTGGTGTGCCTCCAGGAGCTGTTCTACGGCCCGTACTTCTGCCAGGTGCAGGACGCGGACTACTACTCCTACACCGAGGGCATCCCCGACGGCCCGACGACCGAGCTGCTGTGCGAGGTCGCGGCCCGGCACGGGATCGTCATCGTCGCGCCGATGTACGAGCAGGAGCAGGTGGGCGTCTACTACAACACCGCCGCGGTGATCGACGCCGACGGCACCTACCTGGGCAAGTACCGCAAGAACCACATCCCGCAGGTGAAGGGGTTCTGGGAGAAGTTCTACTTCCGCCCCGGCAACATGGACTACCCGATCTTCGACACCGCGGTGGGCCGCATCGGCGTCTACATCTGCTACGACCGGCACTTCCCGGAGGGTTGGCGGGCGCTGGGCCTGGCCGGGGCGAAGATCGTGTTCAACCCGTCGGCGACGAGCCGGGGCCTGTCGCAGTACCTGTGGCGGTTGGAGCAGCCCGCGGCGGCGGTGGCGAACGAGTACTTCGTCGGCGCGATCAACCGGGTGGGTGTGGAACCGCTGGGCGACAACGACTTCTATGGGCAGACCTACTTCGCCGACCCGCGCGGGCAGCTCGTCGGGGAGGCGGCGTCGGACACGGAGGAGGAGGTCGTGGTGCGCGATCTGGACATGGGGTTGCTCGCCGAGGTGCGGGACCTGTGGCAGTTCTACCGGGACCGCCGCCCCGACAGCTACGACTCGCTCACCAAGCCCTGAAAGGCCCACGGATGCGCACCATCATCACGGGAGGGACCGTCGTCAACGCCACCGGCCGCGCGCACGCGGACGTGGTCGTGGACGGCGAGGTCATCACCGCGGTCACCGCCCCGGGGTTGATCACCGAGGCGGACCGGACGATCGACGCCACCGGCAAGTACGTGATCCCCGGCGGCATCGACGCGCACACGCACATGGAGATGCCCTTCGGCGGGACGTTCTCGCACGACACCTTCGCCACCGGCACCGAGGCGGCGGCGTGGGGCGGGACCACCACGATCATCGACTTCGCGGTGCAGGCGCGCGGCACGTCGCTGCTGGCCACCCTGGACAAGTGGCACGCGAAGGCGGACGGCGACTGCGCCGTCGACTACGGCTTCCACATGATCATCTCTGAGGTGGACGACAACTCGCTCAAGGAGATGCAGCCGTGCATCGACGCGGGCGTGAACAGCTTCAAGATGTTCATGGCCTACCCCGGCGTCTTCTACTCCACCGACGGCGACATCCTGCGCGCCATGCGGCGGGCCACCGAGACCGGCTCGATGATCATGATGCACGCGGAGAACGGCATCGCCATCGACCAGCTCGTGGCGCAGGCGCTGGCCGAGGGCCGGACCGCCCCGGTGGAGCACGGGCTGACCCGGCCGCCGGAACTGGAGGGCGAGGCGACGTCGCGGGCGATCGCCCTGGCGGGGGTCACCGGGGCGCCGCTCTACATCGTGCACCTGTCGGCCCGGCACGCGCTGGAGGCGGTGGCGGCGGCCAGGAACACCGGGCAGAACGTGTTCGCCGAGACCTGCCCGCAGTACCTGTACCTGTCGATCGAGGACATGGCGAGACCCGGTTTCGAGGGCGCCAAGTACGTGGCCTCGCCGCCGCTGCGGACCAGGGACCACCAGGCCGACCTGTGGCGGGGGCTGCGGACCAACGACCTGTCGGTGGTCTCCACCGACCACTGCCCGTTCTGCTTCGAGGACCAGAAGGTGCTCGGCAGGGACGACTTCTCCAAGATCCCGAACGGGATGCCCGGGGTGGAGCACCGGATGGACCTGCTGCACCAGGGCGTGGTGGCCGGGGAGATCACCCTGGAGCGCTGGGTGGAGATCAGCTCCACCACCCCGGCTCGGATGTTCGGCCTGACCGGCCGCAAGGGGACCATTTCCCCCGGCGCCGACGCCGACGTGGTGGTCTACGACCCGGCGGCGACGCAGACCATCTCCGCGCTGACCCACCACATGAACGTGGACTACTCCGCCTACGAGGGCATGGAGATCACCGGCAGGGTCGACGTGGTGCTCTCCCGGGGTTCGGTGGTCATCGCCGACGGCGCTTTCCACGGCAAGCCCGGACACGGACGATTTCTGAAGCGCGACCTCTCCCAGTACCTGCTCTGAACTCTCCGCGACGCCCGCTGCGCCCTCCCTGCCAAGTCGGGGACAGTGCCGGGTGGGGACGAGGGGGCGGGTGGCGGGAGAGATCAAACAGAGCTCTAGGAGGCCGGCATGGACTTCGGTGTGGTGTTGCAGACCGACCCGCCCGCGAGCGACGTGGTGCGGCTGATGGTGGAGGCCGAGCAGCGCGGGTTCAGCCACGGCTGGACGTTCGACTCGTGCGTGCTGTGGCAGGAACCGTTCGTCGTCTACTCGCAGATCCTGGCCCAGACCCGGTCGCTGGTGGTCGGGCCGATGGTGACCAACCCGAGCACCCGCGACTGGTCGGTGACGGCGTCGCTGTTCGCCACCCTCAACGACATGTTCGGCAACCGCACCGTCTGCGGCATCGGCCGGGGCGACTCGGCCCGCCGGGTGATCGGGCAGCGGCCCGCGTCGCTGGCGGTGCTGCGCGAGTCGATGCACGTCATCCGGGAACTGGCCGAGGGCCGCGAGGTCGCACACCACGGCGGACCGGTCCGCATCCCGTGGGTGCGCGACGGGCGGCTGGAGGTGTGGATGGCCGCGTACGGGCCGAAGGCGTTGAAGCTGGTCGGCGAGCACGCCGACGGGTTCATCCTGCAAACCGCCGACCCGGCGATCGCCGAGTGGACCATCGGCGCGGTGCGCGAGGCGGCGGGCGCGGCGGGACGCGACCCGGGCGGGATCACCGTGTGCGTCGCCGCCCCGGCCTACGTCGGCGACGACCTCGCCCACCAGCGCGACCAGCTCCGCTGGTTCGGCGGCATGGTCGGCAACCACGTGGCCGACCTGGTCGCCCGCTACGGCGAGTCCGGGCCGGTCCCGAAGGAGCTGACCGAGTACATCCGGGGCCGCGAGTCCTACGACTACGCCCACCACGGCAGGGCGGGCAACCCGTCGACGGACTTCGTGCCCGACGACATCGTGGACCGCTTCTGCCTGGTGGGTCCCGCCTCGGCGCACGTGCGGCGGCTCCAGCAGCTCAAGGAGCTGGGGGTGGACCAGTTCGCGGTCTACCTGATGCACGACGAGCGGGAGAAGACGCTGGCGGCCTACGGGGACGAGGTGATCCCGGCACTGCGCTGACCGGGCCGCCCCGCACCGGTGGCGGCCGGTGCGGGGCGGTTCCCGCCTACAGCTCGCGCAGGTCGTAGCCGTCCTTGACCTTCGTGGCCAGGCTGGCGATCGTGGCGCCCGCGCCCTTGCCGTTGCCGGTGTTGTCCTGCGGCTTGGCCCAGTGGTGCGTGCCGTCCTCCGCCGCGAAGAGCAGGTGGGAGCGCTCGGGGAAGGGCTTGTGCCACCGGCCCTTCACCAGCTTGCCCGCCTGCATGTAGCCGTCCGGCTTGATCTCGCGGTCGCTCCAGTCGGCGAACCCGGTCGGGTCGACGTCCATCGGCCAGAAGGCGTTCGGGGCCGCGGAGTCGATGAAGCCCCAGTAGCCCGCGACGCGCACCCGCAGCGGGCGCCCCTTGAAGTCCGCCCCCTCAGTGCCGGGCGCGCCCGGTGCGAAGTCGGTGTCGAGGTCGACCTCCGCGACCGGCCTGCCCTTGGCGTCGCTGCCGGGCAGCACGGCCATCAGCGCCTCGCTGACCACGTCCATCGGCCCCGGCACGAACTCCCCGTTGTCCGCGTACAGCGCGCCGGTCCGCCCACCGATCTTGACGTTGCGGTACTCGCGGTTCTGGTCGTCGGTCTTGACCCCGCTGAGGATCGACTGCACGGGGTTGCCCGCGTTGTCGGCCGTGGGCCTGCTCGCCGCCGCGGTGGCGGCGGGCGTGGGCGGTTGGACCACCGCGACCTTGGGCATCCCGGCGATCATCGCCTCGGCGAGGGAGTCGACGCCCGCCTGCATGGCCGAGCCGTTCACCGGCTGCGCCGGGTCGATCGGCAACCGTTCCACGATCATCTCGGCGATGCGGGTGCCGAGCTGGTCGAGCACCGCGCCCTTGAGCGCGTCCAGCGGGTTGAGGATGGTGAAGATGTTGCCCCGGAACTCCTCGAACAGGCTCGTGCCGAACGACACGATGACCGACTCGGTGTCCTGCGTCTTGCCCAGCAGTTCCTGGAGCAGGGCCAGGCGCTGGCCGAGGTAGCCCTGCATCGCGCTGGTGATGCCCTTGCGGGCGACGTCCCAGACCAGGCCCAGCGGTGAGAAGAAGCTGGTGCCCACGCCGATCAGCCCGTCGGCGCACACCAGGGTGATCTCCAGGTTCGCCATGTGCTTCTCGGTCAGCATCCGGTGCATCTTGGTGGGGTCGGCGTTGTGCTCGGCGAACTGCGCGCCCTTCTGGTGGTTCGCCTGGTAGTCCTTCACCGCCGCGGCGGCCTGCGCGGACAGCGCGGCCTTGCCCGCGAAGGCCATCAGCACCTTGATGCCGGTCGCGGCGTTGCTCAACCCCACCGCCACCGGTGTGGTGAACGGCGAGGGCACCACCCCGAACAGGCCACCGCTGAACTGCATCGCGTTGGCGCACTGGTCGATGATCCACAGCCCGGCCTGCAGGGCCTTGCGCTGCTTGCCGGGGTCCAGGACCACGAGCGCCTTGATGGACTCGAACTCGACGGCCCCGGCGAAGTCCGCCCCCGCCTTGGTCATGACCTGCTTCGTCTGCTCGATCAGCGGGACCAGTTCCTCGCGGACGAACACGTCGAACTTCGCGAAGTCCGCGTCGGTGCGCGCCAGGGGGATCGACTGGGCGTGCCTGCGCAGCGCGTTCTCCGCCGCCAGGCCGCGCACCACGCAGTCCTGCAACGCGGCCCGCGCGGCGAGGGCGGCCTTGCCGTGCCCGGTGGCGTGCATGAACTCGAAGTCGGCCAGCCTGTCACAGGCGGCCATGACGTCCCCGCACTGGGCGAGCATCCCGTTCGAGAAGGCCATGTGGTTGTCGAAGAGCAGCCGGTACTCGTCCACCCGCTGCCGCAGCGCCGGGTCGACGCCGCCCTGGAGCAGGGCGGCGACCGGGGCGTGCGTGGTCAGGGTCTGCACGACCGGGCCGAAGGTGAGCGCGGCGACGGCCGCGGGGGCGGGGGCGGTGACGTCGGCGTTCTGGCGACCGATCCGGGCAAGCGCCGGGCGGGCGTGCTGCTGGATGGCGGTCTTGGCCGCGGCCAGCACCGCGGCCGGGTCCGCGGCGGGGGTGGGGTCGGTCATCGCTTCGCGCTCCTCTGGTGACCGTGGGCGGGTCCTGGGTGGGTGGTGCGGGGGTTCAGCTCGCTTCGCCCGCCATCGCTTTCACGATGACCTCGGCCAGGGCGGTGGACAGGATCTCGCCGAGCTGCTCCGGCGGCAGCGCGGCGGCGCCGGGCACCTCCGCCAGCACCTGTTCGACGGCGGGGTTGAGGGCGCTCTCCTGCAACTCGGCGATCAGCAGCGCCAGGTCGGCCTCGGTGATCGCCGCGCCGTCCTCGCCCCGCGCGGTCTTGACGGCGCGGTACTTGGCGAGCAGCGGCTCTAGGAACGCCGTCAGGTCGACCGCTTCCTGGCTGGTCACGGCTGGTGGTCCTCTCGTTCGGCGTGGGTGCGGGTGTTCACAGCCGGTCGGCCGGGATGCTCGCCAGCAGTTGCGCCATCTGCTCCCGCGACAGCGCGGCCGCTTCCGGCATCTCGGCGACGAGCTGGGCGAAGGCCTCGTTCATGTCGTCCACGGCCGCGTCCGGGATCGCGTCGGACTCCTGGGCGATCTCGCCGAACCGGTCCTGCGCCTCGGCGATCTCCTCGGGGCTGAACAGGTTCTCCAGCGCTTCGAGCACGTCGTCCTCATCGGACTGGGCCGCTGGCACCGGGGTGGCGATCACGATGCCGTAGTCGGCGAAGTACTCGACCCGCTCGGGTGTGGTGGCCGGGGCGTGCTCCAGGAACGCCTCGGCGAAGGACCGCACACCGCGTTCGTCGGCGTAGAAGAGGAAGTACGGGGTGAAGGTCTCCCACGCCTCCTCGGTGCCGTCCCAGGACGGTCCGAACTCGGCCAGGAACGCCGCCCACACCTCGGGGTCGGGTTCGGCCTCCGGTTCCGCGGCGGTCGCGATCGCGATGCCGTAGCCCGCGAAGAAGCCCACCCGGTCCCCGGAGTCCGCGGCGTACTCGACGAAGGACCTGGCGGGCGCGGCGACGCCGCGCTCCGCGGCGTAGAAGAGGAAGTAGTCCACGAACCCGGACCAGTTCTCCTCCTGCCCGTCCCAGGAGGGCCCGTACTCCTGCAGGAACGCGGCCCACTCCCCCTCGTCGTACGCCGTGTCGTCCACCTCGGGCTCCGCTTCGGTGGCGGCGGCCATGCCCCGCAATTCCGCCGCCAGCGTCGCGACCCCGGCGTCCTGGGCCGCGCGGAACAGCTCCACCCCGCCGTTGCCCTCCGCGTACCGCGCCAATTCCTCGCCCGCGGCGGGGAACCCCTCCACCGCGGCGCGGTCGAGGAGGGCGGCGCGCAGGGCGTCGAAGTCGGAGCTGCCCGCGGAGTCCAGGTCCTGGTAGACCTCGACCACCACGGTGAACAGCAGCTCGGGGTCGCGCACGTCGTGGTCAAGCAGGACACGCAGCGCGCCGTCGAGGGCCTGGTCCATCTGCGCCTCTTCCCTTCACCTGGTCGCGGCACCGGCCGGGAGCGGCAGGTCTCGGTGTTGCCCCGCCAACGGTAGGGGCGCGACCGCGGTCGCCGTTGCCCTCGGAGGCAGCCGCGCGGGCACTCCGGGCGCACCGACCGAACGGGACCGGCCTGCCCGCGACGGGCGTCGCGGGCAGGCCGGGGTGCGGGTGGGCGGGAACGGGGTCAGGCGATGACCTGCGCCAGGGTGTCGATGCCGTGGTCGATCTCGGCTTCGGTGACGACCAGGGGCGGGGCCATGCGCAGCGTGGTGCCGTGGGTCTCCTTGCACAGCACCCCGCGCGCCATCAGGGCCTCCGACGCGGCGCGGCCGGTCCGGTCGGTGAGTTCGACGCCCGCCCACAGGCCGCGGCCGTGGACCCGGGTCACGCCGTGGCCGACGAGGTCGCCGAGCCTGCCGTGCAGGTGGGCGCCGAGGGTGGTGGAGCGCTCCTGGAACTCGCCGGTGGCCAGCAGGCGCACCACGGCCCGGCCGACGGCGCAGGCCAGCGGGTTGCCGCCGAAGGTGGAGCCGTGTTCGCCGGGGCGCAGCACGCCGAGCACGTCGCGGCGGCCGACGACCGCGGAGACGGGGAGGATGCCGCCGCCGAGGGCCTTGCCCAGGGTGTAGAGGTCGGCGCGGACGCCCTCGTGGTCGAGGGCGAACAGGGTGCCGGTGCGGGCCAGGCCGGATTGGATCTCGTCGGCGATGAGCAGCACGTCGTTGGCGTCGCAGAGGCGGCGGACGGCGGGGAGGTAGTCCGGCGGCGGGACGACCACGCCCGCCTCGCCCTGGATGGGTTCGACCAGGACGGCGGCGGTGCGGTCGGTGATGGCCGCCTGCAACGCTGCGGTGTCGCCGTAGGGGACCACGCGGAAACCGGGGGTGAACGGGCCGAAGCCGTCGCGGGCGGTGGGGTCGGTGGAGAAGGAGACGATGGTGGTGGTGCGGCCGTGGAAGTTGCCGCCCACCACGATGACCTCGGCGGTGTCGGCCGGGACGCCCTTGACCTCGTACGCCCACTTCCGGGCGACCTTGATCGCGGACTCGACCGCCTCGGCGCCGGTGTTCATCGTCAGCACGAGGTCGGTGCCGGTCAGCTCCGCCAGCTCCCGGCAGAACAGCCCGAACTGGTCGTGGTGGAACGCGCGGCTGGTCAGGGTCAGCTTCCCGAGCTGGTCGACGGCGGCGGCGACCAGCGCCGGGTGGCGGTGCCCGAAGTTGAGCGCCGAGTAGCCTGCCAGGAAATCCAGGTACCGCCGACCGCGCACATCGGTCACCCAGGCCCCCTGCGCCTCGGCGACCACCACCGGCAGCGGGTGGTAGTTGTGCGTGCTCCACTGCTCGGCCAGCGCGATGTGGTCGGGCAGGGTGGTGGCGGGGGGCACGGTCGCGGTCATGCGACCAGGCTAGGCGCACGTGGACGTCGGTTTCAGCCGTCGGGTGTTGCTTGTGGCGTGCATTCGTTGCGCGCTGACCGACTCTGGCGCGGGTTCGTTGCATCCGCCCGGCTACGCTCTCGGGCATGGCGAAGAAGACGGTCCCGTCCGTTCGGGACGCGCTGCGGGTGCGCCCCGGTTCGGGCCTGCACCTGGGTCCGCGCGACACCCCGGTGGGCCCGGCGACCAAGGCCGAGGCGGCCGACCTCCTCGCCGCGACGGGCGAGCGGCTCGCCGTGCTGCAGGAGGCGCTGTACGCGGAGTCCCGCCGCTCGGTGCTGCTGGTGCTGCAGGGCATGGACACCTCGGGCAAGGGCGGCACGGTCTCCCACGTCTGCGGGCTGGTCAACCCGCAGGGCCTGCGGGTCACCTCGTTCAAGGCGCCGACCCGGCAGGAGCTGCGGCACGACTTCCTGTGGCGGGTCCGCAAGCAGGTGCCCCCGCCGGGGTACATCGGCGTGTTCGACCGCTCGCACTACGAGGACGTGCTGATCGCGCGGGTGCAGGAGCTGGTGCCGCGCGAGGTGTGGGACGCGCGGTACTTCGCGATCAACGAGTTCGAGGCCGAGCTGGCCGAGGCGGGCACGACCGTGGTGAAGGTGTTCCTGCACATCTCCCCGGAGGAGCAGCGGGAGCGGCTGATCGCCCGGCTGGAGAACCCGGCCAAGCAGTGGAAGTACGACCCGGCCGACCTGGTGGCCCGGTCGCGGTGGACGGAGTACGAGGAGGCCTACCGGGCGGCGCTGGAGCGGTGCGGGACCGCGGCGGCCCCCTGGTACATCGTCCCCGCCGACCGCAAGTGGTACCGGAACTGGGCCGTGGCGAACGTGCTGCTGGAGACGCTGGAGGAGCTGGCGCCGACGCCGCCGGAGCCGACCTACGACGTGGCGGCGGAGCTGGCCAGGATCACCTACGCCGACCCCTGGGGCTGATCCCGGGTACCGAGGCGCCGCTCGACTCAGGACGGCGACGGACCCCCGCGTCGTACTCGACGTGGGGGTCCGTCGCCGCGCGCGTTCGGTGCCGTCGAGCATCGCGGAGGGCTCCGGGTGGACTCATCCGACGGTGCCCGTCCGTGCCGCGAGATCGGTCAGTGTCCGCCGGGTGTGTTCCGCGGTGGCCGCGGCCGTCGTGGCGGCGCGCAGCAGTGTCGTGTGCGCGACGGTGGAGTCGGGGCTTTCCAGGATGACGTGGGTGCCGTGGTGGTCGATGTGGACCACGGGTGGGAAGTGGTCGATGTGCAGGACCCGGAAACCCGGGTGTGGCGGGAAGGTGGCGGGCAGCAGGCGGATGGTGTTCGGGGCGGTGTGGCACAGGTGCCGCAACTGCTCGCCCATGACGTCCGCGGGTATCGCGGGGTGGGTGAGGGCACGGGGGTGCAGGAGGAACCGGTCGGTCGGCGGGGCCGCCGGCTCGGGGGACTGGTGATCACCGATCGGGTGACCGAGGGCGTGGTGGTACGCGGCGGTCCGCAGCGGGCGGGGGATGAGCAGGGGTTCGAGCCAGGTGGCGGTGTCCGCGACCTCCTCGATCGCGCCGAGCGCGCTCGTCCCGGCGCCGGGGCAGATGATCCACTCGGTCAGGTCGGCGTCGGCGGTCAGCCGGTAGAGGTGGGGTCGGCGGGCCGGGTCGATGTCGAGCAGGCCGCACAGCCCGCCGATCTCCAGGGCGGTGGGAACGCGGCGGCCCGTCATGACCCGGTTGAGCATCGCGGGCGACATGTTCATCTGCCCGGCGAGTTCCCGGGTGGTGAGACCGCGGGCCAGCCGAGCGGTGTCGAGTTCGCGGGCCACCAGCAGTCCCCGCAGGGTCTTCGCGCGGACGCCGTTGCCGTCCGCGCGCGGGGTGTCAAAGGCGGTGCCGTGTTCTGGCATGGGTGCGGGTTCCTCGTGGTCGTTCGTCGGGTCGGGGTGCGGTGGTGTGGGCCAGGAGTGCGGCTTGTCGTTGTTCTGCGGCGGCCAGGAGTTCCCCGAGCCGGGCGGGGAGCCAGGGTTCGGCTGGTTCGGCTGGGAAGGTGTCCAACAGGTGGGTCGTCTCCCGCCAGCCGTCGGCCATCCGGACCCAGACGAGGTCCGATGCCGCGACCCACCGGCCGAGGAAGACCTGCCCGGTCCCGGTTTCGTCCATCACCACGAACTCCCGGTGCCCGTCGCCGAGGCGGTAGCCCCCGATGACCGTGTCACCGGCCCGGCGGGCGAGCAGGTTCCACCCATCGGCCAGCAGTTCGCGGCGCAACTCCGCCGGGGAGACGGCATCCGCGCCGGACACCACACGCGAGTACCGCGCGTTCATCGTTGCCATGGTGAAGGCCTTCCGGTCAATGGCGTGGGTGGTCACGGGTACAGGCCTGCGGTGCGTTCGTGGTCGGCGGCGAAGCGGGTCAGCAGATCGACGCTGTCGTCCGGGGAGGCCGCGATCGAGAGCAGCCCGTGCAGCGTGTCCTCGACCACCCGCGTGTCGGCGGGGTCGTCGAGCAGTCCGGAGGCGGCGTCGGAGTGCAGGTGCACGACGGTGGGGGCGTCGGTGATCCGGTACACCGCGCAGTCGCCCGGGGACCGGTACCCGCCTTCCCGGAACGGGACCACCCGCACCGCCACCGGCCTGCCCCGCACCAAGGCCACCAGGTGCCGCAACTGCTGTGCCATCGCCGTCGGACCGCCGACGGGGCGACGCAGGACGGCTTCGTCGAGGATGAGGGTGCGGTCGGGTTGGGTGGGGTCCAGCAGGATCTCGCGCCTGCGCCCCGCGCGGGTCAGGGCCGCGTGTTCCTCGTGGCGGCGGTGCCAGCACAACGCCCGGGTGTAGTGCGGGGTCTGGGCGACCAGCGGAAGTGCGGTCGCGGAGAACTCGACCACCGACCGGGCACTCGCTTCGAGTACCGCCACCGCCTCGTCGTGCGGCCCGAAAGCCCCCGGAACCTGCCACCACCCGGTGGCGGGTTGCCCCTGGGCGAGGGCCAGCACCCGGGCACGCTCATCCGGCGGCGGCTGGTAGACGGCCAGCGCGGCGCCCACCTCCACCGGGCCGAAGGGGCGTTTGGCGTTCTCCGACCGGTTCACCGCCGCCGAGGACATCCCCAACCGGGGCGCGGCCTGCCGGGTCGTGAGTCCACGATCGCGACGGCACCGGGCCAGGGCCATGCCCAACACCCGATGACGGATGTGCACGTCCGTCATCGCACCCCACCCCGCTCGCGCCCGGCCGCGGAGCGGCCTGCCCAGGAGGCGTTCGGTGTCCGGGGCGGTGCTGTTCCGGCGAGCCACGCCCGGGCGATCGTGGTCAGTCCCCGGTCGTCGGCCCACTGCAACCCCAGGGGTTTCGGGATCGTGGCCACCACCGGCTGAGGCCCCTCGATCACCACACCGGGAAACCGGCGGTCCACGAGGACGAGGACACGCTTTTCCTCGATGCAGACCCCCCGGAACACCACGATCACGGTGTCACCGGCCGCGAGGCGGAACGTGTGCCCGCCCTCGAAGACCCGGGAGCACGCCACCCGACCGATCCGGGCGGACGGGGTCAGGAACCGCGTCGTCACCGGCCACCCCCGCACCAGGCCGGTCCGCCCGGGAACAACAACCGCACCAACGCGCAGGCACACCACGAACACAGGAACAAGTTCGGCGGGCGATGTGGCCCCACCAGGTCCACCGGAACCCGGCACGTGCTCCACACCCAGTCATCGACACCATCCGGAGGGGGACACCGCACGACGTGCACCTCGTCCGGGAAGTGGGAGTTCGACCCCCACCAGACCACGGATCGCCCACCCGGATCACCGACCCCGCCGGGCATCACCGGTGTCCGCGACGCACTGCTCACCACGTCATCGCCTCCTTGCCGCCACCAGGTACACGGACGAGGCTTCGTTGACCTGGGCCAGGCCACCCAAGAGCACCTGGTCATCTCTCCAGGGGTTGTCCGACTCAGCGGCATTGGAGGGCATGTCGTTCGGGTCAGCCATGGGAACGCATCCGTTCTGTGGCAAGGAATAAGTTGGAAGTAGTGGCGGTCAGAACGCGGCTGTTGCTCTACGACTGCTCGCCTAACCGCTCCGGTAATGCGGGATGAGCCTTGGCGGCTTGGCGCAGCTTGCGGATGGCGCTGTCGGCTCCGTTGATCTCGCGCGGCTCACCCAGGGACGTCACCGCCCAAGTCGCTCGCGCCACGGCCGCCAGCTCCGTGAGCGTCAGCGACACCGTCACGGATGCCTCAGGTTCACTCCGGGGCTTCCTGCGCGGCATGCCCCCACACCGGCGCTCCAGGCCCGCGACTGGCGACCGGACAGCGCTCGCTCGACGTCCGGGGGCAAGCCGCCGTCCATGCCCCACGGCTCGACGTCCCGCAGCACCGGCTCCCGCACCAACGAGGCCACCACCTCCACCCGGTGCGACAGGTGACCGCCGTCGAGCACCACCACGGCGGCGACTTGGCGCTCGTCGAGGGCATTGAGCAGGCCCGTGAAGCCTGGCCGCTCATCGGCCTCCAGGACCCCCGAACAGACGTCGGTGAACACCGTCCACAGCTCCCAGCCCTCCCGGGCACACCAGCTCGCCAAGGTCTCCTTGCAGCCCTCCAGGTAGCCCGGCCGGTCACTGCCACTGCGGACGTAGCCGAAGACCACCTCCGCCGGGGCGCAGCCTCCCTGAAGGCAGGCGGACCGGTTGCCCTCTGCCGAACACGCGGGGTACGGCTCGTGCGCTGCTGACTGGCAACCTGACGTGAGGTCATCCGTCTCGGCTCCCTGGCTCGGGGGTAAGGGTGGCACCCGCCGCCCCGGGGCGGGGTTCAAGGCAGCGGGTGCCTGACCACGAGTTTTGTGTGCTTCACTGGGTGCAGTCGATCGGTCGCGGCCAGTTGTGAAGAACTGTCAAGGAGCGGCAGTGCCCGGGAATGCTGAGCTAGGAGCAGTGCTCCGCGAACTGCGGACAGCACGGGGGTTGACATTGGGTGCTGTCGCTAGCCAGGTCCGCTGTGCACCGTCGTTGCTCTCATACGTCGAGAGTGGCCAACGTCAGCTCCACGAGTGGCTTGCGGCCAAGCTGGACGAGGTCTACGGCACAGGTGGTGTAGTGGTCTCGCTTCTGCACGGCACCGTCACCATGTCTGATTCGCCCCCATTCGGGGTACCTTCTGAGAGCGATGTGTTCGTTGTGTCGCTGCTTGGAGGTGAAGCGATGCCGCTCTCTCGGCGAGAACTGCTGGCCTCTCTGAGCGTTGGTGTCGCAGGTACGGTGCTGAACCGCCGCTTCGAGAGAGTGGTTGAAGCGCTTGATATGACCACCGATCCGCTTGACCACTTCGCCGCAACCTACAACGGCTTCCAAGTTGCTACCCGGTCGCTTCATCCTCACCGGCTGATTGACGGCCTGACCGGCAGCGTGGCCGTCTTGGACGGACTTCGCCGCCGCGCAGGCAGCAAGGAACAGCCCCAGTACCACCAGATGCAGGCGCGCTTCGCTGAAAGTCTCAGTTGGCTCAGCGAGGAGGCAGGCGACCTACCGAGCGCGATGTACTGGATCGACCGAGCCTCCCAGTGGGGTCAAGCCGCTGACTGGCACGCCATGTCCGCGTACGGGTTCGTGCGACGCTCCATGATGGTCGTCAGCTTCTCAGGAGACGGCCGCCGGGCTATCGACAACGCAACAACGGTCTTCTCCCAGTCCCAGTCGTCGCCACGGATGCGGGGCTTGGCTGCCAAACAGATAGCCTTCGGCCATGCGCTGCTCGGCGACCAGGAGGCAAGCACGCGCACCCTCGACCAAGCCGTGACGCTGCTGTCCAAGCCGGTCCAGGGCGGTGACGCGCTGCTGGGACAACGCAGCGTCTTGACCGAAGACCTCTTCACGATCTTCCAGACCACCTGCGACATCTACCTAGGCCGCGGTGAGCAGGCCATTGCCAGCCTGGCACCGCGCCTGGACAGCTTGTCGTCATCTTCGGCTCGTACTGCCACGATCACCAGAGCCAAGGTGGCGCGGGCCTACGCCAACATCGGGCAACCCGAAGAAGCCGCACATCACGCCTTGGCTGCCCTCGATGACATTGAAGCAGTCGGCTCACAGTCGGCCCGAGCCGAACTGGGGCGAGCTGCCCGTACCTTCGCCCGCTGGCGAGGTCGTGAGGACATGCAGGCTGTGCTCCGCCGTTTGCAAGTCAGGACCGTTTGAGGCGAGTTACGTCCAGTGGCTCCTCGTGGACATCGCTGCCGTTCGCTGTCACCCGGTAAGCCCCGGCGTGCTTGCGGTCGCTGATCGCGCGCACCAACTCGTGGCCTTGGAAGTGCAGTCCGGCTCCAGTGTCCATGGCATAACCCTCTGACGGCAGTTCTCCTGCTCGCATCGCGCCCTCAAATACTTGGCGGCGGTCGCCGTAGTGCACAGCGTTGCTATACGGCAGCAGGCCCAGGCCGTCCCGGTGTGCCTGTACCTCACCGAACGAGTCGGTGACACCGCCAGCAAACCAGCACAGCGAACCCGCGGACTCTCCACCGAGGATGACACCGTGCTCGTAGCAGTCACGAAGCACCTGATCAAGGCCATGCTCCCGCCAGACCTCCAGAGCCTTGGCCACGTTGCCACGATCGACCCAGACAAGGGTTTTCTCACCGAGAAAACGTGCCAAGTCGCGCGGCCGGTCGTCGGCCGACAGCGCGAGATGACTTGTCTCTACATCGGTGTCGGCGAAGGCCGCGTAAAAGCTCTCGATGCTGGCCGTGTCGTCATCGCTGGCGGTCGGGATGAAGCAGACCTTGGGCTTGGTCAGGTTGCCTGCCAACTCGAAGGCGTATCGGAAGACCGGAGACGGTTGCCAGGGGTCACGGGCACGGTTGAAGCCCATACAGGTGGCGAGGATGTGCGATGCAGCGGTCACAACACATATCTTACAACGTAATCCGATAGTGTTATCATGACAGTATGGGTTCAGATGACACTGGCCCAGTGGGATTAATTGGTCGAGTTAGACATGTAGACGAAGAGCGTAAATTCTCCGATATTGAGTTGCAAAATGGGAATATCATCAGTTGCGAGATTGACGAAGAAGACGAGACGACCACTTCGCCAGGGCAACCCCTGTCAACGACCCGGAGTGGATGGGCTACTACGACGACGCCCAGCACGCAGGAGACACCGGACACGCCCTGTTCGACCTTGCCATCAGCGACCATTCCCCCACCGAAGCCCGTGCCCGCCTCACCGCCGCGGTCGACGGCCACACCGCCGAGTTCACTCGCTCCAAGGCCATCTCCAGCATCAAGCTCGCCTCACTGACCATGGCCACCGGCGACCCCGCCGAAGCCATTGCGATCGGTATCGCGGCCCTCGACACCGCGGGCACCATTCGATCCTGCCGCGCCGCCGACATGACCACAGCACACCCGTGCACCGGGTGTGCTCACACCGTCTCCCATTTCCGCACCTGCAACGACACCGAAGTTCCCACCAGCCGCGAGCTCGACCACGGCATCACCGACTGAGCACCCATCACAGCAGGGAAGGCCGCCAACACATGCCGTTCCAGGTCGCCGTCTGCGGGCCGCGCCACTGCACACCCCAGGACGAGCAGCACGCCCGCGAGGTCGGGCGCCTGCTCGCCCGCGCGGACGCGACGGTGATCTGTGGCGGCGGCATCGGAGTCATGGCCGCCGTCGCCGCCGGAGCCCACGCCGAAGGCGGCCTGGTCATCGGCGTCCGCCCCGGTGACACCGCCGCCGACGCCGACCCGCACCTGTCCGCCGTCATCGTCACCAACCTCGGCGAAGCCCGCAACGCCGTCATCGTCTGGTCCGCCGACGCCGTCATCGCCATCGGCGGCTCCTGGGGCACCCTCTCCGAGATCGCCCTCGCCAAACGGCGCGGCACCATCCCCGTCATCACCCTGGGCGGCTGGACCATCACCGACCACCACGGCAACCCCCTCACCGATGACACGATCCGTGCGAGCACACCCCAGGACGCCGTCACCCACGCGTTGAACCACCGATCCTGAGAGGCGGACCGACCGGCGCCTTCGCCGTCGGACGCCCTGGGCCGGGTCCTGCCCGGTCGGGTCACCGCAGGCATAGTGGACCCGTGGAACGAGACCGCCTGCTGCCCCGAC
Source organism: Actinokineospora spheciospongiae (assembly GCF_003182415.1). NCBI lineage: Bacteria > Bacillati > Actinomycetota > Actinomycetes > Pseudonocardiales > Pseudonocardiaceae > Actinokineospora > Actinokineospora spheciospongiae. The sequence goes on along the minus strand of NZ_QHCP01000005.1, from coordinate 94,832 downwards.
CGCTGCGCGGTCCCGCCGCCGCGGTGGCCGCGGTCTGCTTCGCCGCCGTGCTCGCACTGGGCCTGCCGGTGGCGGGCCAGGCCGACGCCGGGGCCGCGGACGCGGCGGTGACCGGGGCGGTGGACCGGGTGTTCGCCGGGGTGCCCGGCGTGCTGGAGCCGCTGTCGTACTCGACGGCCCCCGCGGCGATGGTCGGGCTCATGGTGGTGCTGGTGGTGATCGCGCTGCGGCTGCGCAGGCCGCGGGTGGCGCTGCTGGCGGTGGCCGGGCCGGTGTTCACCGCCGCCGTGAACACCTGGGTGCTCAAGCCGCTGTTCGACCGCACGCACGACGACTACCTCGCCTACCCGAGCGGGCACACCGGCACGCTGGTGTCGATCCTGGCGGTGATCACGCTGGTGGGCGCGGGCAGTGCCCCGGCGGGCGCCCGGCTGCGGACCGCGCTGCTGTCGGGGGTGGCGGGGCTGGTCCTGACCGCGGTCGCGGCAGCCGCGATCGTCGGGCTCGCCTACCACTACCCGAGTGACACCGTCGGAGCGCTGTTCTGGGCGGTCGGGGCCGTGATCGTGGTCGCGGCGGGGATCGACCGCCTGCCGGTGTCCGCGCGGTCGGCGGCCCGGCGCCCGGACGGCTCCACCGGTAGCGTGGCGGGTCGTCACCCGAAGTGGCGGGGGGACCACCGCGTGGCGCCCTGAAACCGGGGGCGTACGGTGCGTAACCTGGCAGAGCGGCCTTTCGCGACGGAGAGGATGGCGGTGACCGACACACCCATCTACGACCAGATCAACCAGGAACTCGGTTTCTCGGAGAGCAGGCACGACGCGACCGAGACCGCTCCACGCCCCCGCAGGCAGTCGGGGGCGCGTGCGGCGGGGTCGAAGACCGGCGTGTCCGTGTGGGCGCTGATCGACGAGCACAAGTCCACCCCGACCGGCCGCCACACCTAGCCCCACCAGCCGGTTCCCGGTCCCGGCCGGTACCGCGGTTCAGTCCTGGGCGCCCGGCAACGACGCCGCGTCCCGGGACAGGGCCACCAGCCTGCTGACCGCCCGCAGGTACTTCTTGCGGTACCCGCCGCGCAGCATCTCCTCGGTGAACAGCGCCGACACCGGTGCGCCGGAGACCACGACCGGCACCGCGCGGTCGTAGAGCCGGTCGGCGAACGCGACCAGCCGCAGCGCCACGTCCTGCCCGGTCAGCGGCGCCACCCCGCGCAGGTGCACCGCGGTCACCCCGTCGACGAGCCTGCCGTAGCGCGAGGGGTGCACCCGGGCCAGGTGCGCGCACAGCGCGGTGAAGTCGTCCAGTGTGGACCCCTCGACCCGTTCGGCACTGGCGGCCAGGTCGGCGTCGGTCATCGGGTCGGGGGCGTCGGGCAGGCCGCGGTGGCGGTAGTCCGGGCCGTCGACCCGCACGACGTCGAAGCGGGCGGACAGGGCCTGGATCTCGCGCAGGAAGTCCTCGGCGGCGAACCGCCCCTCCCCCAGCTTGTCCGGCAGCGTGTTCGACGTGGCCGCGACGTGCACGCCCGCGTCGGTCAGCTCGGCGAGCAGGCGGGTGACCAGCATGGTGTCGCCGGGGTCGTCGAGTTCGAACTCGTCGATGGCCAGCAGCCGGTGCCCGGAGAGCCGGGTGACCGCCTCGCGGAAGCCGAGGGCGCCGACCAGGTTGGTGATCTCGACGAACGTGCCGAACGCCTTGGGTCCGGGCACCGCGTGCCAGAGCGAGGCCAGCAGGTGGGTCTTGCCGACGCCGAAGCCGCCGTCGAGGTAGAGGCCCGGCTTGCCCGGGTCGGCCTTGCCGCCGAACACCCGCTTGAGGAACGACCGCTCCCCGCCGCCCGCGCCGACCCGCGCGGCGAAGGCCGAGCCCGCCTCGACCGCGGCGGCCTGGCTGGGCTCGTCCGGGTTGGGCACGTAGGTGTCGAACCGGACCCCGCCGAAGCGCGGCGGCGGTGCCAGCGCGGCGACCAGCTCGTCGGCGCCGATCTCGGGCTGGCGGTCGGTGAGTTTCCCGGCGGACATGCCGGGAGCGTATCCGCGTGCTTGGCTGGGCGGGTGCACAGGCTGTGGCCCCCCTCCCCCGGCGGTTCGCCCACTGTGGTGGACGACACCGCGCTCGAACGGCTCTACGACTACCCCGACGACCTCGACCGGCCGTGGGTGCAGGTCAACTTCGTCACCAGCGCGGACGGCGCGGTGGCCGTCGACGGGCACTCGGCGGGCCTGTCGAGCCCGGCGGACAAGAAGGTGTTCGCGCTCGGCCGCGACCTCGCCGACGTCGTGCTGGTCGGCTGGGGCACCGCTCGCGACGAGGGCTACCGGGGCCTCAAGCGCACCGAGACGCGGACCGACCGGCGGCTGCGGCGCGGGCTGGCGGAGCTGCCGCCGATCGCGGTGGTGACCCCGCGCTGCTCGGTCCCCCCGGACTCGCCGCTGCTCACCGACACCGCCGTTCCCCCGATCGTGATCACCACCGGGGCCTCGGCGGCGGCCGACCGGGCCGCGCTCACCGCGGCCGGGGCGGACGTCGTCGTGGCGGGTGGGCGCGAACTCGACCCGGTCGCCGCGCTGGCCGCGCTGGACGAGCGCGGGCTGCGCCGGGTGTGCTGCGAGGGCGGGCCGCGGCTGTTCGGGGACCTGGTCGCCGCCGACCTGGTCGACCAGCTTTGCCTGACGGTGGCGCCGCTGCTCGCGGGCGGCGGGATCGGCCGGATCACCGGCGGCGGCCCGGTGCCGGTGCCGCGGCGGCTGGCCCTGGCCTCGGTGCTGTCCGACGACGGCTTCCTGATGCTGCGCTACCGGCGGGGGGACTGACGCCGTGGCACTGGACCCGGAGGCGTTCGACGATCTGGTGCGCGCGCACACCGACCGGATGTACCGGGTGGCGCTGCGGCTGTGCGGCGACCCGGCCGAGGCCGAGGACGTGGTGCAGGACGCCTGGATCGCCGCCTGGCGCGGCCGGGCGTCCTTCCGCGGCGACGCGGCCGTGTCGACCTGGCTGTACCGGGTGGTCACCAACACCGCCATGGCCCACCTGCGCCGCCGCAGGCCCACGGTGGCGCTCGACGAGGTGCCCGCGGGCAGGCTGACCGACGCCCAGCCGTCGCCGGAGGCGTGGGCGCTGCTCGGCGAGCGGGCGAGCGCGGTGCACCGGGCGATCGCCACCCTGGAGCCCTCCCAGCGCGTGCCCCTGGTGCTGCGCGAGCTGGAGGGCCTGAGCTACGAGGAGGTGGCGGGCGTGCTCCAGGTCAGCGTGTCGGTGCTGCACAAGCGGCTGTACCGGGCCCGGGTCGCCCTGCTCGCCAAGCTGGAGGAACTGCGATGACCGACCCCCGAACCGATCCGGGCGCACTGCCCTGCGGGCGCGACCGGGCCGACCTGGTGGCGTTCGCCGCCGACGGCCACGCCACCGACCCGGCCCTGGCCGAGCACGCCGCGGCCTGCCCGCACTGCGCGCCGGTGCTGGCCGCGGCGGAGGACGACTGGGCGCGGGTGCGCGCGGCGGCCGCCGTGCCGCTGCCCACCCCGCCGGGGCTGGCCGAGCGGGCGCTGGCCGCGGTGCGGGCGGTGCGCGGTGCGGGCGGCGTCGTGGAGGTGGACCAGGAGGGCGGGGCGCTGCGGGTGTCCGAGCGGGTCGTCGCCCTGGCGGCGCGGGCGGCGGCCGCGGAGTACCTGGCGGACACGGGCGGCGGGCACCTGCGGTCCGTCACCACCGGACCCGGGACCGTCGAGTTGGGACTGGCCGTCCGGTTCGGCACGGCCATCGATCCGCTCGCCGAGCGGCTGCGCGCCCACGTCCTGGCGAGCCTGGCCCCGCACCTGGGTGAGCGGGTGCCGGTGGTCGACGTCCGGGTGGTCGATGTGACCCATCCCCCATCCGGGTGACTTGGCGAGAGTTGTCGGCGGGTGCGGGCATCTGACTGAGTGCACGGCCCCGAACGCAGCAGCGTCAGGGGCGGTGAGCCCTCAGCCCATTCGGAAGGAACTGCCGACGATGGCAACCACGAACCCGATCAAGCCCGACCAGGCCGCCGACACCTCCCCCGCCACCCGCACCGGCGTGGCCCCGGCCCGCCTGGCCGACGACCAGTCGCACGGCAAGACCACCATCGCCTCCAACGTGGTGCAGAAGATCGCGGGCATGGCGGCCCGCGAGGTGTCCGGTGTGTACGCGATGGGCGGCGGGGTCTCCCGGGCCTTCGGCGCGATCCGCGAGCGCATCCCCGGCGCGGGCACCGTGTCCACCTCCGGGGTGTCGGTGGAGGTCGGCGAGAAGCAGGCCGCGATCGACCTCGACATCGTCGTGGAGTACGGCGCGGGCATCGTCGAGCTGGCGCGGGCGGTGCGCCGCAACGTGATCACCGCCGTGGAGCGGATGACCGGCCTGGAGGTCATCGAGGTCAACATCTCGGTCAACGACATCCACCTGCCGGACGAGAACGGCGACGACGAGGCGCCCACCACGTCCCGAGTGGAGTGACGACCGTGGACCCGGCGGCCTCCCCCGGCGCGCTGGCCGACTCCATCGGCGCGGCCGTGCTCGCCGACCCCGCGGTGCTGCGGCTCGACGGCGGCGCGTTCGGCGCCGTCGCCACCGCGCTGCCCGGGCGGCGGGTCGTCGGTGTCCGGGTCGGCGCCCCCGGGGACCCGATCGAGGTTTCCGTGGTGCTGGCCCTGGGCACCACCGTCCCGGCCGCCGCCGCGCGGGTGCGCGGCGCGGTCCGGGCGCTGGCCGGGCCGGTCCCGGTCGACGTCCACGTCAGCGACGTGGACGTGCCGTGACCGACCCGCGCGAGCGGGCCGCCCGGCGCGAGTTCGTCCGCCGCGCCCACCCGGACGTCGGCGGCGACCACGACGAGTTCGTCACCGGACTGGCCCGCCTGCGGGCCGCCGCGGCCGATCAGTCCGATCCGGACGGTCGCAGGTGGGACGGTCCGGTCGTCGGGGACACCCGACCGGGTGGCGTGCGCGGTCTGACCGACCGGGTGCGCCGCTGGCACAGCAGGCGCTTCCGCAAACCCCGGGTCCGCTGACCCGCCAGGAACGAGTAGGGACACATGAACGCGACCCAGACCGGCATCTTCGCCGGCCTCATCCTGGGCCTGGCCGCCTCGCAGGGCTTCCTGGCCTTCGTCATCACCCTGGCCATCGGCTTCGTCGGCCTGGTCGTCGGCCGGATCGTCGACGGCGAACTGGACCTGTCCGACATGTTCGGCGGCCGGGGCAGGGACAGGTGATCGAGGTGGACGACCGGGGCACGCTGAGCATCGACCCGGTCGTGGTGCGCAAGATCGCCGAGCACGCGGCCGACGCCGCCCCCGGCACCACGGCGGTCAAGCGCAAGTTCATCGGCTCGCACGGCGCCACCGCCACCGTCGACGGCACCGGGGACACCGTGTCGCTGCGGGTGGACCTGGCGCTGCACTACCCCGCGGCGGTGCGCCAGGTCGTGGCAGACGTGCGCGCCGCGGTCACCGGGGAGGTCGAGCGGATCACCTCCTACCGGGTGCTCGGAGTGGACGTCACCGTCTCCGCGCTGCTGCCCGAGATCCGCGCGCGAGTGGAGTGAGGCAGTGCGCGTCTTCGTCCGAATCCTGAGCCTCCTGCTCGGCCTGGCCCTGGCCGCCGCGGGAGCACTGCTGGCCCTGGAGGTCGGCTGGACCTGGGCCCGTCCGGTGGACGGCCCGCTGCTGGTCCCCTGGCCCGCCTGGCGCGACCGGCTGGCCGGGCTGACCTGGCAGGACACCGAGGTCAGGGTCACCGCCTGGGTGGTCGCCGGGGCCGGTCTGGTGCTGCTGCTGGTGGCGCTGACCGCCCGGCGCAAGGACGTCGAACTGCTCGACCCGACCCCCGGCGTCACCGTCCGCACCTCACCGCGCTCGCTCGCCCGGATCGTCGGGACGCGGGTGCGCGCCGAGGAGAACGTCAGCGGCGCCTCCGTCACCGCCACCGCGCGCAAGGTGCGGGTGCGGGCGAGCAGCGGCCTGGAGTCCGAGGAGCAGTTGCGGCCCCGGTTGCAGGAGGTCGTGCGCACCACGCTCGAAGACCTGCCGCTGACCCGCAGGCCCCGGGTCAGCGTCGTCGTCGACTCGCCCCGGGACCGCTCGTGACCGCCCACCGCCCCGACCCACACCGGGAACGCCCATGAAATCGCCGTCCGTCGCCGCCCTGGCCCGCTCCCACCGCGCCGAGCGGGTCGTCACCACGCTGATCGGTCTGCTGGCGCTGCTCACGGGTGCCACCGCCCTGGTGGTGGGCCAGGGGTGGCTGGGTTCGTTCCGCGCGGTGCGGCCGGTGCTCGACTCGATCGCGCTCGACACGCTGCGGAACTGGCAGACCCACGCCAGGGTGGGCGCGATCGTGCTCGGGGTGCTGCTGCTGGTGCTGGGCCTCCTGCTGGCCGCCCGGACGCTGCGGCCCGAGCGGCACCCGGACCTGGCGCTGGACCGCTCGGTCGGTTCCGGCCTGGTGGTGACCGCGTCGGCCATCGCCGAGGCGATCGCCGTGGACGCCGAGCAGGTCGACGGGGTCAGCCGGGCCAGGGCCACCGTGGTCGGCGACCCCGAGGAGCCCGCGCTGCGGCTGAGCGTGTGGCTGCACGAGGGCACCCGGCTCAAGGACGTGTGGCGCGAACTGGACGGGTCGGTGCTGACCCGGGCCCGCGAATCGCTCGGCGTGGACACCCTGCCGACCGCGGTCCGCGTGGAACTGGGCACCGCGGAGCGGCAACGGGTGCGCTGAGCGGGGCTCGCAGGGCAGGATGTGCCCCGTGGCGCTCCCGCTGACCCCGCCGGTCCAACCCATGCTCGCCAAGCCGTCGAAATCCATCCCGGACGGCGCCGACCTGGTGTTCGAGCCCAAGTGGGACGGCTTCCGCTGCCTGGTCTTCCGCGACGGCCCCGAGGTGACCCTCCAGTCGCGCTCGGGCAAGCCGCTCAACCGCTACTTCCCCGAGGCGGTGGCGGCCCTGTCGACGGCCTTGCCCGACCGGGTCGTCCTCGACGGCGAACTGGTTGTCGACCGCGACGGCCGCCTCGACTTCGACGCCCTCTCCGAGCGCATCCACCCCGCCAAGAGCCGGGTGGACCTCCTCGCCGAGCAGACCCCCTCCCGCTTCATCGCCTTCGACGTCCTCGCCCTCGGCGACGCCGTCCTCCTGGAAACCCCCGCCGTCGAGCGCCGCCGCACCCTGGAAGACCTGCTCACCCCCACCGGCTCGGTCCACCTCACCCCGGCCACCACCGACGCGGACCTGGCCCGCCAGTGGTTCACCATCTTCGAGGGCGCGGGCCTCGACGGGGTGATGGGCAAGCCGAACGGCCCGTACACGCCCAACAAGCGCACCATGCTCAAGTTCAAGCACGCCCGCACGGCCGACTGCGTGGTCTCGGGCCTGCGCTGGCACAAGGACACCGAACCCGGCGAGGCGGTCGGGTCGCTGATGCTGGGCCTCTACGACAACACCGGCGCCCTCAACCACGTCGGCGTGGTCGGCTCCTTCACCGCCACCCGCCGCCGCGAACTGGCGGTCGAGATGGCCGAACTGATCCCCGGCGGAGCCGAGGCCCACCCCTGGTCCCAACCGGACAACGGGGCGTCGCGGATGCCCGGGGCCATCAGCCGGTGGCGGACCACCGAACAGCCCTGGGTCCCCCTGCGGCTGGAGCGGGTGGTGGAGGTCGCCTACGAGCACACCGAGGGCGGCTACCCCAGCCGCTTCCGCCACACCGCCCAGTTCCGCCACTGGCGCCCCGACCGCGAACCGTCATCCTGCACGTACGAGCAACTGGAAGAACCGGCCACCTACGACCTGGAGTCGGTCCTGCGCGGCGAGGTCAGGGCCAAAGAACAGGGCTCCTGAAAAAAACCGCCAGCCCGGCAACCAGCCACGCCAAGCCCCACCGGGCGCAGCGAAAACCACCCACCCGGGCACCAGCCGGTCGCCCGCGAACGAGACGAGTCGCAGCCTCGACTTCTGGCAACAGGCTCAGAAGTCCGCACCGCGCGAGAGCTTCTCGTTCGCGCGCAGCTCGGCGAGTGCATTCTCGTGCATCGCGACGACGACGTCGTAGCCGGAGTTGCCGAGCACGATCCGTCGCGGCGGGACGGGTGCGTTCATCGCGCTGATCACGGCCCGCACCCCGCGTTCGGGGTCGCCCTCCTGCTTGCCGTTGTGGTCCACGAACGCCGCCTTGACGCCCTCGACCATCGGCACGTGGGCGTCGACGGTCTCGTTGACGGGCTCGTCCTGGAAGCCCGCGAAGGCCTTGGTGCGAAACGCTCCCGGCTCCACGACGAGCACGCGCACACCGAACGGCTCGACCTCTTGGCGCAGTGCCTCCGACAGCCCTTCGAGGGCGAACTTCGCCGCCGAGTAGTAGCCGAACCCCTGCGTGCCGACGAGGCCCGCCACCGACGACATGTTCACGATCCAGCCGTCGCCGCGGGTCCGCATGCCTGGCAGGACCGCGCGCAGCACCTCGACCACGGCGAACAGGTTGAGGTCGAACGTGCGGCGGACCGTGTCATCGGGGGCGCCCTCGACCGAGCCGAACCAGCCGCGGCCCGCGTTGTTGACGAGCACGTCGATCCCGCCGAACCGCTCCTCCGCCGCCTCGACCGCCGCGCGCACCTGTTCGGCATCGGTGACGTCGAGCTGGAGGACCAGCACGCGGTCTCCGTACGGCTCGGCCCATTCCCGCAGTTCAGCGGGCCGACGCGCTGTCACCACCACCTGATCGCCCTGTTCCAGCGCGGCCTCGGCGTAGACCAGGCCGAACCCTCCCGGTGTCCCACCCGTGATGAACCAGGTCCTCATGGACTTCTCCTTTCGCTATAACAGCCAATGTAGCGGTACATGCGCTAATGTAGCAACCATGCAGAACGCACGGGATCGCCTCCTGCTCGCTGCGGCGGAGTTGCTGGAGGGCGGCGGCGCGGTGTCCACGCGGGCGGTGTGCGAACGCGCAGGCGTGCAAGCGCCGACGCTGTACCACCACTTCGGCAGCAAGCAGGGCCTGATCGACGCCGTGGTGAACCACGGCTTCACCCAGTACACGGCGGTCGAGAGCTCCGGCGACCCGCTGGAGGACCTGCGGACGGGCTGGGACCGGCACGTGCGGTTCGGGCTGGAGCACCCGACGTTCTACGGCCTGCTCTACGGTCGCGCCGAGCCGGGAAAGCCCTGTGCCGTCACGGCACCCGCGCACGCCGCGTTGCGGGAGCGGTTCACCGAGGCCGCCGCGCGCGGCCTGCTGAAGGTGCCCGCGGACGACGCCGCGGAGCAACTGCTCGCCGCGAACGTCGGCATCACGCTGACCCTGATCACCCAGCCGGAACCGGACTTCGGACTGTCCGGACGCCTCCGCGAGACCGTGCTGGCAGGCGTGCTGCACACACCGTCAGCAGGCGTCCCGGCCACCCGCGCGAGCACCGCGCTCACCCTGCGCGCCCTGGCCGCCGACGACCCCGGCGACCTCACGCCGGGCGAACGCGCGCTGCTCGGCGAACTGCTGGACCGCTTGGGCCGTTAGAGAACGCGATGTCCCCCCGACGGGCCACACGGCCTCGTCGCCATCTCAGGTTCCTCAAGCATCCGAAGAACGCGCATGACGCGTCGCCCCGGCGGAAGCCGCGACAACACAGCAGATCGCCACCCACTGGTAAGGCGCCAGCGCCTCCCGCAACACCACCAGCCCGGCGATCGCCGCGACCGCCGGTTCCAGGCTCATCAGCACGCCGAACACCCGCGGCGGGATCTTGCGCAGCGCCTCCAGCTCCAGCGAGTACGGGATCACCGACGACATCAGCGCCACACCGAGCCCGACCAGCAGGACCGTCGGGGACAGCAGCCCGGCGCCCGCGTCCAGGGCCCCGATCGGGAGCACGACCAGCCCGGCGACGCCCATGGCCAGGGCCAGGCCGGTGCCGTCGGCGCTGGCGCGGCCCAGGGCGGCGCCCAGCAGGATGTACCCGGCCCAGCACAGGCCCGCGCCGAGGGCGAGCAGCAGGCCCACGACGGACACGTCGCCTTCACCGCCGCGGGCGAGGAGGACGACACCCGCGCCCGCCAGCAGCGCCCACAGGGCGTCGAGCCAGCGGCGGGAGCCCGCCAGGGCCAGGGTCAGCGGTCCCAGGAACTCGACGGTGACGGCGATGCCCAGCGGAATCCGGTCCAGGGCGAGGTAGAACAGGGTGTTCATCGCCGCCAGGACCACGCCGTAGCCGACGACGACGGTGAGGGTGCGGCGGTCGACGCGCAGCGAGGGGCGCCAGATCAGCAGCAGGACCGCCGCGGCGAAGACCAGGCGGAGGGCGACCACGCCGGTGGCGCCCGCGGTGGCGAACAGGTGCTTGGCCAGGGCGGCGCCGATCTGGACGCTGACGATGCCCAGCAGGACCTGCGCGGTGGGCGGGATGGCGCCGGTCAGCCGCGGGGTGGCGGTGGCCGGCCACGCCAGCGGGCCGCGCGGGGTCCGCTCCACCTGTGCGAACACCACAGCCGCACGCTCCTCTCCACCGCCCGTCCCGGGTGCAGTCATCCTATGTCTGGGTGTTCACGGGGGTCTCACCTGCGTGGTGACAGGCTCGACGGCGAACATGGGACCGCTGCGTGGGAAGAGGGACGGGCAACGCGTGAGGGTCGGACGCTGGACCTGGCTGGTGCCACTCGCCCTGCTGTCCGCCTGCACGGCCGGACCGTCGACCCGCCCCGGCATCGTCGTCAACGACGGGGTGCAGCAGCAGGCCCCGCCCGTGGCGCAGCCGAGCGGCCCGGCGCCGCTGCCCGAGCTCGGCACCCCCGCCAACGCGAAGATCCGGTGGTCCCCCTGCGCCGCGGAGATCACCGCGACGCTGCCGCGGACCACCCTGCCGACCGAGTGCGCCCGGGTCAGCGCGGTCCTGGACTCGCCGTCCCTGCCGGGGCAGGGGCTGGCCCGGCTCCAGGTGCTCAAGATCGGGTCCGGTCCGGTGCCGGTGGCGGTGTTCAACGACGTCGACGGGGTGCCGGGGACGGTGTACGCGGCCCGGCTCGCCGCCGCCCTGCCGCCCGCGCTGCTGACCGAGGTTTCCCTGGTCGGGGTGGACCGGCGCGGCACCGGGGGCAGCGACCCGGCGCGCTGCGTGCCGGAGGAGACCCGCACCGGCATCGTGGGCCTGGACCCGAGGGAACTCGACGTCGAGGCGGCGGTGGACCAGGCCAGGACGGCGGGGCAGCAGTGCTCGATCACGCTGGAGGTCCGGTTGCAGGCCCTGGACACCTGGCGCAGCGCGGGCGACGCGGAGACGCTGCGGGTCGGCCTGGGCATGACCCGGCTGCACGCCATCGGCCACGGCGAGGGTTCGCGGGTGCTGTCGGTGTTCGCCGAGCGCTACCCGGACCGGGTCGGCAGGCTGGTGCTGGACGGCCTGCCCGACCCGAACCCGGACGCCAAGATCGTGCTCGAGGGCGTGGCCGAGGGGGCGGACGCGACCTTCGGGGCGTTCGCCGAGGACTGCGCGGCCCGCGGCTGCGAGCTGGGCAACGCCAGGGCCGCGCTGACCGAGATCCTGGACCGGGCCGAGACCGACCCGCTGAGCACCCCGGACGACATCGGGATCACCCCCGGCGTCGTGCTGCGCGTGCTGCTCGCGGGCCTGTCCGACCGCCAGTCCTGGCCCACCCTGTCCCGCGCCCTGGCCGACCTGCGGTCCGGGAACACCTCGGGGGTGGCCGCCGCCATCACCCCGGTGCTGCGGGAGACCGAGAACCGGGCCGCCACCTTCGACGCCACGCTGGTGACGCGGTGCAACGACACCAAGTCGCGGTTGGCCACCGAGCAGTTGACCGCGGCGGCGAAGGACTGGAACACCCGCTTCCCGGTGTTCGGCGCGCTGACCGCGCAGTGGCTGGCGGTGTGCAGCCCGTGGCCGATCCCGTCGCGGGAGCTGCCGCAGCCCTCGGCGCGCACCGCGCCGCCGATCGTGGTGCTGGGCACCGCCACCGACCCGGTGACCCCGCTTTCCGGCACCGACCACGCCGCGCAGCAACTGGCGACGGCGTCCCTGGTGACCTGGCAGGGCGCGGGCCACGGGGCGCTGGGTTCCTCGGCGTGCGCCACCGAGGCCGCCGCGGCGTTCATCACCGAGGGCGCGGTGCCGCGCGACGGCACCGTCTGCCCGCCCTGACCGCCCTCCCCCGCGGACCCGGTCCCGGGTCGCACCGTCGCCCTGTGGACAGCCGAACCCGATCCGTCACCCCGGCGCACCGCGCGGTGGCACCCGCTGGTCCGATCGGTGGATGACCGCTCCCGGCCGTGTTGCACCCCTGGAATCGTCCGCCGCCGCGCCTACACTGCTCAGCGACGGCCGTGACGGAAGGGAGGTTCACCATGTCGGACGCGTACCTGGTCCGGTATGTCGGCGGTCCTCTCGACGGGCGCGTGGACACGCTGCCCGGGCTGCCGGACGAGCCGAGGGAGACGGTCACGCACGTGCACCTGCACGGTGGCCCCAAGATCGTGCACCACTACGACCTGCACTACGCGCTGGAGTACGGCTGCGAGTACCGGCTGCGCGAGGCGGAAGAACGCGACCTGGCCCAGGACTAGGAACCCAGGACCAGGTCGGCCAGCACGGGCCGGTGGTCGGAGGCGGCACTGTCCACGACGGTCGCCGATGCCACCCGCACGCCCGGGGACACCGCGACGTGGTCGAGCTTCTCGGCCGGGGCCCCGGCGGGGTAGGTCGGGCCGGTGGGGGCTGAGCGCAGCGCGGTCCACAGGGGTGCCAGTTCGGGTGCGCCGGGTTCGGCGTTGAGGTCGCCCAGCAGCACCTTCGGGCCGTTCGCCCGCGCCAGCACCCGCAGGGTGTCCGCCACCTGGGCGGCCCGGACCGAGGGGTCGGGGCGGTGGTCCAGGTGCGTCGAGTAGACGTGCACCGGGCCGCCCCTGGTCAGCACGACCGCCTCGGCGAAGCCGGGCATCGGCGTCGGAGGAAGAGTCGGGTCCTGTGTGGACAGGCGGGTGATCTCGTGGTTCTCCGTGCGCAGTACGGGCAGCGCGCTCAGGACGGCCACCCCGTAGCGGCGGCGCGGGGTGCCCGGCTCGTCGTAGATCGGGGCGAAGAACACCCGCAGGCCGGTGCGGCGGGCCAGTTCGCGGGCCTGGTCGGCGAACCCGCTGCGCTCGGACCAGTGCACGTCGACCTCCTGCAACCCCACCACGTCCGGGCGGGCGGCGCGGATGGTGGCCGCCACCCGGTCGAGGTCGAGGCGGCCGTCGGCGCCGATGCCGGTGTGGGTGTTGAAGCTCAGCACCCGCAGCGCGACCGGTCGGTGCGCGGAGCCCGCCGGGGTGGTGCCCGCGGCGGCCGGGGTGGCGGCCAACAGGGTGAGCAGGGTGATCAGGAGCGCGCGCACGGGGGCCTCCGGGTGATCGGTGGTCCCCCACCATGCGACGCCTCAGCCCGCCGGGGCAACGACCGGCCCGGAAATGATGAGCAAACACAGCGCGCACCGCGGCCCGGCCTCGCCGCCCGCCAGGTCCGGCGGGGCGGCGTGGGTGCAGGACGCGCGGTAGTGCTGGTGCGCGAGCCGGGTGTTGGGCGCCACCGGGAAGGCGTGCAGGACACCGTCGTAACAGCTTCGCCACCACAGGTACCTGATCCTCATCTCCGGGAACCTAGGTTCGCGGGCGGAACCCGGCGAATCGGACCACGCGAACGGGTGTCGCCCGCCGGCCGGAACTGTCGGGGGGTCCGGGCAGACTGTCCGTGATCATCGAGCGGGGAGTGAGGGTGGACATGGCGAAGCCAGTGTCGACAGGAGCGCAGTCGACAGGAGCGCAGTCGACGGGAGCACCGTCGGCGAGAGCGCTGTCGGCGGAGGACATCGAGGGCCTGCGGGCGGCCCTGGCGGGGGGCAAGCCCACGCCGGTGTGGTTCACCGAGGCCGCGGTGGGCGTCGACCCGGGGGCCTCGGCGAAGGTCGTCGCGTTCGACGAACCCGCCGAGGGCGACTACATCCAGGTCCGGCCCACCGGGTCGCGGGACGTGCTGTCCTTCTCCCCCGCCGAGCTGACCACGGTGAAGCCCGCCCCGAAGCCCAAGCCCGCGCCCCGGCCCGCGGCCGCACCGCAGTTCGCACCGCCGTCCGGGGAGGTGGTGGTGGGCATCGAGGGCGGCGCGGAACCGCCGAAGCGGCAGCCGTCGCCGTCGCGGTCCCGCAAGCAGCAGCCGGTGGAGATCACCGTGACGCTGCACTCCACGCCCGAGGGCGAGTGGACGGTCGACGTGCTGGTCGGCAAGAAGCGCACGGTCCGCTGGGTCCCGGTGCCCGCGGGTGAGGTGGGGCGGCTGGCCAAGCACCTGCCGAGCGAGGTCGGCGAGGCCATCGGGGTGGCGCTGGAGGCGGCCAAGGAGCGCCAGGAGCTCCGGGTGACCCAGCTCAAGGCCGAACTGGAGGCCGCCCAGCGCGCCCTGCGCGACCTCGGCTGACCCGGAGCGGCCTGCCCGGGCGACCTACTCGGTGTCCGGACGGGCCTTGGAGGGCTGCACCCGCTTGGGCTCGCCGGGCATCTTCGGGTAGTCCGGCGGGTAGGGCAGGTCGCCCGCGCCCTGCCGGTCCGACAGCTCCAGCAGCGGTTCGAGCGAGAACGCGTTCCCGGTGATCGCCGCGTGCGGGTCGCTGACCTCGGCGAAGCGGGCGGGCACGGTGCGCACGGTGAAGTCCTCCGGGCTGACCCGGGGCACCTCGTCCCAGGTCAGCGGCGTGGAGACGAGGGCGCGCGGGGTGGGGCGGATGGAGTAGGCGGAGGCGATGGTGCGGTCGCGGGCCATCTGGTTGTAGTCGATGAACACGCGGCTGCCGCGCTCCTCCTTCCACCAGCTCATCGTCACCCGATCGGGCATCCGCCGCTCCAGCTCGCGGCCGAGGGCGATCAGCGCCCGACGCGCCTCGACGAAGGTCCAGCGCGGCTCGATCGGCACGTAGAGGTGCAGACCGCGCCCCCCGGAGGTCTTGGGGAACGCCTCCATCCCCAGCTCCGCCAGCAGCGCGCGGGCCTCCCCGGCCACCACCACGGCGTCGGCGAAGTCGGTGCCCGGCTGCGGGTCGAGGTCGATCCGCAACTGGTCCGGGGAATCGGGGGCGGCGCGGGTGACCGGCCACGGGTGGAAGGTGAGCGTGCCCAGGTTCGCCGCCCAGGCGACCACGGCCACCTCCGTCGGGCACACCTCGTCGGCCGGGCGACCGCTGGGGAAGGTGATCCGCGCGGTCTCGACCCAGTCGGGGGCGCCCTTGGGAGCGCGCTTCTGGTAGAACGCGTCGCCCCGCTGGTCCTGGCGGGTGGAGAGCTGCGCGCCCTCGACCACCCCGCCCGGCCAGCGCTCCAGCGTGGTCGGCCGGTCCCGCAGCGCGCCCAGGACGCCCTCGCCCACCGCGAGGAAGTACTCCACCACCTGGAGCTTGGTCACGCCCAGCTCGGGGAAGTACGGCTTGTCCGGACTGGACACCCGCACCTTCCTGGTGCCGTGCGGACCATCGACGTCTAACTCGACCGCGGGAGTCGCCATGCGGGGCAATCTACGGGTGCCCACCGACAGACGCGCGGGAAACCCGCAACGCGCGGATCGGCCAGCACGACCTCAGCCTGCGGAAACAAACTGGCGCGGCCTCGCTAAAGTGCACGTGAGCGTTACGCACACGACTTCCGAGCGAGGAAACCACCCGGTGAAGATGGACAACAGCCCCGCCAGGGGCACCCGTGACCTGCTGCCCGCGACCGTGGCCGTGCGCGACCACGTGCTGGCCACCATCACGGAGGTCTACCACCGGTTCGGCTACCAGCGGATCGAGACGCCCGCCCTGGAGGGCATCGAGCGGCTCTCCGGCGGTCAGGGCGGGGAGAACGAGAAGCTGATCTACCGGGTGCTGCGCCGCGGCCTGGACGAGACCGTCGCCGCGGGCACCGAGGTCAAGGACCTGGTCGACCTGGGGCTGCGCTACGACCTCACGGTCCCGCTGACCCGCTTCTACGGCAACAACCACGCCACGCTGCCGACGCCGTTCCGCTCGTTCCAGTTCGGCCCGGTCTGGCGCGCCGAGCGCCCGCAGAAGGGCCGCTACCGCCAGTTCAACCAGTGCGACATCGACATGATCGGCGAGGAGAGCGTGCTCGCCGAGGTGGAGCTGATCGAGGCGACGACCGAGGCGCTGGCCGCCGCGGGCCTGGGCGGCACCACCGTGCGGGTCTCCGACCGGCGGTTCCTCTCCGCCCTGGCCAGGGCCGCCGACCTGCCGGAAGAGGCGTGGACCGGCCTGTTCATCACCCTGGACAAGCTGGACAAGATCGGCTGGGACGGCGTGCGCGCCGAGCTGCCCGAGCGCGGCCTGGACACCGCCCGCATCGACCGGTTGCAGGAGACCATCGTCGGCCTGCGCGGGGTGGACCCGGCGAAGCTGGGCGACACCCTGGCCGACACCGTCCCCGGCCTGCCCGACGAGGTGGTCGCCGACCTGGCGCAGACCGCCGACGCCCTGGCCGCGCTGGCCGGGACCAGGCCGGTGAGCTGGGAGTTCGACCCGACGCTGGTGCGCGGCATGGGCTACTACACCGGCCAGATCTTCGAGATCACCCACCCGGCGTCGTCCGGTTCGGTGGCCGGTGGCGGGCGCTACGACCGGCTGGTCGGCCGCTCGCTGGGCAAGGACGTCCCGGCCTGCGGGTTCTCCATCGGCTTCGAGCGCATCGTGGACCTGATCGACGCGGGTCCGCGCACCGCGGCGGTCGCCGTGCTCTACGAGGCGGACGTGCCGCTCACCAGGGTGACGAGCCTCGCCAGGCAACTGCGCGCCGAAGGGACCGCGGTGTCCCCGGTCCGCAGGCGCGGGAAGTTCGGCGCCCAGCTCGGACGGCTCCAGGAGTGGGGTTTCACCTCCTTCGCGCACCTGCGCGCCGACACCGGGGACACGCCTGAGCTGCGTGCTCTGGGCGACGGGTAGCCGACATTTCGCCGCTGCCGAGCTACCCTCGGAGCATGGTCTCGACAGGCACCCAGGGCGCGTCGTCCGAGGACGACCGCCGCCCCGGGGCGGACACCGGGCGCCAGGACCGCTTCCACGACGACCTCGTGGGGCTGGACCCGGCCGACCCCGAGGCGCGCGCGTTCGCCGAGCACCTCGACCGGGTGGAGAAGGTGCGCCCCGGCTACACCGTCGAGGGCTACCTGGGCGGGGTGCGCGACTTCGCCGAGGGCGCGAACCGGCTCGGCGGGCACCACCGGCTCACGGCGGGAATCCTGGTGGCCCTGATCCTGTTGGGAGTGGTGGTCGCCGCCTGGGATGCGCTGGTGTTCATCCTGGGTGTGCTGTTCGGCTGAGCGGCCGAGGACTTGCGACCGGGAACTTGGAGGAGACACATCGTGGTCGGCATGAAGCCCGTCGTCGGGGCCACCCCCCGGGTGGTCAAGTCGGAGCAGGAGTGGCGCGCGCAGCTCGACCCGCGCGAGTTCGCGGTGCTGCGGCAGGCGGGCACCGAGCCCGCGTTCACCGGTGAGTACACCGACACCAAGTCCACCGGCGTCTACGAGTGCCGGGCGTGCGGGGCGGAGCTGTTCCGCAGCGACGCGAAGTTCGAGTCGCACTGCGGGTGGCCGTCGTTCTTCTCCCCGCTGGCCGGGGAGAGCGTGGTGCTGCGCGAGGACCGGGCGCACGGCATGGTCCGCACCGAGGTGCTGTGCGCGAGCTGCCACAGCCACCTCGGCCACGTCTTCGAGGGCGAGGGCTACCCCACCCCGACGGACCAGCGGTACTGCATCAACAGCATCTCCCTGCGCCTGGTCGAGGACGGGAACCCGACCGGCTGAGCGCAGCCGTCCACCGATCCCGCGTCCGGTCCCCGGGCGCGGGATCGGTGCTTTCGGGGAAAGCCTAAATCCATCTCACGTGCCCCTTAAATCTTGCTCAAGTCACCTTGTGCCCGCGCTCACACCGGGTTGAGCATGGGTCACCGCCGGATCGCACGAACCGGTGGAACGGCAAGGGAAAGGGCACCACTCGGGCGTTGACCGATGCGGGTGGGCGACCGGGTTCGACCACTTCCCTGGGCAGGGGGGATCGACATGGGAGAAACGTGGGGGATCACCGGACCTGACTTCCTGCGCGGCTACGCCGTCGCCTTCGCCGTCGCGGTGCTGTGCTGGGTGGCGGTGCGGCTCATCGCCCGCTCCGGCCCGCGCAGCACCTCGGCCGACGCCTCACCGCACAGCCTGCTGACGCTCGACGAGCTGGCCTACCTGGCGGGCGGCCCGAGGCGGGTGGCGGAGACGGCGCTGGCGCGGTTGCTCGACGGGGGCCTGGTGCGGCCCAGCCGCTCCGGGCAGGTCCAGGTGGTGGCGGGGGCCACCAGCGCGAACCGGGTGGACCGGGCGCTGCTGTCGGATGCCGGGGGCTTCCGGCATCGGACGGTGCGGGTCCTGATCGACAAGGTGGGTCGGAGCGGCGCGGTGGACGATGTCCGCGCGGCGCTGACCGGCAAGGGGTTGCTGGTCGATCAGGGCCCGCGGTACCGGGTGGGGTCGGTGCTGGCGCTCGGTCTGCTGTTCGCGGTGGGGGTGGTGCGGTTGGTCGCGGGGGCGGCGGGTGGGCGCCCCTTCGGGTGGCTGCTGCTGTTCCTGGCGGTCACGCTGCTCACCTGGGTCGTGCTGGCCAGGCGACCGCTGCCGACGACGACCCACGCCGGGCAGCGGGTGCTGGCGGAGGCCGGGGCCGTGCGGGTCGGGGAGGACTCGGGTGCGGCGCTGCTCGGTGGTGTCGCGGGCCTGGTGGCGTTCGGCGGCTTGGCGGCGTTCCCCGACGCCGAGATCAGCTCCGTTCTGGAGCTGAAGCTGGTGGCGGCGCAGTCCTACGGCGGCGTCGCGGGTGCGGCCGGGTCGAACTCGACGTGGAGCTATTCCGACGCCGGGTCGACGACGGGCTTCGGCAGCGGTGGAGGGAGCGGCTGCGCGAGCTCGGGCGGCAGTGGCGGTTGCGGTGGCGGTGGCTGCGGCGGGGGAGGCTGCGGCGGCTGACCCGCGGACGTCACGGGGAGGGGCACAATGGGCGGCATGGGAGAGCTGGGGATCGGCATCGGCTGGCGGTCGGAGATCGACCTGACCGTGGAGCGGCTGCCGGGTGTCGACTTCGTGGAGGTCGTGGCGGAGAACCTGCACCGCGACCACCTGCCGGAGTCGGTGCGCATCCTGCGCGGGCGCGGGGTTCCCGTGCTCCCCCATGCCGTCTCGCTGTCCCTGGGCGGGGCCGACCCGGTCGACCCCGCCCGGGTTGAGCACCTCGCCGAGGTGGCCGCGATGCTGGACGCCCCGATGGTCAGCGACCACGTGTGCTTCGTGCGCGCGGGCGGGTTGGACTCCGGTCACCTGATGCCGGTGCCGCGCACCCGCGAGGCGCTGGAGGTGTTGGTGGACAACGTGAAGACCGCGCAGGCCGGGCTCGGGGTGCCGCTGGCGCTGGAGAACATCGCCGCGCTGCTGCGCTGGCCGGACGCCGAGCTGACCGAGGCGCAGTTCCTCACCGAGCTGACCGAGCGCACCGACTGCCTGCTGCTGCTGGACGTGGCGAACATGTGGGCCAACGCCCGCAACCTGGGTGAGGACCCGGTGGCGCTGCTCGACGGGCTTCCGTTGGAGCGCCTGGCTTACGTGCACGTCGCGGGCGGGGTGGTGCGCGACGGGGTCTACCACGACACGCACGCGCACCCGGTGCCGCCGGAGGTGCTGGAGCTGCTGGGCGAGCTGTGCCGCCGGGTCTCGCCGCCCGGGGTGCTCCTGGAGCGCGACGACCGCTACCCCGCCGACGCCGAACTCGCCGCCGAACTGGCCGCGATCCGCGCCGTGGTGGCCGGGTGAGCGCGCGCGAACGGCTGGCCGCGCGGCAGGCGGAGCTGTTGGCGGCGCTGCTGGCCGACGGCCCGGCGCCCGCCGGGTTCGACGCCGAGGCGCTGCGGGTGGAGGCGGATGCCCTGCTGGCCAAGCGCCGCCGCGTGGTCGCCCTGATCGACCCGGAGGTCGCCGAGTCCTGCGGTGAGGACTTCGCGCCGCTGTTCGCCGAGTACGCCAGGGGGAACCCACGCCGCGACGGCTCCCGGGCGCGGGAGGACGCCGCCGCGTTCGCCGCGTGGGTCGAAGCGCGCCGCCCGAAGCGCCGGTGGTGGCAGGGCGGGAGACGGGGCTGAACCCGTTGGTATTCGGCCGAATGGCTTCCCGGCACCGATTCGGGGACCCCTCCCTGGAAATCCCGGTAGGGTGACCTTGCGGCTTGGGCTCGAACACCGCAGCGCACCGGCACCGGGGAGGACTGGATGCGGCACCTCTGCTGGGTCGCCCTCTGCCTGCTCGCGCTGACCGGCTGCGGTTCCGGCCCCGGGGGCGGTGAACGCGCCTGCACGCTCATCGGCGGCCGGACCGGGATCGGCGTCGTGGTGGACCCCGGGGCACCGGTCCTCGACACCCCCGCGCTGCTGACCCTCTGCGCCGACGGGCGGTGCCGGGACGTGCCCGTGCCGCTGGAACCGGCGACCGGCACCGGGGCGAGCGGGTGCTCCGGCGGGGTCTGCTCGGCGCAGGTGGCGCCCACGGGCGGTCAGGTGGGTTTCGCCGAGGTCGACGGGCTGGGCGAGCAGCCGCTGGAAGTCACGCTGACCGCCGGTGACCGCGAATTCCGGACCACGGTCACCCCGGCGGCGGTGTACCCGAACGGTCCCGACTGCGGCGCCGCGGGCGTGCAGGGCCGGGTCGGGCTGACGGCCGCGGGCAACCTCACCAACCGCTGACCCGTTCAACCGTACGGCGGATTGTGGACTATTCCCCCAGTGCATAGTTTCTTTCCCACAGGGGGCTCGATATCGGGGGGAATCTTTTTCATCACCGGTCATCCGGTCCTTTGGTCCTGTCCGCTCACGACCGGAGGTACCCGTGCGAAGTCGCACACCAGTACTCGCCGCGACCACCGCGGCACTCGTCCTCGCAGGCCTGCCCGCCACCGCCGCTCCCGCGGCGGCGGCCACCGGCCCGGCCGACCCGGCCCGCACCGTGACCCTGCTCAGCGGTGACCAGGTCTTCCTCGCAGGCCCGGACGCCCGGCCCGAGGTCCGGCCCGCCGCCGGGCGCGAGCACGTCGCGTTCCGGGTGCGCACCACGGGCGGCCACCTGCACGTCGTCCCGGCCGACGCGCAGGCGCTGCTGTCCTCGGGCAGGCTCGACCCGCGGCTGTTCGACGTCACCGGCCTGCTCGAGCAGGGCTACGACAACCGCCGCGGCGACCTGCCGCTGATCACCACCGGCCCGGCGCCGCGCGCGGCGGTCGCCGGGGTGCGCACCGTGCGCGACCTGCCCGCCTCGGACGGCCGCGCGCTCAGCGCCGACAAGTCCGCGCTGGCGGGTTCCTGGCGCGCGCTCGCCTCGACGGGCCGGGTCTGGCTCGACGGCAAGGTGACCGCCACCCTCGACCGCAGCGCCGCGCAGATCGGCGCGCCGCAGGCCTGGCAGGCGGGGGTGACCGGCGAGGGGGTGACGGTCGCCGTGCTCGACACCGGCGTCGACCAGACCCACCCGGACCTGGCGAGCCGCGAGGTCGGCGAGCACAACTTCAGCGACGCCGCCGACGCCGTGGACCGGTTCGGCCACGGCACGCACGTCGCCTCGACCGTCGCTGGCACCGGCGCGAAGTACCGGGGCATCGCGCACGGCGCGCACCTCCTCGACGGCAAGGTGCTCAACGACTTCGGCTCCGGCCAGGAGTCGTGGATCGTGGCGGGCATGGAGTGGGCCGTCGCGCAGGGCGCCGACGTGGTCAACCTGAGCCTCGGCGGCTACGACACCCCCGAGGTGGACCCGCTGGAGGAGGCCGTCAACCGGCTCTCGGCCAGTTCCGGAACCCTGTTCGTCATCGCCGCGGGCAACAGCGGCGCGGCCAAGACGATCGGCTCACCGGGCAGCGCCGACGCCGCGCTGACCGTCGGTTCGGTCGACCGCGAGGACGCGCTGTCGGAGTTCTCCAGCCGCGGCCCGCGCGTCGACGGCGCCGTGAAGCCGGACATCACCGCGCCGGGCGAGGACATCGTGGCGGCGAAGGCGGCCGAGGCGATCATCGGCGACCCCGCCGAGGACGGCTACATCGCGCTGTCGGGCACCTCGATGGCCACCCCGCACGTGGCCGGGTCCGCGGCGCTGCTCGCCCAGCGGCACCCGGACTGGACCGGGCAGCAGCTCAAGGCGGCGCTGACCGGCTCGGCCAAGCCGACCCCGGGCCTGAGCTCGTTCGCCCAGGGCTCCGGCCGGGTCGACGTGCCCGCCGCGCTGGCGGCGCGGGTCACCACGGAACCGACGTCGGTCAGCTTCCCGACCGCGGTGTGGCCGCACGCCGACGACGCCCCCGCCACCGGGGAGCTGACCTACCGCAACGGCGGCACCGAGCCGGTCACCCTGGACCTGACCGCTGACGTCGTCGGCCCGGACGGCAAGGCGGCCCCGGCGGGCATGTTCACCGTCACCCCGGCCCGGCTCACCGTCCCCGCGGGCGGCACCGCGACGGCCACCGTCGGCGTGGACACCCGCGTCGGCGCGGTCGACGGCCTCTTCGGCGGCTCCGTCGTGGCCACCGGCGGCGGGACGACCACCCGCACCGCGGTCGGCGTCGACCGGGAGGTCGAGAGCTACGACGTCGCGGTGACCCTGATCGGCCCCGACGGCAAGCCGACCGGTGACGCGAGCGCCAGCCTGTTCGGCTACGACGACCCCGGCTTCCACGACGGCGCCAGCCCCACCGGCACCTTCACCCTGCGGGTGCCCAAGGGCCGGTACGCGTTCGACGCCTTCTTCTCGTCGGAGGCGGACCGGACCCTGCGGACCGTGGTGCAGCCCCTGCTGGAGGTCACGAAGGACACCGCGGTCGTCGCCGACAGCCGCACCACCAGGCCGATCGACGTCACCGTCCCCGACGCCGGGGCGGAGCAGCGGCTCGGCGCGATCGGGTTCACGGCGAGGACCGAGCGCAGCAGCTTCGGCAGCTTCACCCTGGTCGACTCGTTCAGCTCGATCCGCACCGCGCGCCTGGGCCCGAAGCCGCAGGGCATCGCGGTGGACTCCGCTGTCGAGGGCACGTACACCAGCGACAAGGGCTTCTACAACCTGTTCTACGGCGTCCCGGGCGACTACCCCACCGGGTTGACCAGGCACCCCCGGGCGGCCGAGCTGGCCACGCTGAAGACGACCTTCGGCAAGACCGCGCCGGACGCCACCCTGTCGTGGAGCGCCTACGCCTCGACCCCCGGTGGCCTGTCGTCTGGGTTCGTCCTGATCTCCCCGGCGTCGCTCAGCGGGACGACCCAGTTCGTCAACACCGACGACGGCGTGCGGTGGGCCGTGAACGCCTACTTCGAGGGATCGCTGCCGGTCGAGTACTGGAGCCCGCCGCTCACCCTCCGGGCGGGCCGCACCACCGAGCGGCGGATGCACGTGGGGATCTTCGGGCCCGACGTGAAGTCCGGCGCGAACTCGGGGTTCCTGCGGGGCGGCGACTACCTGTTCGCGCGTCCCGGCCTGGTCTCCGACGGCGCGGGCAACTCCGGGTTCAGCGACTTCACCGGCACCACGACGCTGTCCAAGGACGGCAAGGTCATCGGTGAGAGCGCGGAGGGCGGGTACGGGGTCTTCGAGGTGGGCGACGCCTCCGGCACGTTCGAGGTGGCCACGACCGGCGACCGCGACCCGGCCTACGGCTTCGCCACGCACGTCGACGCCAAGTGGACCTTCCGGTCGAGCCCCGAGCAGGAAGCCATCCAGCTCTCCGCGGTCCGCTTCCACGGCGCGCTCGACGCCGACAACGCGGCACCGTCCGGGCGCTACTACCTGCCGGTGTCCTTGGAGCGGGAGACCGGTCAGCCCGACCTCGCGAAGAAGCTGACCGTGGACGTTTCCTACGACGAGGGCAAGACCTGGTCGCGGGCGCAGGTGATCGCCAAGTCGCTGGTGGTGCTCGACCACCCGAAGGGCGCCGGTTCGGTGTCCCTGCGGGCCTCGGCCGAGGACCACCGCGGCAACTCGGTCGAGCAGACCGTGATCCGGGCGTACAAGGTCAAGTAACCGCAGCACGGGGGCGGCCCACCCGGACCGGGTGGGTCGCTCCCGCGCTGTCACCACCACTGGGCCGGGTCGGCACCCGGCGTGCGGGGAGCGCTGTCCCACCGCGGCGGCGACCCGGGCAACCCACCGGGGACCCGCACGTGCCGGAGCCGCCCGAACGCGCTGTCCACCTCGGACAGGTACGCGTCCACCGGGCCGCCGTGCTCGGTGGAGTCGATCCGGCCCAGGCCGTCGAGCCAGTGCGCGGTGCGGGCCAGCGAGACCCGCACGTGCCAGGTGCCGCCCTCGACGGCCCGCCTGCGCAGCGCGGTGATCACGCCGAACGCGGCCAACCAGCCGGTGCCGTGGTCGAGGGCCTGCGCGGGCAGCGGGACCGGCTCGTCCGCCCCGGCCGCGATGCCGGTGGCCAGTTGCACCAGGCTGTCGAACCCGCGCCGGGTCCGCCACGGTCCACTGTGGCCGTAGGCGCTCAGGCTGACCAGGATCGCCCCCGGCGGCAGATCGCGCTCACCGAAACCCTTGGCGGCCAACGAATCCGGTCGGAAGGACTGGACCAGGACGTCGCCGTCGGCCAGCAGCGCGCGCAGCACCGCCCGGTTCTCCTCGGCGCGCAGGTCGAGGTGGGTGGTGCGCTTGCCGAACCCGGTGTCCACGGCCAGCGGGTGCGCGGTGGGCAGGTGCGCGGCACCCACGTGCAGCACGTCGGCACCGTGCGCGGCCAGCGTGCGCCCGCACACCGGGCCCGCGATGACGTGGGTCAGGTCGAGCACCCGCACGCCCGCGAGCGGCCGGTCGGCCCTGGGCAGCGGGCGCGCGGACCCGTCGCCCACCCGGTCCACCGCCACCAGCGGCTCGGCCGCCACCGCGACCCCCTGCGGGTGCCCGCGCCACCGCGCGGCGGGCCGCAGCGCGGCGGCGGCGCCCCCGGCGGCCAGCACCAGGTCGGCGACCTGCTCGGCCGGGCGCCGCAGCACCCCGGCCGCGACGTCGTCGCCGAGCACCGACCGCGCGGCCGCCTCGTGGAGCGGGTGGTTGCAGTGCAACCGCACCCAACCGTCGGCGGCCCGGTAGTCGCCCGACAGCGGCGCCCACACCGGGCCGGGCGAGGCGCCGTCGACCAGCAGGTGCCGCTCACTGCGGAACGACTCCACCGCGTGCAGCAGGTCGACCGACACCGGACCGGGGTCGGTGCCGCGCTCGCGCAACAGCTCGGCCGCCGCCCCGGTCACCCGCCGCACGCACCAGGCGGCGGCGTGCGCGACCCGGAACGGGCCCGCGACGACGCGCTCGCCCGCGCCGGTCACGGCAGGTTGGTGACCAGCTCCGCCGGGGGCACGCGGGTGCCGGTGTAGAACGGGACCTCCTCGCGCACGTGCCGCCGCGCCTCGGTGCCGCGCAGGTGGCGCATCAGGTCCACGATGCGGTGCAGCTCGTCGGCCTCGAACGCCAGAATCCACTCGTAGTCGCCCAGCGCGAACGAGGCCACGGTGTTCGCCCGCACGTCGGGGTAGTCCCTGGCCTCCTTGCCGTGGTCGGCGAGCATCCGGCGGCGGTCCTCGTCCGGGAGCAGGTACCACTCGTAGGACCGGACGAACGGGTACACGCAGATGAACTTGCGCGCCTCCTCACCGGCCAGGAACGCCGGGATGTGGCTGCGGTTGAACTCCGCGGGCCGGTGCAGCGCCACCTGGCTCCACACGGGCGTCGACGCCCGGCCCAGCGCGGTGCGGCGGAAACCGGTGTAGGCGGCCTGCACGT
Organism: Actinokineospora spheciospongiae; assembly: GCF_003182415.1. Lineage (NCBI taxonomy): Bacteria > Bacillati > Actinomycetota > Actinomycetes > Pseudonocardiales > Pseudonocardiaceae > Actinokineospora > Actinokineospora spheciospongiae. Next base: position 68,955 of record NZ_QHCP01000005.1, on the reverse strand, counting down.
CCTCGACGGCCTCCGCGTGCCACCAGATCATGTAGTCCGCGTCCGCCCGCAGCCCGGCCACGTCGTACACCCCGCGCACCACCACCCCCTTCCCCTCCAGGGCGTCGAGGTACTCGGTGGTCTCCGCGGCGGCGTCCGCCCGGTCCTCGGGCAGCGTGCCCGCGTCGACCCGGAACACCGACCACATGGTGTACCGGATGGTGTCGTTCAGCTCGGCGTAGTTGAGGCGCGACATGCGCCCATCGTCGCACTCCCCCGACCCGGCCCGCCGCCCCAGGTGGCCAGGATCGCCACCGCGGCGCTCAGCGCTCGTCGAAGAACCGCGCGGCCTGCTCGCGGATGCGCTTGAGCCGCTTGGAGACCGGGCTGTGACCGCGGTAGCCCAGGATGCCCGCCACCTCGGTCAGGTTGGTGTAACCGCTGCGCAGGAGCACCACGACCTGCCGGTCCCGCTCGTCGAGCAGGGCCATGAAGTCGCCGAAGACCACCCGGTCCTCGACCTCGGTCTCCGGCCCCTGCACCGGGATGGTGTCGGTCAGCTCCACGAACCGCACCTTGACCTTCGACCGCTTCCGGTAGAGCTTGCGCTCGAAGTCCTCCCTGGCGAAGGTCCACCGCTCGCTGAAGTCGTCCTCCACCCGGTTCGCCCGCACCGCCTCCAGGATTCCGCGCAGCCTCCCGTCGTGGTCGGCGGCCTCCACCGTGCGCACCACGGTCTCCGCCGCGTCCTCCTCACCGCGCCACAGGTCGGCGCCCACCCGCGGGTTCGCCAGCACCACGTCGTCGGTCAGGGTGCCGTCGGCCAGCGGCAGGGGCACGGCCGGGACACCGTTGTCGACCACCGGCAACCCGCGCAGGATCTCCTGCATCACCCGCGTGATCGGGGGCAGCCAGAAGTCCAGGTTGTGCGCCAGCAGCCGGATCGGGTCGACGGGGGTGAACCCGCTGATCGGCGAACCCGGCATGAGGTGGCGCCACACGGTCGCCGCCCACGCGCGCGACAACCGCGCCTCGAAGTCGGCGGGCAGGTACCGGTCGACGCTGCTCGACTCCGCCAGGAACGGCCACTGCCCGCTGCCCAGCAGCGGCAACCCGTGCCGCTCCACGGCGCGGCGCGGCAACAGGTGGAACAGCGGCGCGTACTCGTGGTACCGGGTCCTGGTGCGCGGGATGAACATGACGTTCGCGTCCCCGCTCCCGGCCACCCGCCGCAACTCGACCGGCAGCTCGTCCGCGCCGACGAGCAGCCCGCGGTACTGGGCGGCCTCCCACAGCAGGTTCCACTGCGAGATCGCCCCGGCCAACTCCAGGCTGTCCGCGGCCACCACCGGGACCGTGACGTACTCCGGGGGCTTGGGGTCCCTGGCCCGGATGACCGCGCGGAACAGCGACCCGGCGGAGAGGTTCCACAACCGGGGGTACTCGTCGGGGGTCGCCCGCTCGGGGTCTTCGAGCAGGTCCTCGCGCCGCAGGGCCTCGATCTCGTCGTCGGACAGCAGGGGGTCGTCGGTCATGCTCACGTCCTCGGCGGGGGTGCTCATAACACCTTCACGACAACCGACCCCGATTCCGTTCCCGTCCCAATCGAACACTGCCCCTGTGGACAACTGTTCGACAGCCCCGGGGGATCGGGGCAAGCTCACAGCGGGCCACGAACCCGTGACAGGACGAGCACCGATCCGAGACCCGCAGGAGGAGAAACGAAACAGAATCACAACTGCACAGCGAGTCGTGCGCGTGGATGCCCCGGCCTGTGGGCGGTGAACCACCGAGCCGCCGCAGCCCGCCAGGCATCGCCGCGCCACCCGGCGGAGCCCTGGACGGCCCGGGGGCGCGGCACTGGGCGAGACGCACCCGACGGCGGGGTGTGGCGCATCACCCGACGGGAGCCCCCGACCGACCACATACGGCACCACCTGGTGCGGCACCACCGGGCGAGGTGCGTCCATGCCCGGTGGGCAGGGCGCCACCGCGCCGGGCGCACCCGGTCGGCGAGGTCCACCACAACCCGGCCAGCCAGGTTGTGGCCCTACCAGGCGAGGCGGGTCCATGCCTGGCGGGCAGGGCGCCACCGCACCAGGTGCACCTGGTCGGCGAGGTCCACCACAACCCGGCCAGCCAGGTTGTGGCCCTACCAGGCGAGGCGGGTCCATGCCTGGCGGGCAGGGCGCCACCGCACCAGGTGCACCCGGTCGGCGAAATCCACCACAACCCGGCCAGCCAAGTTGCGGCACCACCAGGCGAGGCGGGTCCGGGCGAGGCGGGTTCCGGCAGTGGTGCGCTGGGCGCATCGCGGTCCGGGTGGCCCTGCCCTGGGGTCCGCCGCTTCGCCGGTGTGCCCGGCGATCGGGTTCTGCCACGTGCCTGCTCGGTGGACCGGGACGGGGCCGGGAACGTCGGCGGGGTGGTGCCCCGTGCGCCGCATCGGTGCGCACGGGGCCTTGCGCTTCGGAACGGCACCGCGCTCACGCCGCCGTGTGCGCCAGCCAGTGGTCGGCCAGGGCGCGGTCGCCGGTGATGGTGATCCGACCGGCAGGCAGCCGCCGGGTGAGCACCAGCAACAGGTCCCCGACGGGGCCTGCCAGTGTCGCGTCCGCGGTGTCCGCGGCACGTGCCCACCGCACGCCGTCGGGGGTGCGGGTGACCAGCCAGCCCGAGCCGGTGTCGGGGTGGACCAGCAGGGTCTGGCCGGTGCCGCGCAGTGCTGAGAAGGCCGGTTTCAGCGTTGGCGCGACCGGGTCGGACAGCACCTCCAGCCACTCGCTGATCGCGTCGGCCGCGAGGTCCGGCGCCACCTCGAACGCGGTGCCCGTGGCGAGCGCCGCGTCCGCGTGGTGCACGGTCGTGTCGTGGAGCATCCGACGCAGCCAGAACGCCGCCGGTCGCGGGCCGAAGAAGGTCCACACCGGACTCTCGGCGGCGGTCAGCACCGCGTCGGTGAGGTGCGCGGCGCCTTCGTGCAGCCAGTCGGACCACCCGTCGGGCGAGCCGGGGTCCGCGTCGAACGGGTCCGGCACCGGGGTCGGCCCGGACCGGATGACGTCCGCCGCCCAGCGGTGCGCCTGGCCGATGTGTCCGACCAGCACCCGCAGCGGCCACTCCGGGCACGTGGGCACCCGGGCCTCCGGGTCGGCGCCGGTCACCGCCTCCGCGAACCCGGCGGTGTGCTCGTGCAGTCCCTGGACAAGTCGCGCGGTTTCCATGGTCGTACCGTAGGAACTCCACTCGACTGGAGATTCCACCGATGGTGACCGGCGACACACTCGGGATCGGCGACCTGGCGCGGCGGACCGGCGTGCCCGTCCGCACGATCCGCTTCTACTGCGACGAGGGGCTGCTGGCGCCCGCGCGCAGCGTCGGTGGGCACCGCCGGTTCGACCCGACCGCGGTCGGCCGCCTGAACCTGGTGCGGCGGCTGCGCGGGCTCGGGCTGGGCCTGAAGTCGATCACGGACGTCCTCACCGGGCAGCGTTCCCTCACCGACACCGTGGCCGCCGAGCGCGCCGCGCTCGACCGCGAGGTGGCGGCGCTGGCCTGGCGGCGCTCGGTGCTCCGCGCGGTCGAGGAGGCGCCGCCCACCGACCGCGCCGCCCGGCTCGAACTGCTGTGCGCGGTGGCCGACGGGTTCGCCGCGCACGACGTCCTCGTCCGCCTCTGGCGCCCGATGACCACCGGCCCGATCCCGCCGGACACGGCCCGCATGTTCCTCGACATCAGCGCGCCGCGACCGCCGGAGCTGCCGACCCCGGCTCAGGTCGTCGCGTACGCCGAGCTGGTGCTGCTCGCCACCGACCGCGCGCTGGCCACCCGGCTGCGGGCCAGCACGCTGGTCGACCACGACCGCATCGCCGACCTCGGCGCCCTGCACGCCGCCGTCGGCGCGGCCTGCGAGCTGGCGTTCCCGCAGGTGGCGGTCGGAGCTCGGCCGCAACCGGGTCCCGCACTCGACCTGTTCGTCGCGGCCCACGCCGCCGCGCTGGGCACCGGCGACACCCCGGGGTTCCGGCGCGCGCTGAACCGCCGCACCGCCGCCGACCGGCACCCGCGGTTGCGCCGCTACTGGCACCTCGCAGGCGAGATCACCGGCGAACCCGCGCCGGTCGGTGTCACGCACACCTGGCTGCTCGACGCCCTGGACCGCTCGGTCAGCCGAGGCTCCCCGGCCGCGTCGGCGCCCTGAACGACACGAACAGGTCGAACCCGCACTCCCGCTCGGGTACCGCACCCCGCCCACCGGCACCGCGACGACCGACGCGTGGTCATCCGACCGGGAGCCACCGCGGGGAAGGCGTTCAACGAGGACGGGTACCGCTCGTCGCCGACAGTGCGGGCGAGGCAGGCCCGGCAGACCAGGCCGCCGCGTCAGCGGGCGGGGTGGGCCCGGGTGGCGAGGTGTGTCGCGATCCGGTGCGCGGCGGCGTCGCCCGTGGCGACGCACGCGGGGATGCCCACTCCGTGCAGGGTTGCGCCTGCCACGGCGAGGTCGGGGTGGTGGGAAACCGCGCGTTCGATCTCCTCGACCAGCCCGGTGTGCCCGACCGCGTACTGCGGCAGCCCGCCACCCCAGCGGGTCACCGCGGCGTCGACCGGTGGGGCGGTGACCCCGGTCAGCTCCACGAGGTCGGCGCGCACCAGCCGGACCAGTTCGTCGTCGTCGGCGTGCAGGGCACCGGGGTCCCCGTGCCTGCCCACGGACCCGCGCACCACCACGACGTCGCGGTCGGCCAGGTGCGGCCACTTGGTCGCGGAGAAGGTGAAGGCCTTCACCGCGAACCGGGTGCCGTCGAGCCGCCGTTCGCCCGCGCCGAGCAGGACCCCGGAGGTGCCGGGCAGTTCGGCGCCCCCGGGCAGCGCCACGGCGACCACGGCCATCGAGGCGACCTCGACCCGCCCGTAGGCGGCGGAGGCGGCGGGCACCGGTTCGGCCAGCAGGCGCCGCGCGGCGGGTGCGGGCACGGCCAGCACGACCGCGTCCACGTCGAGCACCGGGTCCTCGGGGGCGTGTGCCGGGGTCGCCGCGCCCAGGTGCAGCCGCCAGCCGTGCTCGCGGCGTTCGAGCGCGCGCACCGGGACGCCCAGCCGCAGGTCGGCCGCGGCGGAGTCGACGAGCCGGTCGACGAGGGTGCCCAGGCCGGTGGCGACGGTGCCGAAGACCGGTCCCCCGGCTGGCACCGGGGTGGCGGTGGCAGCGGCGGCGGTCAGCGAGGGGGCGCCGTCGTCGAGGGCCTTGGCCAGGCCGGGCATGGTGGCGCGCAGGCCGAGGCCGTCCACGCTGCCCGCGTAGACACCGCCGAGCAGCGGGTCGACCAGCCGGTCCGGCAGTTCGTCGCCGAAGCGGTCGCGCAGCAGGGCGCCGAGGGCGGCGTCGCCGTCCCAGTCGACCGGTGGCAGCCCGGGTTCGGCGGCGACGCGGCGCGCGCCCTCGTCGGTGAGCAGGTCGGCGACGGCGTCGGCGGCCGTGGGCACCCCCATCACCGTGCGGCCGGGGATCAGCCTGGTGACCCCGCCCGCGCGGACGGTGGACCGCGCCTTGGCCGGGTGCACGACCTGGTCGGCGAGGCCCAGCTCGGTGAGCAGGTCGGTGACCTCCGGCCTGCGCGCCAGGTAGGCCTCCGCGCCCACGTCGTACCGCACCCCGCCCACCTCGGCGGTGCGCAGCTTGCCGCCCACCCGGTCGCCCTGCTCGACGACGACGACCTCGGCGGCCGGGCCGAGCAGGGCGCGCAGCCGGTGCGCGGCGGTGAGCCCGGAGATCCCGGCCCCCACCACGGCGACTCGCGGCGCGCGCCCCGCTTCGCCAGTCGCGCCACCGGGCCCACCGCGACGGCCGGTCACCGAGTCACTTCCCGGGGGTGAGGGTGTGCAGGTAGGTGACGAGGCGGGTGAGGACGTCCGGGTCGGTGTCCGGCAGGACCCCGTGCCCGAGGTTGAAGACGTGGCCCGCGGCCGCCCGGCCCTCGTCCACGATGCGGGTCGCCTCGCGCCGGACGACGTCGTCGCCCGCGAAGAGGGTGGCCGGGTCGAGGTTGCCCTGCACGACCACACCGCCCCGGCCGGTCTCGGCCTCGACGCGGCGGGCGGCCTCGTCCAGCGGGGTGCGCCAGTCGACGCCGACGACGTCGGCGCCCGCCTCCCGCATGGCACCGAGCAGGGCGCCGGTGCCGACGCCGAAGTGGGTGCGCGGCACGCCCGCGTCCGCGAGCCCGCCGAGGACCTTGGCCGAGTGCGGCAGCACGTACTCGCGGTAGTCGCGCGGGGACAGCGCCCCGGCCCACGAGTCGAAAAGCTGCACGGCGTCCACCCCGGCGGCCACCTGCGCGCGCAGGAACGTCAGCGCGATGTCGGCGAGCCGGTCGAGCAGCGCGTGCCAGGTCCCGGGGTCGGCGTACATGAGCGCCTTGGTCCGCTCGTGGTTGCGGCTCGGACCGCCCTCGACCAGGTAGGAGGCCAGGGTGAACGGCGCCCCGGCGAACCCGATCAGCGGCGTCTCCCCCAGCGCGGCGACCAGCAGCCGCACCGCCTCGGCCACCGGCTCGACCTGCCCGGCGTCCAGCTCGGGCAACCCGGCGACGTCGGCGGCCGAGCGGATCGGCTGCGCCACCACCGGCCCGGTGCCCGCCACGATGTCCAGGTCCACCCCGGCCGCGACCAGGGGCACCACGATGTCGCTGAACAGGATCGCCGCGTCCACGTCGTGCCTGCGCACGGGTTGCAGCGTGATCTCCCGGACCATCTCCGGGTCGAAGCAGGCGGCCAGCATCCCGGTCCCGGCCCGCAGCTCCCGGTACTCCGGCAGCGACCGCCCCGCCTGGCGCATGAACCACACCGGCACCCGCCGGGGCACACCCCCACGAGCGGCCACCAGGAACGGAGCGTCCACGAGTTCCCGGCGGCAGGCAGCGGGCGCCGAGGCCGGGTGAATGAGTTCAGTCATCGCCTCCCCATCGTCCCACGCCCGCCCGCCCCGCTCTGCGCGGAGGTCCCCCACCACCAGCGGCACCACCCGGCCCACCGGGTCTGCCCGCTGTTGAAAAGCCGAACTTGCGCGCCCCCCGCCGGCATTCGACCGCGCACGACGAGAAGACCGTTGCTCCTGTGACAAAGGGGACAGATGGTGCACAGTTGTACTGACGGTGGTGGAAACGGGCCGGGGGCGCTCGGCGCGGCGTACGACCTCACCGACTCGGGTGGTCCTACAGTTACCAGTCGTGACCGGAACGTCGACTGCGCCTGAGTTGTTCGTCCAGGCTGTCGAGGCGCTGAAGTCATTGCGGCCTCGGGCCGAACTGACGCTGGCCGAGGTGCGGCCCCCGCAGCGGCTGGCACCGTACGCGTTCGCCCTGACCGCCGAGGCCACCGGCCCCGCCGACGTGCACGCCACCGGCAGGCTCATCCTCCTGCACGACCCCGACGGCCAGGAGACCTGGGACGGGGTGCTGCGGTTGGTCGCCTACGTCCGCGCCGAACTGGACGCCGAACTCGCCGACGACCCCCTGCTGCCCAACGTCGGCTGGTCCTGGCTCACCGACGCGCTGGCAGCCGCCGAGGCCGACTTCACCGCCCTGGGCGGAACGGTCACCGACACCTCCTCAGCCCGCTTCGGCGACATAGCGGGCCCCGCCCGCACCGACGACCTGGAACTGCGCGCCTCCTGGACCCCCCGGAGCCCCGACCTGGCCCCCCACGGCGAGGCCTTCTGCGACCTGATGGCCAGCGTGGTCGGCCTCCCCCCGGTCGGCGTCACCCTCTTCAGCCAACGCCACGGCGACTGACCACCAGGCTCAACCCCGCTCACAGACCGGCGAAGTAAGCCCTGGCCGCGGCAACACCCCCGCCAGAGGCAAGAGCGGCCATGAGCGCCACCCGCGCCTGAGCAGGCCGCAACCCGCAGGCACTGATCGCACCGACCCGCCCGGCCAGGTCCACCGCGTCCATCCCCAACACCCCGGGCGGCCCGCCCACAGCCGACGAAGCCACCTCCCGATCCCCCGACCCCGTCGAGTGCGCCCGGGAGGCCACCACCACCGGGATGTCCCACGACAGCAGCTCCCGGATCGGCATCAGCAGCTCCACCGGCACGTTCCCCCGCCCGGTCCCCTCGACCACCACCCCGAGCGCCCCCGCGTCGGTGACCGCGGTCAGCAGCGAGGTGGGCATCCCCGGGTACGTCTTGACCAGTGCCACGTTCGTCTCCGGCAGGTCGGTGATCACCGGCGGCCGGGGTGGTGCCCCGTCGGTGAGCACGACCCGGCCGCCCGCGATGTGGCCCAGGCGCGGGTGCGGTGCCGAGGTGATCGATGGCGAGCGGGTGGTGTCGGCGAGGTGGGCCCGGCGGGCGGCGTGCAGTTCCCCGTCCAGGCACAGGACCGCGCCGAGGCCGGGGGTGACCGGGTCGGCCGCCGCGGTGAGGGCGGCGGCGAGGTTGATCGGGCCGTCGGTGGCCGGGTCGTCGAGGCAGCGGGTGGCGCCGGTGAGGACGACCGCGCCCAGGTCGGCGGCGGGGCCCAGCAGGACGTCGGTGAGGAAGGCCGTTTCCTCGATCGTGTCGAGGCCGTGGGTGATGACCACGCCGTCGTAGCCGTCGTCGAGTAGGGCGCTGCGGGTGCGGCGGGCGAGCAGGAGTTGGGTGCCGGGGCTGGTGTCCCAGGAGGGTTCGGCGCGCACGTCCTCCACCTCGGTGCCCTCGGGTGCGGCGACGCGGGTCAGGAGTTCGGCGCCGTCGGCGATGCGGGGCGGTGAGCTGTGGCGGAGCTGGGCGAGGGTGTCGCCGGTGGCCAGCAGGAGGAGGCGGGGCATCAGGTGTTCCCCGCCCCGGCGTCGAGCGGGCGGGCGTTGATCTCGGGCAGGGGGCACCTCCGGGCGACGGGCTGGCACCCCACATATACCCCTGCGGGGTGCCTGCCCGTGACCTCAGCGGCGCTTGCCCGCCCGCGCCGTGCCGGAGCAGACCTCGCCGACGTCGACCGTCTGGCCCCGGTCGACGTAGACGTCGGCCAGGCCGACGATCCGGCCGCGCTTGTCCGCGCAGGTCAACTGGTAGGGCTCCTTGGGCCCGTAGGTGGCGGGGACCGGTGAGGCGAACTCCACCCGCAGGCCGGTGTAGTCGTCCGGCGCGGTCGGGTCCGCCTGGTCGTAGTTGACCAGCACCGCCGTGTAGTCCCCGGCGGGCGGGTCGTAGAGCACGGCGTTCTCCGCGGTGGTGCCGCCGCTGGCCGAGGAGGAGACCAGGTTGCCCGCCGCGTCGTAGACGTAGAGGTCCCAGTCGGTGCCCTCGGTGGCCCAGCTCGTGGAGACGGTCAGCTTCCCGTTGTCGACCACGGGCAGGCCGTCCACGTGGAACGGGATGACCTCGGCGGTGGGGTCGTTCGGGAAGTCCTGGTTGCGCGGCGGGACGCCGGGAGGGTTGGCCAGGGCGATGGGGGCCTGGGCGGGGCCCTTCGGGTCGCGGCCGTAGCGGCCCGCGACGTAGGGGCGGGTGGACGGGTTGACCGCCCAGCTAAACCGGCCGCCGGTGGAGTCCAGCGACGAGGTAAGCGTGTCGGCGACGTACAGCGGCGGTCCGACCGTGCCGTCGGGGTTGAGCACCGGCGAGGTGGGGGTCTGGAACGCCTTGCGCAGGGTCAGCCGGTGGCCCTTGGGCGCGGAGCCGACGAGCGTGGAGTGCGCGGCGGGATCGGCGGCGTTGCCCAGCATGTCCAGGAACGCCTGCCGGTTGCCGCCCTTGCCCGCGCCCGCCGCGGGGGCCAGGCCCGCGTACTCGGCGACGACACCGGTCTCGAACGGCGGGTGGAACTCGGTGCTGCCGATCTCGAAGGTGAAGCCGAAGCCGCCGGTGGCGAAGTACGACCAGTCCTCTGTGGAGCCGGTGGTGTCGTAGAGGGCCCAGGACGGCTGGCTGGTGTAGCCGTTGCGGGAGGCCATCCGGTCGCCGAGCGCCTTGTACACCGGTTCGTCCAGCGGCGGGCGGACGGCGGCGACGCCGGGGACGCGCAGGACCAGGTTCGAGTAGGTGTGCAGGGTGATCAGGTTGGTGACCTGCCGGGTGGAGACGAGCCAGCGGACGTTGCGCGTCTCCGGCTCGGAGAACGGCCCGCCGCCGCGGAAGGTGTCGCTGCTCCAGTTCGCCGATGCGCCCGCGCCGCCCCAGAAGCCCGCGTAGTTGCGGTTGGGGTCGGTGCCGCGGGTGCGACCGGCGGGGTTGGCCGCGCACACACCGGTGCGGAATTGCGCGGGCGAATCGTTGACATTGCAATTCTTGCGCTTCATCTCGTAGTCGAAGCGGCTGAAGTCGCCCTTGGGCTCGGCCTCGCGGGAGATGGAGAAACCGTCGACGTTGACGACGGGGACGACGATGTTGCGGGTCTTGCCGACGAGGGCCTTGGTCGCCCCGCCCGCCTTGTAGCCGTTGACCAGTTCGACGGCCCACTCCATCGCGTGCTCGCCCGCGGGCCACTCGCGGGCGTGGTGCACGCCCATGACCACGTTGACCGCCTTGCCGTCGTTCGGCGCGTCGAGGCCGGTGGCGATCTCCAGGCCGACGACGTCGCGGCCCTCCCAGCTCGGTTCGGGCAGCGTGAAGGCGCGCACGAGCCGGGGGTTGGCCCGCGCCAGCTCCTTCGCCTCGAACTGGTAGTCGTAGAGGTGGCGGTAGCTCGTGCGGCCGGACGGGAGCGCCGACCGGGGCGCCTTGGCGGCGTAGGCCCGGTCCTGCCGGGCGTTGGCCACGGACCTGGCCGAGAGGTCCGCCTGGACGACGCTGCTGCGCAGGCCGCTGTCGGCGAGGGTCTTGCGGTCGGCGTCGTCGGCCAGCACGACCTCGACCCCGGTGGCGTCGGCCTTCTCGGTGACGTCGAGGTCGAGGCCGAGCAGGGTGTCCTTGTCCGCCCTGGTCGGCGTCTGCACCCGCACGACCTGGGCGGCGCTCGGGCCGCCCTGCGGGGTCAGCGCCAGGAAGTCGACGCCGAGCTTCACCGTGCGGGTCGAGCCGCCGTAGCGGCAGGCCTGCACCAGCAGCTTCTGCCCCGCGGCGACGAACCCCTCGGCGAGTTCGACGTCGCGCAGCCCGGCCGACGCGGCCAGCACCGCACCGCTGACCTGGTCGAACACCGCCAGGTCCCAGTCGCCCGCGCCCGCGGCGGCCGCGGTGAGCCGGGCCTGGAGCAGCCCGTCGACGCCTGCGGTCACCTCCCGCCGGTCGACCCCCCGGGTGCCCGGCGGCAGGGGCTTGGCGAAGCAGGAGCGGGCGACCGCCTGGTCGGCCCGCAGGATGTTGTCCGCCGCGGTGGCGGTGGTGGCCGCGACCGTGCTGAGACCGGCGACCAGCGCCAGCCCCAACCCGACCGCGAGGCCCGTCCGCCCGCGCCTGACCGATGCCCTCACTGCGCACTCCCCTCCGGAGCCCCGGGTCCGGTGAGGGCTCCGGAGGCGACGCTGTCACGGGCGGGGGGAGCGCGGGTCCTTACCCGTTGCCAGTTGTCGGCCCGCTGGGCCGAACGGCCCACGCGGGACAGGGGGCTCTCTGTGCATTGGTGATGACTCCGGGTTATTAACTTTTGCCAGTTAAGAGTGTGGGCGGGCCACCTCTTCGGCCGAGCGGAGCACACGTAGGACGTTACGCCCTGCAACTTTTTCGCAGTCCGCTTCGCTCCACCCGCGGTCCAGCAGGAGGCCGAACAGGGCGGGGTAGGTGCCCACGTCGGCCAGTCCCCGGGGCAGCCGGGCGCAGCCGTCGTAGTCCCCGCCGATGCCCACGTGGTCGATGCCGACGACTTCGCGGGCGTGCTCCAGGTGCGCCACGACGTCCGCCGAGGTGGCTTCCGGCTGCCTGTCCCGACCGCTCCAGGAGGCCAGGAACCGCTCGCGCGCCGCCAGGTCGGCGTGCTTCTCCCCGGCCGCGGCCATCGCCTCGGCCAGTTCGGTGTCCCAGTCGGCGATGGCGGTGGAGACGAACCTCGGCACGAAGGTGACCATGACCACACCCCCGTTGCCGGGGAGGCGTTCCAGCACGTCATCGGGCACGTTGCGGGGGTGGTCGGTGACCGCCCGGCAGGACGAGTGGCTGAACACGACCGGCGCCGCGGAGACGTCCAGGGCGGCGTTCATGGTGGTGTCGGCGACGTGCGAGAGGTCGACGAGCATCCCCAGGCGGTTCATCTCGGCGACGACCTCCTCCCCGAAGTCGGAGAGGCCGCCCGCCCGCGGCTCGTCGGTGGCCGAATCGGCCCAGGCGGTGCTGTCGTTGTGTGTCAACGTCATGTATCGCACACCGAGGCGGTGCAGTGCGCGCAGGGCACCGATGGACTCGGCGATGCAGTGCCCGCCCTCGGCACCGAGGAGCGAGGCGGTCCGACCTGAGGCGAACACGGATTCCGCCTGGTCAGCGGTGGTGGCCAGGGCCAAGTGGTCGGGGTGGCGGTCGATCAGCGCGTGCACGATCTCTATCTGTTCCAGCACGGCGGTGACCGCGGCGTGACCTTCGAACTGGGCGGGCACGTAGACCGACCAGAACTGGCCACCCACCTGGCCTCGGCGCAGCTTGATCAGGTCCGTGTGCAGGTCAGGCTGTTCGACGGTGAGGTCGGTGCCGGTGACGGCCGCCCGGGGATCGGGGCCCGTCCGCTCGCGCAGCGCCCACGGGAGGTCGTTGTGGCCGTCGATCAGCGGGGAGCGGGCGAGGAGCGCGCGAACGCGGGCGTCGGCGGAGTTGTGCACTACCGGTGACCCCATTTCATCGAGTGCTGAGTCGAATCCGTTACGTCACCGATCAGAGACTCACCCGATCGTGTGACCGAACCGGCCCTCAGTCACAACCCATTCGGATACTTACCCGATTGATCGTCCCGCTAACCCGCTTGGGCGGCTAGGCTGCCTTCGTCGACACCACTTTCGGTCCAACGGCGGCGCGGCTGTTTGGTCGAAAGTCCCAGTGCCGGTCGGGGGGCAACGACCGACTCCAGGGAGGTAGTGACGTGGCTGCCGTCGGCTTAGGTCAGGCCGTTCGAACCACGCCTGCCGGCTCTTTGCCGGCGAACATGGTCCCGCACCCGCGGGAGGAGCTGTTCTCAGTGCTGGTGGTCGACGACCACCCACTGTTGAGGGAGGCGATAGCTGCTCGGCTCACGCAGATGGGCGCGGGCACAGTGCACGAGGCCGCCACGGTGGCCGAGGCAAGGGCGCGCGCACAGGCCACCGGCCCGTGCGACCTCGCGATCCTGGACCTCGGACTGCCGGACGGCAGCGGGATCGAGCTGGTCACGGAGCTCCGCAGCCACGGTTGGCCGCGGATCGTCGTGCTGGCTTCGTCCGACGACCCGTACGCGGTGCGGTCGGCCTTCCAGGCAGGCGCTCAGGCCTACCTGCTGAAGTCCGCCTCACCGGTCGTGGTGACCGACGGGGTCCGCCGGGTGCTCGAGGGCGGCGTCTACGCCGACCCGAGCGTCGCGCCGGTCCTCGCCACGGGAACCAGGGTCCCTGGCACCGACAACACTCCGCGTGAGCTGTCGGCACGCGAGGTCGAGGTGCTCCAGTTGGTCGCGGACGGTCAGTCCAACAAGGAGATCGGCGAGGCGCTGAACCTCTCGGCGCTCACGGTGAAGTCTCACCTGTCGCGGATCGGCCGCAAGTTGGGCACCGGCGACCGGGCACAGATGGTCGCGCTCGCGATGCGGGCAGGCGTCATCCGCTAGACAACAGCAGTCGTGTGGCTGGGCTGGGCATGGCCCAGCCACACGACTGCTGCTGATCTGGCAGCCCGCGTACCGCTCCGTCGCCGAACCGACGCCGAATCACAACCGGACACGGCTGTTGATCTGCCCGCGGTGACCGGTCGCCGTGCCGTAGGGTGATCGGCCGTGACTACCCCCGCCTCAGGACCGTCCGGGTCCGAACCGCCTGCTCCGGTGCTGCTCACCGAGCCTGCGGAGGGCACCCCCGACGTGGTTGCCGACCTCGACACCCTCGAGCGTGCCGCCCGTCGCATCGCCGCCGGGACCGGCCCCATCGCCGTGGACACCGAGCGCGCCTCCGGCTACCGCTACTCGCAACGCGCCTACCTCGTGCAGGTCCGCCGCGAGGGCGCTGGCACCTTCCTGATCGACCCCGTCGCCGTGGACGACCGGGTCGAACCGCTGGTCGAGGCGCTGGGCACCGGCGAGTGGGTGCTGCACGCGGCCTCCCAGGACCTGCCCTGCCTGGCCGACCTGGGCCTGCACCCGGCCAAGCTGTTCGACACCGAGCTGGCGGGCAGGCTCGCGGGCTTCGAGCGGGTCGCCCTGGGCACCCTGGTCGAGCTGCTGCTGGGCTACCACCTGGAGAAGGGCCACGGCGCGGCCGACTGGTCGCGCAGACCGCTGCCGGTCGACTGGCTCAACTACGCCGCCCTGGACGTCGAGCTGCTGGTGCAGCTACGCGACGCGCTGGAGGCCGAGCTGCGCGAGCAGGGCAAGCTGGAGTGGGCGCTGGAGGAGTTCGAGGCGCTGCGCACCGCCCCGCCCGCCCCGCCGCGCAAGGAGCCGTGGCGGCGCACGTCGGGCATCCACAGCGTGCGCACCCAGCGCGGGCTGGCGGGCATCCGGGCGCTGTGGGAGGCCCGCGACACCCTCGCCCGCGAACGCGACATCGCCCCGGGCCGGGTGCTGCCGGACAGCGCGATCATCCAGGCCGCGTCGGTGAACCCCGCCGACGAGTCGGCGCTGTTGCAGCTACCGGTCTTCAAGGGCCGGGCGCAGCGGCGGCAGGTGGGCACCTGGATGCGCGCGCTGCGCACCGCCGCCGAGCTGCCCAAGTCCGAGCTGCCCGACCCGGCGCCCGCGACCGACGGCCCGCCACCCGCCAACCGGTGGGCGGACAAGGACCCGGAGGCCGCCGCCCGGCTGTCCGCGGCCCGCACGGCCCTGGGCAAGATCGCCGAGGAGAACCGGCTGCCGGTGGAGAACCTGCTGCAACCCGACCTGCTGCGCCGCACCTGCTGGACCCCGCCCGCCGACCTCGACGTCGAGGCGGTCACCGAGACCCTGCACGCGGGCGGCGCCCGCACCTGGCAGACGAACCTGGTGGCCGAGGCGGTGGCGACGGCACTGCGGGCCACGGCAGGCTGAGGGCGTGGAGCCCGCAGCCGAGCTGAGCCCCGAGTTCTTCGCCGACCCGCACCGGTTCTACCGCCGGTGGTCCGGGGGTGGCCCGATCCACCGGGTCCGCTTCCCGGACGGCCGGGTCGGCTGGGTGGTGACCGGGTACGCCGAGGCCCGCGCGGCCCTGGCCGACCCGCGGCTGCGCAAGTCCGGGGCGAACGCCCGGTGGATGGCGTCGGGGCCGGGCGGGTCGCCGATGCCGCCCGGTCCCCCGCGCAACACGCACATGCTCGACGCCGACCCGCCGGACCACACCCGGCTGCGCAGACTGGTCACCAAGGCGTTCACCCCGGGCGCGGTCGAGGCGCTGCGGCCCAGGATCAGCGAGATCACCGAGGGCCTGCTCGACCGGATGTCCGGCGAAGTGGACCTGCTGCCCGCGTTCGCGCTGCCGCTGCCCATCACCGTGATCGGCGAACTGCTCGGGGTGGCCGAGGCCGACCGCACCGAGTTCCGCAGGCTGACCGACGCCACGGCCCAGGGCCCGACCCCGGAGACCGTGGCGCCGCTGATGGCCTTCCTGTCCGCATTGGTCGCCGCCAAGCAGGCCGCGCCTGCCGAGGACATCCTCTCCGCCCTGGTCCGCGCCCGCGACGACGAGGACGGCCTGGACGGCCTCGAGCTGACCAGGATGGCGTTCCTGCTGCTGTTCGCGGGCCACGAGACCACGGTGAACCTCATCGGCAACGGCGTCCACGCGCTGCTGCGCGCCCCCGACCGGCTCGCCGCCCTGTGCGCCGACCCGGCGCTGGTGCCCGCCGCGGTCGAGGAATTCCTCCGCCACGACGGCCCGGTCGGCTTCGCCACCCTGCGCTACGCGGGCGAGGCGCTGGAGATCGCCGGGGTCGGGGTGGCCGAGGGCGAGTTCGTCCACGTCGCCCTCACCGCCGCCAACCGCGACCCGGCCCGCTTCCCCGACCCGGACACCCTGGACCTGACCCGCCCCACGGCGGGGCACCTGGCGTTCGGCCACGGCATCCACCACTGCCTCGGGGCGCCGCTGGCCAGGGTGGAGGGTCAGATCGCGTTCACCGCGCTGCTGACCCGCTTCCCGCGCCTGCGCCTGGCAGACCCGGACTTCACCGCCGAGTGGGTCGAGGGTTTCCGCATCCGCGGCCTGCGGAGCCTGCCGGTCGTCGTGGACTGAGGTCCGGTGTGGACCCTCAGGACACGGTGGTGATGCGGAACGCCGGGTGCTTGGGGCCCGCGGCGAGCAGTTCGTCCTCGGTGGACCTGTGGGTGAGGCCGTCGAAGAAGGCGCCGGTCTCGAAGGCCCAGCGCTTGAGGTAGGCGCGCAGCAGCGGCGGCTTCACGGCGTCGTCGAGTTCGACGGCGGTGAACCTCTGGACGGTCTTGCCGACGCGCAGTTCGCCCTCGCCCGCGGCGCGGAGGTTGCGGACCCACTGGGTGTGGCCCCGGGGGGCGATGAGGTAGCAGGCGCCCTCGAACTGGAGCAGGTTGACCGGGGTGGAGCGCATCTCGCCGCTCGTGCGGCCGCGGACCGACAGGACCCGGGAGCCCCAGACGTTGACGCCGCGCTTGACCAGGAAGGCGACGACGTCGTCGAAGTGCAGGGCCCGGGCGATCCGGCCGGGGCGCAGGTAGCGGGCCTGGGCGTTCTCGTTCGCCGTGGTCATGGTCGTCTCCTCGGTCCAGAGCGAGAGCACTGCTCTCGGTGTGCTCCCAGTGAACCGCCCGGCCGACCCGAAGTCAAGAGCAGTGCTCTCATCTGCGAGCACTGCTCTCACATGTCACACTCGACCGCATGACTGCCGGACAGACCGCGCGGGAACGAGCCAGGGCCGAGCTGACGGGTGCGATCAAAGACGAGGCCCGGCGCCAGCTCGCGGTCGACGGCGCGCACCAGCTCTCCCTGCGCGCGGTGGCCAGGGCGCTCGGCATGGCCTCCTCGGCCATCTACCGCTACTTCCCCAGCCGCGACGAGCTGCTGACGGCGCTGATCATCGACGCCTACGACGCGCTGGGCGAGGCCGTGGAGGCGGTGGAGCCCGTGGCGGAACCGGCGCTGTGGTGGCACGCGGTGTGCACCGCCGTGCGCGGCTGGGCGCTGGCCAACCGGCACGAGTACGCGCTGATCTTCGGCTCCCCCGTGCCCGGCTACCGCGCCCCGCACGACACCGTGGCGCCCGCCGCGCGCATCCCGCTGGCCCTGGTGCGCGTCGCCGAGGCGGCGGACCTGCCGGACGGCGACCTGCCCGCGGAGCTGCGCGCGCAGGTGGAGCACGTGCTCGGACTGGCGGGCTCGACGCTGACCCCGGGGGCGATGGCGCGGGTGATGATCACCTGGACCCAGTTGTTCGGGATGATCGGCTTCGAGCTGTTCGGCCAACTGGTGGGCAGCGCCGACCCGGCCGACGCGTTCTTCGACCACACCGTGCGCGAGATGGCGGCGTTCCTGGGGCTCCGGTCGCCGAATGTGGCCCACGCCATAGGGCCGCAGCCGTAGTTACCAGTGGGTAACAAGGGCTAGAGTGGTGTTACCAACCGGTAGCCAATCCCGACTAAGGAGCACCCTCGTGGCCGCACCCGCTGCTGACGCAGCCGCGCGCGCCGTTCGGAACGTGGTCTTCGTCGACGGTGTCCGCACACCGTTCGGCAAGGCAGGCCCGAAGGGCATCTACGCGGAGACCCGTGCCGACGACCTCGTCGTCAAGGTCATCCGTGAACTGCTGCGCAGGCACCCCGAGCTGCCCCCGGAGCGGGTGGACGAGGTCGCCGTCGCCGCGACCACGCAGATCGGCGACCAGGGCCTGACCATCGGCCGCACCGCCGCGCTGCTGTCCGGCCTGCCCAAGACCGTTCCCGGCTACGCCATCGACCGGATGTGCGCGGGCGCGATGACCTCGGTGACCACCCTCGCGGGCGGCATCGCCTTCGGCGCCTACGACATCGCCATCGCGGGCGGCGTCGAGCACATGGGCCGCCACCCGATGGGTGAGGGCGTCGACCCGAACCCGCGGATCGTGGCCGACAAGCTCGTCGACCCGACCGCCCTGGTCATGGGCCAGACCGCGGAGAACGTGCACGACCGCTTCCCGCGGCTGACCAAGGAGCGCTGCGACGCCTACGCCGCGCGCAGCCAGGAGAAGTACGCCGACGCGGTGAAGGCGGGCAAGATCGGCCCCGAGCTGGTCCCCGTCTCCACCCGCTCGGCCGAGCTGGGCTGGGGCCTGGCCACCGAGGACGAGCCGCCGCGGCCGGGCACCACGGTCGAGCAGCTCGCCGCCCTCAAGACCCCGTTCCGCCCGCACGGCCGGGTCACCGCGGGCAACGCGGCGGGCCTCAACGACGGCGCCACCGGCTGCATCCTGGCCGAGGAGGAGACCGCCAAGGAGCTGGGCCTGCCGATCGGCATGCGCCTGGTGGGCTACTCCTTCGTCGGCGTCGAGCCCGAGGTCATGGGCATCGGCCCGGTCCCGGCGACGGAGAAGGCGCTCAAGCGGGCGGGCTTGTCCATCGAGGACATCGGCCTGTTCGAGCTGAACGAGGCGTTCGCCGTGCAGGTGCTGGCGTTCCTCGACCACTTCGGCATCGATGACGACGACCCCAGGGTGAACCTGTGGGGCGGCGCCATCGCCTGCGGCCACCCGCTGGCCTCCTCCGGCGTGCGGCTGATGACGCAGCTCTCCCGCCAGTTCGCCGAGCACCCCGAGGTCCGCTACGGCCTGACCTCGATGTGCATCGGCATCGGCATGGGCGGCACCGTGATCTGGGAGAACCCGCACTACACCGGGGGCGACAACTGATGCTGACGCAGGAGCAGGCCGAGAAGGCCTTCCCCGACGAGGTCGTGACCAAGGCCGTCACCCGCGTGGTCAAGGTGCCGGGCCTGGACAAGCCCGTCGCGCTGATCACCATCGACAACGGCTTCGACCACACCCGACCCTCGACCTTCGGGCCGCAGAGCCTGGTGAGCCTCAACGCCGCGTTCGACGCGGCGGTGGCGGCCGACCCGGCGGCGATCGCGGTCACCGGCAAGCCGTTCATCTTCGCCGTCGGCGCCGACCTGTCCGGCGTGGAGCAGATCGCGGACCGCTCGCTGGCCCTCGACATCGCCCAGACCGGCCACGACGTGTTCCGCCGGTTCACCGAGTCGAAGATCCCGACCTTCGCGTTCGTCAACGGCGCGGTCATGGGCGGCGGCCTGGAGCTGGCGCTGTCCTGCCACTACCGCACCCTGTCGGAGAACACCGCGGCCATCGCGCTGCCCGAGGTCTTCCTCGGCCTGTTCCCTGGCTGGGGCGGCACGCAGCTCCTGCCGAACCTGATCGGCCCGGACGCGGCCGTGACGGTGATCTTCGAGAACGCGCTGTCGCAGAACCGGATGCTCAAGCCGAAGCAGGCCGCGGAGCTGGGCATCACCGACGCGCTGCTGGGCTCGGCGGACTACCTGGAGCAGTCGCTGCTCTGGGCCGCCGACGTGGTCAACGGCAAGATCATCCCGGCCCGCCGCGAGATCGACCGCGGCGCGGGGTGGGACGCGGCCGTCGAGCGCGCCAAGGCCATCGTGCACGGCAAGACCAAGGGTGCGTCCCCGGGCGCGCAGAAGGCCTTGGAGCTGCTGGAGATCGCCCGCAACAACGACCTGGACGCGGGTTACGCGGCCGAGACGCAGGCGCTGGCGGACGTGCTCATGACCGACCCGCTGCGGGCCGGGCTGTACTCGTTCAACCTGGTCCAGAAGCGCGCGCGCAAGCCCGCGGGCGCCCCGGACAAGTCGCTGGCGCGCAAGGTGGGCAAGGTCGGCATCGTCGGCGCGGGCCTGATGGCCTCGCAGATGGCGCTGCTGTTCGCCCGCCAGCTCAAGGTGCCGGTCGTGCTGACCGACATCGACCAGGCCAGGGTCGACAAGGGCGTGTCCTACGTGCACACCGAAATCGACAAGCTCCAGGGCAAGGGCCGCCTGAGCCCGGACGCCGCCAACCGCCTCAAGGCGCTGGTGACCGGCTCGCTGGACAAGGCCGCCTTCGCCGACGCCGACTTCGTCATCGAGGCGGTGTTCGAGGAGCTGGGCGTCAAGCAGAAGGTGTTCGCCGAGGTCGAGGAGCACGTCTCGGCCGAGTGCGTGCTGGCCACCAACACCTCGTCGCTGTCGATCACGGACATGGCCGCGGGCCTCAAGCACCCCGAGCGCGTGGTCGGCTTCCACTTCTTCAACCCGGTCGCGGTCATGCCGCTGCTGGAGATCGTCCGCGCCGAGAAGACCGACGACGCCACCCTGGCGACGGCGTTCGCGACCGGCAAGTCGCTGAAGAAGTCGTCGGTCCTGGTCAAGGACGCCCCGGCGTTCGTGGTCAACCGGCTGCTCACCCGCTTCATGGGCGAGGTCGTCAAGGCGATCGACGAGGGCACCCCGTTCGAGGTGGCCGACAAGGCGACCGAGCCGCTGGGCCTGCCGATGAGCCCGCTGGTGCTGCTGCAGCTCGTGGGCGCCCCGGTGGCCCTGCACGTCGCGGAGACCATGCACGGCGCGTTCCCGGACCGCTTCGGCGCCAGCCCGAACATGAAGAAGTTCGTGGACGCGGGCAAGTCCTCGGTCTACGTCTGGGACGCCGCGGGCAACCAGTCGGTCGACCCCGAGGTGCAGGCGCTCTGGGAGTTCGGCTCGGTGGAGCTGACCTCGGAGGAGGTGCGCCGCCGCGTGCTGGAGGGCGTGGCCGAGGAAATCCGGATCATGCTCGACGAGGGTGTGGTCGCCGAGGCACAGGACATCGACCTGTGCATGATCCTCGGCGGCGGCTGGCCGTTCTGGCTGGGCGGCATCACCCCGTACCTGGACCGCGAGGGCATCTCGGAGAAGGTCAACGGCAAGCCGTTCCTGGCCCCGGGCGTCGCCTCGGTGCCGGTGGCGTGACGCGGTAGGACAGCACTGGGCCCCCGGCTTCCGGCCGGGGGCCCAGTCTTTCAACCAGGTCATCCCACGTCTTCCAGGATGCGGGCGGTGACGAGCCCGGGCTCCTCCAGGGACAGGGAGTGGGTCGTGCCGGGCACGATCTCCACGCGGATGCGGGGGTTGACCGCCCCCAGGCGGGCGAGCACCTCCCGGGAGCGGTGGACGACGCTGCGCTCGCCGAGGACGACCCGGGTGGGCACGGCGATCGAGCGCAGCTCGTCGTCGGTGAACACGTGCTGCGGCGGCAGGTGCATCCGGTACTTGAGACCGCGGGACAGCAGCGGGCGCAGGGTCCGCCGCACCGCCGGGTCGCCGGGGGTGGTCAGGCGCAGGACCGCCTGCGGGGCGAGCGACCGGAGCAGTTCGGCGAGGCCCCAGAGCATGAACCGCTTGCCGAGCACGGAGAACCCCGCGGGCTCGAACGCGGTGACACCGGCGAGCCCGTCCGACGAGCGGGCGGCCAGGTTCAGCGCGAACCAGCCGCCTCGGGAAACGCCCGCCAGGTGCACCTCCTCGTGGCCGAGGCCCGCGAGGACGTCGGTGAGCCAGTCCGCGCAGGCCTCGGGGGTCTGGACCGGGCGCGTCTGCGTCGAGCGCCCCGGTTCGCCGATGGTGTCGATGGCGTACACCGGGTGCCGCGCGGCCAGGTCGGCGATGTGCGGGTACCACGACAACGACGTGCCGAAGATGCCGGACAGCAGCACGACCGGCGTGCCGGGGGCCGCGCCGCTCCGCCGGACGCGGGTGGTGCCGAAGCGGGTGTCGACATCCAGTTCCCCGGCGGGAACGGGCCACTCCCGCAGCACGGTGTCGTAGGCGGCGAAGTAGCGCTCCCGCGCCTTCTCATCGGTGAACTCCCCCAGCACAGCCCCTCCTCATTTTTTATGGTGCAACTGCACTATAACAGTGCGTGCACGGCCGGACCAGGGTGTGGCAGAGTGACCGCGTGCCCAAGCGCGTCGACCACCGGCAGAGAAGGCACGAGATCGTGGCGGCGCTGTACCGGATCGCCGCGGCCCAGGGCCTGCCCGCGGTCACGTTGCGTGCGGTCGCCGCCGAGGCGGGCATCTCGATGAACCTGGTGCAGTACTACTTCCCCACCAAGGAGGAGATGCTGCGGTTCGCCTGGCAGCGGATGGTCGAGCTGAGCGGTGAGCGCGCCGGGGAGGGCGTCCTGCGGGCGCTGCGGACCGGGGACGAGCGCGCTGTCGTGCGGGCCTACCTGTTCGGCGTCCTGCCGACCGACGAGCGCAGCCGCGTGCTGTGCGCGGTCCAGATCGCCTACTTCGCCGTCGACGTCACCCGCGGCGGCCAGGCGGGCGACGAGGAAGCACTCGGCCCCCACCTGGTCCGGGGACTGGCCGAGCAGATCGGACGAGCCCAGGCGAAGGGGACGGTCCCGGCGCACCTCGACCCGCGACTGGAGGCCGACACCCTCGCGGTCATGGCCGCCGGTCTCGTCAGCGGGATGCTGATCGGCGCCTACGACCTGGACCGGGCCACGAGCATCGTCGACTACCGGCTCGACCGGATCTTCACCGGCACCTGAGACCGCTCCCGCGCACGTCGAGCGGTCCGGCACGCGGTGGCGCACCATGGGGGCATGGGCGGGCGAGTGCACATCGGGACGTCGGGGTGGGTGTACCCGCCGTGGCGCGGCGTGTTCTACCCCGAGGGGCTGGTGCAGCGCAAAGAACTGGCCTACCTCGCCGGTCAGCTCGGCTCCGTGGAGATCAACGGTTCGTTCTACTCGCTGCAACGCCCGGAGAGCTACGCCCGCTGGCGCGACGAGACGCCGGAGGACTTCGTGTTCTCGGTGAAGGGCCCCCGGTTCATCACGCACATGAAGCGGCTCAAGGACGCGCACACCCCGCTGGCGAACTTCTTCGCCTCGGGGGTGCTGGCGCTGCGCGGGAAGCTGGGGCCGATCCTGTGGCAGACCCCGGCGAACCTGCCGTTCGAACCCGACGTGCTGACGGCGTTCCTCGGGCAGCTCCCGCGCAGCACGGCGGAGGCGGCGGCACTGGCCGAGGCGCACGACTCCCGGTTGGACGGTCGCGCGTGGACGGAGACCGACGCCGACCGCCCGGTGCGGCACGCGCTGGAGGTCCGCCACCCCGGCTTCGCCACGGCCGCGTTCGTCGACCTGCTGCGCGCGCACGGCGTCGCCCTGGTCGCCGCCGACACGGCGGGCACCTGGCCGCGCCTGGAGGACGTGACCGCCGACTTCGCCTACGTCCGCCTGCACGGCGACACCGAGCTGTACGCCAGCGGCTACGGCGACGACGCCCTCGACGAGTGGGCCGCGAAGGTCCGAACCTGGCGCGACGGCGGCGACGTGGAGTCGGAGTTCACCGTCGCCGGTCCGGCCGGGGCCACCGGGCCGCGCGACGTCCACGTCTACTTCGACAACGACGCGAAGGTCAAGGCCCCCGGCGACGCGCGCGCCCTGGCCGACCGGTTCCGCTGATGCAGGCCCAGCAACCCGGCCGCGCCGAGCGGATGCGGCTGATCCTGACCAGGGACGGCCCCACCTGCGCCTGGTGCGGCCTGGACGTGTCCGGCCGCGTCCCGGCCACCACCGACCACCTGGTGCCGAGGGTCAAGGGCGGCCCGTCGTGGCTGGAGAACGAGGTCGCCGCCTGCCGCCGCTGCAACCGCCTGCGCGGGCACACCAGCCCGGCCGACTGGCTCGCCGAGTGCCTGCGCCGCGGCTGGCCCGCCGACGCCGAGCGCGTCAGCCGCGTCCTGCTGGCCTTGGAGTCGGCCATCGCCGAGCGCGGTGGGCAGCGGCGGGCCCGCGCCTACCTCGACGCCCAGTTGCGCCGGGTGGCCAAGCGCTGAGGCTCAGACCGACGGGAAGGTGACCTCGACGCGGAGGCCGCCGCCGGGGACGGGTTCGCCCGCGACGGTGCCGCCGTGGGCCCTGGCGACCGCGCGGACGATGGACAGGCCCAGGCCGGTGCCGGTGCCGATGCGGTCGACGGCGCCGCGGCGGAAGGGCTCGAACAGCTCCGGGACGCGGTCCGGGTCGATCGGCGGGCCGGAGGAAGCCACCGACAACGTCGTCCACTGCGGACCGCTGGTGGTCCTGGCGTCGATCCAGCCGCCGTCGGTGTTGTGGCGGACGGCGTTCTCCAACAGGTTCCCGGCGACGCGTTCCAGCAGGGCGGCGTCGCCGAGGACGGTGGCGTGGCCGTGGTGGAAGGTGGCGGTGATGCCGCGGCGCTCGGCTTCGGCGCGGGTGGAGCGCCAGGCGCCGGTGACGACGGTGGCGAGGTCGACCGGGCCGGTGGCGCCCACCCCGAGGCCGTCGGTGCGGGCGAGCACGAGCAGGGCCTCGACGAGCTGACCCGCGCGCAGGGTGGCCGCGCGGACCACGTCGGCCATGCGGCGCAGCTCCGCGGTGTCGGCGTCCGGGTCGGCCAGGGTGACGTCCAGCTCGGTGCGGATGACCGCGAGCGGGGTGCGCAGCTCGTGGCTGGCGTTGGCCACGAACTGCCGCTGCGCGGAGAACGCCGCCTGCAACCGGTCGAGCATGGCGTCGAAGGTGTCGGCCAGTTCGGCGACCTCGTCGCGGGCGCCGCGGTGGCCGATGCGCTCCTCCAGCGACTCCACCGACAGCCGCTGGGCGGTGACGGTGACCTCGCGCAGCGGGCGCAGCACGTGCCCGGTGATCACCCAGGCCAGCATGGCGGTGGCCAGCACCACGCAGACGAAGGCGACCGACCCGGCCAGCAGCACCCGTTCGCGGGCGTCGTCGGCGAGGGCTTCGGCGAGCCGTTCGGCGTCGACCCGGACGCCGTTGACCACCACCGTGCTCCCCTTCGGCAGCGACGGCACGGACGCGACGACCCCACCGGCGAGCAGCCAGCCCAGCCACAGCAGCAGCGCGCTGACCGCGGCGACCAGGCCGGTGGCGAGCAGGGTGATCCGGGCGCGCAGCCCCCGACCGCGCCGGGGTGCGGCCGTCACCCCCCGCTCTCGGCCGCCGACGCGGGCACCCGGTAGCCCGACCCCACCACGGTGTCGATCACGCCGGGGTCGCCGAGTTTCTTGCGCAGGGTCATCACCGTGACCCGGACGGTGGTGGTGAACGGGTCGGCGTTCTCGTCCCACACCCGCTCCAGCAGTTCCTCGCTGCTCACCACCGAGCCGCGGGCGGCCAGCAGCACCTCCAGCACGCCGAACTCCTTGCGGGTCAGCTCCACCGGCTTGCCCGCGCGCGCCACCGTGCGCCGCGCCGGGTCCAGCTCCACGTCGCCCGCGACCAGCACCGGCGGGGTGACCGGGGTCGCCCGGCGGGCCAGCGCGCGCACCCTGGCCACCAGCTCGGGGAACGCGAACGGCTTGGCCAGGTAGTCGTCGGCGCCCAGCGACAGGCCCTCGACCCGGTCGGCGACCGCGTCGCTGGCGGTGAGCATCAGCACCCTGGTCAGCGCCCCGGAGGCGACGATCTCCCGGCACAGCTCGTCGCCGTGCATGCCGGGCAGGTCCCGGTCCAGCACGACCACGTCGTAGCGGGTGACGGTCGCCTTCTCGTGGCCCTCGTTCCCGTCCAACGCGACGTCGACGGCCATCCCCTCGCGCCGCAGACCCCTGGCCACTGCCTCGGCGAGGGGCTCCTCGTCCTCCACTATCAGAATCCGCACTCCACAACCGTGCCACACCCGCCCCCGGGGCGTCCCGATTGGGCATGATCGACCCCATGGTGCTGCGGGCGTTGCGCGAACAGGTGGCCTCCTCCTCCCGTCGGCTCGCCGCCGAGGGGCTGGTGCTGGGCACGGCGGGCAACGTCAGCGCCCGCCAGGGCGACCTCATCGCCATCACCCCCACCGGGGCCCGCCTGGCCGAGCTGCGGGCCGAGGAGGTCACGGTGGTCGACCCGGACGGCCACCCGGTCGACGGGGCGCTCGCGCCGACCTCGGAACTGGACCTGCACCTGGGGATCTACCGCCGCTACCGGGCGGGCGCGGTGGTGCACACGCACGCGCCGATGGCCACCGCGATGTCCCTGGTGCTCGACGAGCTGCCGTGCGTGCACTACCAGTTGGTGGAGCTGGGCGGAACCGTGCCGGTGGCGCCGTACCGCACCTTCGGCACCCCCGAGCTGGCCGAGGCGGTGCTGGACGCGCTGGAGAACGGCACGGCGGCGCTGATGGCCAACCACGGCGGGATCGCGCACGGCCCGGACCTGGAGGCCGCGCTGCACCGGACGCTGCTGCTGGAGTGGGGTTGCGAGCTGTATTGGCGGGCGTCGTCGCTGGGCACCCCGCGGACCCTCGACCGGGCCCAGCGCGCCGAGTACGAGGCCCAGGTGAGCGCCAAGGCCTACGGGAGTACCCGCCCCCTCCGCTGAGCCTCCGAACGCGGCGGAGGTGCCCTCCCGGGACACCTCCGCCGGGTCGAGGTCAGAGGTAGGGGCGCGGTGCGGGCACCGGGCCGGTCAGGCCGTCGAGGGAGGCGTGGAGGGCCTGGCGGGCCCGGTCTCCGGTCGCCGTGTCGTGCGCCGCCTGGACGCTCGCGCGCAGGCCCGCCGGGGTGCGCCCCGCCGCGGTGGCCAGGTGCAGCACCGTGGTCAGCGCGCCGGCGGGCTCGGTGGGGTGCGCCGCAGCCGCCAGGAGAGCTTCGACCAGCGCGGGATCGATTCCATGTTCGATCGTCTCGTTCATGGGTACAACATGCCCTATGCCGGGTCCGGCAAAACAGGGCCACCAGGGTGCGGCCCCGGAGGACCGCACCCGGCCACGGGTCACGCCGTGTCGGAGACCTTCGCCTCGACCTGGTCGCGCCCCAGCAGGTTCGACGCCCAGCCGGTGACCCGGCGGGCGACGTCCTGGGCGGTGAGACCCAGGCGGACCAGCACCTCGTCGCGGGTGCCGTGGGCGTGGAACTCGTTGGGGATGCCCAGGTCGCGCAGCGGGACGTCCACGTCGTGGTCGCGCAGCAGGGCGGCCAGCGCCCAGCCGAACCCGCCGTGGCGGCCGCTGTCCTCCACCGTGACCACCAAGCGGTGCTCCGCGGCCAGCGCGGCCAGCTCGGTCGGCACCGGGGCCACCCAGCGCGGGTCGGCCACGGTCACGCCGATGCCCTGCGCGGCCAGCCGCTCCGCCGCCGCCAGCCCCAGCTCGGCGAACGAGCCCACGGTGACCAGCAGGACGTCCGCCGACTCGCCCGCGGCGGGCCTGCGCAGCACGTCCACCGTGCCGATCCGCTCGACCGAGGCGATGTCCGCGCCCACGGTCGCCTTCGGGAAGCGCAGCACCGACGGCCCGTCGTCGATGGCCACCGCCTCGCGCAGCTCCTCGCGCAGGGTGGCCGCGTCGCGCGGGGCGGCGATGTGGATGCCCGGGATGACACCGAGGATCGACAGGTCCCACATGCCGTGGTGGCTGGCGCCGTCCGGGCCGGTGATGCCCGCCCGGTCCAGCACCACCGTCACGGGCTGCTTGTGCAGGGCCACGTCCATCAGCATCTGGTCGAAGGCGCGGTTGAGGAACGTGGAGTAGATCGCCACCACCGGGTGCAGCCCGGCCATCGCCATGCCCGCGGCGGAGGTGATCGCGTGCTGCTCGGCGATGCCCACGTCGAACACGCGGTCGGGGAAGCGCTCGGCGAACGGCGCCAGCCCGGTCGAGCGCAGCATGGCCGCGGTGATCGCCACCACGTCCTCGCGCTCGGCGCCGATCGCGGCCAGCTCCTCGGCGAACACCGAGGTCCACACCGTGCCCTTGGAGGTGCGCGGCTTGCCGGTCACCGGGTCGATCGGGTCGGTCTGGTGCATCTGGTCGAGCACGTCGTTCTCGGCCAGCGGGTAGCCGTTGCCCTTGCGGGTCACCGCGTGCACGATCACCGGGCCGCCGAAGTCCTTGGCCCGGCGCAGCGCGCCCTCCAGCGACTCGAAGTCGTGCCCGTCGACCGGGCCCAGGTACTTGAGGCCGAGGTCCTCGAACATCGCCTGCGGGCTCAGCACGTCCTTGATGCCGCGCTTGGCGGCGTGCAGCGCGGTGTAGAGCGGCTTCCCGACGACGGGGGTGCCCTGCAGGACCCGCTTGCCGCCCTCCAGGGCGCGCTCGTAGCCGGGGCGCAGCCGCAGCGTGGCCAGGTGGTCGGCAAGACCGCCGATGGTCGGGGAGTAGGAGCGACCGTTGTCGTTGACGACGATGACGACCGACCGGTCGGTGCCCGCGGCGATGTTGTTCAACGCCTCCCAGCACATGCCCCCGGTCAGCGCCCCGTCACCGACGACGGCGACGACGCTGCGCCGCTCACCGCGCAGTTGGTAGGCCTTGGCCAGGCCGTCGGCGTAGGACAGCGCGGTCGAGGCGTGGCTGTTCTCGACGAGGTCGTGGTCGCTCTCGGCCCGGCACGGGTACCCGGACACCCCGTCCTGCTTGCGCAGGTCGTCGAACGCCTCGCGGCGGCCGGTGAGGACCTTGTGCACGTAGCCCTGGTGGCCGACGTCGAAGACGATCGGGTCGGCGGGCGAGTCGAACACCCGGTGCAGGGCGATGGTGAGTTCGACGACACCGAGGTTGGGACCGAGGTGGCCACCGGTCCTGGTCACCTTGTCGACCAGGAAGGAGCGGATCTCCACGCTCAGCCGGTCCAACTCCTCGTGGGTCATGCGTCGCAGATCAGCCGGTCCGCTAACGGACTCGAGCAGGGTCACCCTGTCGTCACCTCGTCCTGTCGTCGATTCGCAGGCCCGCCATCCCGCCGGCTCGATCCAGCATACGAGTGTCCGGCGGCGGGGCTCGGCGAGGCGTGGCCCACATACCCCGATCCACACAGCTTCGTCACCCGTTCTGCCTATCCTCTTCAAGTGCCCATCGCGTTCGACACCACCGGCCTCCGGCAGGTCGACCAGTCGACCTGGCAGGTCGGCGGGTCAGACGACCTCGTCGTGCTCAGCTACTTCGACCTGGTGCCGGACCTGCCCGCCCCGCTGGAGGACCTCCCCGCGCTCCGCCGCGCGATGGCCCTGACCTGCGCGGCAGAGGGCGGAACACTCGTCGAGGCGTGGGCCCTGTTGATCGACACCTCCCCGGCGCTGTTCCAGATCGTGCGCATCCCGCACCCGTCCCGCGCGGGTGAGACGGTCTACATCGGCAGCTTCATCCTGCCCAAGGCGCAGTGCAGCGCGGTCCTCAAGCTCCAGTCGGTCACCGGTGCCGCGGGAGACGCCCGGGAACTGGCGGTCGCCCGCCTCATCGGCGACCACCCGCTCACCGTCCGGCACCCGTACACCCCCGACCTCCCCCAGGTCACCACCAGTTTCGCCGACGACGCGCAGTGGGACCCGCAGTTCCCCGACCACCCGCTGACCCGCATCCGGTCCTGGGCCCGCCACACGGTCGCGACGGCCAGGGTGCACCCCGGCTTCGCCCACCTGCCCCCCTTCCACCCGGTGACGAACCACCCCCAGGCCACCCCGCAGGGGATCACCACATCGAGTGATCCAATTACGCAAGGTGGCGACCCTCGTCCCATCCCCGAGGGCGCCACCAAGGAACTCGCCACCGGCATCCCTGACCAGCCGGAATCCCCCACGTCCCCCCGACCCGGGCACACCCCGCCCGCCGCAGGTCAGCTCCCCACGGGAACAGACCCCCACACCGACCGACCCACCACCGAACCGCCCGCGACCGGGCAGTCAACGGCCAGACAGCCAGCGGCCGGACAACCGACCCCAGCCACCGACCCAGCACCCCCCACAACCACAAAACCCAAGCCGGCTCAGGCACCCCCACCCGCCGAGCACGACTCGACACGGGGAGCAACCACACCCGCGCCGCCCACCGAGGCGAACGCGGCACCGGCACCGGCCACGCCGCGAACGCCAGCCGTCACACCCACCCCGGCAACGCACACCACCCCGACCACTGAGCCTGCCCCGGCGACAGACGCCGCACCGGCCGCCGAGCCGGACCCAGTGCCCCACGTCACCCCAGTTCCCGAACCGGCCCCGGCGACGCCCGCCGCCCCGGCCACCGAGCCGGCCTCAGCGGCAGCCTTCGCCCCAACTGCTGAGCCTGCCCAGGCGCCGCCCGCCACTCCGGCCATTGAGCCGAATCCGGCGATGCAGGCGGCTCCAGCCGTGGCATCCGATCCGGCGAAGCCCGTGAGCGAGGGCGCCCTGACGCCTGGCGTCCCGCAGGGGTCCGCCCAGCCGACCGAGGCCATCGCGTCTCCCGTGTCCGCTCAGGAGCCCGCAGAGGCGTCCACACCGGCCACCGCGGCCCCGGAAGATGCCGTCGCGCAGACGAGCAGCCGGACGCAGCCCACCACGATCCACTCAGCCGCATCCGCCGCAGCCACACCGGACCGCCCCGCACAGCCGAGCGAGGTCCAGCCACACACCGAGCAGCCCACGCGAACCCAACCGCAGGCTGACACACCGGGTGCCCACCAGCCCACGGCGTCCCCACAATCCACGAGCGCAGCAGCCGAACAAGCCCCGCACCCACCGACCGCAGAGCCGCAGCCAACGGCGGTCATCCCCAGGCTCCCGCACCCGGGAGGCACCCCCGCCACGCCCGCCGAACCTCCCCTCCCGACCACCCCCAGCGCAGCCCCACAGCCGCACCCAACCCCCAAGACACCCGGCGCCGCCCCGCAGACCCCGGCAACGCCGAACACCCAGCACCCCCCGGCACCCCAAACAGTTCCCACACCTCCGGGCAAGACGGCCTCGAGCCACCACACCAACCCGACGAACCCAGCCCAAGCGGCGACAACCCCAGCGGCAACACCAATTCCGCCAAACCCACCGACGCAAACGCCTCCCGCCACACAAGCGACCCCACCGGCCGTTCCCCACCCGGCTGCAGTGGCAACACCCCAGGCGCCAGCAACCCCCGCACCGCCGCCATCCCCATCCACGGCACTGCCCCCGGCCCCGGCTTCGCCACTGCCCCCGGCTCCGGAGGCAACCGGAATGGCTCCGGCCAACGCAACCCCGCCCGCACCAACCGGCGCACCCAGCACCCCGATGGCCCCCACAAACGCGACCTCACCTGCCGACCTGACCACCGCACTCCCCGCCAGCCCGTCGACTCCGGCCGCTCCGGCCACTCCGGGAAACACGGTGGCTCCCGCAGCAGGCAGGTCTGAACCGGAAGCCACAACCGATCCGGTCACCACCGCGCACCCCAAGGCCGTCGCGAGCCCACCGGCAGCGAACCAGACGCCCCCGATCCCGTCCGCGCAAGCAACCCCGGCCGAACAGGCAGGAGCAGCCCAGCAGGCAGACCCAACCGCTTCGGCAGGATCGGCCGAGCAGCAGACCCTGCCCGCCGAGCCGCCCTCCGACGCGGGACCGACCGCCGCGCAACCGCAGGCAGACATGTCGGTGAGCAAACCGACCCCGGAGGCCGCGGCCGCACTCGCCGCCGCCACGGGTGGAGCCGAGCAGTCCGTTCCCCCCGGGCCGGCGGAGGAAGCAGCCGCCGGAGCGGCCGAGGACTACACCGGGCCGGACTTCACGCCGCGCCCGTTCCGGATCAACCCGCGGGAGTGGGAGAGCCGGATACCGTCGTGGCAGCCGTTCCGGACCCCGGACCTGGTGGCCCCCAGCATGGGCGCGGCCGAGCGCGAAGCCGCGGCCCGGGAAAAGGCCGCGCAGGAAGCCGCGGCACAGCAGGCAGCCTCCGAGACAGCCGCAGGCGAAGCCGCCGGGCAAGGGTCGCCCTCCGAGCAGACCCTGCGGATGCGGCCTGTGGTGCCGCAAGACGCTGCCACGCAGGCGATCCCCCAGCAGCCCACCGCAGACCCCACCTCAACGGCACAGACCGCCACCAACCAGGCGCAAGCACCAGGCACGCCAACCGCACAGGGCTCCCCGCACCCAGCACAGACGACCGCAACCCCGTCACCGCAGGCACTCCCGGACGAGGCGCGAGCACCGGGCACGCTGGCACAGACCACACCCCCGCAAGCCTCCCCGAACCAAGCGCCGGGTGTGCCAGGACAGACCACCACACCACAGGCGCCCCCGGCCCAAGCACAAGCACCGGGTACGCAGGCGCAGAGCACCACCACGCAAGCCTCCCCGAACCCAACACCAGCCTCAGGCGTTTCAGCCGCAGCGCAGACCACCCCAGTCCAGGCGCCCCCGAACCAAACGCAGGCGCCGGGTGTCGCAGCGCAGGCCGCCGCCTCGCAAGCGTCCCGGTCGCAGGCGCCGGACGCCGCCACCTCGCACCAGGTGCAAGCGCCCGGCACCCCGGCACCCTCGAACCAAGCGCAGGTGGCAGGCACCCCGGTGCCGCAGGCTTCACCGAGCCAGGCACAAGCGCCGGGCCCTCCGGCCCAGGCTGCGCCGAACCAGGTGTCGAATGCCCCGGCGGTCTTCCCGACCCAGACGCCCGCCTACCCGGGCGCTCCGGAGCAGCAGCACCCCTACGGCGTCAGCAGGCCCGGTCAGCCGAACCCGTTCCTGGCGGCCAACCTGCCCAACCCGTTCCACGACCCCGACGCCCCGAGCAAGGCCTTCCCCGCCACCCCGGTCGAGGAGCCCGAGCCGGACCAGGGCGAGGAGGGCGAGGGCAAGACGCGGTTCGGAATCCGCCAGCCCGCGCACCGCAAGCGGGAACGGGGGTTCCGGCAGTGGTTGGCCGTGGCGATCGGCAAGAAGCGCGGCAGGTCCGACACCGACGACGCCCCCGGGCAGTCGCAGGCGAACTCGACCAGCAACGCGATCCGGGCCACCCAGGTGGGCACGTTCTTCACCTCGGCGAAGCAGGCCCGCCCGCAGGTGGGCGAGCAACCGGTGACGCGGCCCAGTTGGGCGCTGCAACCGGGTGGGCAGCCGGTGCCGGTGGTGCAGCTCGGGGATTCGCACCAGTTGGCCGAGGAGGCACTGCTCGCGGAGCCGGTGTCGAACGGGGAACCGCCCTCGGGCCTGGCACCCCCGGTCGGGGTGCCGCCGCTGTCGGGCAGGAAGTCCCTGCCACCGGGGAAGTCGCCTGCGGAGGGAAAGTCACCGTCGAGCGGGAACCCGCCGCCGGGCAGGAAGACGTCAGCAAGCGGAAAGTCACCATCGGCTGGGAAGTCAGCGGCGGGCGGAACACCGTCGGGTGGGAAGTCGGCAACGGGCGGGAAGTCAGCGGCGCGCGGAAAGCCGGTGGCAGAGGGGGTGCCGGTGGCGGAGGGGAAACCGCCGCTGGTGTTGAAGGCCGGGAAGCAGGCGCCGTTGCCGGTGCGGCAGCGGGCGACGATCCCGTTGGCGTTGCCGCCCGCGCAGAAGAAGCAGTCGAAGCCCGCTCCGCCGGTCGAACCGGAGCCGGTTGAACCAGAGGAAGCCGGGCCCGCGCGGCCGTGGCACCCGTGGCGACCGGGTGGGGTGCGCATCGCGTTCCCCACGTCGACCGGTGACGTGCTGGGTGGGGACGGTGAGCAGGCGGGGGCGGAGCCGGAGGACCAGCAGCCCGAGAAGCAGCAACCGGAGAAGCAAGCGCCGCCCGCCGCACGGCCCGCGCGGGCGAGCGACCGGCGCAACCGGCCGTGGCACCCCCGGCAGGGGGAGCTGGTCCGCGACACCACGGACCGGCCCGCCCGCACCAAGGGCAAGGGCAAAGGCACCACCCCGCCGTCCGATGCCGAGCAGAGCACCAAGCCGGGCGGCCGTGCCAAGACCGCGCGCTCGACCCCGACCGACCAGCCCCAGCCCGAGGCGGACCAGTCGCCGACGCAGGTCCTGCGCCCCGTGCGGCTGTCCCGGTCCGACAAGGACAAGGCCGCCGACGCGCCCGAGGGCACCCGGAACCTCGATCGGGCGCGGAAGGCGGGCACAGAGGAGCCGTCCGCCCCGGTCCAGGAGACCGAGACCTCCAAGCGGGAAAAGCCGACGCCGCCGGTCCGGGGCACCCACCGGCGGACCAAGGCACCCAAGCGGAACGCGGACGGACCGACCGCAGGACCCGAGCGGCACAACGGGCACAACACCGACGGCCCCACCCCGCGCCACCTGTCCGCCAACGGTTCAGCACCGATCACCGGCCCCGAGCACGCGCCCGCCGCGAACGGACACGCACCGGACGCCGAGTTCCCGACGGTGCGTGGGGAAGCACTCACAACGTTCCGGAATGGCTTCCAAGCCGAGCCCCGCCGCACCCCCGTGGAGGACACCCCGGCACCCGAACAGACACCGGAGCCCACGAACCGAGAACCGGACGAGGCACCGCCCGCCGCCCCGGAGCAGGAACCCACACCGGACTCCACGACCGGGAGCCCCGCACCCACACCAGGCCCAGCGAACGACCAGGCCCCGGCGAACGACGAGCCGGAGCACGCGGGGAACCCGGCAACCAGCGAGTCCGACCCCACGGACGACCTGGTGACCGACGAGCCCACCCCGGCCCCGCAGTCCGATCGGAGCGATGCCGACCTGGCACCGGAGTCCGGCGGTGGCGAACCCAGCGCGGCTCCGGAGGCTGCCCGGAGCGAACTCGGCCTGGAACCGGGGTCCGCAGGCAACGAACCCGACCCGGCACCGGAAACCGGTGACGATGGATCTGGCCCGGCACCGCAACCCAGCCGCAGCAACCCCGGCCCGGCACCGAAATCCAGTGGGAACGAACCCGACCCGGCACCGCAACCCAGCCGCGCCAACCCCAGCCCGACACCGAAATCCGGTGGGAACGAACCCGACCCGGCACCGCAACCCGGCCGTGGCAACCCCGACCCGGCACCGGAAACCGGTGACGATGGATCTGGCGCAGCTCCGCAACCCAGCCACAGCAGCCCCACACCGGAATCGGGTGACAACAGGTCCGGCGCGGCGGCACAGCCCAGCCGCGGCGAACCCAGCCCGGCACCGGAGTCAGGCGGGAGCGAACCCGAACCTGCGCCGGAGTTCCCGATGGACCCCTCCGAGCAGGCGGCGGCCGGCGGTGAGGAGTCCGGGGCGGACCGGGTCGAGCACGTCGTCAGCGGGCCCGCGGTCCGGGTGGGCAGTTCGCTGGAGATCGTGGCGCTGGGGTTGCCGGTGGCCGGGTACCTGCCGCTGTGGCACCACGACGGCCGGGTGAGCCACTGGCGGTTGGACAACCCCGGGCGGGTGCTGTCGCGGTTGGGGCGGGGCACCGTGTCCCGGACCGAGATCGACAAGCGGCGGTTCCGGGAGGTGGCGGCGGTCGACCTGGCGAGTCGGACGATGCTGCTGATGGACCGGTACCGCAACTCCGACGGCGGGATCATCGGGGAGAGCGTCGAACTGCGGGAGGCCACCGAGGAGCAGGCGTTCGCGGCGGCCACCCCGACGGCGCGGGCGGAGTTGTACTCGTGGCTCGGGGAGACCGTGCGCGCCGCCGCCGAGCGGGGCGAGTACCTCGCGGTGGAGACCGGCGGTTGGGACGTGCCGCTGCGCCCGTGCGTGCTGATCATGGTGCGGCCGGGCCCGGAAGGCGAGTCGTTCTCCGTGGTCGAGGCATC
Organism: Actinokineospora spheciospongiae; assembly: GCF_003182415.1. Taxonomy (NCBI): domain Bacteria; kingdom Bacillati; phylum Actinomycetota; class Actinomycetes; order Pseudonocardiales; family Pseudonocardiaceae; genus Actinokineospora; species Actinokineospora spheciospongiae. Next base: position 33,477 of record NZ_QHCP01000005.1, on the reverse strand, counting down.
CCCGGTGCCCGAGGGCGCGCCGATCTGGGTGGACCGGCAGCCGGTGGCCACCAAGGGGCAGGTGCTCGCCTCCCCGGTCACCGACGTGGCGCTGCGCGCGGCCGGGCCGCTGACCGGGTTCGCCATCGACGCGTGGGGCAGGCACCCGTTCGAATTGGGCCTGTCCTTCGGTCCGAACCCGACACTGGCGGCGGAACCGACCGGGTAGGGTCGGCCGGGCACGTGGGGGGACGATCCGGGGGGACGGGGATGAACGCGCCGGACGAGGTCGACCTGCCCCGGCTGACCAAGCGGGTCGGTCGGGCACTGGTCCGCGCGGCCGGGGACAGCTGGACGCTGATCCGGGCCGAGTACCGGGCGGCGGGCAGGCACGTCGAGGTGGACGTGCTGATCGCCGGGCCGGACGGCAGGCCGCTGGCGATCCGCCCACCGCTCGAGGTGGTCGAGGGCTTGGGCCGCATCCGCGAGGCCATGTACGAGCCGGGCCGGGGCACCTGGCTGCGCGCGGTCTACGAGATCGAACCACCCGGCGCCTTCACCTGCGACTTCGAACCCGACGTCGAACCGGTCTGGCGCCGAGTGCCACCGCAGATCGGCTTCCAGGACGAACTCCGCGCCCACCCCCGCACCGACGCCCACCTCCCCGACTGGCTGCGCGCCCGCGCGGGCCTCCCGCCCGCCCCTCCCCCGCCACCGCCCACCCCACCCACTCAGCAGCCCCTGGCTTCGACGGCTCCCGGCAGGCCCGGCGCCGCAGACCCGAACGCCGCCCCCCACCCTCCGGGTGCCGCCCAGGAGCACCCCGGTGCCCCGGAGGGCTCCGCACCGAGCAGCACCGGCACTCCCCCGGTACCGCACCCGGCCACCACGGGACCGCAGGTCCCCAGCGGCCACACCGGCCAGAACCCGGCACCACACCACCCCGGCACCCCGGCACCGAGCACCGGGACCGGAGGACACCAGCCGCCCGCCCCGGGCGACACCGGCCCGGAGCACGCGGGCGACCGGAGCACCACAGCCCAGGACCCCGCACCCCGGCGCTCCGGCAGGCACGCGCACCCGGACGGCTCGTCCCCGGAAGACGACTCCAGCCGGACCGCAGGCCCCCGCCACGCGGGCGGCCAGGCCACCGGACCGCAACACCACACCAGCCCACACCACCCTGGTCTCCCACCACACCGGACGCCCGACCCCACCGAGACCGGCCCACGACCGGGAAGCGGCCCCGCGCCCCAGTACCCGGGTGCCCACCGCCCCGGCCCGAACACACCGCCCCGACAGCAGCCCGGCGCACCCGCTCCCGACCGGCCTGGCAGCCCCACCCACCAGCCAGGCACCACACCGGGCAACGCCCACCGGCAACCAGGCGCGAGCAGCCACCCCCGGTCGGAAAACCCCCCGCAGCACCAGCCCGGCACCGCAGACCACAACCCGCAGGCAGGCTCTGCCCGACACCACTCCAGCACCACAGGGCAGAACCACCCCCACACCCCACCGGGTGGCCCAGCCCAAACCCACCCCGGCCCCGTGGGCGACACCCCGGCGGGCGGCCCAGGCCCGCACCACCCCGGCAACCCCAACCACACCCCGGCGAGCGGCCCGGCACAGCACCAACCCGGTGCCACCGGTCAGGGCCTGCGCCCGCCCGGTCCGCGTCACGCCGCACCGCCGCAGCGGCCTGCCCCTGGCCGGGGCGGGAACCCCCCGCCCCGGCCGCAGGGCCCGCAGCGCTGACCGCCAGGCCCGCCGTGCCTCAGTTCTCCAGCAGTGCCACGCACTCAACGTGGTGCGTCATCGGGAACGTGTCGAACGCGCGCAGGTCCGCCAGCCGGTAGCCGCGATCGGCGAACAGGGCGATGTCGCGGGCCAGGGCCGCCGGGTCGCAGGCCACGTAGACCACCCGGGCCGGTGCGCGGTCGGCGATCGCCGTCACAACGTCCTTCCCGGCGCCCTTGCGCGGTGGGTCCAGGACGACCACGTGCGGGTCCGGCAGTTCGGGGTCGGTGATGACGTGCTCGACCTTGCCCGCGAAGACCCGCACCGACGGCAGGTCGGCGAGGTTGTCCGCCGCGTCCTCCGCCGCCTGGCGGCCGGATTCGACCGCGATGACCGTCCCTTCCGGACCGACCTGCCCGGCGAGGACGGAGGCGAACAGACCGACCCCGGCGTAGAGGTCCCACGCGACCTGTCCCGGTCGGGCGTCGGACCACAGCGCCACGGCCTCGGCGAGGACGTCGGCGGCGTCCGGGTGGACCTGCCAGAAGCCCTGGGCGTCGAGTTCCCACTCGCGGCGGGCGGCCTGTTCCACCGCGACCGCCGAGCCGAGCACGCGCTGCGACCGCAGCACCGGTTTCCCGCTGCGCCGCCTGCCCTTGTCCGGGACCAGTTCGCTGGCGTGGGTGCGCCCGGTGGCGTCGACCGACACGTCGAGTTCGGCGCCGGGTGTCCACTCGCGACCGACGAGGACGTCGACGGTGCCGGGGGCGGCGATGACGCAGTCGGCGACCGGGACGATCCGGGAGCTGCGGTGGGCGTGGAAGCCCAGGTGCCCGGTGCGGTCGACGGCGAGGCGGACGCGGGTGCGCCAGTGGGCGAGCCCGCCCGCCAGTTCCTCCACCTCGACCTCGCGGTCCACCCCGGCGAGCCGGTGCAACTGCTCGGCGACCACGACCGCCTTGAGCCTGCGCTGTTCGACCGCCGAGGCGTGCTGCCAGTCGCAGCCGCCGCAGCCGCCGGGGACGGCGACCGGGCACGGGGGCTCGACCCGTTCCGGGGATGCCTCCAGGACCTCCACCGCGTCGCCCCGGCAGAAGGAGCCGCCCCGGTCCTCGGTGATGGCGACGACCACGCGTTCACCGGGGAGGGCGTGGCGGACGAAGACCACCCGCCCCTCGGCGCGGGCCACGCAGTGCCCGCCGTGGGCGACGGCGCCCACCTCGACCTCGAATCGGCGTCCGGTCCAGTCGGTCATTTGCCGGGCTCCTTGTCCGTTGCGGTGAACCCGCGCCGCACCGCACCCGGCACCAGCACGTCGTGGTCGGCGACCTTCTCCGAGGATTCCAACTGCCACGGCACGCTGGTCACCATCACCCCCGGCTGGAACAGCAGCCTGCTCTTGAGCCGCAGCGCGCTCTGGTTGTGCAGCACCTGCTCCCACCAGCGGCCGACCACGTACTCGGGGATGAACACGGTGACCACGTCGCGCGGGTTGTCGGTGCGGATGCGCTTCACGTAGTCCAGCACCGGCTTGGTGATCTCCCGGTAGGGGGACTCGACGACCTTCAGCGGCACCGGGAAGTTCTCCTTCTCCCAGTCCGAGACCAGTCGTTTGGTGTCCACGTCGTCGACGTTGACGGTGATCGCCTCCAGGACGTCCGGGCGGGTCGCGCGGGCGTAGGCCAGCGCGCGGCGGGTGGGCAGGTGCAGCTTGGAGACCAGGACGATGGAGTGGATGCGCGAGGGCAGCACGAAGACGCGCTCGCCCTCGGCGGTGGCCAGCTCGTCGGCGACCCGGTCGTAGTGGCGGCGGATGCCGGTCATCAGCACGTAGATCGCGATCATGGCGACGATGGCGATCCAGGCGCCGAGCAGGAACTTGGTGATCAGCACGACCACCAGCACCGAGCCGGTCATCAGCAGCCCGAAGGTGTTGATGAGCTGCGAGCGGCGCATCCGGCGGCGCGCGGCCGGGTCGGTCTCGGTGGCCAGGTGGCGGTTCCAGTGCCGGATCATGCCGGTCTGGCTCATGGTGAAGGACACGAACACGCCGACGATGTAGAGCTGGATGAGCTTGGTGACCTCGGCGTCGAACGCGATGACGAGCACGATCGCGAAGCCCGCCAGGCCGACGATGCCGTTGGAGAACGCCAGCCGGTCGCCCCGGGTGTGCAGTTGCCGGGGCAGGTAGCGGTCCTGGGCGAGGATCGAGCCGAGCACCGGGAAGCCGTTGAACGCGGTGTTCGCGGCCAGCACGAGGATCAGCGCGGTGACCACGGTGATGAAGAAGAAGCCGATCGGGAAGCCGGAGAAGACCGCCTCGGCGATCTGGGCGACCATCGTCTTCTGCTCGTACCCGGGTGGGGCGCCGACGAGCTGGTGGGCGGGGTCCTCGGCGACGCGCACGTCGGTGAGCTGGGCCAGCACGATCAGGCCCATCAGCATGACCACCGCGATCGCCCCCATCAGCAGCAGCGTGGTGGCCGCGTTCTTGGACTTGGGCTTGCGGAAGGCGGGCACGCCGTTGCTGATCGCCTCGACACCGGTCAGCGCCGCGCAGCCGGAGGAGAAGGCGCGCAGGACCAGGAACACCAGCGCCAGCCCGGCCAGTTCCCCGTGCTCGGACTCGACCTGGAAGCCAGAGCTCTCGGCGGGCATGTCCTCGCCGAGGACCAGGCCGCGGAACAGGCCGAACAGGATCATCGCGATGATGCCCGCCATGAAGGCGTAGGTGGGCACGGCGAAGGCGCCGCCGGACTCCCGGATGCCGCGCAGGTTGATCGCGGTGAGCACCACGATGGCGATGACGGCGAACTCCACCTTGTGGTCGGCCACGAACGGGATCGCCGAACCGATGTTGGCCATCGCCGAGGCGATCGACACCGCCACGGTCAGCACGTAGTCGACCAGCAGCGCGCTGGCCACGGTCAGCCCGGCCCGCTTGCCGAGGTTCACCGTGGCGACCTCGTAGTCGCCGCCGCCGGAGGGGTAGGCGCGGACGTTCTGCCGGTAGCTGGCCACCACCGTCAGCATGACGACGACCACCACGACCCCCACCCAGGGCGCCATGGTGTAGGCGGACAGGCCCGCCACGGACAGGACCAGGAAGATCTCTTCCGGGGCGTAGGCCACCGACGACATGGCGTCGGAGGCGAAGACCGGCAGGGCGATGCGCTTGGGCAGCAGCGTGTGGGCCAACCGGTCGCTGCGAAACGGCCTGCCGACCACCAGACGTTTCGCCGCCGTGGAGAACTTGGACACGGGGTCACAGCGTAGGCGGTCCCGTCACCGTTTCGGACCAGCCACCGGTAGGTTCGTCGCAGTCACCCGCGACGGTGTCCGTTTCCAGATTTTCCGACAGGAGGATGGTCGTGCACGTGGTGATCATGGGCTGCGGCCGGGTGGGGGCCTCGATGGCCGCCGCCCTGGAGCGGCTGGACCACACCGTGGCCGTCATCGACAAGGACGCGCAGGCCTTCCGCAGGCTGGGGTCCGACTTCCACGGCCAGCAGGTGGTGGGGCCCGGGTTCGACCGGCAGGTGCTGATCGAGGCCGGGGTCGAGCGGGCGGGCGCCTTCGCGGCGGTCTCCAGCGGCGACAACTCCAACATCATCTCCGCCCGGGTGGCCCGCGAGACCTTCGGCGTCGAGCACGTCGTGGCCCGCATCTACGACCCCAAGCGCGCCGAGGTGTACGAGCGGCTGGGCATCCCCACGGTCGCGACCGTGCCGTGGACCACCGACCGGCTGCTGCGCACCCTGCTGCCCGACGGCGTCGGCTCGGCCTGGCGGGACCCCACGGGCAAGGTCGCCCTGCTCCAGGTGCCCCTCGACGAGGGCTGGGTCGGGCACACCGTGCGCGAGTTCCAGCAGACCACCGGAGCCAGGGTGGCGTTCATCATGCGCTTCGGCACCGCCGTGCTGCCGCAGACCAAGACCGTCATCCAGGCCGACGACCAGGTGTACGTCGCCACGCTGTCCGGCACGATCAGCGACGTGACCGCCGCGGCGGCGCAGGCACCGGAGGAGGGGCACTGATGCGGGTCGCCATCGCCGGGGCCGGGGCCGTGGGCCGGTCCATCGCCGCCGAGCTGATCGCGGGCGAGCACCAGGTCATGCTGATCGAGCGCGAGGCCAAGCAGTTCGAGCCGCACACCGTCGAGCAGGCCGAGTGGGTCCTCGCCGACGCCTGCGAGCTGGCCTCGCTGGAGGACGCGGGCCTGCAGCTGTGCGACTGCGTCATCGCCGCCACCGGCGACGACAAGGTCAACCTGGTGGTGTCGCTGCTGGCCAAGACGGTGTTCGCCGTGCGCCGGGTGGTGGCCAGGGTCAACCACCCGGCCAACGAGTGGCTGTTCAACTCGGCCTGGGGCGTGGACGTGGCGGTGTCGACCCCGCGCGTGCTGGCCGCGATGGTCGAGGAGGCGGTGAGCGTCGGCGGGCTGGTGCAGCTCCTGACCCTGCGCCAGGGCCAGGCGAACCTGGTGGAGATGACCCTGCCCGCGGACACGCGGTGGGCCGGGCGCCCGGTCCGCGACGTGAAGCTCCCCCGCGACGCCGCCCTGGTCACCATCCTGCGCGGCGGCCGGGTGATCGTGCCGCAGCCGGACGACCCGCTGGAGCCCGGGGACGAGCTGCTGTTCGTCGCCTCGGCCGACGTCGAGGGCGAGATCCGCAGGGCGTTCAGCCACTGAGGCGGCCACGGTGCCTGCCGGTGGCGCGTGGCCCCTGAGCGAGACTCCGGACGAGGTGGCAGCACGACCACGTGCGGGCGCGGGGGAGGCGACCACGCCGAACGCGGTCATCCGGGCGAGCTGGGCGTTCCTGACGAGAACCGCATCGTCAGGTCGATGCCCGCGGGGTCCTCACCGGCCATGACGGCGATGAGGTCCACCGCCATTTCCCGCGCCTCGGCGGCGGTGCGCCCCTGGGTGCGTCCCACGGCAGGCACATCGACGACCCAGAAGCGACCCTCTCGGGCCACTGTCGCGGTGTAGCTCATCTCAGTCGACCTTCCTCGACGAATCCGGCCCCCCGGATGCTTCCAGGGGGCCGGACATCGGGATCGGGTGACCCCGCGAAAGCGTGCGGGGTTGCCCCGACGCAAAGTCGACCGGGGTCAGGCGGTGGTGCGGAGCTTGGCGATGCGGGCCGGGGTGGGCCAGCGGACGTCCCAGGCCCAGCCGAGCTTCTCGAAGAACCAGATCAGCCGCGCCGAGATGTCCAGTTGGCCGCGCAGCACGCCGTGCCGGGCCGAGGTGGGGTCGGCGTGGTGGGAGTTGTGCCAGGACTCGCCGAAGCTGATCAGGGCCATCGGCCAGAAGTTGGCGGCGCGGTCGCGGGATCTGAACGGGCGCTCGCCGATCATGTGGCAGATGGAGTTGACCGACCAGGTGGTGTGGTGCAGCAGGGCGACGCGGATGATGCCCGCCCAGAAGAAGGCCGTGAGCGCGCCCTGCCAGGACCAGGTGACCAGGCCGCCGATCGCGGCGGGCAGCAGCAGGCTGACGACGGTGAGCACCGGGAACAGTCGGTCGACGCGGCGCAGGTCGGCGTCGGCGAGCAGGTCGGGGGCGAAGCGCTCGGCGTTGGTGCGGTCGCGGTCGAACAGCCAGCCCATGTGCGAGTGCCAGAAGCCCTTGGCGACGGCGATCGGGCCGGTGCCGAACAGCCACGGGGAGTGCGGGTCGCCCTCCTTGTCGGAGAAGGCGTGGTGGCGGCGGTGGTCGGCGACCCACTCGGTGACCGAGCCCTGCAGGGACATGCCGCCCGCGACGGCCAGCACGACCTTGAGCCAGCGGGTGGCCTTGAACGCGCCGTGGGTGAAGAAGCGGTGGTAGCCGACCGTCACGCCCAGGCCGGTGAAGACGAAGAACACCGCCCCGATGACCACGTCGGACCAGCCCAGGCCCCAGCCCCAGGCGAACGGGACGGCGGCGGCGACGGCCAGCAGCGGGGTGGTGACGAACAGGACGACGCCGACCTGCTCAGCACCGCCGCGGCGGCGGCCGAGGATGGGCTTCGCGCCGCGCTGCGGCGCTTCGAGGGTTGCTGTCACTGGCGGGGCTCCTCGCTCGACGAGCGTCTTCCCCCAAGACGACGTACCTACGGTTACGTAACCGTAGGCTACGGGAGGTTCCTGAGGTGCGCATGAGAAAAGGCCCCTGCCGCACGGGCAGGGGCCTTCGCCCACGGGTCAGTGCGGGTCACGCCGGGTCGGCGTACTTCTCCCGCAACCGCGCCTCGACGGCGGCGTCGCTGTCGTCGCCGTCGACCTCGAGTTCCTTGTGCCGCACCTGCGCGCGGCGCACGGCCCACACCGTGACGCCCAGGGCCACCGCGAACAGCGGGTAGCCCATGGCCAGGCGGGCGAAGGCCAGCCAGCCGGTGGCGTCCTCGTCGTAGAGCCACTTCTGCACGACGTAGCGCGCCGCGAACACGGCCACGAAGGTCAGCGTGGCGATGTCGTAGGCGGTGCGGGACTTCTTGTCCTGGCGCCAGCCCTGCCCGTGCCCGTTCAGGGTCGACCAGATCACCCCGACCAGCGGCCAGCGGACCAGCACCGAGGCCAGGAACACCCCGCCGTAGGCCAGGCTGGTCCAGATGCCGAACAGGAAGAAGCCCTTGGCCGAGCCGGTGCGGTAGGCGATGAACGCCGCGATGGCCACGCCGAAGAAGCCGGAGATGGCCGGTTGCAGCGGCTCCTTGCGCGCGATCCGGGCCACGGTGATCGCCACCGCCACCCCGATCGCGCTCCAGATGCCGACGGTCAGGCCGAAGAAGGCGTTGGCGAGGACGAACACCACGACCGGCACCGAGGAGTAGAGCAGGCCGCTGACGCCGCCCATCTGCTCCAGCAGCGTCGGTGGGCGCTCCTCCTCCGCCGCGGTGTTCTCCTCCGCGGGGTCGTCGCTCTTGGGGTTGTCGTCCGCGGTGTTGACCTCGGGGGCCGGTTGCGTCATGTCACCGGTTTCGTGTTCGTCAGGGAGCCGTCTGCAGCTCGTAGTACGGGTTGTAGAGCACCTTGCGGCCGTCGCGCACCGCGAGCCTGCCCTTGGCCTTGACGGTGCGGCCGGGCTCGATGCCCGCGATCCGGCGCCGTCCCAGCCAGACTAATGTCACACCCTCGGTCCCGTCGAACAGCTCCGCCTCCAGCGTGGCGGCCGCGTCCCTCGGGCACATCTCCACGCTGCGGAGCCTGCCGTAGACGGTCACCTCTTCACCGGAGCTGCAGTCGCACGCGCGCCGGGCACCCTGGGCCTCGGCGTTGACGGACAGGTCGGCCGCGTCGAGCTGCTCCACGTCCGTGGTCAGCTTCTTGACGAGACGGTGCCAGTACCCGTCCCCCCTGGTGGTGGTGCCCATGTGCTCGCTCCCGGTGGTGGGGATCGGCCCCGACACCGATCCATGCACAATCAGCGTAACCGTGCTAAGGCCCTCTGAGGACAAGGATCGGAACTTGAGTGTCACCCAGCCGCCCGACGCCGGTCACACGGCTGTGCTGCTGCCCGGCACGGGGTCCGACGACCACTTCGTCCGGGAGGTGTTCACCGAGGCCCTGGCGGCCGTCGGGGTGCGGTTGCTGGCCCCCGCCCCGGTGCCGGGTCCGGACCTGGTCGAGGCCCACCTGGCGGCCCTGGACGAGGCCGCGCGCCGGGGCCCGGTGATCGTCGGTGGGATCTCCCTGGGCGCCCACGTGGCGGCCGAGTGGGCGGTGGACAACCTGGACCGGTGCGCGGGGCTGCTGCTGGCCCTGCCGGGCTGGACGGGCGCGGCGGAGGGCGCTCCGGGGGCCATCACTGCCGCCCACGGCGCGGCGGACGTCCGGGCCCGCGGGACGGAGGCCGCGCTGCGGTCGGCGGTGGCGGGGGTCGACGCGTGGTTGGCCGACGAGCTGACCCGCGCCTGGACCGGCCACGGCGACGGCCTGGCCGACTCCCTGGCCGCCGCGGCCTGCCGCGCCGCCCCGACCGAGGCGCAACTGGCGACCCTCGACGTCCCCGCCGGGGTGGCGACCTGCCTGGACGACCCGGTGCACCCCACCGACGTGGCGCGGGTGTGGGCGCGGGCGCTGCCCAACGCCGCGCTGTGCACGACCCGCCTGGAGGTCGTGGGGGTGGACCGCGCGGCGCTCGGCCGGGCCGCGGTCCTGGGCCTGCTGCGGGCCCGGGCGGCCTGAACCCACCCGGGACCGCGCGGCCTCAGCCCTGCTCGCCCTGCTGGGCGGCGGCGATGTGCTCGACGATCGCCTGCGGCAGGTCGATCTGCAGCGGGGTGCGCACCGGCATCGGCTGCGTGCCGCGCACGACCACGGTGTTGCGGACCAGCTCGCGCAGCGCGCTCGCGCTGTGCTCGGTCAGCTCCTGGGGACCGGCGACGACACCGCGCAGCATCCACCGGGGGCCGTCGACGCCGACGAAGCGCAGTTGCACCTCACCCGCCGTCGCGGCCAGCTCCTGGCCCCAGTCGCCGACCAGGCTGCGGACCTTGGCGCCGTCGGCGCGCAGTTGCTCCGCCAGCTCGCCGCAGACCTCCTTCCACAGGCCGCCGGACTTGGGGGCGGCGTAGGCGTTGAGGGTCAGTTGGCCGAGCTGGGTGAGGATGTGCACCGCGCGCACCGGCCCCGCCGGGTCCATCTCGACCTGCAGTTGGGCGCCCTCGGGCACCGGGATGCGGACCGAGCCCAGGTCGAGCCGGGCGAACTCGTCCTCCGGGGCGTCGGCCTCGTCGTAGGGCCCGGCCGCACCGGGTCCGTCCCCGTCGAGGTCGTCCTGGTCGAAGTCGTCCCCGTCGAAGTCGTCCCCGGGGGTCTCCGCCGATCCCCGGCGCCCCCCGGCGTCGCCCTTGCGGCGTCCGAACAGTCCCACTAGTCCTCCGACCCCTTCCCTGACCCGGTGAGCACCGCGTGCCCGCCGGTCGACCCGTCCGGCAGCGCGGTGGCGACACCGGCGCCCACCGGCGCGCGCTCCCCCGGGGCGATCCGGATGGGGAGGACCTCCACGCTGGGCACGAGCGGCGAGACTACCCTGAGGTCGTGACGGACTCCTCGGGCGCCACGCGCGTCGACCCCTCCTACGCCGAGCGGCTCCACGTCACCTGGTACTGGTGGCCGCTGCCACTGCTGGCGGCGGGCATCCTCGCCGCAGAGATCCACATGGGCCACCCCGGCGTGCGGAGCTGGCTGCCGTACGCGGTGGTCGTGCCGCTGGCGGTGCTGATGCTCTGGCGGGCCGGGCGCACCCCGGTGGCGGTGCGCGACGGGAAGCTGCTGGTGGCCGACGCGAACCTGCCGCTGGAGCACGTGGGCGAGGTGCAGGTGGTCGAGGCCAAGGACAAGCGGCGGGTGCTCGGGCCGCACCTGGACCCGGCGGCGTTCGTGGTGCACCGCGGCTGGGTGGGCCCGGTCGTGCGGGTGCGGGTCACCGACCCGGCGGACCCCACGCCGTACTGGCTGTTCAGCACCCGGCACCCGGAGCGGGTGGCGGCGGCGCTGCGCTCCACCTCGCGGACATAGACCGGAGCCGGACACCCGAAGTGGGTGTCCGGCTCCGGTGACGTGCTGTTCCTGACGTCCGCAGTCGGGTTCTCGGCAGGCGCCGAGCCTGGCTCAGGCGCAGTCGCGGCAGACGAAGGTGCCGCCGTTGTCCTCCGCCAACCTGCTGCGGTGGTGGACCAGGAAGCACTTGGAGCAGGTGAACTCGTCAGCCTGCTTGGGGACGACGCGGACGGTCAGGTCCTCGCCGGAGAGCGCGGAGAGGTCGGCACCGGGGAGTTCGAAGCTCTCCGCGGTGTCGGTCTCGTCCACGTCCACGACGCCGGACTGGTTCTCGTTGCGCCGGGCCTTGAGCTCCTCGAGGGAGTCCTCAGCGAGATCGTCGGCCTCGCTGCGCCGTGGTGCGTCGTAGTCGGTCGCCATCTAATTCACCCCTGCGGTCGTTCAGGATGTGGGTCGTGCCGCTGGTCAACGATCCACGGCCCCAGTTTGTGCCCGCCCATTGCGTGACGGAGGTCTCGCCGGTGGCGGCGGAATCCCAGCCGACGGAATCGATTCGGCGTGGGGTTCTCGGTCACCGGAGCGGCCAGAGGGTAGCCCATGCCCGCCGGGACCGCGCACACCCTCACCCCCAGGGCGTGTCCGATCCGTGTCACCGACCCGTCACCGGGTGCCACGATCGGGCGCTGTGCCCGCGATGGCCTTGTCGACGGGGTGCGCCCGTGGTGCGATTCACCCGGGAGGTGACCGTGCGCCACGCCGCCGTCGCACGGGGCGATCACGGCAGGTGACGCACACCCCTTCGCCCGGGTGCGGTGAATCCGGGCGGAGCCAATAGGCTGAACTGCAACGACGATCGAGTCGGGGAGACCCGGTTCCGATGCCCGGGGGTGGGGCCATGGGGTCCGTTGGGAGGGTCCGCACGTGGCCGCCGTTGAGCTGAGCGCGGCCGGGGGCCAGGCCCCGTACCGCAAGCGCAGGCCACTGCCCGCGTTGATCTTCCTGGCCGTCCTCTGCCTGGTGGCGATGGTCGTGTGGTTCCAGGTCCTCGGCTCCGACAGCGAGGCCGACGCCGCCAACGCCTGCGCCCCGCCGCCCGCCCCGGTGCCCGCCGCCGACGGGCAGCCCGCCCCGGCGCTCGGCCAGCCCCTCCCCGACGACGCGCTCGACCGCACCACCCCGGCCGCCCCCGGGGGCAGCCTGCTGCGCGTGGTCAACGCCAGCGGCCAGCGGCGCCAGGCCGGAGCGGTCACCGAGGCCCTGCGCGAACTGGGCTTCACCCAGGTCACCGACCCGGCCAACGACACGATCTACACCAACGGGTCGCTCACCTGCCGCGCCCAGATCCGCTTCGGCCAGCAGGGGATGCCCGCCGCCCGCACCCTCAGCCTGATCGAACCCTGCGCCGAACTCGTCCGCGACGAACGCCAGGACGCCACCGTCGACCTGGCCATCGGCCAGCGCTACACGCACCTGGAACCCACCACGGCCTCCCGCCGCATCCTGGAGCAACTGAGCGACTGGGCGCAGAACGGCCCGCAGCAGGGCGGCCTGCAGAACGCCGAGGGCACCGGCCCCGCCCTGGACCCGACCCTGCTGGCCGCGATCGAGAAGACCCGCTGCTAGACCCGCCCAACGCCGCTCGCCCCACCCGGAACACCACCACCCGACTTCCGGCCACCCCCAAAACCGCCGACCCAGCCACGCCAATGCCCGGGTGGGTGGCCGACCACCCCCGAAACCGCCGGCCCGACAAGCGAATGCCCGGCTGGGTGGATGCGCTTGGCCAGCCGATCACCTGAAAACCGGCGGCCCGGCCACGGAAACGCCCGGGCGAGCGAATGCGCTCGCCCAGCCACCACCCCCGAACCTGCTGGCCCTGCGAGCAACTACCCGGCGGGTGGATGTCCTGAACGCAGGCCGACCACCCCAGGAACCGTCGGCCCGGCTACCAGCCACCCGAATGCCACTGGCGCAGCCACCAACCGGCCACCCCGAAAACCGCCGGCCTGGCGAGCGAATGCCCGGGTGGGTGGATGTGTTTGGCCGGGGGTGGCGATCATGTGACAGCCTGCCTGGGCGGTGGGGCATCTTTTCAGCCCCACCTGACGCACTGGAGCACATGATCGCCATAGGGGCCCCGGCCAAACACATCCACCCAGCCGGGCACACCCACAAAACCCCGAGCCCTGAAACCCACGGCTGACCCGCGAGCACGCAGCACGCAGCACGCCCCGCGTAGACACCCAGCCGCTACTCGTACCCGCCGATCCCGCACTCCACCAGCGCCGCCCGCAACTCCCCCGCCACGGCAGGCGCGCACGCGAACACCGCGTCCGCCCCCAGCTCAGGCGCCTCCCCCGGCAGCGACACCACCGCACCCGCCTCCTCCGCGACCAGCGCCCCCGCCGCCCAGTCCCACCGGGAGAGCCCGCGCTCGCAGTACCCGTCCACCCACCCCGCCGCGACCGCGCACAGGTCCAGCGACGCCGCCCCCGCCCGCCGGATGTCGCGCACCCGGCCCAGCAGCCGGGCGACCACCGCGGCGTGGTCGCGGCGGCGCTGCGCCGAGTAGGAGAACCCGGTGGCGATCAGCGACACGTCGAGCCCCGCGGGTTCGGAGACCCGCAGCCTGCGCCCGTCGAGCCAGGCGCCGTGCCCGCGGGCGGCGGTCCAGCGCCTGCCGCTGACCGGCTCCACGACCGCCCCGGCGACCGACACCCCGTCGACCTGTGCGGCCAGCGACACCGCGTACCAGGGGTAGCCGTAGAGGTAGTTCACCGTTCCGTCGATCGGGTCGACGACCCAGGTCAGGCCCGGTCCGGCCGCACCGCCGCCCTCCTCGCCCAGCACCGCGTCGCCCGGTCGCAGCTCGGCCAGCCGGGCCCGGACCAGGTCCTCGGCGGCCCGGTCGCCCGCGGTGACCACGTCGGTGCGGGTGCTCTTGGTGTCGACGTCGCGGATCGCCGCGGCCCGCGTCGACTCGGCCAGCGCCGCGGCGGCCACGGCCACGGTCTCGGCGATCTCGGCGAGGTCGCGTTCGGAGGTGCCCACCCGTCCATCCGACCACAGCCGGGACCGGACGGCTAATGTCACCGCTCGACGGCCACTGAATCGAATTTGAAAGGAACCGGGGATGGGTGCAGCCCGCGGCTTCGGAGTGGACATCGGCGGTTCCGGCATCAAGGGATGCGTGGTGGACCTCGACGGGGGCAAGCTCGAGGGCGAGCGGATCAGGATTCCCACCCCGACCCCGTCGACGCCGGAGGCGGTGTCGGAGGTGGTCGCCTCGATCGTGAAGGACTTCGGGTGGACCGGGCCGGTCGGGGTCACCCTGCCGTCGGTGGTCAAGCGCGGGGTGGCGCACTCGGCGGCCAACATCGACAAGAGCTGGATCGGCACCGACGCCGCCGCGCTGTTCGCGGGCCGCCTCGGCCTGCCCGCGGACCAGGTGACCGTGCTCAACGACGCGGACGCGGCGGGCATCGCCGAGGTCCGCTACGGCCAGCCGCACGACCAGACCGGTGTGGTGGTGCTGCTGACCTTCGGCACCGGCATCGGCAGCGCGCTGTTCCTCGACGGCAAGCTCATCCCGAACACCGAGTTCGGCCACCTCGAGATCGACGGCCACGACGCGGAGACGCGCGCGGCGGCCTCGGCCAAGGAGGAGGAGGACCTGTCCTGGGAGCAGTGGGCCAAGCGGGTGACCCGCTACGTCCACGGCCTGGAGAACCTGATCTGGCCGGACCTCATCATCGCGGGCGGCGGGGTGAGCAAGAAGGCCGACAAGTGGCTGCCGCTGCTCGACGTACGGACCAAGGTCGTGGCCGCCGAACTGCGCAACGACGCGGGCATCGTGGGGGCGGCGGTGGCCGCCGCGGCGGGGGCCAACCCCTGAAACCGCCCCCTGAGCGGGTGCACGAGCACATTTCGGGCTTGGCGTGTCCTCGGGACACGCCGCCCGTCGCTACAATGGAACAGGCCCGCGGCTGAGAAGCCCACCGGGCACTCCCCCGAACTCCGGCAGTGACCAGGCGTTTCCACACTCGGACGCAGCCGTGATGGACAGTTGTGAAAGGGCGTACGTGGCAGCCGCACGAACCGCAACCCGACGCTCCACCGCGTCGGCTAGCGCCGCCAAGACGACCAAGAGCGCACCGGCAGAGGGCGAAGAGCCGACGGGCGTGAACGGGACCAAGACGACGGCGCGGAAGGCCGCCGGGGCCAAGGCCCCGCGCGCGCCGAAGAAGACCGCGGCCAAGTCCGGCCCCAAGAAGGCCGGGGACGGTCCCGACGGCGAGGAGCCGGACGAGGACGCCCCCGACCTCGCCGACCTCGAAGAGGTCGAGGTCGACCCGGTCGAGGAGGCCGTGGAGGAGCCGGAGGAGAAGGACACCGGCGGCAAGGAGACCAAGGACGGCGACTTCGTCTGGGACGAGGAGGAGTCCGAGGCGCTGCGGCAGGCCCGCAAGGACGCCGAGCTCACCGCCTCCGCCGACTCGGTCCGCGCCTACCTCAAGCAGATCGGCAAGGTCGCCCTCCTCAACGCCGAGGAGGAGGTCGAACTCGCCAAGCGCATCGAGGCCGGGCTCTACGCCGCCGAGCGCGTGCGCAAGTCCGAGGACGAGAACGAGAAGCTCCAGCCGCAGATGCGCCGCGACCTCCGCTGGATCGTGCGCGACGGCGAGCGGGCCAAGAACCACCTGCTCGAGGCCAACCTGCGCCTCGTGGTGTCGCTGGCCAAGCGCTACACCGGCCGCGGCATGGCGTTCCTGGACCTGATCCAGGAGGGCAACCTCGGCCTGATCCGCGCGGTGGAGAAGTTCGACTACACCAAGGGCTACAAGTTCTCCACGTACGCCACCTGGTGGATTCGCCAGGCGATCACCCGCGCCATGGCCGACCAGGCCCGCACCATCCGCATCCCGGTGCACATGGTCGAGGTCATCAACAAGCTCGGCCGCATCCAGCGCGAACTGCTCCAGGACCTGGGCCGCGAGCCCACCCCGGAGGAGCTCGCCAAGGAGATGGACATCACCCCGGAGAAGGTGCTGGAGATCCAGCAGTACGCCCGGGAACCCATCTCCCTGGACCAGACCATCGGCGACGAGGGCGACAGCCAGCTCGGTGACTTCATCGAGGACTCCGAGGCCGTGGTCGCGGTGGACGCGGTGTCGTTCACGCTCCTGCAGGACCAGCTCCAGTCGGTCCTGGCCACCCTGTCCGAGCGCGAGGCGGGTGTCGTCCGCCTCCGCTTCGGCCTCACCGACGGCCAGCCGCGCACCCTGGACGAGATCGGCCAGGTCTACGGGGTCACCCGCGAGCGCATCCGCCAGATCGAGTCCAAGACCATGTCGAAGCTGCGCCACCCGTCGCGCTCGCAGGTCCTGCGCGACTACCTGGAGTAAACCCGGGTCGACCGGAAGAAGCCGCTCCCGATGGGGGCGGCTTCTTCGCGTGAAATGCCCCGTTCGGCCGATCAAGTCCAGGATGTGGTCGTCGGGGGCGTTCGCCCGTGGTGAACAGGATCTCAGATCATCGGGGATTCAGGTTCCGTTTGCCCGACGTAGGCCCAGCTCCAGGGCCTTTTTGGACCACGGTCGCGAGTAAAACCCGGGTTACCGGCTTTAACTCTGGAAACGGGAACACTGCCGGGGGCCCAAACGTCTGTAAGAGTAGGAAGTGCGACCACGGCGGAGTTTCCGCCTCCGTGACCGCAGCCGATGAGGGCACCGGGTCCACCCGGTGCCGGGACGGAGGGAGAACTCCCATGACGACGACTACGACGCTCACCCGCCCCGAGCTGACCGCTGCCGACCGCTGCGACCGGTGCGGCGCGGCCGCTCAGGTTCGCGCCGTACTTTCCTCCGGAGGAGAGCTCCTGTTCTGCGGCCACCACGCTCGGGCGCACGAGGACCGTTTGCGCGAGCTGGCGGCTGAGCTCCAGAAGGGCTGACAGTCGCGCCTGAACACGACGAGGGCCGGTATCCCGCTGCGGGGTGCCGGCCCTCCTCGTTGTCCGACCGACGAACCAGTGTTCCTGGGGCCTCGAAGCGCCGCCGGGAGGCGTGTGGGCGAGCTGGGGCCCCGGACGCGGGGGTTCAGACCATGTCGAGGACCGGTTCGAAGGCGAGTTCGGCGGCGCCGATCAGCTTGACGTCCGAGCCCATCGCCGAGGTGAGGACGCGGGTTCCGCCCACTGCCCGGCTCACCAGGGAGCGGCGGCTGACCTCGGCGCCCACGGCGGAGATCAGCGTCGGGGGCAGGGCGGTGAACAGGTCGCCCAGGACGACCAGTTCCGGGCCGAACACGTTGACGATGTTGACCAGGCCGATGGTCAGGAACTCGCGGAAGTCGCCCAGGACGGCGGTGATCCGCTCGGGGGTGGTCAGGGAGCGCAGTTCGGCGACGACCGCGCCGCGCGGGGTGCCCTCCGGCAGCTTGAGGGCGCGGCACAGGGCCAGTTCGCCCACCTCGGTCTCCCAGCACCCCCGGCTGCCGCAGTAGCAGGGGCGACCGCGCGGGTTGACCACCATGTGGCCGAGTTCGCCGACGTACCCGGCGGTGCCGCGCAGGGCCGAGCCGTCGGAGATGACGCCGCCGCCGACGCCCACGTCGGCGGAGACGTAGACGGCGTCGAGGGAGCCGCGGGCGGCGCCGCGGAGGTGTTCGGCGAGGGCGGCGATCTCCGCGTCGTTGGCGATGCGGATGGGGACCGAGAGGGCGCCGCCGAGGCGGTCGCCGAGGGGGACGTTGGTCCACTGGAGGTTCGGGGCCTCGTGGACGAAGCCGTCGGAGCGGCGGACGACGCCCGGGACCGACACGCCCGCCCCGACCATCCGCACGCCCAGTTCGGCGGCGAGGACCTGGGTGGACTCGATGACGTGGGTGATGACCTCGTCCGGTTCGCTGGCGCGGCCGTGCAGGTTCCAACTGTTGCGGCCGAGCATCTCCCCGCCCAGGCCGACCAGGGCGATCGCCACCTGCTCGACCCGGATATCGACCGCCACGACCACCGCCGCGTGCGCCTGTGGGAGGACCAGCAGCGACGGCCTGCCCGCGCCGGAGCGGGCCCGGGGCAGTCGTTCCTCGACCACCCCGGACTCCGCCAGCCCGTCGACCAGTGCCTTGATGGTGCTGCGGTTGAGCCCCAGTTCCGTCGCCAGGGACGCCCGGGTGGTGGGGCCCGCCACGTGCAGCCTGCGCAGCAGCGCGGTCCGGTTGTGCCTGCGCACCTCGTCGGGACGGGCTCCCGCCGTGGGCGTGCTGGTCACGTGCCTGCCTTCCGGTTGCCTACCTGGTGGAGACCGCCGCGCGCCTGCGCGAGAGGGCGTCGACGGTGGCCGCCAGCAACAGTACGAGGCCGGTGACGATGTTGACCACGGCGGCGGGCTGCTTGAGCAGGCCGAGGCCGTTCTCCACGACCGCCAGCACCAGACCGCCGACCACCGCGTGGAACACCTTGCCCCGCCCGCCGAACAGCGACGTGCCGCCGATGACGGCCGCGCCGACCGCGAACAGCAGGGTGTTGAGGCCACCGGCCTGCGGGTCGACCGAGCCGACCTTCGACGAGTACACGATCGCACCCAGGGCCGCCAGGGAGGAGGTGACGACGAACACGCTGGCCCGGATCTTGCCCACGTTGATGCCCGCGCGCCGAGCCGCCTCGGCGTTGCCGCCGACGGCGTAGATGTGGCGGCCGTAGCGGGTGCGGTTGAGCACGTAGGTGCCGATGACCAGCACCACGAGCACGATCGGCACCACGTACGGGACGCCCTCGATGACGACGGACTCGTTGGGCGAGCGGTTGAGCGTCAGCGCGAAGGTGGCCACCGCGGAGACGAGCGCGACCGCGCCGACCTTGGCCAGCACCAGCGGCGTCGGCATGGTGACCAGGCCGCGCTTGAGCCTGCTGAAGTGCTCGCCGAGCACGACCGCGGCGTAGCCGCCCGCCGCGACGACGAACAGGACCCAGCTCCCGAGCACGGGCAGGTTGCCGTTGGCGACGGAGAACAGCACCGGCTGGGTGCCGATGCCGAACACGCCGCCGTCGCCGATGAACTGCAGGATGACGCCCTGCCAGGTGATGAACAGCGCCAGGGTCACCACGAACGACGGCATGCCGATCTTGGAGACCAGGAAGCCGGTGACCACGCCGATCGCGGTGCCGACGCAGACCGCGAGCAGCATCTCGATCCACGGGTTGGGCGCCGCGCCGATCATGGCGATGACGATGGCGATCCCGGCCATGACCGCGCCCGCCCAGATGCGCATGAACAGCGCCAGGCCCGCGGCGACGACCAGGCCGGCGACGAACACGTAGAACACGGTGGAGCCCATGCCGCCGAGCAGGTTGCCCGAGCGCACGTAGTGCATGGCCATCACCGCCGCGGCCACACCGGAGGCGGTGCCCGCGGACAGGTCGATCTCGCCGAGCAGCAGGACGAACACCAGCCCCATGGCGATGATCATCTTGCCCGCGCCCTGGGCGAGCAGGTTCGCGGTGTTGTCCAGGGTGAGGAAGCTGTCGGACAGCACCCAGAACACCAGCACCATCACGGCCAGGCCGAGCACGGCGGGCAGCGAGCCCAGCTCGCCGCCGCGCAGCCGCGCGAAGTAGTCGCGCAGCGCCTCGCCGCTGGACTGGGTGGTGGTGTCGATGCCGAAGTCGGAGATGGCGCCGCCGGTGTCGGTCTTCTCGGTGGCTGGGGTTTCAGTCATTGGTGTGCCTCGGTGATCAGACTGTCGCGGACTCGGGGCGGGCCAGCCCGAGGTCTCCGGATCGGCCCGCGGTGATCAGCTCGACGACCTGGCCGTGCGTGACGTCCCTGGTCGGCACCTGGGCGACCATGCGGCCCAGGTAGAGGGTGGCGATCCGGTCGGCCACCTCGAACACGTCGGCCATGTTGTGGCTGATCAGCACCACACCCAGGCCCTGCTCGGCCAGCCTGCGCACCAGGTCGAGCACCTGCCGGGTCTGGGCGACGCCGAGCGCGGCGGTCGGCTCGTCGAGCAGCACGACCTTGCTCTCCCACAGCACCGACTTGGCGATGGCCACGGTCTGCCGCTGCCCGCCCGACAGCGAGGAGACCGGGGTGCGCACCGACTTGACCGTGCGCACCGACAGCGAGGCCAGGGTGTCGCGGGCGGCCTTCTCCATGCTGGCCTCGTCGAGCATCCAGGCGCTGCCGCGCTCGCGGCCGAGGAACATGTTCTGCACGATGTCGAGGTTGTCGGCCAGCGCGAGGTCCTGGTAGACGACCTCGATGCCCAGGTCGGCGGCGTCGCGCGGGCCGTTGATCGTCACCGGCCTGCCGTTGAAGGACACCTGCCCGGAGTCGGTCGGGTGGATGCCCGCCACGCACTTGACCAGGGTCGACTTGCCCGCGCCGTTGTCGCCGACGAGCGCGGTGACCTCACCGGCGCGCACGGTGAAGTCCACGTCGTGCAGCACGTGGACGGGTCCGAAGCTCTTGTTGAGCCCGGTGATCTCCAGAATGGGTTCGCTCATGGCGCGATCTCCTACGGGGAAGGACCGCCCCCGGCCCGGCGCGTGGGGGGAGACGCGCCGCGCCGGGGGCGGAGGACTTCGGTCAGCTGATGCCGAGCTGCGAGCAGACCGGGGCGAGGTCGCCGCCGCAGATCTCCGACGCCTTCACGTAGCCCTGCGTCACGACCTCCTTGACGGTGTCCTTGGTGGTCAGCTTCGGCTCCAGCAGAACCGACTTCACCTTGCGGTTGGCCTTGGTGTCGTCGCTGCTCTGCTTGGCCAGCGCGTCGGCGCCCGCGGTGTCGCCCTTGGCCAGCAGGGCGGCCAGGGAGGCGGTGTTCTCCGCCTCCTCCTTGATCGGCTTGAACACGGTCATGTACTGGTCGCCGCGCAGGATGGCCATCAGGCCGTCCGCGGTGGCGTCCTGGCCGGTCACCGGGACCTTGCCGTTGAGGCCGTTCTTGCGCAGCACGGTGATCACCGCACCGGCGAGGCCGTCGTTGGCGGCCACGACGCCGTCGACCTTGCCGCCGTTGCCGGTCAGGATCTGCTCGAAGGTGGTGCCGCCCTTCTGGTTGTCCCACCCGTCGATGGCCTGCTTCTGCACCAGCTTGAGCGTGCCCGCCTCGTACAGCGGCTTGAGGACGTTCTGCTGGCCGTTGTAGAACAGGGTCGCGTTGTTGTCGGTCGGGGCGCCCTCGATCTCGATGACCTGCGCGCCCGGCTTGTCCTTGAGCGCGTCGGCCAGGCCCTGGCCCTGGAGTTCGCCGACCTTCACGTTGTCGAAGGACACGTAGTAGTCGGAGCTGCCGCCGAGGTTGAGGCGGTCGTAGTCGATGGTGGGGATGCCGCGGGCCTTGGCCTTGGCCGCCACCGCGGTGCCGACCTCGGAGTTGATCGAGGCGATGACCAGGACCTTGACGCCCTGGCTGATCATGCCGTCCGCGAGGGTGGTGAACTTCTGCACGTCGCCCTGGGCGTTCTGGATGTCGGGTTCGAGGCCCTTGGCCTTCATCGCCGCTTCCAGCATGGGCTTGTCGAAGCCCTCCCAGCGGGCGGACGTCGCGGTTTCCGGCAGGATCACGCCGACCGGGATGCCCGGGCCGCTGCTCGCGGTGTCGCTGGACCCGCCGGAAGCGGGCGGGGCGGCCTGGTTGGCCCCGCACGCCGTCAGGGTCAGGGCCGTACCCAGCCCCGCGGCCAGGAATGCCAGAGTCTTGCTGCGCATCACGATGTCCCTTTCGATGCCGCTGGACGGTGCCGCCTGGACCCGGGGCGAGCTGACCGTTCCAAATGTTGTGGGCCACAACATATGCCGTTCGACCGGCGTCGGAAACCGGACTGACTCGATTCAGGTCCATTCGGTGGGACACGGTTTGGCAACGGAGTGGACATCTGCGCGCAATGCGTCCGGTCGGGTGCACGGATCGCGTCCGATCGGGCGCCGCGCGTAGGCGCGCACACCGGGGCATCCGCTCATCGGACCGCTCCCGCAGGTCACCGAGTCGACTCGGGGCGCGGGCTGTGTCCGCCGCGGGGGTCGAGCGGGGCCGCTACCAGGAGCGCAGGGTGGCGATGCGCTCTTCCAGTTGCTCCACGGTGGCCATCGCGGTGGGCGGGCCGCCGCAGGTGCGGCGCAGCTCGCCGTGGATCATGCCGTGCGGCTTGCCGGTGCGGTGGTGGGCCATGCCGACCAGGGCGTTGAGCTCCTTGCGCAGCGTCGCCAGGCGTTCCTGCACCGACTGCGGGCGGGCGACCGGGACCTCCCTGGGCTTGGCCGCCTCCTCCGCCGCCCTGCGCGAGCGGGCCTGGAGCTGGTCGTCCTGGCGCTGCTTGAGCAGGGCGCGGACCTGGTCGGGTTCGAGCAGGCCGGGCAGGCCGAGGTACTCCTGCTCCTCGTCGGAGCCGGAGAACGCCGAGGTGCCGAACGAGGAGCCGTCGAAGATGACCTGGTCCAGCTCCGCCGAGGCGCCCAGGGACGTGAACGCCTTCTCCTCCTCGCCCGGTTCGTCCTTGGTGCGGTTGGCGTCGGCGAGCAGGCCGTCGGCCCAGCCCTCCTCCTCCCGGTGCGGCTTGCCCAGGACGTGGTCGCGCTCGGCCTCCAGCTCGCTGGCCAGGTCGAGCAGCACCGGCACCGACGGCAGGAAGATGCTCGCGGTCTCCCCCGGGCGCCGGGCGCGCACGTAGCGGCCGATGGCCTGGGCGAAGAACAGCGGCGTCGAGGCGCTGGTGGCGTAGACGCCCACGGCCAGCCGGGGCACGTCGACGCCCTCGCTGACCATCCGGACCGCGACCAGCCAGCGGGCGGTGCCGTCGGAGAACTCCTGGATGCGGCCCGACGCCTTCGGGTCGTCGGAGAGCACCAGGGCCGGTTCCTCGCCGGTCATGGTGTGCAGGATCTTGGCGTAGGCCTTGGCGGTGACGTGGTCGGAGGCGATGACCAGCCCGCCCGCGTCCGGGATGCCGCCCTCGCGCAACTGGGTCAGCCGCACGTTCGCCGCGCCCAGCACCGACGGAATCCACTCCCCCGACGGGTCCAGCGCCGTGCGCCAGGCCCGGGCGGTCTGCTCGGCGGTCAGCGGCTCGCCGAGGCGGGCGGAGAACTCCTCGCCCGCGCTGGTGCGCCAGCTCGCCTCACCGGAGTAGGCCAGGAAGATCACCGGCCGGACCACGCCGTCGCGCAGCGCGTCGGAGTAGCCGTAGGTGTGGTCGGCCTTGGAGCGCTGGAAGCCCGCGCCGTCCGGCTCGTACTGGATGAACGGGATCGGCGAGTCGTCGGAGCGGAACGGGGTCCCGGTCAGCGCCAGCCGCCTGGTCGCCGGGGTGAACGCCTCGCGGACCGCGTCGCCCCAGCTCTTGGCGTCGCCGCCGTGGTGGATCTCGTCGAGGACCACCAGCGTCTTGCGCTGCTCGGTGCGCACCCGGTGCAGCGCGGGGTGCGCGGCGACCTGCGCGTAGGTGACCGCGACGCCCAGGTAGTCGCTGGAGGTCTGGCCCATCGAGTTGGTGAAGTTCGGGTCGATCGGGATGCCCGCCGCCGCGGCCGAGGCCGCCCACTGGTGCTTGAGGTGCTCGGTCGGGGCGACGACGGTGATCCGCTCGACCGTGCGGTCGGCGAGCAGCTCGGCGGCGACCCGCAGCCCGAAGACCGTCTTGCCCGCGCCCGGCGTCGCCACCGCGAGGAAGTCCTTGGGCCTGCGGGTGAGGTACATCGTCAGCGCGCGGCGCTGCCAGGCCCGCAGCGGTCGGGCGGGCGGGGTCCGCTGTTCCTGGGTGTCCGGTTCAACCTCGGCCCGGGTCACGGGATGCCCCAGCTCCTTCCAGCCACTCGGCGCACATGCGAACGCCCTCAATCGGCTCGCGCCGGGCGGCGGTGCGCGGCGGTCGGTCCCGGTGTGAGGGCGTCCGTGAGACTACCCGGCCCCCGTCGGTGATCGCCGCCTGACGCGACACGCGGGTAACGATCGCCCGGGCCGTGCGGCCGGATCACCACTGATGAGCCATGCTGGGCGCGATGAACCCGCTGTCCGGACACCCGACCGGCCGCGACGGCGCGCCCCCGCGGCGCCGGGGACCGTGGCGGCTGGTCAAGCGCACCCTGGGCAAGGCGTGGGGCGGGAACATCTTCTCCGAGGCGGCGGAGTCGGCGTTCTGGCAGGTCCTGTCGCTGCCGCCGCTGCTGCTGGGACTGCTGGGCAGCCTCGGTTACGTGGCGGAGTGGTTCGGCCGCGACGTCATCCAATCGGTGCAGGCCAGCATCATCGACATCTCCCGCACCGCGTTCAGCGGCAACGTGGTGACGCAGATCATCGAGCCGACGGTCAACGACATCCTCACCGTCGGGCGCGGCGAGATCGTCTCGATCGGCTTCCTCATCTCGCTGTGGGCGGGCTCGTCGGCGATGTCGTCGTTCGTCGACGCGATCACCGTGGCGCACGACCAGTACGGGGTGCGCAACGAGGTGTGGCAGCGGATCTTCTCGCTGCTGATCTACATGGCCAGCCTGGTGCTGCTGATCGTGGGGCTGCCGGTGCTGGCGCTGGGACCGGACCTGTTGCCGAACCTGTTCCCGGTGTCCTGGCGGCCGACGATCGTCGCTTACCTGTCGTTCACCTACTACCCGGCGATCGGGCTGCTGATCGTGCTGGCGCTGGCCACGCTCTACAAGCTGGCCCTGCCGCGGAAGTTGCCCTGGCACCGCGGGGTCCCCGGCGCGCTGCTGGCGATGGTGTTCTTCATCTTCTCCAGCATCGGCCTGCGGTTCTACATCGGCGCCATCACCTCCACCGGCTACACCTACGGCGCGCTGGCCACCCCGATCGCGTTCCTGCTGTTCGCCTACTTCATCGGGCTCGCGGTGGTGATCGGCGCCTACTTCAACTCCGCCATCCAGGAGCTGTGGCCCGCGCGGATGACCCGGCGGGAGCGGCGGCGCTGGCAGCGGCTGGAACTGGAGCGGGCCGCCGGGCAGATCCACTCCGAGGAGAGCGCCCGGGCCTGGCACGACGAGGACCCGGACGCCCCGGCCGGGAACGGCACCCGGGGACCCGACTCAGTGGACGGGTCGGCCCAACCTCCCGCCGGCACTGTGGACGGACCGGAACCCTTGGGCACCAAGGAGAACGGGTTGCGCCGGGCGTCGCCCACCCGGGGTGAGCCCTCTCCCTGACGGAGTTCCCGGTGGACCGGAACGGCTCTCAGGTTCGGTGTGCCAGGCTGACGCCACCCCGCGCGGGCAGCGGTGCCACCGGGGTTTCACCGGGGTCACACCGAGGGGACACACACAGCCATGTCCGTGCTGGCAAGACTGAGCCTGAGCAACCGGGGACTGGTGGGGTTGCTCAGCCTGCTGGTCA
The DNA here is from genome assembly GCF_003182415.1 of Actinokineospora spheciospongiae. Lineage (NCBI taxonomy): Bacteria > Bacillati > Actinomycetota > Actinomycetes > Pseudonocardiales > Pseudonocardiaceae > Actinokineospora > Actinokineospora spheciospongiae. The sequence continues at coordinate 7,923 of NZ_QHCP01000005.1, read as the reverse complement.
TCGGGTTCGGCGTCATCGCCCTGCCGTCGCTGCGCCAACAGCTCTTCCCGTCCATCCAACTGCCCGCCGCGGTGGTCGTCGCGCCCTACCCGGGTGCCTCGCCCGACGTGGTCGACAGCGAGATCGCCGAGCCGATCGCGGCGGCGGCCCGGGGCATCCCCGGCGTCGAGCAGGTCACCACCCGCTCCGCCGAGGGCTCGGCGACGGTGCAGGTGCAGTTCGTCTACGGCACCGACCTGGACAACGGGGTCGCGCAGATCCAGCAGGCGGTCAACCGGCTGCGCCCGCAGCTTCCGCAGGACGTGGAGCCGACCGTCGCGCAGGGCAGCACCGACGACATCCCGGTCGTCACGCTGGCCGCCACGGTGGGCGCCGACGAGGCCGCCACGGCGGCCCGGCTGCGCGCGGAGGTGCTGCCCGGCCTGGAGGAGATCCCCGGTGTGCGGGAGGTGTCGCTGACCGGCGCCCGGGAACAGACGGTCACCGTGACCCTCGACTACGCGAGGCTGGCCGCGGCCGGGGTGGAGCCGACGGCGTTGACCGCCGCCCTCTCCGCCGCGGGCCGCTCGACGCCCGCTGGAACCCTCAGCGAGGGCGACAACACGCTGTCGGTGCAGGTGGGCGGCCCACTGGGGTCGGTGGACGACCTGCGCGCGCTGACCATCCCCGGCCGCGCGGGCCCGGTGCGGTTGGCCGACATCGCCACCGTCGAGCAGGGCCTGGCCGCCCCGACCGCGATCACCCGCACCGACGGGCAGGCCACCCTCGGCGTGTCGATGACCATGACCGCCGACGGCAACGCGGTGGACATCTCCCAGGCCGTGCGCGGCAAGCTCGACGAGCTGGGCCGTTCGGCGGACACGAAGCTCACCGTCGTCTCCGACCAGGGGCCGCAGGTGCGGAAGGCGATCAGCGGCCTGACCACCGAGGGGCTGCTGGGGCTGCTGTTCGCGGTGGTGGTGATCCTGCTGTTCCTGCTGTCGCTGCGCTCGACGCTGGTGACGGCGGTGTCGATCCCGCTGTCGGTGCTGGTGGCGCTGCTGGCGCTGTGGATCGGTGACCTGTCGCTGAACCTGCTGACGCTGGGCGCGCTGACCATCGCCATCGGCCGGGTCGTCGACGACTCGATCGTGGTGCTGGAGAACATCAAGCGACACCTGGGTTACGGCGAACCCAAGCAGCGGGCGGTGCTCGACGGCACCCGGGAGGTGGCGGGCGCGGTGACCGCGTCGACGCTGACCACGGTGGCGGTGTTCCTGCCGATCGCGTTCGTCGGCGGCATCGCCGGTGAGCTGTTCGGGCCGTTCTCGATCACCGTGACGGTGGCGCTGCTGGCCTCGCTGGTCGTGTCGCTGACGGTGGTGCCGGTGGTGGCGTACTGGTTCCTCAAGCCGCCCGCGGTCCCCGCCGACGCCGCCGCGGCCGAGACCGCCCGCGAGGCCGCGATCGCCAAGGAGCGCAGGAGCCCGCTGCAACGCGCCTACGTCCCGGTGCTGCGGTTCGCCACCCGCAAGCGCGGGACGACGGTGCTGGTGGCCGTGCTGATCTTCATCGGCACGGGGGTGCTGGCCGGTCAGTTGACGACCAACTTCCTCGACCAGTCCGGCAACACGGCCCTGCGGCTGACCCAGGAGCTGCCGCCCGGCGCGAGCCTGGCCGCCCGCGACGAGGCGGCGCGCAAGCTGGAGACCGTGCTCGGTGAGGCCGAGGAGGTCGAGACCTACCAGGTGACCGTCGGCGGCGACCAGCAGTTCGCGGCCTTCGGGCTCGGTGGCACCGGAGCCACCTCGGCCAACGCCACCGTCCGCGAGGGCACCGACCTGACCGCGTTGCAGGACCGGCTGACCGAGCGGCTGGCGAACGTGCCCGGCAGCGGCACGGTCAAGTTCGGCGCGGCGGCGGCCGGGTTCGCCTCCGACACCGTGCAGGTCGTCGTCACCGCCCCGGACGCGGCGTCGCTCAAGACCGCCGCGGACGCCGTGCAGCGGGTCGTCTCGGAGACCCCGGGGCTGGCCGAGGTCAGCAACGACCTCGCGGTCAGCGCGCCCCGGGTGCAGGTGCTCGTCGACCAGCGGGCCGCCGCGGCGCGCGGGCTGAGCACGCAGACCGTCGCCCAGTTCGCCACCCAGGCGCTGCGCGGCACCCCAGTCGCGGAGTTGGCGATCGGCGGCACCCGGCAGCAGGTCGTGCTGCGCACCGGGACCGCGCCCGGTGACGTCGACGCGCTGCGCGCCCTCCCGCTGCCCGGCGCGGGCGGCGTGGTCACCCTGGGCGAGGTGGCGCAGGTGTCCACAGTCGACGGTCCGACCCAGGTCCGGCGCACCGGGGGCGAGCGCAGCACCACCGTCTCGGCCAAGGCCACCGGCGCCGACCTGGGCGCGGTCACCGCCGACCTGACCGCCCGGCTGGACGCGACCACCCTCACCGGGGGCGCGGAGTACGAGATCGGCGGCGTCAGCGCCGACCAGGCCTCGACGTTCCAGGACCTCGGGCTGGCCATGCTGGCGGCCATCGCGATCGTCTTCATGATCATGGTGGCCACGTTCCGCAGCCTGGTGCAGCCGCTGATCCTGCTGGTGTCCATCCCGTTCGCCGCCACCGGCGCGATCGGGCTGCTGCTGGCCACCGGCACCCCGCTGGGCCTGCCGTCGCTGATCGGGATGCTGATGCTGGTGGGCATCGTTGTCACCAACGCGATCGTGCTGATCGACCTGGTCAACCAGTACCGGGCCGACGGCATGTCCGTCGTGGACGCGGTGGTGGAGGGCGGTCGCCGCAGGTTGCGGCCCATCCTGATGACCGCCGCGGCGACCATCTTCGCCCTGGTCCCGATGGCGCTGGGCGTCACCGGGGAGGGCGGGTTCATCGGCAAGCCGCTGGCCATCGTGGTCATCGGCGGGCTGATCAGCTCGACCGTGCTGACCCTGGTCCTGGTGCCGACCCTCTACACGATGGTCGAGAACCTCAAGGAGCGCAGGCGGGCGAAGAAGTCCCCGCCGCCGCAGGCCCCGGCCGAACCGTCGCCGGAGCCCGCCACCAGCTCCGCCTGACCCCCGGACGGCGAAGGGCCCCGCGCGCGGGGCCCTTCGCCGTTCCTGCGGCCTTCCCACTCCAGGCGCAGCGGCCGCGGGAGGGGCGAACGCCGCTCAGTCCTTCATCTGCTCGTAGATCTTCTTGCAGTCGGGGCAGACCGGGGAACCGGGCTTGGGGCTCTTGGTCACCGGGAAGACCTCACCGCACAGGGCCACGACCATGTTGCCCATGACCGCGCTCTCGGCGATCTTGTTCTTGCGGACGTAGTGGAACATCTTCGGCGTGTCGTCGCCGGTGGTCTCGGTGCCCTCCGGGCGGGTGTCGACCTCGGGGCGGGTCTGGGTGGGTGCGCTCATGGCTCCATGATGCAACACCGCGCCGAAAACCCGCTCGGGCGGTGGCGTCGTGCGGCAGGATGCCGAGCATGTTCCAGAAGGTGCTGGCCGGTTTCGGCTCCGGCGGGGCGAAGGTCGACGCCCGCCTCCTCGACCGCGCCGTCCGACCGGGCGGCGTCCTGCACGGCGAGGTGCTGCTCCTCGGCGGGCAGGTCGACCAGGAGGTCGACGCGCTCGGCGTCACCCTGCTGACCAGGGTGGAGACCGGCGACGACGGCGAGACCGCCGACCTGCCGGTGCAGACCGTGCGGCTGGCAGGCCACGAGGTGGTCCGGGCGGGCGCTCGGCTGCAGGTGCCGTTCGAGGTGCACCTGCCCTGGGAGACGCCGGTGACCACGGTGTTCGGCAAGCACCTGACCGGCATGGCGGTGGGCCTGCAGACCAACCTCGACCTGGCGGGCGCGGTGGTGGACCCGCAGGACGTGGACGCGGTGGCGGTCGAGCCGCTGCCCGCCCAGCACCGGGTCCTGGACGCGATGAGCAGGCTCGGCTTCACCTTCCGCGAGGCGGGCATGGCGCGCGACCGGCTCGACGGCGTCGACCAGCAGCTCCCGTTCTTCCAGGAGATCGTCTTCGGCCCCTCCCCCGCGTTCGAGCGCGTCTTCGACCGGGTGGTGGTGACGTTCCTGGCCCGGCCCGCCGACGTGCGGGTGGTGCTGGAGGTGACCAAGCGGGTGCGGGTGGCCAGGGGCGGTGGCCTGGGCAACCGCGGGCAGGCGTTCCTCGGCTCGTTCACCGTGGCCCACACCGCGGTCGGGGCGAACTGGGAGCAGCAACTGGAGGGCTGGTTGCGGCAGGTCGCGGCCCCGCGCGGCATCTTCGACTGAGCCCCGGCCGACCCCGGGCGCGCGGGTGGACCCCGGCTGACGCATGATGCCCGGCGTGAGTGGAACCGAGCACCTGGACCTGGCCGAAGAGGTCGCCGACGCGCTGGCCGAGGGTCGCGGCGTCGTCGCGCTGGAGAGCACCCTGCTGGCGCACGGGCTGCCCGCGTCGGTGAGCCTGGACGTCGGCAGGCGCCTGGAGGACGTGGTCCGGGCGGCCGGGGCGGTCCCGGCGACCATCGCCCTGCTCGACGGCCGGGCCAGGGTCGGCCTCGACGACGGGCGGTTGCAGCGGCTGTGCGCCGACGACTCCGGCCTGCGCAAGCTCTCCCGCCGCGACCTGGGCCCGGCGCTGGCCCTGGGCCGCGACGGGGCGACCACGGTGGCCGCGACCGCGACCCTGGCCGCCCAGGCGGGCATCGGCGTGTTCGCCACCGGCGGCCTCGGCGGCGTGCACCTGACCGTGCCGCGCGGCGCGGCGGCCTGGGACGTCTCCGCCGACCTCGACGTGCTGTCGGCGACCCCGGTGACCGTGGTGTGCTCCGGGGTGAAGTCGGTCCTCGACATCGCCGCGACGGTGGAGGTGCTGGAGACCCGGTCGATCCCGGTCCTGGGCTACCGCACGGACTCCTTCCCCAGCTTCTACCTGCGGGTGTCCGCCTTCGAGGTGCCGTGGCGGGTCGAGGACCCGAGGCAGGCCGCCGCCGCGATCGCCGCGCACCGCGACCACGTGCCCGGCGGTGCGGGCGTGCTGCTGGTGAACCCGATCCCGGCGGAGCACGAGCTGGACCGGGAGCTGCACGACCGGCTGCTGCTGGAGGGCATGGACCTGCTGCGCGAGCGCGACGTCCGCGGCAAGGACGTCACCCCGGTGCTGCTCGACCACTTCCACCGCGGCAGTGGCGGCGCCAGCCTCACCGCCAACATCGAACTGGTCGCCGACAACACCAGGGTGGCCGCCGAGGTCGCCGTTGAGCTGGCTCAGCCCCGGTAGATCCTGGCCACGACGTCCTCGATGTCGGGTTCCTGCACGGACAGGTCGCGCAGCGGCACGATCCGGGCGAGCGCGGCGACCACCTCGCCCGCCGCCCGGCCGTCGAGGGTCAGCGTGACCCGGGTGCCGTCGGCCTCCACCGCCGCCACCGCGGCGCCCGGCACGGTCTGCCCGGCGGGCCAGGGCGCGTCGAGGTCGGCGACGATCGTGCGGCGGGAGCCGTGGCGGGTGTGCAGGGCGTCGAGGGTGCCGTCGTGCACGACCCGGCCGTGGTCGATCACCACCAGCCGCTCGCACAGCTTCTCGATGTCGGCGAGGTCGTGCGTGGTCAGCACGACGGTGGTGTCGCCGCGGCGGTCCAGCTCGGCCAGGAACCCGCGGACGGCCTGCTTGCTCAGCACGTCGAGGCCGATGGTCGGCTCGTCGAGGAACAGCACCTCCGGGCCGTGCAGCAGCGCCGCGGTCAGCTCCCCGCGCATCCGCTGCCCGAGGGAGAGCTGGCGGACCGGGGTGCGGGTGAACCCGTCGAGGTCGAGCAGGTCCGAGCAGGTGCGCAGCCGGGCGGCGTGCTCGGCGGCGGGCACCCGGTAGATGTGGCGCAGCAGCTCGAAGGACTCCCCAGCGGCAGGTCCCACCACAACTGCGACCGCTGCCCGAAGACCACCCCGATCCGGCGGGCCAGCGTCGTGCGGTCGGCCACCGGGTCCAGCCCGCACACCCGCACGCGCCCGGCACTGGGGGTCAGCACACCGGTGAGCACCTTGAGCGTGGTCGACTTCCCCGCGCCGTTGGGCCCGATGTAGCCGATCAGCTCACCGCGCCCGACGACCAGGTCCACTCCGTCCACCGCGGACACGACGGTGCGCTCGCGGCGCAGCCGCCCCACCTTCGTGGTGACGGTGAAGTCCTTGCGCAGCCCGGAAACCTCGATGATCACGATCCTGTGCTCCGGTAGTTGCGGACCCCCACGCGCCAGAACAGCGCGGCGAGGCAGGCGGCGACGAGCGCGACCACCGGCGAGCACCAGCGCAGCCAGTCCGGCAGGCCGAGCGGGTCGGGGCGGTCGAGCAGGGCGAGGGCGGGCAGGTACGCCACGAACGCGAACCCCAGGGCGATGGCGAACAGGTCGCGGAACCAGCCGCCGAACATGGTGACCGGGTAGGAGGTGAAGTCGCGGCCGCCGTAGGTGAACGCGTTGGCGACCTCCCCGGACTCGATCCACCAGAACGCCACGGTGGCCCCGGCGACGAACAGGCTGCCGAAGAAGACCCCGCCCACCAGCGGCGCGACCACCGCCAGCACGGCCGCGCCGAGGGTCCAGTGCACGCCCGCGACGGCCAGCGCGACGACGTAGAGCACGAGCCCCTGCACGACGCGGCCGACCCGGCGGAAGGCGAAGTTCACCGCCACGAGCTGCGCCAGCGTCGACAGCGGTCGCAGCAGCAGCGAGTCGAACTGCCCGCTGCGCACGTACTCGCGCAGCCGGTCGGCGGTGCCCACGGCCATGTCGGCCAGGGAGAACGACGCCGCCGACAGCGCCGCCATGAGCAGCACCGGCCCGCCGCCGAACCCGCCGAGCCCCCCGGTCACCGAGAACAGCACGAAGACCGTGGCGATGTCGAGGGCGTTGACCGCCATGCTGCCGAACAGGTCGATCAGGAACGAGGCGCGGTACTGCGCCTGGGAGCGGACCTGCGCCCGGACCACGTGCGCGTAGACGCGGGCGCTAGCCACCCTGCACGACCAGCCTGCGCACCCCGCGCCGCTGCACCACCCGGCAGGCCCAGAGCAGCAGGAGAGCCCACGCGGCCTGACCGGCGAGCACCAGCAGCCCGTGCCCGAGCCCGCCGCGCTCGACCGCGATGTCGATCGAGGACTGCATCAGCACCGGGAACGGCGTGGCCACCCACAGCAGCGTCGAGAGCCACTCCGGCAGGACCGCCAGCGGGAAGTACAGGCCGCTGGCGAAGCCGGAGAAGAACACCCACACCATGTTCAGCCCGCGGATGTCGAGCAGCCAGAACGCGGTGAGGCCGATCAGGTAGCGGCAGGCGAAGCCGGTGACCACGGCCAGCACCAGCGACAGGAGCAGGACCGGGTACACCAGCGGGTCGTCCGGCACGTACAGCCCGAACGCGAACGCGCCCACCCCCAGCGGGACGGCGAGCCGGGTCAGCACGGCGAAGCAGGCCCGGCCCAGGTCGGTCCACAGGTAGGTCCACAGTGGATCGATCGGGCGCAGCAGGTCGGCGACCACGTCCCCGGTCCGCACCCGCTCGGCCAGGTCCAGCGGCGTCCAACTGTTGACCGTGGCGAGCATCCCCTGCCCGAGCCAGACGTAGGTGACCAACTGCGAGCCGCTGTAGCCCGCCACCGAGCCCGTCTCCTGGGCGACCGAGAGCAGCAGGTAGCAGCGCAGGAAGCCGAACACGCTGTTGGTGAAGATCCCGGCGAAGGTGGCCTGGCGGTAGGTGGAGTAGCGGCGGAACCCGGCCGCGAGGAGGGCCAGCGGGGCGCGCGACACTGCCTGCCTCCTCCGGGGGTCGTGGCCGCGGACGGGGCGGCCGAAGGGGCTTTCTACCCTAGGGCCTGTCCTCAAAGCCGGTCGGGTTGATCTGCTTTGATCTTGTGCCGTGGTGCGCAGGCATGAGTTGACCGATGAGCAGTGGCAGGTGGT